>WRPF01000112.1 GCA_009773335.1 Caulobacteraceae bacterium
GACCTCGCCGAACGCACCGGCTGGCCCGTGGCGCCCGCGACCTCTGTGTTCCGTAGCGTGGGCGCGGCCTTCGGGATGGACCGCCTGCGCGGGGCCGCGATGGCCTTCACGCTGGAGCAGCACTGGGACCGCCTTGCGCTGCGCCGGACGCTGGAAGAACTCTACGAGGATCAACGACTTCTCGCCGAAGCGGTCATCCGCCACGCGGGCGCCGCGCCCCAAGGGGTCCCGGGGGCCGAGGATGTCGCCGCCGCGCCGCGCCTCGTGCGCGAGTGGATGGCCGCCAACGACGCGCGCACCTCCGGCGTGCTCGCCACCATCGGCGAACTCGAATCGACCGGCGCGTGGACCTTCGCCAAGACAATCCTCGCTGCGGCGGAGATCCGCGGGCTCTCGGTGGGCGGGTGAGGCCCAATGCGTAATATGGGGCTCCTTGCTTCGCCCGTCCGCCCCTGTTAGGCGCGGGTGATGGCCAAGGTGTTGATCGCACCGTCGATTCTGTCGGCGGATTTCGCCCGGCTCGGCGAGGAAGTGCGCGCCATCGAGGCCGCCGGCGCCGATCTCGTGCATGTGGACGTGATGGACGGACACTTCGTGCCGAACATCACCATCGGTCCCATGGTCGTGAAGGCCCTGAAACCGCATGCGACGATCCCGCTCGACGTGCACCTGATGATCACGCCGGTCGATCCGTTCGTGGACGCTTACGTCGAGGCGGGCGCCGGGATCATCACGTTCCACCCCGAAGCAGGCCCGCACCCGCACCGCACGATCCAGACGATCCGCAAGGCCGGCGCGAAGGCCGGCATGTCGCTCAATCCCGGCACGCCGATCGCCGCGATCGAGGCGCTGATCGAGGATCTCGATCTTGTGCTGGTGATGTCGGTCAATCCCGGCTTCGGCGGCCAGAAGTTCATCGACACCCAGCTCCGCAAGATCGAGGTGCTCAGGAAGCGCATCGACGCGACGGGCAGGGACATCATCCTCGAAGTCGACGGCGGCGTCACAGCCGCGAACGCCGCACAGGTGATCTCGGCCGGCGCGACCGCGCTCGTCGCCGGCACCGCCGTGTTCGGCGACGGTCCGGAAAAATACGCGGCGAACATCGCGCGGTTGCGTGGTGCATAACGTGTGTTCAAGCGATCACCTTTCCCTCCCCTCGATGGGGAGGGTGGCGCGAGCGCGAGCGAGCGACGGGTGGGGCGCGCGCGCCGGTAAGGGGCGAACAGCACGCGAGGCGACGAGCGATCTTCCTCTCGCGATCTCTGCCCCGGCGTCCCGCGTTCACCCCACCCGACCTTCGCTACGCGAAGGCCACCCTCCCCATCGAGGGGAGGGAGGGCGCTTCTAGATGGCCGGCGGCATCCTCCCGCCGCGCGCGTGGCGCGGGCTGCTTGCCGCGGCGTCGGAAGAATGGCGCGCGACCCCGTTCTACAAGCTCATGCTGCGCGGCGCCGATCCCGAAGGGATCCGCCAGTGGGGCCGCGATCCGCGCCTCGGCGATTTTGCGCGCGGCATGGACATCGTGCGCGGCCAGTGGCGCATCGCGAGCGAAAAACTCCCCGGCATGAACGCCACGCCCTGGAGCGCGCCGCCGCCCTCGCTGCACTTCGCCGCTCGGCTGCACAGCTTTTCATGGCTCGTCGATGTAGCGAGCGTCGGCGTCAGCGGACAGGAAGCGGCCGCGGCGCTGATCGAGTCCTGGGTTGAAGGGTTCGGCAAGGACTTCCACGCCGCCGCGTGGGCGCCGGAACTGGCTGCGGAGCGGCTGTACGCGTGGCTCTGCCACGGCCGTCACGCGTTCGAGCACGGCGATCTCGCGCGCCGCGCCGATCTGCTGCAGTCGCTCGCGCGGCAAGCGCGACACCTGCAACTCGCGGTGAAGGACCTGCGCGAGCCGCTGTCGCGCGTGAAGGCTGGCGCTGCGCTGGTGATGGCGGGTGTCAGCGGCATTCCCGAAGGCGAGCGCCTGCGCGAGGAAGGCGAGGAGACGCTGGAAGAGGCGTGCGCGTCGCAGTTCCTCTCCGATGGCGGGCACGCGTCACGCTCGCCGCTGGCGCTCTACGAGGCGTTCTGCGATCTCATCGCTGCGGACGATGCGCTGGTGCGTTCCGGCATCGAGACGCCGCAGCTCATCCGCGAAGCGCTGCCGCGCATGGCGACGATGCTGCGCTTCTTCCGCATGAGCGACGGCAAGCTCGCGTGCTTCAACGGCGGCGCGGAAGGCTCAAGCGACGCGATCACCGCAGCACTCCGTGAAGCGGCGGGCGGACGCGATTTCAACTACGCGACGCAATCGGGTTACCAGCGTCTCGTCGCGGGCGACGTGACGGTGCTGATGGATGTGGGCGGCGCGCCGCCGCCTGCCTATGGCGAACGCGCGCACGCTGGCGCGCTCGCGTTCGAGTTTTCCTGCGGGCCGGATCGCCTCATCGTCAATGTCGGCAGCGGCATGGAGCTGCTGCCGGACTGGCGCGCGGCAGGTCGCGCGACGAATGGCCATTCCACGCTCGTCATCGACGATGCGCTCTCGGCGATTTTCTCGCAGCGGCGTGCGGGGCGCGGCGCCGCCCACCCGATCGGGCCCACGGTCGGGCAGAAGCGCACGGAAGAAGACGACGGCGTGCTCGTCGACGCACACCACGACGGCTACCGCGCTTCCTTCGGCTACCTGCATCGTCGCCGCGTGTTCCTCGCCGCCGACGGTCGCCAGATGTGGGGACAGGACGCCGCCGCCACACCGCTCGGCGGCGCGCGCGTGGGACTCAAACCCGTGAAGTTCGCCGTGCGCTTCCATCTGCATCCCACGGTGCGCGTGGAGCGCTCTGACGTGCACCAGATGACCATCACGCCGCAGAACGGCCCGGCGTGGAATTTCGTCACCGATGCCCGCAAGATGGACATCGAAACCTCCATCCACCTCTCCGGCGCGCACGGCCCCCAGCGCACCAAGCAGATCGTGCTGTGGGGTGAGACGAAACCCGACATGCCGGAAGACCGCAGCCCGAACCTCGTGAAGTGGAAGTTCTCTCGGGTGGCGTGAGGGATCGTCGCCGACACTTCGTTTTCAAGTTGCATCGGTCGATGTTAGGGTGCCCCCGCAAGACGCCGTGGAGCGCGCAGTCTTCCGGGGTGCTTCGCGCGGAGGGCGTGACCATGGCGGCAGGCGGCGGCCTTACTGGCCCTGAACTACGGGATCTTCTCTCGATCGGCATTTCCGGCGTCGCGCTCGTCGCCGCGGTGATCGCCAATGTCTCAGGCTCCGTCGCGAAGGCGGGCGAGGACCGCCGGCAGGCGCGCGACCGGGTCAACGACCTGTGCGTCAGGATCGCCGAACTCAACACGACCATCCAGGTCTACCGCGTCGAGCAGGAAGGAGCGGAGGGCCTCAACGTCTACAACACGAAGGTCAATTCGCTCGTCCGTCAGGTTGTGGCGCTGGCGACGCTCGGGCGCGACATCCTCGCGCAATCGCGCATCAAGGCGGCCGCCGTCGAATACGCTCTGCTCGCCGACGCCATCGCGCTCAGCGGCGATCCCGAGGCCGAACAGCTGTGGGAGAAGGCCATTTCGTCGGCCCGCACGGCCCATGATCGCGTCGACCTGCAGCAGCGCTTCGCCGAGTTCCTCTTCAACATCGGCAAGTTCGAGCGCGGAGAAGCGGCCTACGCGGAGGCGCGCCGGATCCTCGGGCCGGAGGCAAGCGCCTACAATCTCGGCCGCAACCAGCAACTGCTGGCCACCTCCAACGCCAACGCGGGCAGGGCGGATGCGGCGCGCGCGCAGTTCGATGAAGCCCGCAGGCTCTACGAGGCGATCCCCGAAGGCCCCACGCGCATCTACACGCTCAACACGCTCGCGGAAGTGCGCAGGCGCGCGCTGGGGGAACCGCCCCCGCAGACGGCCTAACCCCAGAAATCGCCGCTCTGTACGAGGCTGGCGGAGTTGACGCCGACGAGGACGATCTGGTCGCCGTTGGAGAAGTTGAACACCGCGTCGGAGCCGGTCTGGGTGAGCGTGTAGGTGATGCCGGCGCCGGCGTAGGCGGAGAGGTCGACGCGGTCGTCGGTTCCGCCGGCGACGAAGTCGGAGACGACATCGTGGCCCGCGCCGGGCAGGAACAGGAACGTGTCGTTGCCCGCCCCGCCGCTCAGCACATCGTCGCCCGTGCCGCCGTTGAGGATGTTGTCGAGCGCGTTGCCGAAGATCGCGTTGGCGAGGCCGTTGCCGTAGCCTTCGGT
>WRPF01000261.1 GCA_009773335.1 Caulobacteraceae bacterium
ACGACGCGCAGAGCGTCGTCGAGCGCTTGCAGCGTCCTGGATCCGAGCCGACCCACCGCTCCCGGCGCCAGACGGTCCACCGCCAGAGCCCGCAACTGCGTCGGTAGCGCGACGTGCTCGGCGTCGCCGCCGGCCTCGGCGGCTGACACGCGCACGTTCGGAAGGCCCTCGTACATGTCCAGCGCCACGTCGAGCGGCACCACCAGGGTCGTCGGCAGCGCGGAGTTCAGTGGCGTCGCTTGCACCACGACCACGCGCTCGCCGGCCCGCTCCGCACCGAAGCCGACGCGCCTCCGCAAGCGGAACACGGCACCCCGGTCAGCCATCCATCCGCTCGAACGCCTCGACGATCCGCAGTTGGCGGCGGCGCAACTCGGGCGTCTGCGCAGCCGCGACGCGTCGATACAACTCCTCGCGCTCGGTACGCTGCAACGCGAACACGAGAAGCTCCCGAGCCGTTTCGCCTTCCGTCTTTCGCAAACGCCGCGCCACGCGTTGGAGTCGACTTCGGACGGCGCTCGGCACGTTCAGGTTGATGCGTTCCATCGGTCCTCGAAGAGGATGCCTATGAGGATACGATAGAGGATGCATCGCGACACGTCAAGGCGCGAAGCGCCCGGGGCTGCCGTCGCCCACGCCGGCGCTTTCGTGGGTGCGCTCACCCGCCCGACAGCCCGGCTTCCGCTTCCTGCGTCGGCGGCGCGTCGTCGTCGCGCGAGTCCAGGTAGCCGTGCGGGAGCGTGACGGTTTGCGTGCCGCCGTACTTGCCGCGTGAGACGCGCATCGCGTCCGGTGGGAACGGCTCGGCGGGGTCGATCGCGAGGCCGAGCTCTTCCATCTCGACCAGCGATTCGACGTGCATCAGACGGTCGCGCAGGCGGGCGCTGCCGCGGAAGCCCTTGGTGTACCAGCCGGCCTGGCGCCGGAACGCACGCATCGCGGGCGCCTCGCCCATCCACTGCGCGAGCAACCACGCGTGGCGTAGCATCGCATGGACGACGTCGCCGAGGTTCGGGGGGTTCTGCGGCGCGCGGCCGTCGAACACGTCGGCCAGATCGCGGAACAGCCACGGGCGTCCGAGGCAACCGCGACCGACGACGACGCCGTCGCAACCGGTCGCGCGCATCATGCGCAGGGCGTCCTCGGCTTCCCAGATGTCGCCGTTGCCGAGCACGGGAATGCGTTGCACGTGCTGCTTCAGCTCGCCGATTGCGGTCCAGCGCGCGGCGCCGTCGTAGAGCTGCGCGGCCGTGCGCGCGTGCAGCGCGACCGCCGCGCAGCCTTCTTCTTGACCGACGCGCCCGGCGTCGATGAACGTGAGGTGCGCGTCGTCGATGCCGAGGCGGAACTTGATCGTGACCGGCACCGCGCCGGCCGCGCGCACCGCGGCGCGCACGATGCTGGCGAGCAGGCGCGGCTTCCAAGGAATCGCGGCACCCCCGCCGTGCCGCGTGACCTTGCGCACGGGGCAACCGAAGTTGAGGTCGATG
>WRPF01000262.1:0-358 GCA_009773335.1 Caulobacteraceae bacterium
GGCCGGAGAGCAGCAGTTCGATCAGGCCACCAGCGCGTGTCGGCCGCACCACGACGTCGGCGTCCGCCGGCAGATCGCCGAGCACGCGCGCGCGCGCGAGCGTCGAGGCCAGCCCGCCGAGGTGGTCCACCAGCTTGAGCGCGAGCGCCGCGTCGCCGGAGTAGACGCGTCCGCGCCCGACGCGATCGACCTGCTCGACGCTCATGTGGCGGCCCTCGGCCACGCGCTCGAGGAACTGGCGGTAGTAGCGACGGATCAGGTCCGCCAGCGCGCTTCGCTCCTCGGGCGTGAACGGGCGCCAGATGCTGTCGGCGCCGGCGCGCTTGCCGCGCTGGATGTGTTCGATGCCGACGCCGAT
>WRPF01000262.1:400-1340 GCA_009773335.1 Caulobacteraceae bacterium
AGCGTGGTCGGATCCGCCCAGATCTCGTCGGCGGCCGACGCCACGTAGTAGCCGCCGCTGGCGGCGACCGCGCCGAGCGAGGCGATGACGGGCTTGCGCGCCTTGGCGCGGCGCACCGCGCGCCAGATCTGATCGGACGCGAGCGCCGAGCCGCCCGGCGAATCGATGCGCAGCACGATCGCGCGCACCTGCGGGTCCTGCGCCAGTGCATCGATCGACGCGATCACGGTCTTGGCGCCGCTCATGTGGATGTCGAGGATCGGCACATCGACGCTGTCGCCGTCGACGATGTCGTCGTCGATCACGACCACACCGATCTTCGGACCCCCGCCCCAGCGACCCGCCATGTCGGCCGGCAACTGGGACACGCGACCGCGCCCATCGAACTCGGGCATCGCCTCGTCGCGCAGGTCGAAGCCGTCGGCGGAGGCGTCGATCATCTTGTCGGCGATGGCGTCCTCGGCCAGCTGCGGTCCGGCGTCCATGATCTCCGCCACGCGCGTCTCGCTCACGCCGAGATCGGCGGACAGGTCGAACAGCATGCGTTTGTGCGCGTCGTCCAGCAGCGCGGTCGTCGCCTCGCGCGCAGCATCGGTCATCTCGCGTTGCGTGAGTTGCTCCGGCGCGCTCTTGTACGCGCCGATGCGCACGAAGTCCGCGCGCACGCCGATCTTGCGCAGCGTGTCGCCGAACATCACCACGGTGGCCGAGGTGCCGAGCAGGCGGATGTTGCCCGCGGGATCGAGCAGCACGCGGTCGGCGCCGGCGCAGGCGTAGTATTCGGCACCGCTGGCGTCATCGAGGTGACACACCACGGGCTTGCCCGCCTCGCGCAAGGAGCGGATCAACAGGCGCATCTCCTGCGCGTAGGCCAGCGGCATCTCGCCGGTGCGCAGCTTGAGCAACACGCCCGCGACGCGTGCGTCGGTGCGCGCGCGTT
>WRPF01000113.1 GCA_009773335.1 Caulobacteraceae bacterium
GGTGGGGCGCACGCGAGATGCCGGGGCGAAAATCTCAAGAGGAAAACTCTCAAGACCTCAGCCTCCCGCGCCCGCTCTCCGTCACCGAGCCCGCACCCCGCCCGTCGCGCCTGCCGGCGCGCCCCCCTCCCCATGGAGGGGAGGGAGGGCAGCGGCGCCGGCCGCTGGAAAGCCGATCGCGGCCGCACCTGCGTGAGCTTCCGCACGACCGACGGCGCGGGGCCGTATCACACGGCGGCGTGTCTGCGTGGGGACCGCGTGGAGGGGCAGACGTGGGCCGAACAGCGCAATTTTTCTGTTCAACTGGAACGCGGTGAAAAACGCGAATTAGCGCCGCTGATCTCCCTCCCCTCCACGGGGAGGGTCCGCCGCGAAGCGGCGGGGGTGGGGCGCACGCGAGATGCCGGGGCGAAAATCTCAAGAGGAAAACTCTCAAGACCTCAGCCTCCCGCGCCCGCTCTCCGTCACCGAGCCCGCACCCCCGAAGCTGACGGATGAGGGGGCGTCCCGCCGATTGGCCGCAACACCCGACTTCCTCCTGAACCTCACCCCCTCATCCGGCCTTCGACCACCTTCCCCCCTCGCGGGGGAGAAGGGCGGAACGTCAATGGTCAAGACCGCGGACGTATCGGCCGCATTCAAGACGCGCTCGGACGCGTCAGCCGAGTCAGGGTACCGCAGTGAAACTGATTCACACTGTCAAACGGGAATCGCAGTAGTGCTGCCTCAGGTTGGGCGGAGTGGTTGAATTGGTCAATTTGCCAATAAAGGTGATCCTCACGGGGCAGGATGCCGATAATCACGAATTACCAGCCTACGACGGCTTGTCCTCGCTAGCCGGCCTGTCTCTGGCGGCAACACTGATCACTCACTACGCCGCTACCGGGCGAATTCGGAGAAGAGGCCACTTCGATAGTAGGGCGCGCGTACGCCTGCAGAGTGTCAAACCAGGTAGCGTACTATTCGGCCTAGTCATTGAGTTTGTCGCTTCAAATCCGTTCATTTTGGGAGTCGGGGGCACGCTCGTTGGCGGCGTTGCATCAAGCGCTCTCTACGATCTCATCAAGCTGATCGTGAAGAAGAATATTGGTCATAGCCATGAACCGCAAACGCAGGCCGTGGCGGTACTCTCATCACAAAGAGGCGGGGACTTGGAGGCGTTGGCGGATGCCACGGAGCCCGGTCTTCGGCAAGCTCATGCCATAATTCGCAATGGCGCGGATCGAATGGAGATCATCGGCAAGAAAGATCAGCCCATCAGCATCTTCGATGGGGCAACCAAAGACTACATAAGCCAGTCAATTGTCGACGATGAGGTGATTGTGAAGGACGTCTCAGTCGCAGCCTTCAACGCAAATTCGGGACACGGAAGAGTCTTCGACCATGAACTCGGTCGCACCGTCGCAATCTACATTCCCGAGCATTCGCAAAAAGCGTTCAAATCTGTATTGGGCTGGGGACTTAACGAGTACGCAAAAGGAACCTCTCAGACGATAAGCGTCAAATTCTCGCGCATCCTCGCTTGGGATGGCAGGCCGAAAAAGTACATCATTCTGGATGCGGAAATTCCGGAAAATTAGGTTTGGTTGCTGGGAGTCTGGTTTCAGATACTCGACGCCAGGTTATTCAATCGCCTCCCGCTTCTCCCCCGTCTCGCTCACATAAATCTCCCCACCGCCCTCCACAAATTTCCCGCTCATCTCCGCCATGCCGCGCTCCTTCTCCTCCTTCGCGGCCGCATAGTCCCGCACGTCCTGCGTGATCTTCATCGAGCAGAACTTCGGCCCGCACATGGAGCAGAAATGCGCCGTCTTGTGGGCTTCTTTCGGCAGCGTGGCGTCGTGGAAGCTCTTGGCGGTCTCGGGGTCGAGGGCGAGGTTGAACTGGTCTTCCCAGCGGAACTCGAAGCGCGCGCGTGACACCGCGTCGTCGTGCAGGCGCGCGGCGGGATGTCCCTTGGCGAGATCGGCGGCGTGGGCGGCGAGCTTGTAGGTGATGACGCCGACTTTCACGTCGTCGCGGTTCGGCAGGCCGAGATGTTCCTTCGGCGTCACGTAGCAGAGCATCGCCGTGCCGAACCAGCCGATCATCGCCGCCCCGATGGCCGACGTGATGTGATCGTAGCCGGGGGCCACGTCCGTGGTGAGCGGGCCCAGCGTGTAGAACGGCGCCTCGCCGCACACGGCGAGCTGCTTGTCCATGTTGGCCTTGATCTTGTGCATGGCGACGTGGCCGGGGCCCTCGATCATCGTCTGCACGTTGTGCTTCCACGCGATCTTGGTGAGCTCGCCCAGCGTTTCCAGTTCCGCGAACTGCGCCGCGTCGTTGGCGTCGGCGATGGAGCCGGGGCGCAATCCGTCGCCGAGCGAGAAGGCGACGTCATACGCCTTCATGATCTCGCAGATTTCTTCGAAGTGCGTGTAGAGGAAGCTCTCCTTGTGATGGGAGAGGCACCATTTGGCCATGATGCTCCCACCCCGGGAAACAATCCCGGTGACGCGCTTTGCGGTGAGATGGATGTAGGCGAGCCGCACGCCCGCGTGCACGGTGAAATAGTCGACGCCCTGTTCGGCCTGCTCGATGAGCGTGTCGCGATAGATCTCCCAGGTGAGGTCTTCCGCAACGCCGTTCACTTTTTCCAGCGCCTGATAGATCGGCACCGTGCCGATCGGCACCGGCGAATTGCGGATGATCCACTCGCGGATGTTGTGGATGTTGCGGCCGGTGGAGAGGTCCATCACCGTGTCGGCGCCCCAGCGCGTGGACCACACCATCTTGTCCACTTCCTCGGCCATCGAGGAGGTGACGGCGGAATTGCCGATGTTGGCGTTGATCTTCACGAGGAAGTTGCGCCCGATGATCATCGGCTCGGCTTCGGGGTGATTGATGTTGGCGGGGATGATGGCGCGGCCGCGCGCGATCTCGCTGCGCACGAATTCGGGCGTCACGTAGTCGGGAATGGAAGCGCCGAAGTCCTCGCCGTCGCGGATGAAGGCGTCATCGGGTTTGCGACGGAGATTTTCCCGTATCGCCACGAACTCCATCTCCGGCGTGATGATCCCGCGGCGCGCGTATTCAAGCTGTGTGACGTTCGCGCCCGCCTTCGCGCGCAGCACGCGCGGCAGGGCGGGGAATTGCGGCGTCAGTTTCTCCGCGCCGACATTGCCGTTGTCCTCCGGCTTCACTTCGCGACCCTGGACGTATTCCACGTCGCCGCGGCTCACGGCCCACGCTTCCCGCGTCCGCGCGATGCCTTTGTTGATGTCGATGGTTTCAGACGGATCGCTGTACGGCCCGCTCGGATCGTAGAGCGTCACCGGCGGTTCCTTGGCGCTCGGATGCAGCGCCACCTCGCGGAACGGCACGCGCAGATCGGGATGCGCGCAACCGGAGGCATACGCCTTGCGCGAGCCGGGGATGGCTTCCGCGACGATCATCGCGGTTACGGATTTCGAGTCGAAAGGCTTGTTCATGCGCTCCCTCCCTCCGCCGGTATCAACCGGATCAGGTTCGACGGGTCATGGGCGAAACGCCCAACTCTCAGCCGCTCGCGCGGCTCCCCGGGTCAAGGCGCGAGGTTTAGGCGCTTGAACGCGCCAGTCAATTGCCGGGCGTCACGACGCGATGCGCGGAGGCTTTGCGGAAAAGCCGATGGTGGAGATCCACGCGCCAAGCAGCGCGATGACGGCGCCCGAGATGGTCCAGGCGTTGGGCGTCTCGTTGAGGAAGTCGGCGGTGCGGTCGATCACCCTGGGCGCAAACAGCAGCACCGCGCCGCGCACGACGATAAGGGCGTTCAGCACGGTGATGACGAACGCGCCCAGCGTCGAGACGCGATTGTGGTACGACAGCAGCGCGAAGCCGGCGAAGACCGAGACGATGCCGGTGAAGAAGGCTGTGGCCGGGCTGGTCATGAAGGCGTCGACGATGTCGACCATGTCGAGGCGACGCGCGATCACCGCGACGCCGATGACGATCGCGCTCGGCCCGAGGATCCGAGCGACGACGCGTGTGGACTCGGCTTCCGCCATGACGCTCTGCTCCATTCGCCGGCATGCCCCGGAGGGCGGCGAATTCTAGCCCGGCGCGGCCCGCAGTCACAAGCATGGGGTCCCAAACTTCGGGTCCCAAACTTCGGGTCCCAGGCTTCGGGTCATAGGCGCGCTGCGGCGGCGAAAGCCCTTGACGGCGCGGCGCTTCACCCGCGCCTATGCGCTCTCGTTCAAGAGACGCTTCCATGAGATATGCATTTCTGGCGCTGGCAGGCCTTGCACTGGCGGGCGCGCTGTCCGGCTGCACATCGCCCGCGCCGCCCATGACGCAGGCGCCGCTTTCGCCCGTACGCGAGTGGAGCGCTGCGGCGCTCGCGGAACTGCGCGCGACGGCGGCGGCCGCGCCTGAGGAGGGGTTCGCGCCGGAGACCGCAGCACTTGCGCAGCTC
>WRPF01000114.1 GCA_009773335.1 Caulobacteraceae bacterium
GCGTCGAGCGGCGCGCCGAGGCGCGCGAGCCGGTGTTCCGGGAGGCTGTCCTGACGCTTGAGGGCTATTACAGGATCCGTGCGGTGATCACCGACGAAAGTTCGCGCGGCGCGTGCGTGGCGTTCTCGACGCGCATCGACCTGCCGTCGCGCATCGTGGTCGCCGAGCCGATGCGGAAGCAGCAACGCTGGGCGCGCGTCGTCTGGCAGCGGGACGGGACGGCCGGGCTGGAGTTCCTGCGGGACGATTAGGCGGCGTCGGGAGCGCCGTGGAAGGAAGATGGTCGGAGTAGCAAGATTCGAACTTACGACCCCCACGTCCCGAACGTGGTGCTCTACCAGGCTGAGCTATACTCCGACGAAGGCGGGCGTATAGCGCCGCCCTCGCGCGGGCGCAACGGCGCTGACGCGGAATCCGGGCCGGTCTCTGCTTGACGCCGCGAAGGCCCCCCTATAGAGGACCGCTTTCCTCGCCGCCGGCTACGCCGGATCGTGGAAGATCGCGCAAGCACGATCCGTCGTCGCTTCCGGGCCTGAGGCCGTCTTCGGCAGGTTCGGGAAGGGAATGGGCCGTGCGTTTTTCGCATTCCGGTTTGCCCCCCAAGGGCCGCCCGGCAGACAGTCTGAAGCAAGGAAGAGCAGCCAGTGCCGACGATCAACCAGCTCATCCGCAAGCCGCGCCAGCCGCTGGCCGAACGGAACAAGGCGCCGGCCCTGAAGGCCTGCCCGCAGCGCCGCGGCGTCTGCACCCGCGTCTACACGACGACCCCGAAGAAGCCGAACTCCGCGCTCCGCAAGGTCGCCAAGGTCCGCCTGACCACGGGCATCGAGGCGGTCTGCTACATCCCGGGCGAAGGCCACAACCTGCAGGAGCACTCGGTGGTGCTGATCCGCGGCGGCCGCGTGAAGGATTTGCCGGGCGTGCGCTACCACATCCTGCGCGGCGTGCTCGACACGCAAGGCGTGAAGAACCGCAAGCAACGTCGTTCGCACTACGGCGCCAAGCGTCCGAAGTAACAAGGAAGAGATCAGATGTCGCGTCGTCACCGCGCCGAGCCGCGCGAAGTCCTTCCCGATCCGAAGTTCGGGGATGAAACCCTCACCAAGTTCATGAACTACATCATGTACGAGGGAAAGAAGTCGGTCGCCGAGACCATCGTGTACGGCGCGTTCGACGTCGTCGAGAAGAAGCTGAAGCGCCCGTCGCTCGAAGTGTTCCATGATGCATTGGCATCGGTGGCGCCGGCGATCGAAGTGCGCTCGCGTCGCGTCGGCGGCGCCACGTATCAGGTGCCGGTGGAGGTCCGCCCGGAACGCCGCAAGGCGCTGGCGATCCGCTGGCTGGTGACGGCCGCCCGCGCCCGCAACGAAAGCACGATGGTCGACCGCCTCGCGGGCGAACTCATCGACGCAGCCAACAACCGCGGATCGGCGGTGAAGAAGCGTGAAGACACGCACCGGATGGCGGAAGCAAACCGCGCCTTCTCCCACTATCGCTGGTAGCACCCTCCGAGCCTAACGCTTCGCGAAAAGCGCCCGGGCTCATCAAGGCCACGGAAAGAACTTCCTCATGTCCCGTCAGTACAAGATCGAAGACTACCGAAACTTCGGTATCATGGCGCACATCGACGCCGGCAAGACCACGACGACCGAGCGCGTGCTGTTCTACAGCGGCAAGTCGCACAAAATCGGCGAAGTCCATGACGGCGCGGCCACGATGGACTGGATGGAGCAGGAGCAGGAGCGCGGCATCACGATCACGTCGGCCGCGACGACGACCTTCTGGAACGGCAAGCGCCTGAACATCATCGACACGCCCGGACACGTCGACTTCACGATCGAAGTCGAGCGTTCGCTGCGCGTGCTCGACGGCGCGGTTTGTGTTCTGGATGGCAACCAGGGCGTCGAACCGCAGACCGAAACCGTCTGGCGCCAGGGCGACAAGTACAACGTCCCGCGCATCGTGTTCGCCAACAAGATGGACAAGATCGGCGCGGACTTCTTCAACTGCGTCAACGACCTGAAGCTGCGCCTCGGCATCCGCCCGGTGCCGCTGCAGCTGCCGATCGGCATCGAGGCCGGTTTCAAGGGCGTCGTCGATCTCGTGCGCATGGTCGCCTACGTCTGGAATGATGAAAGCCTCGGCGCGAAGTACGAGGAACAGCCGATCCCGGCCGACCTGCTCGAGCAGGCCAAGGAGTATCGCGCAGCGCTGGTGGAAGCCGCCGTCGAGCTCGACGACGTCGTGCTTGAGAAGTTCCTCGAAGGCGAGGAACCCGACGAAGCCACGCTGAAGCGGATGATCCGCAAGGCGGTGCTGCACGGAACCTGGTATCCGGTGCTGTGCGGTTCGGCGTTCAAGAACAAGGGCGTGCAGCCGCTGCTCGATGCCGTCGTCGACTATCTGCCGAGCCCGCTCGACCGCCCGCCGATCAAGGGCATCGACTTCAAGACCGAAGCCGAGACCACGCGCATCTCGTCGGATGACGAACCCTTCTCCATGCTCGCGTTCAAGATCATGGATGACCCGTTCGTCGGCACGATCACGTTCTGCCGCATCTATTCCGGCATGCTGAACACCGGCGACGGCCTGCTGAACTCCACGCGCGACAAGAAGGAACGCGTTGGCCGCATGCTGCTGATGCACGCCAACAACCGCGAGGACATCAAGGAAGCGTTCGCCGGCGACATCGTCGCGCTGACCTCCCTGAAGGATACGCGCACGGGAGACACGCTCTGCGATCCGGCCAAACCGGTGATCCTTGAGCGCATGGAGTTCCCCGAGCCCGTCATCGAACTGGCCGTGGAGCCGAAGTCGAAGGCCGACCAGGAAAAGCTGGGCGTGGCGCTGGCCAAGCTCGCTGCGGAAGATCCGTCCTTCCGCGTGTCGACCGATCACGAAACCGGCCAGACCATCCTCAAGGGCATGGGCGAACTGCACCTCGACATCAAGGTCGACATCCTGCGCCGCACCTACAAGGTCGAGGCCAATATCGGCGCGCCGCAGGTGGCGTACCGTGAAAAGCTCGGCAAGGCCGCGACCATCGACTACACGCACAAGAAGCAGACCGGCGGCACCGGCCAGTTCGCGCGCATCAAGGTGGAATTCGTTCCGGGCGAACCCGGCACGGGCTTCGTGTTCGAGAACGACATCGTCGGCGGCGCCGTGCCGAAGGAATTCGTGCCGGGCGTGATCAAGGGGTTCACCTCGGAAAAGGAAAACGGCCTGCTGGCCGGCTTCCCGATCATCGACTTCAAGGCCACGCTCGTGGACGGCGCCTACCACGACGTCGACTCCAGCGTCCTTGCCTTCGAAATCGCGGCGCGCGCAGCGTTCCGCGAACTGAAGGAGAAGGGCGATCCGCGCCTGCTCGAACCGATCATGAAGGTCGAGGTCGTGTCGCCGGAAGATTATGTCGGCTCGGTGATCGGGGATCTGAACTCCCGGCGCGGCATGATCCAGGGGCAGGACATGCGCGGCAACGCCACTGTCATCAACGCGATGGTGCCGCTGGCCAACATGTTCGGCTACGTGAACACGCTCCGGTCCTTCTCGCAGGGCCGCGCGAACTTCACGATGCAGTTCAGCCACTATGAAGAAGTGCCGAAAGCGGTGAGCACCGAACTGCTCGCCAAGCTGCGCGCCTGATCTTCAAGCACCATAACCAATCAAGAGACGAGTAGGAGACCCACGATGGGCAAGGCAAAATTCGAGCGGAACAAGCCGCACTGCAACATCGGCACGATCGGCCACGTCGACCATGGGAAGACGACGCTGACGGCGGCGATCACGATGACGCTGGCGAAGTCGGGCGGCGCGAAGGCGATGAGCTACGCCGACATTGACGCGGCGCCTGAGGAGAAGGCCCGCGGCATCACGATCAACACCGCGCACGTGGAATACGAGACGGCCAACCGTCACTACGCCCACGTCGACTGCCCCGGGCACGCCGACTACGTGAAGAACATGATCACGGGCGCCGCGCAGATGGACGGCGCCATTCTCGTGGTGTCGGCCGCCGACGGCCCGATGCCGCAGACGCG
>WRPF01000021.1 GCA_009773335.1 Caulobacteraceae bacterium
CGCGCTCGACGCCGACATCGCCGCAGCGCTCGCCGGCGCCAGTGCGCGAGTCTACGCGGGCGCACTGGCGGCCGACATCGAACGGTTCGCGCGCGGCGCGCGCGTCTCGACGCGGTTTGGCGATGAAGGCGCGTTGCTGCGCGCGCGTCTCGCCATCGATTCAGAAGGGGCCTGCACATTCAACGGCGCCGGTGCGTGCGTCGCCGCTGGTCTCGACGTCTCTGCATTCTTCGACGGCGACGCGTTCGACGTGCAGGGACTCGAAGCGGCGGCGACGGACGCAGTGATCGCGCTCGAAGCCGCGCACTGGGTGAGCCTGCCGCCGTCGGAAGCCATCGGCGACGGCGCGGCTGCGACGCGGGCGATCGCACTACGCATCGAAGGCCTGTCCACGCTGCTCATGTCGAGCGGCCTCGCCTACGACAGCGACGATGGACGCGCGGTTGCCGCCGCGATTTCATCACTCGCCAGCGCTGCGGCAGCGACCGCCAGCGCGCAACTTGCCGAAAAGCTCGGAGCCCGCAGCGGCGCGGAAGACACAGCCTCCATCACATCGACGCGCACGGCGGCTGACCGCATCAAGCCGCCCGTCCTGTTCAGTCTCGTCGCGAAGCGTGGCGCCGAACTGTGGCGCGCCATAAACCCGTCCACGCCGATGCGCCACGCGCAGCGGATTTCCTTCGCGCCGGCTGCGCGCATGGATATCGATGGCGGGTGCGAGCCGCTCGGCGAGATCGCGCCATTCCGACCGCGTGGCGACGGCGGCATCGGCCGCAGGGTCGTGGCGCCCGTCGTCGACGGACTGCGCGCGCTCGGCTACGCACCGGGAGACATCATCGAGATTGCTGCGCACGCCGAAGGCCGACGCACGCTCGAGGGCGCGCCAGCGATCAGTCTTGAAACGCTTGCGCGCAAGGGCCTCCCCGACTCCAGCCTCGAAGCCATCGACGCCGCCGTCCGCGACGGCTTTCCCGTGCGCGCGGCGATCCATCCCGCCGTCGTCGGCGCCGATGTGTTGCGCGAAACCTTCGGCCTGCCGGAAGATGTCGCGGCAGGTCGCCGGGGCGATCTGCTGCGCACACTTGGCTTCAGTGACGACGATGCGGCGGCCGCAGACGCGTGGGCGCAGGGCGCAGGCGAGATCAAGGGCGCTCCGGGACTGGCGCCCGCGCATCGGGCGATCTTCGTCAGCGGCGAGGCGATTGACGCCGAAGCGCGCATCGCAATGGCTGCAGCGCTTGCACCGTTTGCAAGCGACGCGCTCGCGCTGCGTCTTCAGGAACGCGGCGATATCGAAGCGCTCGCTGCACGCGCAGCCTCCGCCGGCGTGACGAGCCTTGCCTTCCTGGCCGGGCCCTCTGCGCCACTCGTACTGCCCGAGTACGAAGAGGAAAAGTCAGTCCCGCAGGCCGAAACCGCTGTCGTCGAAAGCCTTCGCGAGCGCGCGACGGAACGCGTCACCGACCAGGATGCATCAGGCTTGGGAACGCGTCGTCGCCTGCCGGACAGGCGCAAGGGCTACATCCAGAAGTCGAGCGTCGGCGGTCACAAGGTCTATCTGCACACCGGCGAATACGACGACGGCGTACTCGGTGAGATCTTCATCGACATGCACAAGGAAGGCGCCGCCTTCCGCTCGCTGATGAACAATTTCGCCATCGCAATCTCGATAGGGCTGCAATACGGCGTACCGCTGGAAGAGTTCGTCGACGCCTTCGTGTTCACGCGCTTTGAGCCCGCCGGCGAAGTGAAGGGCAACGACAGCATCCGGCATGCGACGTCGATCCTCGACTATGTGTTCCGCGAGCTTGCAGTCTCCTACCTCGACCGCGGCGACCTCGCCCACGTCGATCCGTTCGCCGCGCGCGGCGACGGCATCGGCGCCATGGCTGTCGACGCGGAGGCCGCGATCCGCCTGATGTCACGCGGTTTCGCCCGCGGTCAGGCGCCTGACAACCTCGTCGTGCTCGCCCCGCGGGGCGGCGCACGTCGTCCCGTAGAAACCGCAGCGGAATCGAGGCCGGCCTCCACGCCCGACGCCTACGAGAAGGATCCGTGCCCCGAATGCGGCCACTTCACGGTCGCACGCGCGGTCGGCGGCGTGCTCTCGTGCGCTGCCTGTGGGTGGAAGGTGAAACACGCCTGAAAGGCGCTGACTGCGATGGCTGCCCGGTGTGGGCGGCGCCCGCCGCATGTATTAACAGCAATTTTCGATGCGGATTTCGCGCGAATGAGGAATTGGCGGCGCGGTGGAAACTGTGCCTTTTCTTCAACTGAATCGCGCAAAATGCAGGCAGAATGCGCGCTTACGGACAATTCACTTCGCCAGTCCGGGAGTCGGGTCTACCGCCAAGACGATGTCCTGGATCCCCCGCGCCGCGCTCCTCGCCACGACGCTCTTTCTGAGCGCCGAACCGGCGTTCGGCCAGGGCGGCGCGAACCCGTCTCCCAGACCGACGCCCGTCGGTCGCGAACAGCGCTTCGGAGGCGTATGCCATGGGTGCGATCTTTCCAACCGGGCGCTGCCCGGCGTGCGCATAGAGCGGGGCGATTTCACCCGTGCGCGTTTCATCCGCGCATTCCTCGTGCGCATGAACGGCGCCGGCTCGACCTTCATCGAGGCCGATTTCACACTGGCGAACATGACAGGCGCCTCGATCAGCGATGCCCAGTGCGACGGCGCGACGTTCGCGGGCGCTGTGATGACCAACGTCGACGGGTCCCGCGCACACCTGAATGACGCTGACTTCGGGAACACCGAAATGCCAGGCGCAGACTTCACACAGGCGCGCATGCGCGGCGCATCGTTCGCGGGCGCGAAGGCGATGAACGCCACGTTCCTGCGCACCGACCTGCGCGGCGCGTCCATGATGTTTGCGCGCCTCGACGGCGCCGATTTCACGCAAGCGGAGATGCACGGCGCCGATCTCACGAACGCTACACTGTCCGGAGCCAATCTCTCGACGGCGCGCGGTCTCACCGCGGTGCAGTTGCGCGGCGCGTGCGGGAACGCCCAGACGCGCCTTCCTTCAGGCCTGCGTATCCGCAGTTGCCGCTAGCCTTCATCAACCTCTGACACGCTCGGCCTCGCGAACCGCCTTCGACGTGCGCATGGCGGCGAGAATGTGCGTCAGGCGACGTGTGTCGGCGACCTCGATGTCGAACACGAGATCGAAGAAATCACGTTCGCGCTTCACGGTCCTGATATTCAGGATGTCGCCCTCGTTCTCGGAGATGATGCGCGCCAGCGTCGCGAGCACACCCCGCCCGTTTTCCACCGTCGCCCGGATGCGCCCCACTGCGAGCGCGTGCTCACGGGCATTTTCCGTCCAGTCGAGGTCGAGCCATTCGCGGTCCTCGGACTCAAGCGCCTCAAGCTGCTCGCAGTCGATGGTGTGCACGACCACACCTTTGCCAGCTTCATGCACGCCGACGATCCGGTCGCCGGGAATGGGCGAACAGCATTCGGCGAAATGCAGCGTGACCCCCGGCGTCAGCCCGCTGCCGCGCACATAAAGTCTCGCCTTTTGCGGATTGATCGGTGCGCGGGAGGTTTCCTGCTTGATGCGCGTTGCAAGTGCGGGAAACGCCGCGAGGCAGACGTCTTCCGGCTTCACCGCGCCCTCGCCAACGACGGCGAACAGTTCCTGTACGCTCGGCTGGTTCAGGCGTTGTGCGGCTTCTTCAAGCGTGGTGTCGGCGAGATCGTAGCCGTAGCGGTGCAGCGCGTGCGCGACGAGATCGCGGCCGAGCCGCACGAACTCCTCCTGCCGCTGCTGGCGTTCGAGGCGACGCTGCGCGCTCTTGGCCCGCCCGGTCTTGGTGAGCGACGCCCACCCCGGCACCGGCGCCGGCTCGTCGGCGCAGATCACCTCCACGGTATCGCCGTTCTGCAATTGCGTGCGAAGCGGCTTTTCCTCGCCGTTGATCCGCGCGCCCACACAGGTGTCGCCGACATCGGAGTGCACCGCGTAGGCGAAATCGAGCGGGGTCGCGCCCATCGGCAGATCGATCAGGAGGCCCTTCGGCGTGAAGGCGAAGACGTGATCGTGGTAAAGATCGAGCTTGGCGTGTTCGAGAAACTCCTCGGAATCCCCGCCGTGTTCGGCAATTTCCAGCAGTGATCGCACGGCCTCTCGCGGATCGATGCCTTCGCGGCGCGCGCGCTCGGCGTCGAACCCATAGCGTTCGTTCTTGTAGCGCCAATGCGCGGCCACGCCGAATTCGGCGAACTCGTCCATCTCCTCGGTGCGTATCTGGATTTCCACGCGAACATTGCCCGGACCGATGACCGTGGTGTGGATCGACTGATAGCCGTTTGGTTTCGGGTTGGAGACGAAGTCCTCGAACTGTTCGGGCACGCACCGCCATGTCTGGTGGACGAGGCCCAGCGCGCGATAGCAGTCGTCCGACTCCGGCACGACCACGCGAAACGCGAAGATGTCCGCGAGATCGGAGAACTGCACCGACTTGCGCTGCAGCTTGCGCCAGATCGAGTACGGCTGCTTCCGGCGACCGTAGATGCGCATCTCGATGCCGGCGCCCTGAAATGTCTCGGTGATGGCTTGCGTGATGCGCGCCACCGCGTCGCCACGCACGGCGTTGAGCGCTTCGAGGCGCGCGTGCACAGCCGCGGCGGCTTCGGGGAACGCCTCGGCGAACGCAAGGTCCTCAAGTTCGCTGGACATCCGGTCCATGCCAATGCGGCGGGCCAGCGGCGCATAGATCTCAAGCGTCTCAAGCGCGATCCGCCGCCGGCTTTCCGGCCGCGGATGGTGCTTGATCGTGCGCATGTTGTGCAGCCGGTCCGCGAGCTTGACGAGCAGGACGCGGACATCCTTCGACATGGCGAGAATGAACTTCTGCAGGTTCGCCGCCTGCTTTTCCTGCTCGCCCAGCACTTCCAGCTTGGAGAGTTTGGTCACCCCCTCGACAAGCTCGGCGATGGGCTCTCCGAACAGGCGCTCTATGTCCTCGCGGGTGGCTTCGGTGTCCTCGATGGTGTCGTGCAGGAGGCCCGCGACGATGGTCGATGCGTCGAGGCGATATTCGGTCAGAATGCCCGCGACCTCGATGGGGTGCGCAAAGTAGGGGTCGCCGGAATGTCGCTTCTGGCTGCCGTGCTTGACCGTCGCGTACACGTACGCGCGGTTGATCAGAGCTTCATCGACCTCCGGATCGTAAGCTCGGACGCGCTCGACGAGTTCAAACTGACGCAGAAACCGCGCGCGCTTCGGCGCGGAAACGGCGGCGTCAGGCCTCGAACCGTCCGCGCCGGGCATCGCATCAGTACCGTTCGTCGCGCTGCGCCTCGGCTTCCAGCTGGAGCGCCTTCAGGACTTCCTCTTCGCTCGTCTCGACCGGAGCCGCGAGAGCAATGAGATCCTGCTCGTCCTCGGCCTTCGCGGCCGGCTGGACTTCCTGGTAGAGCGTGATCAGGCTTTCGCGGACCTCTTCGGGGACCACGGCTTCCTCGGCGATTTCGCGGAGGGCGACGACGGGGTCTTTGTCGCGATCACGCTCGACGAGCGGATGACCGCCCGAGGAAATGGCGCGGGCGCGATGGGCCGCGAGCAGAACCAGCGAGAAGCGGTTCGGGATCTTGTCGACGCAATCTTCAACGGTGACGCGGGCCAACGGGAGTTCCTGTCTTCTTGTGAGGCGAACAATCACGATAGCCGCCCGGCGAGCGAATATCAATGTCCGCGCCCGCCGGCCGCAGGGTCAGACGGCGCCGGATAGCCGCCCGAGAAGGTCCGCCGCGCTGAGCCTGAGGACCGGATGGATCCAGCCCGGGCAGATTTCCCCCAGCGGCTCAAGGACAAACCGCCTGCGGGCGATCCCCGGATGCGGCAAGACCAGCCCTGTGGCGTTCACGATAATCCCGTCGAGGTCCAGCAAATCCAGATCGAGGGTCCGGGGCGCGTTGGGAGCCCCCCGACGGCGCCCGAAGGCGCGCTCCACCCGCAGCAGGGTGTCCAGCACGCCTTGCGCGGACCGGCCACCGGCGTGCAGAAGTGCCACGGCGTTTGTGAAAGGCGGGTCTGCAGGGTCGGGCCACGCCTCGGTGACGCGGTACGTCGATACCAGAAGGACCTTCAGTCCCTCCACGGCAAGACGTTCGAGAGCCGCGTCCACGAGCGCACCGTCCGCGCGTCCTTCGAACGGCAGGTTTGTGCCGATCGCCACGAGGGCGCGTCCGTTGTCAGGAAGTTCGACAGGAATCCCCAAGTTCAATGACCGCCCACCTTCTCGACCAGATCCTGTATCCTGAGGACCGCACTGCGCTCTTCATCGACGGCGCAAATCTCTACTCCGCCGCCCGCGCCCTGCAGTTCGACATGGACTACAAGAAACTGCTCACGGAGTTTCGCGACCGCACGCGGCTCATCCGGGCTGTCTACTACACCGCCCTGCTTGAAGATCAGGACTTTTCTCCGATCCGGCCGCTTGTCGACTGGCTCGACTATAACGGCTACGCGCTCGTGACGAAGGCGGCGAAGGAGTATCAGGACAGTGCAGGACGCCGGCGCATCAAGGGCGACATGGATGTCGAGATCGCCGTCGACATGATGGAGCTTTCGGCAAACCTCGACCACGCGGTGTTGTTTTCCGGCGACGGCGATTTCACCGCGCTTGTGGCCGCCGTACAGCGCAGGGGCGTGCGGGTGAGCGTGGTCTCCACGGTCCGCTCCAGTCCACCCATGGTCTCCGACGACCTGCGCCGGCAGGCCGATGCGTTCATCGACCTGACCGATCTCGCTTCGGTGATCGGACGCTCGCCCCGGCCGGTATCGGATCGCAGCCGACACGACGACGATCGCTCCGGCGAGGAAGGCGGCGGCCGGTGAGACAGGACATGCCTCCGGAAGCGCCTCGCGGCTGCAAGCAGTGCCCACGGCTGGTCGCCTACCGCGACGAAAACAGGCGTCTCGAGCCCGGTTGGTTCAACGGCCCGGCGCCCTCGTTCGGCGATCCCGAGGCCCGGCTGCTCATCGTCGGCCTGGCGCCAGGCCGCACCGGCGCCAACCGGACGGGGCGCCCCTTCACCGGCGATTTCGCCGGCGACCTGCTCTACGGCACCTTGTTGAAACTTGGCCTCGCAGAAGGCGTCTACCGCGCCGACCCGGCCGATGGCCTTGCTCTCAGGGGCGCCATGATCACCAACGCCGTGCGCTGCGCACCGCCTGAAAACAAGCCGACCCCGGCCGAAATCGCCACATGCCGGCCGTTCCTGAACGCGCGGATGACCGCGTTGCCGAACCTGCGCGCGATCCTGGCGCTCGGAGCCATCGCTCACGAGAGCGTCCTGCGGGCCCACGACATGAAGCCCTCGGCTGCGAAATTCGCCCACGGGGCCGTCGCCGAACTGCCCGGCGGACGGCGACTTGTCTCAAGCTATCACTGCAGCCGCTACAACACCCAGACCAACCGTCTCACCGCCGCCATGTTCGAGGCGGTGATGACCGAAGCGCGGGACTTGGCCCTCGGGACCGCCTGACGGGGAAGAGGATTTCCTAGCTTGCTGCGCGTGCCCGGTTGGCCGGGTGCGGGCCCGGCTGCTAGTCATATCCACAGCGCCCGTTCGGGGCCGGAAAGAACGACCGATGGTGGGTCAGCGACACAGCGCCAGCGACACGCTCCGCCAGGTGATCTTCGCCTGTCGCGAGCATCTATGGGCGGCGTTCGCGTTCAGCGCGCTCGTGAACATCCTCTACCTCGCGCCCTCCCTGTTCATGCTGCAGATCTACGACCGTGTCCTGATGACCGGCGGCCTTCTGACGCTGGCGTTTCTCTCGGTCGCCCTTGTCGGCGCGCTGGTCACGCTCGCATGGCTCGACGCGATGCGCGGACGGATACTGGCGCGGGCCGGGCTGCGGATCGACAAGCAGATTTCAGCGACCGTGATGCGCGCTTCGCTGATGCAGGACCCGCGAAACCCGCAAGCGCGGCCACGCGAAGCGCTCCGCGATCTCGACACTTTGCGCCAGACCCTTGTCGGCGCGCCCGCGCTCAGCGTCTTCGATGCCCCGTGGGCGGTGTTCTTCATCGCCGTGTGCTTCGTGATGCACTGGGCGATCGGCGCCTTTGCGCTGTTCGGCTGTGTTGCGCTCGCCACCACCGCGGTCTTCAACGAACGAGCGCAGCAGCGTTCGATCAAACGCATCGTCGAGCAGGCGCCCCTGGTGTACGCGGCACAGGAGTCCGACTCCGCTGGCGCTGAAGCCGCGCGCGCGCTGGGCATGCGCGAAGCGCTCGTGCATCGAAGCGAAGCGCGCCGACGTCCGCTGCTGGAAGCTCAGGCGACATCCGCCTTCATCCAGAGCGGATACGGCGCCGGGACCAAGTTGTTGCGTCTCGTGCTGCAGTCGGCGGTCCTCGCGCTCGGCGCAATCCTTGCCGTGAAGCAGGTGATCTCGCCCGGCGCCATGATCGCGGCGTCGATTATCTCCGCGCGCGCCTTCGCGCCGCTGGAGCAGATCGTCGGTTCGTGGCGGGCCATCGTCCAGGGCGTCTCAAGCTGGCGGAACCTTGAAGCCATTCTCGCCTCCACCCCGCCGACGCGCGAACGCATGCCGCTGCCCGCCCCGGTGGGGAGACTCGCGGTCGAACGGGTGGTGATGGCGACGCCAGACGGGAAGAGACCGGCGCTGCAGGGCGTGAGTTTTGAAATCGCGCCCGGCGACATCGTCGGCGTGGTGGGTCCAAGCGGAGCCGGAAAGACGACGCTCGCGCGCGTCGTCGCCGGCGCCGTCCCGAGCCAGGCGGGCATTGTGCGGTTGGATGGGGCCAACATCGCCGACTGGGACAGCGAACTCCTAGCGCGACATGTGGGCTACCTACCGCAGGATGTCTCCCTGTTCGACGGCACGATCGCAGAGAACATCTCGCGCTTTGCATCCTCGATCGGCGCGCCGACGGAGGCGCTTTCCGCAGATATCGTAGCGGCTGCGCGTCAGGCCGGCGCACATGACATGATCCTGCGGCTGCCCGAAGGATACGATACCACGCTCGGCGCCCGCGGCGCCGGGCTCTCGGCGGGACAAGCGCAGCGCGTCGCGCTCGCCCGTGCGCTTTTTCGCGACCCCGTCCTCATTGTGCTCGATGAACCCAACGCTCACCTCGACGCCGAAGGCGAAATCG
Source organism: Caulobacteraceae bacterium (assembly GCA_009773335.1). Classification (GTDB taxonomy): domain Bacteria; phylum Pseudomonadota; class Alphaproteobacteria; order Caulobacterales; family Aquidulcibacteraceae; genus VFBF01. The sequence continues at coordinate 9,145 of WRPF01000021.1, forward strand.
CGCTGGTCGGCGCGCTACGCAATGCAAAGGCGCGCGGCGCAGTGAGCCTGGTCATTGCACATCGCCTCGGCGTGCTCGGGGCCGCTGACAAGATCCTGGTCCTGCGCGATGGACGCGTCGTCGAGTACGGGCCGCGCGCCGACATCATGGAAAAGATGCGCAGCGCAGGCGCAAATGCGGGATCGGGCGCATGAGGCCGCTCTTTCCTGCAACGCCGCCACGCGAGCAAGGCGGCGTCGACGATCCCTCGCGCGACATCCGGCGCGGCGCGATCATGGGCGCGCTTTTCTTCCTGGGCTTTGGCGGCTGGGCGGCGTTCGCACCACTTGACGCGGGCGTCGTTGCGCCCGGCGTCGTCGTCGTCTCCGGCTATCGACAGGCCGTCCAGCACCGCGACGGGGGGACGGTTTCGGCGCTGCACGTCAAGGAGGGCGACCGCGTCACGCGGAGCGAAGTCCTGCTCGAATTCGCGGCGACGGAAATCCAGGCGCAGGAACGCGCGCTGTTCGGACAATTCGTCGAGCTTGACGCAACGCGGGCCCGCCTGCTGGCGGAAAGCGCAGAACAACGGACCATTCCCGTCCCTGCATCATGGGCCGCCTTCCCGGCTCCGGACCGCGCCCTTGCGGAAACGATTCTCGCTCGCCAACAGAGGGAAATGAACACGCGGCGCAGTTCCCTCGGCGCACAGGTTGGCGTGCTCGGCCAGCGCCGCGAGCAGCTCACGTCGCGCATCGTCGGATATGGCAACCAGATCGCTGCCCTCGACCGCCAGTCCGCACTCATCGCCGATGAACTCGCCGGTTTGAAGACGCTCGCGGAAAAGGGGCTGGTGCCGATGCCGCGGATTCGCGCGCTCGAACGCCAGCAAGCCGAGATCGACGGACGCCGTGCGGAACTCGTCGCCTCGATCGCCCAGACGCGCGAAGCCATGGGCGAAACCCGCCTGCAGTCCCTCTCCATCGTCGGGGAAAAGGCCGAAGACCGCGCCGCGTCGTTGCGCGAGGTCGAGATGCGCCTCGCCGACGTCAGCCCACGCCTTGGAGCCTCCCGCGCGCAACTCGAACGCACCAGGGTGCGCGCACCAGCGTCCGGGCTCGTCGTCGGCCTGACCGCGAACACTGTCGGCGGCGTCGTGGCGCCCGGCGCGCGCATCATGGATGTGGTGCCGGAAAACCAGCCGCTCGTGATCGAAGCACGCGTGCGCCCGGAAGACGCCGACGACCTGAAGGTCGGCATGCGCACTGAAATCCGGTTCAGCGGCCTGAGCGGGCGCGCGACGCCGATCCTGCATGGCGTGGTGACGCGGATGTCGGCGGATCGTTTCACCGACGAGCGCAGCGGCGTCGCCTACTTTCTCGCCGAGGCAGAGGCGCCCCGCGCGGAAATCGAGCGTGTCGCCCAGGTCAACGGCGATGTCGCCATCGTGCTGAAGGCCGGAATGCCGGCGGAGATGGTGGTGCCACTGCGCAAACGGACGGCGCTGCAGTACCTGCTGGAACCGCTCGATCAGGCCATCTGGCGCTCTTTCCGCCAGCACTAATCAGGACACGCAGCGCCTTGGCGGCGTAGAATCTGCACCGCAAGCGACACCAAGGCGGCGAAAGTCATGCGCGCTCCACGACAAATCGCATCACGTCACTGGTCCTGCTTGATCGGCGACAGGCGCGCGTGCATTGCAGCGGACAATTCGATCTTGGGGTCCCCATGCGCCACATCGCCATCGCCCTTGCCGTCGCCCTCGTCGCATGTGGACAGTCGCCGGCTCCGGGCCTCGCCTTGCCGGCCGCCGCAATACCTGCCCCAACCACCGCGCATGCCGAGCCCGCACGGCTCCCGGCCGAAGTCATCGCCTCGCGCATCGCAGCGCTTCCCGCGCCTTACAACCTCGGCGACTATGAAAACGGCAGGAGCGTGTTCACCCAGTGCCGGGCATGCCACACGACAGGCGCAGGCGAGCCCAACCGCGTCGGCCCGCGCCTGCACGCAGTCATGGGGCGACAGGCGGGCTCGGTGGCCGACTTCCGCAATTACTCGCCCGCACTCAAGGAAAGCGGCGTCGTCTGGGACGCCGCAACGCTCGACCGTTGGGTCGCCAATCCGCGCGACGTTGTCGCGGCGAGCAACATGATCTTCCCCGGCTTGCGCAAGGCGGAGGACCGTCGCGATCTCGTCGCCTACATCGCGGTCGACTCAGCGGAGTGATCACTCCGCCGGCTGACGCGCCGCAACTTCCTCGGTCTCGAACTTCTCGATCTCGCGGGCGACGGCTTCCGGCGAACGCGTGAAACGCGCGAGGATGTCGTAAAATACCGGCACCACGAACAGCGTCAGCATCGTCGCGACAGTCACGCCGAACACGATGACGACACCGATGGTCTGTCGCGACTCCGCGCCCGCCCCGTGGGCGATCATCAGCGGCACCGCGCCGATCACCGTGGCGATCGATGTCATCAGGATCGGCCGCAGGCGCAGATCGGATGCTTCGAGGATCGCCTCGCGGATGTCACGGCCCTCATCACGCAGCTGGTTGGCAAATTCGACGAGCAGGATGCCGTTCTTCGCCGCAAGCGCGATGAGGATGATGAGCCCGATCTGGCTGTAGATGTTGAACGAATTGTCGAACAGGAAGAGGCCAAACACCCCGCCGGCCACCGCCAGCGGCACCGTCAGCATGATCACGAGCGGGTGGACGAAACTCTCGAACTGGGCTGCGAGCACGAGGAACACGATCAGCAACGCAAAGCCGAAGGCGAAGACGATCGCGCCGGTGGAATCCTTGAACTGCTTCGCCGCGCCCTGGTAGCCGACGGAAATATTCTGCTTGCCGATCTCTGCGCGTGCGGCTCCTTCAAGATAGTCGAGCGCATCGCCCATCGCGTAGCCAGGCGCCAGCGTCGCCGCAATTGTGACCGCAGCCATGCGATCAACACGACGGCGCTCGCCGGTTTCACCGACAGTCTTGTAGGTGACAAGCGAGGACAGGGGCACAAGTGCGCCAGTCGTATCGGAGCGGACATACTTGCCGCCAAGATCGCTCAGATCCGAACGCTCCGAGCGCTCCGCCTGCAGGTAGACGTAATACTCGCGCCCGCGATCCGTGATGGTGTTGACGCGGCGCGCGCCCATCGTGGCCTCCAGCGTACGGCCTACCTGCTGCACGGATACGCCCAGCGACGCTGCGCGTTCGCGGTCGATATCGACGATCACGCGCGGATTGGTCGGCTCGTAGTTCATTCGCGGCCGAATGAGCTCCGGATTCTCGCGAGCCTTTGCGATAATGCGATCCGCGACGTCAGCGAGATCGGGGTAGTCGAGGCCGCCGAGCACCAGCGCGACATCGTTGCTTCCCCCGCCGCCGCCACCCGCGAGCGGATTCTGCATCGACACCCGCACCACTGCGCCGGGAATTTCGCCCATCTTGCGGTTCATCTCGCCGATGATCTCGTCGCCGCTGCGCGCGCGCTCATCCCAGTCCGCAAGGAACACGCGTCCAAGACCGGAGTTGAAACGGTTCGCGCCCTGATCCCCGAAGCCCGGCGCGACGACGAGAATGCGTGTGGCTTCCCTGCTTTCGACATAGCTGAGAAGGACGGCCTCGACGTCCTTCATGATCCGCTTCGTGTACTCGAATCCGGAACCTTCCGGCGCCTGCATGCTCACGAGCAGATTGCCGCGATCCTCGGGTCGCGTCAGCTCCGATGGCAGCTGCTGCATCACGAACCAGCCGCCGAAGATGACCAGTCCGAACAGGGCGAAGACCACGGGCTTTGCGTGAAGCGCAAGATCCAGCGACGCGCGATAGCTCTTGCGCAGCCCATCGAGCGTGGCGTTGACGCCGCGTACGAAGGGCGTCCCGTCGCCGACGGGGCGCAGCATTTTCGAGCACATCATCGGCGTCAGCGTCAGCGATGCGATCATGGAGATCACGACGACGCCGGCGACGGTCACGGCAAGTTCGACAAAGAGCCGCCCGACATACCCGCCAACGAAAAGCAGAGGCGCAAACACCGCAACGAGAACCGCCGAGGTCGCGACGACGGCGAAGAACACCTGCCGCGTGCCGCGCATGGCGGCGACGGCGGGCGGTTCGCCATAGCGGTCGAGCCGGCGCTGTACGTTCTCGAGCACGACGATCGAATCGTCCACCACGAGTCCGATGGACAGCACGAGCGCCAGCAGCGTGAGAAGATTTATCGAAAAGCCGAAAGCCGAAAGCAGCGCAAACGACCCGATCAGGCAGACGGGAATGACCGCCGCCGGAATCGCCGCCGCGCGGAAAGAACCGAGGAACAGCACGATGACCATGATGACCAGGAACACTGCCTCGGCCAGCGTCTCCCAGACCTTCTGAATCGCCTTGTCGATGAAGACGGTCGTGTCGAAGGCGACCACCGCATCCGTCCCGGACGGCAGGTTTGCGCGCACCGCCTCAAGTTCCTTGCGGACGGCCTTCGCCACATCAAGGGCGTTGGACTTGGATTGCCGGACGACGCCCAGACCGATCTGGTTGACGCCATTGCCGCGGAACAGGCGCCGTGTCTCTTCCGGCGCAAGCTCGATGCGCGCCACATCGCCGAGCCGGATCGCGCCTGCGGTGTCCCGCCGCCCGATCGCCATGCGCGCGAAATCTTCTGGCGTCTCGAATATCCGGTCGGTGCGCACGTTGTAGACGCGCTCGGCGCTTTCGACGTACCCGGCGGGGGTCTCGATGTTCTGCGTGCGCAGCGCGTCCTCGACGTCCGTCACAGTGAGGCCGCGCGCAGCGAGCGCATCCGCGTTCAGCCAGACCCGCAACGCCTTTCGCTGCGAGCCGCCGATGCGCACGCTCGCCACGCCAGGCAGCGTGGACAGGCGGTCGACGATGTTGCGCTCCGCGTAGTCTGTCAGCGCAACGAGATCCAGATTGCTGGACTGAAGGTTGATCCAGATGATCGGATCGGCGTCGGCGTCCTGCTTGGAGACCACCGGCGCATCGATATCCGCAGGCAATTGCCCACGAGAACGGTCGATGGCGTTGCGGACGTCGTTGGCGGCGTCCTCGAGATTGCGGCTGAGTTCAAACTCGATATTGATGTTTCCTCGACCGTCCCGGCTCGTGGCCGTGATCATGTCGATGCCCTCGATGCCGGACAACTGGTCTTCAATCACCCGCACGACCGTGGTTTCGACGACTTGCGCGGAGGCGCCGCGATAGCTCACGTCCACGCCGACGACAGGACGGTCCACGTCCGGCAACTCGCGTAGCGGCAATGATGTGAACGCAATCGCGCCGAACACGATGACGAGCAGGCAGAAGACGACCGCGAGAACCGGGCGACGAACCGAGAGATCCGAAATCGACATCGCTGATCATTCCGCCGGAGTCGGCGGAAGCTGGCCGCCGGGCGCGCCAACGGGTGCGCCGCCGGATTGATGTTGCGGCGGCGCGGGTTCTTCGACGCGACCACGCAAAGCAGTTTCCGGAACGGTCGGTGAGGCTGGCGCCGCCGCGACAGCGGGCGAAGGCGTTTCAGTCCGGCGCGGCTGCGCGATTGCCGGAGGCGCCGGATCCACCGGCGGCGCAATCACCGCAGGCTGGCGGTCATCGATCCGCACTGCCTGTCCCGAACGAACGCGCTGCACGCCCTCGACCACGATGCGCGCGCCAGGCGCGACGCCATCGAGAATTTCGATGAGCCCAGCCGAGCGCTTTCCCGTCTTCACGAGCGTGAGCGCCGCCGTCGGGCGTCCATCCTTTTCGACAAGTGCATAGATGTAGGCGCCATCCGCGCGCTCCACCACCGCGATCTCGGGCGCGCCTGGCGCCTGCCGTGGATTGGAACGCGCTTCGACCGACATCAACATACCGGGTTTCAGTCTGCCGTCGCGGTTCGGAATGATGGCGCGCACGCGCACGGTGCGTGACTGGGTGTTCACGCGACTGTCGATGTCGGCGACACGACCGGTGAACGTCGCCCCCGGATGCGCCGGCGTCGTGGCGACGATCGTCGAGCCGACGCGCACGGCGCCGAACTGGCTCTCGGACACGTCAAAATCGAGCTTGATCTCGGAGACATCGTCGAGCGTGCCGATCTGGTCGCCTGGTCGCACGAGCGCGCCCGGACTGGCGGTGCGCAGGCCCATGACGCCCGCAAACGGCGCGCGGATCGTGCGGTCGCTGATGCGCGCCTGCAGCGCGCGAACCCGCGCTTCGGCCTGTTCGAAACCGGCGCGCGCAGCTTCCACGCGCTGCGCCGGCGCAAAGCCCTTTTCGCCGAGCTCACGGAAGCGGTCGTAATCGCGACGCGCGGCCTCGCGGCTTGCGCGCGCTTCTTCGAGGTCAGCGGACTGTTCTGTGTTCGACAACTCGACGAGCACTTGCCCGCGCGCAACGCGATCGCCGCTCTCGAAACGGATCCGGCTGATGACGTCGGTGACCTTCGCCGCGACCGTCACTGATTCCCGCGCCTGCGCGGTGCCGATGGCCTGGACGGTGTCGTAAAATGTGTGCTGGGCGACCGTGCCGGCGATGATCAGAGGCGCGTCGCCGCCCTTCATCCCGCCCTTGGCTGCGCCGGATGGCGCGCCGGCGCCCGGCGCGCCGCTCGCGTGTTCCGACTTGCCAACAAACGTCTTGCCCACCACGGCGAACGCCATGACCGCGATCACGAGGGTCACCACTGCGGCGAAGCCGAAGCGCCTGAAAATACTCGCCATGCCGTGCCTTAGTGACCCGCCGTGGGCCGTGATATGGGTTAGCTGGACGCAGCCGTCCAGTTTTGGCTTCACCGAAACCGAAAAACCGGACGCATCAGCGCCGGAGCGCCGACCAATAGCTCAAAAGTATTGTCGGTTCGATGAATTCCCCTGCGTCAAGACGCATACGGACCCCTAGCTGGACGCCGCGATCGTTCCGTTCAAACACGACAGCCGACGCTTGGGCCTTCAGGGTTTCGCCATAGATCAGGTCATCGTCCACAAAAACCTGTACGAGGCCGAGCAACCGCCGGTGCGGCTTGACGCCGACTGTCAGGTCGTAACGGGCGTGGACGCAATCGTTCCCCTGGGTCCGCGCACCGAGCTCCCCGCTCACAAAAACGCGGCCGCTGCGGGTCGCAGCGCCGACCAGCAGGCGGGCTTCGCCGCCCCATTCCCCGCATTCGCCGCTTGCGCGCGAGTCCCAGACCACCCCGCCCTGAACGGACACCACCGACCTGTCGCCGCGTAGCAGGCGGTATTTCCCCGAGAGCACGGATTCATTGCCGGTTTCGGTTCCCTCGAAGGTCGTGACGGTCTGGCTCCAGTGGTTGGCGACCACCGAGATGCGTGAATTGAGCGGCGCCTCGATGAAGAGGTCCGTCTCCACCGTGGAGGCTTCCTCCGTCTCGCCATAGGCGGCCCCAACGATGGTGCGATCTCCGTTCGGGGCGACCCAGGCGCCGGCATGCGCCACGCCCGGCGCCCCGAGGAGGAACGCGACGCCTAGGCGTCGTAGCCAGGCAGTTCGCGGTCGAGCTTGCGGCGCAGGCCCGGCCACGCGAGCTTGTCCACGAAGGCTGCGAAATTGCCCTGTCCCGCGACCTTGTCGCGCAGATCCTGTCCGCATTCGAGCAGGTCCCCACCAGCTTGCGCCAAGACCTGCATCTTGCACGCCCGTTCGAGGAAGAAAATGCGCGTGAATGCGGCGGCGGGCGTTTCCCCGACCGCGAGCGTGCCGTGATTGCGCAGCATCAGCAGGTTCTTCGTGCCGATGTCGCGCACCAGCCGCTCGCGCTCGTCGAGGTCCAGGGCCACACCTTCGTAGTCGTGGTACGCAAGGTCCCCGGCCACCAGCATGGCCGTCTGGCTGATCGGCAGGAGGCCGCGCTTCTGGGCGGAAACCGCCACGCCCTGATCCGTGTGGACGTGGATGACGACGTGTGCGTCATCCCGCGCGGCGTGGATCGCCGAGTGGATGGTGAAGCCCGCCGGATTGATGAAATGCGGTGTGGGATCGACGATATTGCCCTCAAGATCGACCTTCACGAGGCTCGACGCCGTCATCTCCTCGAAGAAGAAGCCGTACGGGTTGATGAGGAAGTGATGGTCCGGCCCAGGCAGGCGCACCGAGATATGGGTGAAGATCATGTCATCCCACCCGTAGAGCGCGACAAGCCGGTAGAGCGCGGCGCAGTCCACGCGCGCATTCCACTCCTCGGCGCTGACCTTGCCGCGCAGCGTCGGAACCGCTGAACCATCCATGCCTGACATCGCGCCTCTCCTCCGGTTTCGTTTGCCGCGAAGCGTGACGAACGGCCCGGATTAAGTCAAACCAGATGTCCGATGCGCATTCATTTCACCGCCAGTTCCCGTCCGGAAGCCCAGGAGGCGCTCCGCCGCCTGCGTCATACCTATGGCGAAGCGGGGGAGGCGAAAGCTGACGTCATCGTCGCGCTCGGCGGCGACGGCCATATGCTCGACGCCCTGAAGGCGCGCATGGCCGACGGCAAGCCTGTCTACGGGATGCACCGGGGCACGGTGGGCTTCCTGCTCAACGACTACCGCGAGGACGGCCTGCCCGAGCGGCTCGCGAAGGCGGAGCCGGCGCGGATCCGCCCGCTTGTCATGCGCGCGCGCACGGTCTCCGGGCAGACCGAAGAGCGCCGCGCCATCAACGAGGTCTCCCTGCTGCGCCAGACCTCCCAGACCGCGCGCATCCGCATCCAGATCGACGGCGCGGAGCGGATGGCGGAGCTGTCGTGCGACGGTGTGATGCTGGCGACGCCTGCGGGCTCCACGGCCTACAACCTCTCGGCGCATGGACCGATCCTGCCCATTGGTGCGCGCCTTCTGGCGCTCACGCCGATCAGCGCCTTTCGTCCCAGACGATGGCGCGGGGCGCTGCTGCCACAGACCGCCCGCGTCCGGTTCGAAGTGCTCGAACCGACGCGACGCCCGGTCAGCGCCTCCGCCGACAGCGCGGAGGTGCGCGACGTCGAAAGCGTGGAGGTCCGCGAGGATTCCGAAGTGTCGCTCACGATGCTCTTCGATCCGGGCCACGCCCTCGACGAGCGCGTGCTGCGCGAGCAGTTCTCCGTCTGAGCCGTTGCGCGCGGCTACGGCCGGTTGCCTTCGAGCGGCTCACGCGTGACGGAGTAGCCCGCCTCAACCGGGATTGTCAGGATCATCTCGCCGTTTTCCTGGACGATCTTCGGCAGGACCGTAACCACGCTACGCGCGCGCGCGGCTTCGATGGCGGCATGGGCGCCGCGGGACTCCGCCAGTTTCTCGATGTTGAGGCGCGTCGGAAAAATGATCGTGCGACGTCCCTCGCGCGCCGCCTTCAATGCCTCTTCGGGCGGAATCCAGACCGCGTCGACCGCCTCCCGACCATCGCAGGCCGCCGCCTGCTCCGGCGGAGTCTCGGCGATGTAGAACCATGTGTCGAAACGCTTGGGCATGCCTTCCGGCGTGATCCAGTGCGCAAACGACGTCAGCGCATCCAGCGCAAGCACGAGACCATGCTCGATCAGCGCGTCGAGAAACGGCGCCTCGCCCTTGTCGATCGCCGCACGGAGCAGACCGATGTCGAGGATCTGCGCGGCTGTCGCGAACGGCGCGCCTACCCCACGCTCGCGCGCGGGCCGCGCGAGAAGGACGCCCGACTCCTCGAACGCCTCACGCACCGCGCAGATCTTCAGCGCACACTGCACAGGATCGCTGTCGTGACCGTCGCAATGGTCGATCCACCGCGGATCGGAATCACCCGCGCTCGCCTTGCCGCCCGGGAATACGAGCGCGCCTGAGGCGAAATCGATCTGGTGGTGGCGCTCCACCATCAGCACCTCAAGCCCCGGCGCATCGCGCACCAGCAGTATCGTGGCTGCGGCCATCATGTTCGGCGCGCTCATGGATGTCTCCCCGAATTCCTTGCGGACTTCTTTACCGTGTTCCTTCTCCCGTTTCTTAAGCCCGCCGTGGTCAAATGCGAACTCGTTTGAACAGGCTGAAAGCCGTCCGCATGACCGTCGTTCCCTTCATCCGCCCGCAGCCGCGCAACGCGCATGGCGTCACCATCCGGCCGCGCCGCGACCTGCGCACGGGCGTGACGGCGGCGGGGGCGCTGCGCGAATGGAGCATCGAAGGCGGCGTCACAGACGCGCTCATTGTGGCGCGCAAAGCCTGGCGCGAAGCCGGTCACACATCGCCCATGGCCATCGCGCCGGCGTTTGAACACCTTGCCGACGCTGCGTCAGCCGGCGACCTCGCGGCCAAGATCCAGCTGGCAGACATCTCGCCGCGCTCGGTCGATATCGAGGTCGGCGAGGCCGAACTCGCCGGCCGTTCCCTCGCCGGCATCGAACGTCTGCGCGCGCGCGGCTTCGGCGTCGCGCTGGCGGTCGATCCGGACTGCCCACTGCCGCTGGGCGCGCGCGCTCGATCCCTGTTCACAGAATTGTTGCTGCCTGCGCCATCCCGTCTCGACCCGTTCCTGGGCTGCGAGGGCCTCGACACGAGCCCGATGGCTCGCCGCCTGTACGCCGCGCGCGAGTGTGGACTTGTGGTGACGGCGGTGGGCGTAGGCGACCACACATGGGCGCGCGCCCTCCTCGCCGCAGGCTTCGACCGCGGCGAAGGCCCCTTCGCGCCGGGGCTTTAGGCCGCGCGATCTGGCCGGGCGCTGATCGCGTCGAGCTTCTCGAGCAGGTAATCGAGATCGTCCTTCGGCACGCTCTGGAACAGAGTCAGCACGCGCTCGATCATGATCGAACGGAAGCGGTCCCGGTCATCGGCGCCATATGTATTGCGATCGATCTGGTGATAGACGTCCACCGCCGCCCGGAAGGGCGGAAACAGCCGGCTTGGCAACCCCGCCCGTTCGAAGATCGCCTTCAGGCCCAGCGGCCCGCCGTCGTGGATCATCAGCCACGCGCGCCCGTGCGGCAGGCCGGACAGCTCCGCCAGCGAGTGCTCGACGAACTCCATGTAGCCCAGACACAAAGCACGCATCATCAACGAGGGCGTCAGGCGTCCGTGCAGGTTCAGCTGCTCTATGAAACGCGACAGGTCCGTCTGCCGCATCGCCTGCTCGATGAGATCGACGGTCACCCGCTCGCGGGCGCTGGAGGCGAGGTCGATCGCCATCTGCGGCGGCAATGCATGGTGATTGACGAGGTGATCGAACATCTCGCCTGTGACCATCGACACGAGCTTTTCCGTGATCGCGACCGGCAGCGTATTGCGGTGGATCATCGTCTCGACGATGGCCGGACGATCCGCAAACCTGTCGATGGCCTTCTCGAGACCGTGTTCGTCGAACAGCGCGTTGTCGTTGGCGAGCGCGCGCTCGACAGCCGCCGGTACGCCGTACTCGGCGATCACGCCGGTCACAGCGGTCGAGATCCGTTCGCGTGATGCAATGGCCACTTGCCGCGCGGGCGGCGCCGATCGCAGGATTTCGATCAGGTCGGAATCCGAAAGCGTGGGGGAGCCCTGCAGGATCGGCAGCGCGATGGAATCGACGTCCCGCGCCAGGGTCAACGCTACGTCACGCGGCAGCTTCGGCGAGTTCTTGAGCGCAACTGCCAGCGCGCGCCGGACGAGCACGGCCGCGTCCTCCAGCATGAGGCGCATGATCGCTTCGGCGTGGAGGCGTTCCTCGGGCGTGAGGTCCGCTTGCTCGATGCTGCGACAGATCTTGTGAGCCGCCTGGCCCCGGTCAGCCTCCGTCGGTCCCTTCATCAGGGTGCGGATATCTGTATCCGTCAGGCGCGCGCGCATAGTGACGACGGTCATGGGGTTCCCCGAAGGATCCGGTCGAATCTTCCGGTTGCAGCCTCGGTCCAGATCATTAACGAAGGCTTGAAAACCACCCGCAAAGACGGAACGAGGAAACCTGCTTTATGCTCGAAGGCATCAAGGTCGTCGAATACGCTACCTACATCGCCGCCCCCGGCTGCGGCGGCATGATGGCCGACTGGGGCGCTGACGTCGTGAAGGTCGAGCCGCCCGGCGGCGACCCGATCCGCAAGTTCTTCGATTCCATCGGTGCAGAATCGGCACAAAATCCGGTCTTCGACATGGACAACCGCGGCAAGCGCTCGATCATCCTCGACACCGCCGCGCCGGAGGGGAAAGCGGTCCTCCAGAAGCTCGCCGCCGAAGCGGACGTGTTCCTGACGAACGTGCGCCCCGCCGGCCTCGCGCGCGCCGGTCTCGACTACGAAAACCTGAAGCTGCTCAATCCGCGCCTCGTCTACGCCAGCGTCACCGGCTACGGCCTTGAAGGCCCCGACATCGATCGCCCCGGCTTCGATGTCTCCGCATTCTGGGCCCGCTCCGGGATGGCGACGCTGATGGCGCCGAAGGGCGTCGATCCGTTCGTGATCCGCACCGGCATGGGCGACCACATCACCTCCATGGCGACCTGCGCCGGCGTGCTGGCGGCCCTCGTCGAGCGCGGACGCACCGGCAAGGGACGGCTCGTGGAGGCCTCGCTCCTGCGCGCGGCGAACTATGCGCTTTCGTCCGACATGGCGATCACGCACGCCTTCGGGAAAATCGCCTCGACCCGGCCGCGACCGCAATCGGTGCAGCCGCTGGCCAATTTTTTCCAGTCGGGCGACGGCAAGTGGTTCGTGCTGGTGCCGCGTCAGGGCGAGGCCGACTGGGCGCCGATCTGCCGCGCGCTCGGCCTCGATCACCTCATCACCGACGAACGGTTCACGCGGTCGAGAGCGCGCCGCGAGAACGGGCCCGCGCTGGTCGCCCTCATCGACGAAGCGTTCTCGAAGTGGACCTTCGAGGAAATCGCAAAACGCCTCGACGCCGAAAGCCTTGCATGGGCGCCTGCGCAGACAGCGGTCGACGCCGCGCGCGATCCCCAGCTCATCGCGGCGGGCGGCGTCGTCGATATTCCGCAGGCCGACGGCGGGACGAAGAAGGCGCCGGGATCGCCGCTGCGCTTTCCCGGAACCGATGACGGGCCGAAAGGCCCCGCGCCGCGCCCCGGCGAACACACACGCAGTGTGCTCGCGCAGGCGGGTTTCAGCAGCGACGAGATCGAGAAGATGATCGCCAGCGGCGCCGCGCGCGAAGGCCTCTAATCCGAACGCTGGACCTTCGCGTAGGCCGCCGCCGCGCGCAGCGGATCGTCCGGCGCGCGTCTGTCCGGCGTCAGGAGATCATGCGCGACGGCTTCGAACAGAGCGTCGAAGAACGCAGCGATTGCAGGCCCGTGCTCCGGGTTCATGACAAAGCGCGCACCGTTCGCGTCGGACTCCGGCCCAACGGTTCCCGCCGCATCCAGGTCGAGACGCGCAAGCAGTTGCGCGGCGGAGCGCGGCGCGCCGTCCGTGTAGAATAGCCCCTTGTTCGCTGCCGCCTCACGCGGAAAAAGCGCCGCCGCATTCGACGCGCCGCGGCCGGCCGCCTCGATCAGGCGCGTGGCGCCGCCCGGGCCGAGCACGTGCGCGGCGTACAGTTCTCCCGCCGAGGGCTTGCGGCCAAGATTGCCTTCGAGTGTCGCCGCATTCTCGCGCGCGAGTTCGCCGGCCATGCGCGCGCTCAGTTCGGGATCGAAGCGCAGATCGAGAATGGCTCTGCGGGTTTCGGCGTCACGCACCCGTGGACGGCCGTCCACCACGTCGATGCGCGACGCGAGACCTCCGACGCCATGAGCGCCGCCGTGCTTGCGCACCATGTCGAGCCAGGTGGACTCGATGAACTGGAACAGCCCCGTCGCCGACGACGTCGGCGCTTTTGCCCCGGCGTTGAAGCCGCTTTCGCGGCGCGCGGTCTCCGCCAACATCCCGAAGTCGACGCCCGTCGACGCCGCCGCCCGCTGCAGCGCCTCGCGCACACCCTGCGGGATCGAGACGGGGTTGATGGTCATGGGACCGGCATGCACCGAGTCGGCCCGATCAAGCGAAACTGTCAGGCGAAGCGGTCGGGGGTGAAGTCGCGCCAGACGGGCGCGGGATCGACGCCAGACGCCAGCGCCGCCACCGCGACGCCCGTGACCGGCGCGAGGAGCCAGCCGTTGCGCCCGTGGCCAACGGCGACAATGAGGCCGTCCGGCCCCGTGCGCCCGACCAGCGGCGCGCCGTCCGGCGACAGCGGGCGCAACCCGACCGAAAGGACCGTAGTCGCGAGATCGAAACGCGCGCCCGGCAACGTGCGGCGCACCTCAAGATGCAGCGCGGCGATCGCTTCGGGATCTGCGTCGAGATCGGCGCGTCCGGGTTCCGAGGTCGCGCCGAAAAAAATCTGTTCGCCTTCGCGCCCGAAGTAGATTCTCGGCGTACGCACCGTTTCCGCCAGATCGAAGGCCTGCGGCGCCGGCGCCCCGCCGAGCATGCCTTTGGCGGGCGTCAACCGCTGCAGCGCGACACACCCAGCGACAAGCGACGCCGGCGCCAGCGCGCCTGTCGCGAGCACGACGATGTCGGCCGGCAGCGCACCGCCGTCGTCGAGATGCACGCCGCTCACCCGGTCGTTGGACGCAGCGACCTCGACGACCTCACGCTCGCGCACGATGGAGGCGCCGAACGACAGCGCCATCTCGGCAAGGCGCGCCAAGGTCGGCTCAACCGAGGCTGCGCCTTCACCCGGCAACCGCACCGACAACTTCACCTTCGCGCCATACAGGCGCCCATCGAGACCGGGCGGCAGGCCCTCAAACTTTTCGTACGGCGCCCCGTGCCGCTTTGCGCGGTCGGCGGCGCGGCTCACGCGGGCGGCGTCGGCCTCGTCGTGTGCAAGCAGGAGCGCGCCGTTGAACCGCACGAACCCGGAGAGTTCGGGATCGGACGCAACGAGCGTGCGCCACGATTTGAGCCCTTCCCAGCAGAGGTCGCTCAGCCTTCGATGATGGCCCGGCCCTTCATGCAGCGCCTCGGAAAATGCGCCGAGCATGCCCGCAGCAGCAAAGGCGGCCGCGCGCGGCGCGATGCGCAGACTGGCGGGCGCTGCGTCCGCATCGATGACGGTGACGGCGCCGCCGCCGCGCGCGATCTCCAGCGCGCAGCATAGTCCGATGACGCCTGCGCCGACGACAACGACGCGCGGACCGCTGCTGCGGCGAGGTGCGGGAAAAGCCATGAGGCTCGCGGTCTACGCGCGAGGGAGACGAGGCTCAAGCGTGGCGTCACGCCGCGAGACGCATCGCCTCAGGTTGCGCGCCGGTCCTGAAGGCAGCAGCGAGACTGCGGTGGAAGTTGGCGCGCCATGAGCCCTTCCGCGCCGCGCGCATCGGCGCGATGAGCCGCGGCGGTCGGCGGGCCTCCACGGAAATCCACAACACCGGCTTGCCCATCTGCAGCGCGCGCGCCGAGACATCCGCCGTGCCGCCCGTCCCCTTCGGCGGCGCGCCGTTCCAGAGCGCGATCAGCACGTCGGCGCGTTCGAGGATCATCATCCCCACCGCCAGATAGCTCCCGCGCCCCTCCGGCTCGACCGGCGTCGACTGCGCGAGAAGCGTACGGAACTCGGCCTTCGACTCCGGGGTCTCGAAATCCTTGAGATAGCGCCCCTTCCGGAAGGGGAGAGGCGCCACGAGCCGCCAGTCACGCGCGAGAGCGGCATGCGCCGCAAAACGATCCGTGCCTTCCGCAAGCGCCGAGATCATCGTCATGCGTACGGCTTCGCGGCGCGCGGCGGCCATCGCGGCGGCTTCGATGCGGTCCATCGCGCGTGCGAGCGCCCGCTCCAGCCGGGGCCGGTCCGGCTCGGGCAGCTGGTTGAGCCTGTGGCCGGTGACGCCGACGGCGAGCCGGCGCGTCACGCAGGCCAGCCGGGCAAGTTGAATCGCGGATCGGGATAGACCGCGTCCACGAACCGCTTGCCTGCCGCAAGGCCGATATCCAGCAGGAGGTTCATGTTCTTCGGCGTTCCGTTCGCGAGTTCATCGACGCCGAGAAGCTCCTTCGCCGTGAGATCACGGTCGATCAGTTCTTCCAGCGCGGTCCGCACGGGCGGCTGGCCGTGCTGGTTCTTCGGCTTGCGGTCGAGCATGACATCGATGCGTTGATAATCCAGCAACGGCCCCTGTCCGAGCACGACGCCGGCCATGTCGCCGACTTCAGAGTTAACGGGCCATGGCCGCTTCGGATCGCTCAGCGCCTGCAGCATCATCACGCCCTGGATCTGCGTGTCGTAGATCATCGAACGCAGCGCCTGGATGCCGCGAAAGCCCGGCGCCATGCCCTGGAACTTGTTTCCATCGATTTCCGGTCGCCGCTGACCTGTGCCGATCGACGTCATCATCAGATTGTCGGCGCCCCCGCGCCATTTGAAGCCGTATGCCGGCACGAGCGCGAGCAGCAGCAACTGCATGCCCGGATTGTTGTTCGCGCCCACGGCGCCGTCGACGAAATAGCCCTTCTGGATCACGCGGTCCTTGTCGTCGCGGGCGATGTTGATGACGACTTCGTCGAAGAACGTGGGCGCCGCCGCGCTCGCCATCACCAGATCGATGAGCCGGTACTTGCGGTTCGCCACCGTGCCCTTGTCGGAGTCCTCGATCTCGTAGAACGGATTGTTCGGGTTGTTCGTCAGCACCCAGGCGGAGCCGGTGTCGATGCGCTTCATGTGCACGGCCAGACCGGTCTTCAGGTCCGGCGAGCCGAGCGTGCGGCGCCCGAGCGTGGGCTCGAGGGCGGCGCGCAGGTCGCGGGGATCGTATTTCGGGCGGAAGAAATTGCCGTCGCCCACGCGGCGGCCGAACACCTTGGGACCGAGCCCCAGATAGAGCTCGATCATGGCGTCGACGGTGAGGCCGAGCGCGAGGCCCGTGGCGACGATGGCGCCCGTCGAGGTGCCGCCGATGAGATCATAGTAGTCGGACAGGACGAGGCCCGGATCGCCGGCGCGACGGCGCAGTTCCGTCTCCACCGCCTTGGCCATGCCCAGCGAGAGCACGCCCTTCACGCCGCCGCCGTCGAGGGCGAGCACGCGCTTGGGGCCGGTGGACGGGTCGAAATGGTCTGAAAGCTGGCGCGCCATGGTGTCCTCCGCTGGAGGAAAACCCTAGCCGCGCGGCAGAGAGGCGGGAAGCACCGGAAACGATGGTACCGCCTCCCAGGCTTGAACTGGGGACCCCTGGTTCCACAAACCAGTGCTCTAACCAACTGAGCTAAGGCGGCATGTTTTCGAGGGGGCGGACCCTAGTGCGGAGCCCCCGCCGACGCAAGGCGGGCGAGCGCGGGCGCCGGATGCGCACGCGATTTTTCCAGGCTTCAACGCGCGTCAACAGGCGTCAGCACGCGTGAAGCGGCGTCTGCACCGCGCCTAGAACGGGATCTCGTCGTCGAGATCGGCGCTGAAGCTCTCGCGCGGGCCTTCCGCAACACGCTTCTTGCCGCCGCCGGACATGGCCGGCGCATCGTCATAGCCGCCGACGTCGCCGCCGCGGCTGGCACCTTCGCCCTTGCCGTCGAGCATCTGCAGCTCGCCGCGGAACTTCTGCAGCACGACTTCGGTGGAATACTTCTCGGCGCCGTCCTTGTCGGTCCACTTCCGGGTCTGGAGCTGGCCCTCGACGTAAATTTTCATGCCCTTTTTCAGGTACTGCTCGGCGACCTTGGCGATCTGGTCGTTGAAGATGACCACACGGTGCCATTCGGTCTTTTCCCGGCGCTCGCCGGTCTGCTTGTCGCGCCAGCTCTCCGACGTCGCGACCGAGAGGTTCACCACGGGATCGCCCGACCCCATGCGGCGGACCTCCGGATCCTTCCCGAGATTGCCGATCAGGATCACCTTGTTGAGACTGCCCGCCATACCACTCGCTCCTTGAACCTGGCCCGGCGCGAAATGCCGGACCCCTTCCGAAAACCTCTCCTGCCGTGCATTGACGGCGGGATTTTGTTCCACTTATGTTCTTTTGCGTGGAATCAGTCAAGAATGTTAACGCGCTCGCCCCGAGGGAGAAAGCGAAACACCCCACACCCGTCTCTCCCGGCGGGGGAGAAGGGGAGCGCGTGTCAGCAGCCATCACAGCCCCCCTTCCTCGCAAGGAGCCGGGACACTAGTTAACGGCGGCGCTCCCCCACGGCGTCAGAACGACCAATGCAAGGCGCTCCATGTCCGACGGCCTCACCCATATCCGCGTGCGCGGCGCCCGCGAGCACAATCTCAAGGGCGTGAACATCGACATCCCGCGCGGCGAACTGGTGGTGATCACCGGGCTCTCTGGTTCGGGAAAGTCGTCGCTCGCGTTCGACACGATCTACGCGGAAGGCCAGCGGCGCTACGTGGAGTCGCTTTCGGCCTACGCGCGCCAGTTCCTCGAACTGATGCAGAAGCCGGATGTAGACTCTATCGAGGGTCTGTCGCCAGCGATTTCCATCGAGCAGAAGACGACCTCGCGCAATCCGCGCTCCACGGTCGGGACCGTCACCGAAATCTACGACTATATGCGCCTGCTGTGGGCGCGCGTGGGCGTGCCCTATTCGCCGGCGACGGGCCTGCCGATCGAGGCGATGCAGCCGGCGCAGATGGTCGACCAGATCATGGCGCTGCCGGAAGGCACGCGGCTCTTCCTGCTCGCGCCGATCGTCCGCGACCGGAAAGGCGAATACCGGAAAGAACTCGCGGAGCTTCTGAAGAAGGGCTTCCAGCGCGCCAAGATCGACGGCGAATACTACACGCTCGAGGACGCGCCGACACTCGACAAGAAACTGAAGCACGACATCGACGTGGTGGTGGACCGCATCGCGGTGAAGGCCGGCATGGAGACGCGGCTCGCCGACTCCATCGAACAGGCGCTGCGCCTCGCGGACGGCATCGCGGTGGCCGAATACGCCGACAAGAAAGATGCGAAGGGCGAGGCCGAGCGTATCATTTTCTCCTCGAAATTCGCGTGCCCAGTCTCGGGTTTCACGATTCCGGAAATCGAGCCCCGGCTCTTCTCGTTCAACAATCCCGCGGGCGCGTGCCCCACCTGCGACGGTCTCGGCGACAAGCTCGAGTTCGATGCGGACATGGTGGTGCCGGACAAGGACAAGACGCTGCAGGACGGCGCCATTGCGCCATGGTCGCGCGGGCAATCGCCGCTCTACACGCAGACGCTCATGGCGCTCGCCAAGCACTTCAAGGCGCCGATGCAGAAGCCGTGGCATACGCTGTCGACCGAGGCGCAGAAAGCCATCCTCTACGGCACGAAGGACATCATCAATTTCGTCTACGACGATGGCCTGCGCCGCTACGAGACGAAAAAGCCCTTCGAGGGCGTGATCCCGAACCTGCAACGACGCTGGAAGGAAACCGACAGCGCGTGGGTGCGCGAGGAACTGGGCCGCTACCAGTCCGCGGCGCCGTGCCCCGTCTGTCATGGCAAGCGCCTGAAGCCGGAAGCGCTTTCGGTGAAGGTCGGCGGCTTCGACATTTCCGAGGGCTCGGAACTGGCCATCCGCCACGCGCGCGACTGGTTCGCCGCCCTAGATGGCAAGCTGAAAAAGAAAGACAAGGAAATCGCGGCGCGGATCCTGAAGGAGATCAACGACCGGTTGCGGTTCCTCGTCGATGTGGGTCTCGAATATCTCTCGCTGGGCCGTGCGTCGGGCACCCTCTCGGGAGGGGAGAGCCAGCGCATCCGTCTCGCGTCGCAGATCGGATCGGGCCTCACCGGCGTGCTCTACGTGCTCGACGAGCCGTCGATCGGCCTGCACCAGCGCGACAACACCCGCCTTCTGGAAACGCTGAAACGGCTGCGCGATCTCGGCAACTCCGTGCTTGTCGTCGAGCACGACGAGGAAGCCATCCTCACCGCCGATCACGTCATCGACATGGGCCCCGCAGCGGGCATCCACGGCGGCCGCGTGATCGCGCAAGGCAAGCCGCATGAAATCCTCGACTGCGAGGAGAGCATCACCGGTGCGTACCTGCGCGGCTCCAAGGAAATCCGCATTCCGGAAAAGCGCCGCACGGCGAAGCAGAAGAAGTTCCTCAAGGTCGTCGGCGCGACGGGCAACAACCTGAAGAACGTCACTGCAGAAATCCCGGTCGGCACGTTCACCTGCATCACCGGCGTGTCGGGCGGCGGAAAATCCACGCTCACCGTCGAGACGCTCTACAAGGCCGCCGCGCGGCGCCTCAACGGCGCGTCCGACGTGCCGGCGCCGCACCAGTCGCTCGAAGGTCTGGAGAATTTCGACAAGGTCATCGACATCGACCAGTCGCCGATCGGGCGCACGCCGCGCTCCAATCCCGCCACCTACACCGGCGCCTTCACGCCGATCCGCGACTGGTATGCGGGACTCCCCGAGGCGAAGGCGCGCGGCTACGGGCCGGGGCGCTTTTCATTCAACGTCAAAGGCGGCCGCTGCGAGGCCTGCCAGGGCGACGGCGTCATCAAGATCGAGATGCACTTCCTGCCGGACGTGTACGTCACCTGCGATACCTGCCGCGGCAAGCGGTACAACCGCGAGACGCTCGAAATCCTGTTCAAGGGCAGGTCCATCGCCGACGTGCTCGACATGACGGTGGAAGAAGCGGGGCGCCTGTTCAACGCCGTGCCCGGCATTCGCGACAAGATGGAAACGCTGACGCGCGTCGGTCTCGACTATGTGAAGGTCGGCCAGCAGGCGACGACGCTGTCGGGCGGCGAGGCGCAGCGCGTGAAGCTGTCGAAGGAACTCTCGAAGCGCGCCACGGGCCGCACGCTCTACATCCTCGACGAACCCACGACGGGGCTCCATTTCGAGGACACGCGCAGGCTGCTCGATGTGCTCCACGAACTCGTCGACAGCGGCAACACCGTCGTCGTCATCGAGCACAACCTCGATGTCGTGAAGACCGCCGACTGGATTCTCGATCTCGGCCCCGAAGGCGGCGACGGCGGCGGACGTCTCGTCGCGTCGGGCACGCCGGAGGACGTGGCGAAGGTCAAGGAAAGCTGGACCGGGCGCTATCTCGCGGAGGCGATGGCCCGCCAGGTCCGCCGCAAGGCTGCGCTGCGCGCGCCGGTAAAGGCGACCGCGAAAGCCCCCCCCAAAGCCCCTGCGAAATCCGCCGCCAGGAAGGCCACGCCCGCCGAGGAGGCAAAGCCGAAACGGAAACGCGCCGCGAGCTAAACGCTACGCCGACGGACGCAGGCCCCGGTAGAGATACGCCGCCGTCGCCGCATAGGCCGGCAGGTAGAACATGTTGCCAAGGAACCCGCTGGCGAAGGAAAAGAGCCAGTTCGCGGGCGTTCCCGCCGTCGCAAGCGTTCCCTTGCCCAACGCCAGTTCGATCAGCATGCCGATGGGCTGGCCCGCGATCCACGTCAGCACCAGCGCCGCAACCATCACGAGGATGAGGCACGCAGCGATCGCCATCGCATGCCCCTTCGTCCAGCCCCAGGTGGAGAAGATCAGCATGCGCTTCTCCACCACAGTGGCGGGATAGGCGAGAACAAGCCGCGCGGTCAGCCACAGCAGGAACGCAGCGAACGCAGTGACAAGTGTAAAGAACACCAGGAGCCCGTCCGCGCCGAGCGCCTTGCTGAGGGCCGCCGCCGCCTCCTGCGGCGCGAGGTTTTCAAGACTGGACGCATCGGCGCCCGAACGCATCAGCAAGGCCGCCAGCGCCATGCCGACAAGCAGGGCGCCGACGGTCGCGACGATGAAGCCAAGGAACGCCACGGACGCCGTCGCGCCCGCGAGGTTGGCTTCGTCGGCGCCCGCCCGCAAGGCGAGCGGCGCCTCGCCACGACTGGCCGCACGCCGGAAGTACGCCGCCAGCAGCGGCACGTTCACGAGCGCCGCCAGCATCGACGCGCCGATCACGCCGCCCATATCCTGACGCGCGGCGGCGGTCTGCTGCCACACCTGCAGCGGCGCCAGCGCCGCCGCCCCGATCAGCGCCAGCGGCACGATCCCCCGCCAGTCGCGTGCGATGAATGCGAAGCCCTCGCGGACCGACTCGAAAACCGGCACCCTGCCGGGGTTGTTCTGGGGCATCGCCATGTCGTCAGCTCCGTTCAGCAGCGTCTTTAGCGACCGCCCGGTGTTCACGCCAGTTTGCGCCGCCGACGACGGCGGTTAACAAGACGACATGACACTCAATCCCGTTCACGTCATCGGCGGCGGCCTCGCCGGGTCCGAGGCCGCCTGGGCCCTCGCCAACGCCGGCGTGCCTGTGGTGTTGCACGAGATGCGGCCCGTGCGGATGACGCCGGCGCACAAGACCGCGAGCTTCGCCGAACTCGTCTGCTCGAACTCCTTCCGGTCCGACGACTGGGAGAACAATGCGGTCGGCCTGCTGCATGCGGAAATGCGGCGTGCAAACTCGCTGATCCTGCGCGCGGGCGATGCGCACCAGGTGCCGGCGGGCTCGGCGCTCGCGGTGGACCGCGACGGATTCTCGGCGGCGGTGACGGCGGCGCTGACCGCTCACCCCCTGATCACGATTGCGCGCGAGGAAATCGCAGGGCTGCCGCCCGAAGACTGGGACAGCGTGATCGTCGCCACGGGCCCCCTCACGTCGCCGGCGCTCGCGGAGGCGGTGAAATCGCTGACGGGGGAAGAGGAGCTGGCCTTCTTCGATGCGCTCGCGCCGATCGTGCATCACGAGACGATCGACTTCTCTGTCGCGTGGAAACAGTCGCGCTACGACAAGGCGGGCCCTGCGGGCGATACGGCGGCGTACGTGAACTGCCCGCTTAACAAAGAAGAATACAACGCCTTCGTCGACGCGCTTCTCGCAGGCGAGAAGACCGAGTTCCGCGACTGGGAAAAGGACACCCCCTATTTTGAAGGCTGCCTGCCGATCGAGGTGATGGCGGAGCGGGGACGCGAGACATTGCGCTTCGGGCCGATGAAGCCTGTCGGTCTCGACGATCCGCGCACGGGACGCTGGCCCTACGCAGTCGTGCAGCTGCGGCAGGACAATGCGCTGGGCACCCTGTTCAACATCGTCGGTTTCCAGACCAAGCTGAAACACGGCGCGCAGACCGAAATCTTCCGCATGATCCCGGGCCTGCAGAACGCGCAGTTCGCGCGGCTCGGCGGCATCCACCGCAACACGTTCCTCAACTCGCCGAAACTGCTCGATGCGACGCTGCGGATGAAGGCGGCCCCTCGCCTGCGTTTCGCCGGACAGGTGACGGGCGTTGAAGGTTACGTGGAGAGCGCGGCGATCGGGTTGCTTGCGGGAAAGTTCGCGGCGGCGGAGCGACGTGAAAGCCCCCTTCCTGCGCCTCCGGTCACGACGGCGCTGGGCGCCCTTCTGGCGCATGTCACCGCGGGCCACCTCCCCGGCGAGAAGGGGAGTTTCCAGCCGATGAACGTGAATTTCGGGCTCCTTCCCCCGCTGGCGGAAGATCCCGTCGTCGACGCCGACGGCAAACGCCTCAAGGGCGCCGACAAGGGTCGCGCGCGCAAACAGGTGATGGCGCGCCGCGCGATCAGGGACATCGAAGCGTGGCTCGGCGCCCCGCCGCGCGTCGCGGCCGAGTAAGGATCAGACCTTGCCGGTGGCCGAAGCCATCAGGAGGCGGATCTGGCGGCGCAGCAGCGGCACCTTGGCGACGCCGTCATACGGCCGGTCCAGCGCGCGCATGTAGTCCGGCACGAGGGCCACATAGCCGAAGGCCGGAAAGAACTCTTTCGGCGCGCCATACGACAGCCGGCTGACTTCGCGATGGGCGGATACAGCGCGCTCCAGCACCGCACGGCAAGCCGCGCTCGTCTCATGCACCGTGGCGCCGGAGAACAGCGTTTCCTTGCTCAGGTGGACGTGGTCGAGCAGCTTTTGCGGAAAGAACGTGCGCCGTCGCTCGTTCCAGACCGGGAGCCCGCGCACGAGCCCCGTATAACCCCAGATGCGCCCCGCGTTCCGGAACAGGGCAAGGTGCTGGCTGGTCTGCGCCAGATCGGGCGCGCAGACCTTGGCCGCGAGCCGGATCACCGCGCCGGCGGTATCGTCCACATAGGCCTCGAACTCGGGCCACTGCTCGAATGGGCGCTCCTCAAGATCCTTCTGCCGGGCGTCAATGAAAGCATCGATGAGGCCGCGGTCGAGGCTCGCCCACTCCACGAGACCGGCAAGGCCCGTCACCACATCGCCGTCGGCGCTCCCGCGCCCGGCGTAGATGGCGTCGACAGCATCACGCCACCACTGGAGCCGGATGGCGCCCAGCGCGGGATCGCGCACGGACTCAGGAATGCGGGCGACTTCATAGACAAATGCGTAGAGGGCGCTCAGGCGCTCACGGCCCGGCGCATCGGCGAAGCGCGTCGCGAGCCAGCGATCCTCGTCCACCCGACGCACGAGATCGTCGGCGGTTTCCGGGCTCGCGTCAGCGTCGGCGGCCTTACTCTTCTTCGGCGTCAACGGGCCGCGAAACACAGTCGCCACTCCCGGCAAGTCCTTGGGATATCGGTCTAATTCGTCTAGCCGCATACGGATGTCCACCCTAATCTCCTTCGGGGGAGCCCCCGGCTCCGGCCCATGCCATAGGGAACCCGACGCGACACGGGCGGACCTCGCCAGTCCGCCCGCTAGTCCAGTCCGCCCGCAAGAAATGCGCCACGCCAACCGAGGGCGACCGCGGGCGCGTGACCCGCGGCCGGTCGGGATCCCGGTCCGCCCGGATCAGCCCAGCGTCTGCGCGCCGGTCATGGCAATCAGCATCGGCGCCGACAGCAAGGTGTTGGTCCTCGAGAACAGCATCGCGGTCCGGGCGTGCCCGGCGCGGGCTTCCTTCGTCAGGTCCGGGAAGCGGTCGTCGATGTTCAGGGCGCGCTGCTGGTTCGGCCAGATCACGAACCACACGTTGATAAACATGATCGTGGCCAGCCACATGCCGATGCCGATGAAGACATGCTTGGTCGTCGCGAAGCCTTCGGAGAGGCCGAGCGTGAACGCCTCGATGAGATAGCCCTGATTCCAGGCAAGCAGGATGCCGGTGACGAGCGTCAGCGCCGCGCCGTGGCGGAACCAGTAGAGCGCCGCCGGCGCGATCACTTTGGAGATCGCAGGGCCGCGATGCTCTTCAGGAATCTTCGGCACGTTCGGGATCTGGGTGAAGTTGAAATAGTAGAGATGACCGATCCACATGATGCCGACGAGCACGTGGCTCCAGCGCAGGAACGCCTGGATGACGTTGTAGTCCGTCAGGCCGCGGCCCTGGCCGACGACCGCGTACGAGAGGAGGAAGATCAGCGCGAGGGCGATGCCCGTCCACGCCACGTACCGGATATTGCCGAGAAAAGTCGCCATCGTGCGTGCTCCAGAATGTGCTCAACTGTCGCGCGACCTATAGTCCGCTTCGCGACGGCGGTCACGGTCCGCGAAAACCGCACTTTGTTTGGGGATACCGGGTTTGGGGATACCGGGTTTGGGGATACCGGGTTTGGGGAGACCGGGGTTCAGGGCAGCGCGTGCTCGGACCTGTCGGGCTTTTCCTGCGCCATCGAACCGCGGTTGACGCCCCACAGAAGGATCGCCGGCGCCGCCACATAGACCGACGAATATGTGCCGATGACGATGCCGAACAGCATCGCGATCGAAAAGCCCTGCATCGCCTCGCCGCCGACCACCAGCAGCCCCGTCAGCGCCATGAGCGCCGTCATGCCGGTGACGATCGTCCGTGACAGCGTCTCGTTGGTCGAGGTGTCGATCACCTGTGACAGCGGCATCTTCTTGTACTTGCGAAGGTTCTCCCGCAGGCGGTCGAACACGACAACCGTGTCGTTCATCGAGTAGCCGATGATGGTGAGAAGCGCCGCGATGATCGTCAGCGTGAACTCGATGCGGAACACCGAGAAGATGCCGAGCGTCAGGATCACATCGTGAAAAAGCGCCATGACGGCGCCGAGGCCGAACTGCCACTCGAACCGGAACCAGATGTAGATCAGCATCAGCAGGATCGCGAGACCAAGCGCCAGCACGCCGCCGGTGAACAGCTCGCTGGACACCTTCGGCCCCACGACCTGCACGTTCTCGAACGTGATCCCGGGAACGACAGTCTTGAGCTGCTCCATGAGTTGGGTGTTCACGGCCGCCGGCTCACGCCCGGTCGGCGTCTCGAAACGCACCTCGGCGTGCTTGTCGTCGCTGAAGCCCTGCACCTGCACGTCGCCCAGGTCGAGAGCGAGGACGGATGCACGGACCTTTTCGAGATCGATGGTGGCGGGCGCGGAGAGCTCGATCGAGTTGCCGCCCTTGAAGTCGATGCCGAGATTGAAGCTCTTCGAGAAGATAACGTCCATCTTCTGCTGCGGCGAGCCCGACGTCGCCTGGTAGATGGCGATGGGGTTTTGCGTGAACCCGGCCGTGAGGATCGAGGCGAACGTCGCACTGACCGCCGCGATCGACAGGAACGCTGCGAAACCGGCGAAGCGCACGAACTTGAAGTTCGTCTTTGCCGGAATGAGTTTGCAGAAAGGCCACATGGCGCGGGTGTCCTAGATCGGGAGTTTCTTGGGGCGGGCCATGCGGAACCACCATGCAATGAGAATCTGCGTGATCAGCACGGCGGTGAAGACCGAGGTTATGACGCCGATGGACAAGGTCCAGGCGAAGCCGCGCACCGGACCGGCGCCGAACTGGAACAGGATCAGCGCGGCGAGGATGGTCGTCAGGTTCGCGTCGATG
The DNA here is from genome assembly GCA_009773335.1 of Caulobacteraceae bacterium. GTDB lineage: Bacteria > Pseudomonadota > Alphaproteobacteria > Caulobacterales > Aquidulcibacteraceae > VFBF01. The sequence continues at coordinate 35,686 of WRPF01000021.1, forward strand.
ATGGTGATCATCGCCCTGCCGAAGCCCGCCTCGATGGCCAGACCCGGCGCGCGCGCTGCAGCCGCTTCCTCGCGCATGCGCTCGTAGATCAGCACGTTCGCGTCGACCGCGGCGGCGAGCGTCAGGATCAGGCCCGCAATGCCCGGCAGTGTCAGCGTCGCGCCGAACGCCGACATGGCCGCGAGGATCAGCACCCCGTTCACGATCAGCGCGACACACGCGAAGAGCCCGAACAGGCCGTACATGAGCGCCATGAAGATGAGCACGCCGACCGCGGCGATCACGCCGGCCTTTGCGCCGGAGTTGATCGCGTCCTGACCGAGTTCGGCGGTCACGCTGCGCTGTTCGATGATCCGCAGCGGCGCCGGCAGCGCACCGGCGTTCAGGAGATCGGCGAGCTCCTTGGCGCTGTCGGGGGTGAAGTTCCCCGTGATCTGCCCGGAACCGCCGAGGATCGGCTCGATGATGTTCGGCGCGGTGAGCACCGTGCCGTCGAGGACCACGGCGAAGCGCTTGCCGACGTTCAGCAGCGTGGCCTGGCCAAAGATGCGCGCGCCGCGCGTGTTGAAGCGGAAAGAGACAACCGGCTCCCCAGTGCGCTGGTCGAACGACGGGTTGGCGCTGCTGAGATCATCCCCGGACAGCAGCGCGCGGGTCTTCACCGCCACGAACGGCTCATCGGGCCGGTCCTGCGGCATCAGCATCGTGCCCGGCGGCACGCGCCCGGCGATGATGTCTTCCGGGCCCACATTGTGGTCGACGAGGTGGAACGTCATGCGCGCCGTCTGGCCGATGCGGCGCTTCAGCGTTTCAGGATCGGTCTCGCCGGGCGCCTGCACCACGATCCGGTCCACGCCCTGGCGCGCGATGGAGACTTCGCTGGTGCCCGACGGGTCGACGCGGCGTCGGATGACTTCGATGGACTGGTCAATTGCGCGCCGCGCAGATTCTTCCTTGGCTTCCTTCGAGAAGCGCGCCTCGATGTACCCGTCCGGCGTCTGCGTGAAGATGATGTTGGCTGTGGTGCGACCGAGGCCGCCCGCATCGATCTGCTGCACGAGTTCCTTCTTCAGGACCGTGAGTGCGCGGGCGCCGTCTTCGGGGTTGACCATCCGCAGCCGCGCCGCGTCGCCCGCGACGCCGCGTCCGGTGTAGGAGAGCCGTGGCTTGGCCTCGCGCAGCACCCGCGCCATGTCATCGACGACCGTTTCGAGGTGCTGCTTCTCAAGCGACGCCGTATCGACCTCAAGCTGCAGATACGAACCGCCCTGCAGGTCCAGGCCGAGATTGATCGGCTTGAGATCCCGCACGACCGGAATCTGCGCGCGCACCGGGGCGGTGAAGAAGTTGGGCGAAGCCAGCACCAGCCCGCCGATCGTGACGATCAGCACGAGCCAGATGCGCCACGGGGCGACCTTGAGCATGAGGTTATTCCGCCTTGGCGGGCTTGGAATCGTTGGCGGGCGCGGGTTCGCCCTTGGTGCGCACGTCCGTGATCGAGGAGCGGATCACCCGGACTTCCACGTTTGTCGCCAGCTCCACGCGCACCTCGTCATCCGCCACGGACTTGATCTTGCCGATCAGTCCGCCCGAGGTGACCACGACGTCGCCCCGTTTCAAGGCGGCGATCATTTCCTGACGCGCCTTCATCGCCCGCTGCTGCGGGCGGATCATCAGGAAATAGAAGACCACGAAGATGAGAAGGAACGGGAACAGCTGCATGAGCAGCGCGGTCGTGGCGTCAGGAGCCCCGGCGGGTGCGCCGGTTTGCGCGAAGGCGTCAGAAATAAGCATGGAAAACCCTTGAGGCGCGGACGCTGGTCCGGCGCGGCGGCGCGGACTATACGGCCCTTCCTCGTCATTGCAATCGGGTCAGATTTTCGCCCCATGGATGAATCCCCCGACCCACTTGCCCGTATCGCGGATGCGCTGGAGCGCCTTTCGCCCCCGCCGCCGGACCTGTCGGGGCTGGCCGGGGCCGGAGCGTTCGTCTGGCGGCCGGGAGCAGGGGGGCTCGTCCCCGCCGCCGTCCGCAGCCCCCCTCTCGACCTCATTCTGGAGGTGGAACGACAGAAGGGGGCCCTTCTGGCCAACACCCGCCGCTTCGCCGCCGGGGGGCCTGCCAACAACGCCCTCCTGTGGGGCTCGCGCGGCGCCGGCAAGAGCGCCCTGCTGAAAGCCGTCCACGCGACCGTCGCGGCCGGGACGCCCGCGCTCAAGCTGATCGAGGCGCCGCGGGAGGACTTCGCCGCCATTCCTTCCCTGCTGGCCGCCCTCGAGCGCACCCCCTTCCGGATCATCCTCTTCGTGGACGACCTCTCGTTCGAGGGCGGCGAGGCCGCGATGAAGGCGCTGAAGCCCGCGCTCGACGGCGGCCTCGCCGCGCAGGCGTCCAACATCGTCGTCTACGCCACGTCGAACCGCCGCCACCTCGTCAGCCGCGACGCGCGGGAAAACGACGCCAACGACCTGCACTGGTCCGACACCGCCGAGGAGCGCCTTGCACTCGCCGACCGCTTCGGCCTGTGGCTCGGCTTCCACCCGCTCGACCAGGACGGCTACCTGCGGATCGTCACCAGCTACGCGACGCGGTTCAAACTCGACATCGCACCTGACGTTCTGCGCCGGCGTGCGCTGCAATGGTCCATGGAGCGCGCCGCACGGTCCGGGCGCACGGCCTGGCAGTTCATTGTGGCGTTGGCGGGGGAGTTGGGGGCGTCGCTGGATTTCGGCGAGTAGGACCGCGGGCCTATGGCCCGCATACGGTGCAACGAGCGCGCGTCGGTTGAGCCTGTGTCAAACTCTGTTGCGGGCCATAGGCCCGCGGTGGCGATGTTATACTTGACAAACAAACCGGCTGACCCTAGATTGGGCTCATGTCGAAGTCTGTCCTTTCCGCCCCGCACTTTCACGATGAAGCCGCCGCCTTCGCTTACGTCGAAGCGCGCGTCTGGCCGACCGGCTGCTTTTGCCCCCATTGCGGTGGCGAAGGCGTCGCGCTGCCGGGCGTTCGCGGCAAGGCGAAGAAGGACAAGGAAGGCAAGGTCATCACGCCCGGCGCCGTCCGCATTGGCCTGAAGCGCTGCGCCGCTTGCCACGTCCAGTTCACCGTGCGCGTGAAGACGATTTTCGAGTCCTCGCACGTTCCGCTGCACCTGTGGCTTCAGGCGATGTTCCTGCTTGCGTCGTCGAAGAAGGGCATTTCGTCGAACCAGCTTTCGCGCACGCTCGGCGTGACGCTGAAGACCGCTTGGTTCATGTCGCATCGCATCCGACTCGCCATGCAGGACGGGACTGCGGGCATGTTTGGCGCCGGCGGTGGTGGCGTGGAGGCCGACGAGACCTTCATCGGCCGCGAGCCGGGCCAGAAGGTCCGTCCGGGGCCGGGCCACAAGATGAAGGTTGTCACCCTCGTTGACCGCGACACTAAGCAAGCGCGCAGTACGGTCGTGGACGTTCTTTCGTCCGAGACTGTGGGGCAGATCGTTCGTGAGAACGTCTCCCGTGAAGCGCGTCTGCTGACCGACGAGTCACGCCTTTATCGCAAGGTGGGTCAAGAATTCGCGGCGCATTCGAGCGTCAATCACTTCGCCCACGAGTATGTCTCGAAGGCCGATCCGACTATCCACACCAACACCGTTGAGGGCTTCTTCTCGGTATTCAAGAGAGGTATGCGCGGCGTCTACCAGCACTGCGCCAAGGCGCACCTGCACAGATACACGACTGAGTTCGACTTCCGGTATTCCAACCGGGTTCGCCTCGGCGTGGACGATCAAGCCCGCTTCGCTCTCGTGGTGAACGGGATCGTCGGGAAGCGCCTCACCTATCAAACAGTTGGTCGCCAAGGGGCGGCAGCGTAAGGCGGTAAGCAAGTATCGTTCGCGATGGCGCACGAAAGGAAAGAACCATGGACCCTAAGCGCTCCGTCACTTCGCAAGAGTTGGTTGACGTACTCATGGTGCTCACGACTGAGATTGTCAGCGCACTGGAGCCCGCAGACGAACGCGCGGATGCTGCCCTAGAGACTGTCGCGAGTCGACTTCTCGACATGGCCGGGAAGATGCTTCCCGGCAGCCGGCGGGACCTTATCGCCGCGCTGGCGAAGAACCTCATCCAGACTGAGGACGGGGCCAGCCCCGGATAGAAGTTCAAGTGCGCGTGCGCGACGGCGGTCGATTGCGTTTTTCATCGCACAATTATCGTGTGTGTTTGCGGCGTGCGGGCTTGCCCATGACGACAGTTGGAGTGAAGGTTGGCAGTCTTTCGGGAGGGACCAATGCGCTTTTTCGTCTTAGCAATAGCCGTGCTTTTGAGTGCTTGCGCCTCCAGTTCCGCGATAGTCACAGGGACTGCGCGCCCGCCGCTGACACCCGATCAAGTCCGGCTGTACGACGCGCCGCCGCCAGTCTTTGAAGTCATCGGCATAATTCAGTCGCAAGCCAATGATGGGGTGCTAGACCAATGGAACACAAATTTGGCGATGGCGGAGTTGAAAGAGCGAGCCGCCCGGCTCGGCGCCAACGGCCTCATCATTGATGAGGCTGGCGGACAATCTAGCGGGAGCGTCCAGCTCGGGCCGTCACCAACAATCGCGATTAAGGCAAGGGCGATCTTCGTTCCCGCGCCCAGCGAACAGAAGTAGCTTGACGATTATGCCAGCGAAAAAGCCCCCAGCAAAAGACGAGAAGCCTCAACGCGAGCGGTTCATTGAGGCCGCACGCGATGCTGAGGCGGACGAGACAGGAAAGGCCTTCGAGAAGGCCTTCAAGAAGATTGTTCCTGCCAAGGCGGCGCGTAAAAATCCTCATTCGTCTTAGCGATGTCCCGCGTCACCTTTCGAGTGAGCTGGGGCTTCAAGAGATCGAAGAAGTGAGCCGACCCCTGCGCGTGCGAGAGGTAGCGACGTATTGCGAAGGCGCATGCGTCAGCAAGCTGCAGCGGCGCGGACTCCCGCTTTTCTGAGAACTGAACAGAATTGACGATCCGCTGAAGCGGCTTTCCGCGATCGGCGTCCTGCGGAAAGAACGACACATACTCGTTGCGAAACTGGTCGCTACGGATTTCATTGAACATCTTCTTGATGGCCGCGCGGCGTTGCGTGGTGTCTTCGGCGACGATCTGCGCCAACTCATCGATCTCCGCGTGCTCCTCCATCCAGCCATGTGCCTCGTGCGCGCATGCCATCACACTGAGAGAGTGCGCCATTTCCAGCGGGTCCAAGGTGACGCCGCGCTTCAGCCTGTTCCCCATATCTGCAAGAACCACCATCGGCCTGCGCGCGGTGGCGGCCCACACAACCGGCAATCCCATTTCCGAGGGGATTTTAAGAATGTCCTCAAGGATCGCCCAACGGCTCTCCTTCGACCAGGATTGTCGGTCGAAAGTGCCGCCGCCGGAAAACAGTTCGGTCGCATGAAAAACGAAGTCAGGCCGATGGGCCTTCGGAACGTGCCTGTCCGCCAGAACCGCTAGCCGGTCCTCGATTTCCTTCCATTGCCGGTCGGCGTGGACGATGACGCCGGCCACGACAAACACCGGCTCGCGCTCGATGCTTCCGACTCCAGATTCGTCCAGATAAATGAAGCGCACTAGGCAATCTCCGGCGAGTTCACCGCCGCCGAATGCCTGCGTGAGGCCGCCCCAGCGGGATTTTGCGCTAGTCATCTAGCGCCTCCCTCGATGCTGGACGATTCCCCTTTGTTTGGGAAGTACAATATCGCCCCCGCGGTCCTACTCGCCGGCCGTCTTGCCCGTAGCGTCCGCAACAAGCCCCCGCGCCATCGGCGCGAACTGCGCGGGCCCGAGATCGCGCGCGACGAAACTTCCGTCCGCGCCCTTGCGGAACTGCATCAGGCGCTGCCCGTTCTCGCCGACAACGGGAGCCACGAGCACGCCGCCGCTTGCGAGCTGCTTCATCTCCGTGGGCGACGGCGTCCCGATCGCGGCGTTGACGACAATCGCATCATAGGGCGCGTCCTCCGCCCAGCCATCGGCGCCATCGGCGGCGTGCACGTACACATGCATGAGGCGCAGCTGCCCGATCCGCGCGCGCGCCTCGGCGGCCAGTGCAATCCTGCGCTCAAGAGAGACGACCCGCCGTGCGATCGTCGCCAGCGCGGCGGCCTGATAGCCGGAGCCTGTTCCCACCTCCAGCACGGTTTCTCCGCCACGCAGCTCAAGCGCCGCGAGCACGCGCGCGACGGTGGACGGCTTGGTCATGAACTCGCCGTCCGGCAGCGGCAGGGCGCGATCCTCCATTGCGAACGCCTTGAACTGTTCCGGAGCGAAATGCGCGCGCGGCGTGCGCTCCATCGCGGCGAGCACGCGCGCGTCGGTGACGCCGCCCTGCCGCAGTTCGAGAACGAACCGCATCAGCTTGTCGAAATCGGAGTCTTCGCTCATCGCGATGCACTCACTTCGGAGGCGCGCCGCCGAGCACGCCTTTCAGCGCGTGGCGCGTCTCGGCGTGCGTGAGGTCCATGTGCAGCGGCGTCACGGAAATGCGGCCCTCGTAGATCGCGCGCAGGTCCGTGCCTTCCGGGGGATCGGAGAGCGTGCCCCTGAAGCCGAACCAGTAGTAGGGCTGGCCGCGCAGATCGGTGCGGCGATCGGAATAGATGATGTGGTGGTCGCGACGGCCCTGCACGGTGACTTCGACGCGATCCACCTCGGCGGCGAGGCGATCGGGGAAGTTCACGTTCATCACCACGTCGGCGGGCCAGCCCGTCTCGATCAGCTTGCGGACGATGCCGGGACCGAACGCTTCGGCGGTCTCCCACGGGATCGGCTCATCAGGGCCGCGAAAACCGCGCGCCTGCGACAGCGCAATCGACGGAATGCCCACCTGGAGACCCGCCATGGCGCCGGCGATGGTCCCGGACATGGTGACGTCCTCGGCGATGTTCTGGCCGCGGTTGACGCCCGAGAGCACGTAGTCTGGCGCGCCGTCGGTCATGAGATCATGCACCGCCAGAAATACGCAGTCCGTCGGCGTGCCGGTGACGGTGAACCGTTTCGGCCCCGCCTCGCGCACGCGCAGCGGCTCCGAGAGCGTCAGCGCGCGCGAGGCGCCCGACTGCTCGCTCTCCGGCGCGACAACCCACACGTCGTCGGTAAAACTGCGCGCAATCTTTTCGAGCACGGCGAGGCCGGGCGCGTGGATGCCGTCGTCGTTGGTGCACAGGATACGCATGGGCCCTCGCAGTTCGCCGCGCGGGATAGCACCGCCGCGCCGCGCTTGCGAGGCGCCGGGACTAGGCCGCCGTCTTCGAAGCAGGCCACGCCGCGATGATCGCGCCGCCCACCGCGCCGCAGAGCAGGAAATGCACCGCGTCGACGGCATAGAAATCCAGGCCCGTGGGCCCGTAGCCCCACTGGTAGAACCGCGCCGCGATCATGAAGAAGACCGCCGTCACGACGCCGACCATGGCGCCCGCCTGTGCGCCCTTGGCGCCCTTCCAGCCGATCGCGATCGACAGACCCGTCGCCCAGATCAGCGGCCCGATGATTCCGAACGGCATCTTCCACCCGTTCGCCGCGCCCTCTTCGGCGGTCATGTGCGAAAGCGCCATGTAGGTCGCCGGCGGGATCGCCATCCCGTACATGACGAACTCGATCAGATACATGGCGACCGCCGCAGCGATGATCGCCAGCAGGTTGTGACCAGCCACGCGCATGATTTCCTCCTGTCCCGCGCGGCCTCTGCGGGCCGCATCAAGCGGGATTAGGCTGCCGTTCGGGAAAGTTGTCCACAGGAGCCGCGCCGGAGGCGACTGCCGCGCCGCGCGACAGCCCCGGCGTCTTCGTGCGAAAAGGCGCCGGTGACGACCGATCAACGCCCCCGAACACCACTTTTCCCGCGACGGCGCGGACGCGCGCGCCTTCCTCATCCACGAGGACCCGCAGGTGCTGGTGTTCGACAAGCCGGCAGGGCTTTCGGTGCAGGGCGGCTCGGGCGTGGAAATTTCCCTCGACGAGATGCTCGCGCAGTTCACCGACCGGAAGGGTCGCCAGTCGCGCCTCGCCCATCGCCTCGACCGCGAGACCTCTGGCGTGATCGTCGCCGGCCGCACCCCTTCGGCGATCGCGGCGCTCAACCAGGCTTTCGCGGACCGGATCACGGAGAAGACCTATCTCGCCATCGTCTGCGGCGGCGCGCCGCACCCCGTCGAAGGCGTGCTGACCACATCCCTCGTGAAGCAGAAGCTCAGGGGCGTCGACCTCGTGCGTGCGGCCCGCCCGAGCGAAAGCCCCGCCTGGGCGGCCGAGACCGCCTACCGCACGCTCGCCGCCACTGAGGCAGCCGCCCTCGTCGAG
>WRPF01000263.1 GCA_009773335.1 Caulobacteraceae bacterium
GCACCTTGTCCGAGAACTCGATCGCGTACGACACGCCCGAACATCCGCCGCCGCGCACGCCGAGCCGCAACGCCGCGTCCGGCGTGCCTCGCTTGCGCAGCGCCTGCTTGGCCATCTCGATCGCCTTGCGCGTCAACCGCAGACCCGTACCCGCCGCCTCGCTGGTCACACCGGTGGGATCCACCGGCAGGTGCGCGGCGGGATCGGGCGGCGACTGGATCGACTGGCGGGCAGCAAGCGACATCGCAGCCTCCCTCAGCGCACGCTTTCCTGCGCCTCGGCAGTCTTCGACGTACCAGCACTCTGCGCGGCGCGATGGGCCGCCTGCTTCTTGCGGAAATCCGCGATCGCGCTCTTGATCGCGTCCTCGGCGAGCACCGAGCAGTGGATCTTCACCGGCGGCNNNNGGCAGGTTCAACTCCTCGACGATCTGCGAGTTCTTGAGCGTCATGACTTCGTCGAGCGTGCGGCCCTTCACCCATTCGGTGACGAGCGACGACGACGCGATCGCGCTGCCGCAACCGAACGTCTTGAACTTCGCGTCCTGCACGATGCCGGTCTCCAGATCCACCCTGATCTGCAGCCGCATCACGTCACCGCACGCCGGCGCGCCGACGAGACCGGCGCCCACGCTCGGGTCTTGCTTGTCGAGCGTGCCGACGTTCCTCGGGTGCTCGTAGTGCTCGATGACTTTGTCTGAGTACGCCATGTGACTTCTCCTCAGTGCGCTTCCCACTGGATGGACTTCAGATCCACGCCTTCCTTGTGCATCTCGTAGAGCGGCGACATCTCACGCAGTCGCCGCGTGTGGTCGATCACGAGATCGGCCACGTAATCCACTTCGTCTTCCGTATTGAACTTGCCGAGGCCAAAGCGGATCGAGCTGTGCGCCAACTCCTCGTTCACGCCGAGCGAACGCAGCACGTAACTCGGCTCCAGGCTTGCGCTCGTGCAGGCACTGCCCGACGACACGGCAACGTCCTTGATCGCCATCATCATCGCTTCGCCCTCGACGAACGCGAACGACACATTGAGATTCCCGGGCACCCGCCACGGGTCGTCCGCGCCGTTCAGATACACTTCCTCCAGCGCATCGAAGATCTTGCGACGCAGTCGCTGGCGAAGCGCGAGCACGCGCACGGCGTCGTCGCGCCACTCGCGCGAGGCGAGTTCGCACGCCTTCCCGAAGCCCACGATGCCCGGCACGTTGAGCGTGCCCGAACGCCCGCCGCGCTCGTGACCGCCGCCGTCCATCTCGGCCACGATGCGTACGCGCGGCTTCGCGCGCCGCACGTAGAGCGCGCCGACGCCCTTGG
>WRPF01000115.1 GCA_009773335.1 Caulobacteraceae bacterium
GCCCGCGGCGCCCGGGGGTCGCCCGCCCCTGCCACCGCCAAGGTCGCGCCGGCCAGATCCGAGGATCGCCATCGACGGGTCAGGATACGCAGCGAAGGCTGGAGCGCGGCCAGTTCCGCCGACGGCGACGGGTCGATGGCCGTCACCCCGGCGCCCGCATCAAGGAAACGCCGCGCCAGAGGCGCGAGCCCCGCTTCGGCCGACAACAGCACCACCGCCCGCCCCGTGAGGTCGAGGAACACCGGCAGCAGGGGAAAGAGACTGGTCATCGCGTGGGTCGGAGCATGCCCGATTCACAGGTTCAAGGCGCGGTTAACCTTGTCCCTCGCCGGAATGCGCGAAAACCGCCTACATAGGGTTCATGAGTCATTCGACGCCCTATGCGCACAACTTCATCCGGGTCGCCGCCGCGACCCCGCGGGTGCGCGTCGCGGACCCCGCCGCCAACATGGCCGAAACGCTGGCGCTGGCGCGCGCGTGCGACGCCGAGGGCGCGGCGCTGGTGGTGTTTCCAGAACTCGGCCTCTCGGGCTACGCGATCGACGATCTCCTGTTCCAGGACGCCCTGCTCGACCGGGTCGAGGCCGCCATCGGCGAAATCGCAAGGGACAGCGTGGGCCTCGCGGCCATGCTCATCGTCGGCGCGCCGCTGCGGTGGGGCGACCGCCTGTTCAACTGCGCGGTGGCGATCAAGGACGGCCGCGTGCTGGGCGTGACGCCCAAGACCTTCCTGCCGAACTACCGGGAATTCTACGAGAAGCGCCACTTCGCCAGCGGCGCGGGGCTTTCGGGCGAAACCATCCGCATCGCCGGCGCCGACGCGCCGTTCGGGACGGACCTGATCTTCGCTGCCGACAGCGCGCGCGATTTCGTCGTCCACGTGGAGATCTGCGAGGATCTCTGGGCGCCGGAGCAGCCGAGCATCGCCGGCGCGCTCGCGGGCGCGAAGGTGCTGGTGAACGTCTCCGCCTCGCCGTCGAACATCGGCAAGGCGCGCCACCGCGACATGCTGTGTGCAGTGCAATCCAGCCGCTGCATCGCCGCCTACGTCTTCTCCGCAGCCGGCCCCGGCGAATCCACCACCGACCTCGCGTGGGACGGGCAGGCCGTCATCTATGAGAACGGCGAGCGCCTCGCGGCTTCCGAACGCTATCCGACGCAATCGCAATACTGCCTTGCCGATGTCGATCTCGACCTCCTGCGGCAGGAGCGCATGCGGCTGTCCACCTTCCGCGACGCGCAGGCGATGTCGGGCGCGACGTTCCGCACCATCGCCTTCCCCTTCACGCCGCCGAAGCAGGCGCTGGCGCTCGCACGCCCGCTCGCGCGCTATCCCTTCGTGCCGGACGATCCGGGCCAGCTCGATTCCGACTGTTTCGAGGCCTATTCCATCCAGGTGCGCGGGCTCACGCAGCGGCTCGAAGCCACCGGCTCGAAGCACGCGGTTATCGGCGTTTCTGGCGGCCTCGATTCCACGCAGGCGCTGATCGTCGCCGCGCAGGCGATGGACACGCTCAAGCTGCCGCGCGCCAACATTCTCGCCTTCACCCTGCCCGGCTTCGCCACGAGCGCGGGCACGAAGGCGAATGCGGAGGCGTTGTCGAAGGCGCTCGGCGCGACGTTCGAGGAAATCGACATCCGCCCCGCCGCGAAACAGCTTCTCGCCGACATGAACCACCCCTTCGCGAAGGGCGAACCGGTCCACGACATCACCTTCGAGAACGTGCAGGCGGGCCTGCGCACGGATTACCTCTTCCGTCTCGCCAACCAACGAGGCGGGCTCGTCGTCGGCACGGGCGATCTCTCGGAGCTTGCGCTCGGCTGGTGCACCTACGGCGTGGGCGATCACATGTCCCACTACAACGTGAACGCGGGCGCGCCGAAGACGCTGATCCAGCATCTCATCCGCTGGAATGCGCGGCGCGAGACGTTCGGTGCGAGCGCATCGGAAGTTCTCCTGCGCATCCTCGACACCGAGATCTCGCCGGAGCTCGTGCCGGCCGGCGCGGACGGCGTGACGCAAAGCACGGAGGCCACGATCGGCCCCTACGCGCTGCACGACTTCTTCCTGCACTACACACTGCGCGGCCTGCATCCGGCGAAGATCGCCTACCTCGCCGAGTGCGCGTGGAGCGATGCAACGACAGGAGCCTGGCCGGAGGGCCTGGCGGAAGCGGACAAGCGCGCCTTCTCGCGCAATGAAATCGTCAGGTGGCTCGGCGAATTCGCGCGCCGCTTCTTCGGTACGAGCCAGTTCAAGCGCTCCGCTGTGCCGAACGGTCCGAAGCTCTCCCCCGGCGGCGCGCTTTCCCCGCGCGGAGACTGGCGCGCGCCTTCGGACGCCAGCGCCAAAGCGTGGCTGGAGGCCATCGCCAAGCTTCGATGAACGATTGTTCAAGTTGAACAAGAGTGCATTCAGCGGCAGTTCAGGCCGCCGATGGCATTCTCCTTCTGCACGACGGGACGCATGTCCCGCATCCGTTCCCCGGGAGCGGAACCAGATAGAAGGAGCACGCGATGAAGAAGTTCCTGTTCGCTGCGGCCGCCGTGATGTCCTTCGCTGCGCCGCTCGCCCTCACCGCCACGGCGGAAGCCCATCCGCGCGGTCACCATGACCGTTACGACCGCGATTACGACAACCGCGACGACCGGCGCGACGAGCGCCGCGCCTATCGCGAAGGCTATCGCGACGGCCACCGCTACGACCGCTGGGACGGACGCCGCCACAATGGCTACTATCTTGGCGATAGATGGTATTACGGGCCGCCGCAGCAAGCCTATTACAGCCGCCACGACTACCGCTCCGACTATCGCCAATGGCGGCGCGGCGACTATCTGCCCGCCTATTACCGCGAACGCTGCCGCCCCGTGGATTACCGCTACCATCGCCTCAGCGCGCCGCCGCGCGGCTATCACTGGGTGGAGAGCGATCGCGGCGAATATCTGCTCGTCGGCGTCGCCACCGGCGTGATCCTGGGGCTCGTCCTCGCACACTGATCGATGCGATCGCGCCGCTCCGGATCACGCCGGGGCGGCGTTTCCATTGTAGGCCACCACATCGAGCCGCCCGTCGAGCGCATCGCCATCGACGCCGCGCATGGTCGCCACGCCGCCCGCGCCCGCGACCACCGCCAGACCGCCCGCCACATCCCAGAGCATGCCGCCCGTCTCGTGGTAGGCGTCCGCCTTCCCCGCGCCGACATACGCCAGCGCGCACGCCGCCGAGCCGATCATCCGCACCTTGCGCCAGCGCGTGATGCTTGTCGTGAACGCCGCCATCGTCGCGGGATCGGTCGCTGCGCGCGCGGGAATGCCGGTCATCAGGATGCCGCGCTTCGGATCGGTCACATCGGAGACGCGGATCGGCGCGCCGTTCATCCATGCGCCTTCGCCCGCGATGCCGGTGTAGGTCTCGCCGAGTTCAGGGCAGTCCACGACGCCGACGACGGGCAAGCCGGCGCGCACAAGCGCGATCGACACCGCCCAGTGCGGGAAGCCCTGCGCGTAGTTCACGCTGCCATCGAGCGGATCGACGGCCCAGATGACATCGCCGTCCGAACCGTCCACCCAGCCGATCTCTTCCGACAGGATGCGATACGGCGTCTCCGCGCGCAGCGTCTCGATGATCAGCGCTTCGGCATGGCGATCCGCCTGTAGCTTCACCTCCCGCCCCTCCTCGGATTCGATCGCGCGCCAGGCGGCGCGGCATTCGACGAGTGCGGCGGCGGCGCGTGCGGCGGCGCGCTGGGCGAGCGCGAGGAGCTGGGCGTTTTCTGAACTGGGCATCGGGATCTCCGCAGGCTTCCTAGACGGTTCGCGCGCCGTGCGCACGATTTCTGGGACGCGGCGCTTGGCGGCGCCGCGCCGGTTTGCTTCAGTGACGCGGGCTGGCTGGGGATACGGATGGGCGGCAGTCACGCAGGCGCGGCCGCGGAAGCGGCGACACTGGAGCGGCGTCTCGCCGTGCGTCGGCGCGCGCGG
>WRPF01000022.1 GCA_009773335.1 Caulobacteraceae bacterium
CTGTTCAGCGGCGCCTCGCCCGCCCAGCGCGCGGCGACCAGCGCCGGCAGCGGCCCTTCGCCGGGTGGCGCGCCGAACATGAAGGCGCGTTTCGTCCAGCGCCCGCCCTCGTTGATCTCGGCGACGAGGAGCCCTTCGCCCTTCGCGTCGGCCCGGTTGAAGGACAGCGACGGAGCCAGCTCGAACGTCACCGCGCCCTCGCCGATCTCGACCTTCTGCGGCGCGGCGTGGTCGATCAGCGATTGCGCGTAAGGAAAGTACACCGGGTTGCGAAGGCGGCCGTCCGCGACGGCGGCGGTGATTGCGTTGTCGGGCGCGCCTGTGCCCGGAAACGAGATTTCGATCTCATCGCCGACTTCGAAATCGAAGCCGAGCGGCGTCATCGCTTCGGGCAGCGCATCGATCGCTTCGCGTGCGAGGCTCGTCCCGCGGGCATCGTCGCGTCCCTCTGCGCGCACCGGCAGCGAGAGTTCGAGCACGCCCTCCTCGGGAATGCAGATCTCGTCGCAGACAAGCCAGTTCGCCTTCGCCGAAAGCGACGCGTTCGCACCGACGCGCGCGTTTGCGGGAACCTCCACGGCGAGCGGATAGAGCACCTCGCCTTCATGCACGTAGGTGGTGACCGGTCCGAGCTGATCGACGCGCGGCGCGGGGTGCAGTAGCGGACCCGCCGCAAAGCCCGGCGGCAACGTCCAGGTGAGCCGCGTCGGCTCGCCGGAATCGCCGGGATTGATCCAGTAGGTGTGCCAGCCGGCGCGGATTTTCTGGCGCAGCACGAGCGTCACGGTTTCGCCCGGCGCGACCGCCGCGCGGGAGGAGACGAGTTCCGTCTCGACATTCTGCGTGCGCACCGGCTGCGCATGCGCCGCGCCCGCCGCGAAGAGGGCGAGGACGGAAAACAGGAACGCGCGCAGACTCATGAACTCGCCGGGGCAGCCATCGATGCGGCGACATAGGCGCTTCGCGACCGCCCCGCCAAGTCCGTTCGCGCGGGCGCGACGTCCGGTTACAGCCCCCGCCGGCCGCTCGACAGGACCGGAGCCGTTTGCGACAGTCTCCCGAACAAACGGAGACCGGCCATGGCGCGCATGAACAGGCAATGGATCTTGAAGCGCCGTCCGGAGGGCGACATCGCCGACGGCGACCTCGCCTTCGTCGAGACGCCCGTGCCGGCGACCCCCGACGGCCACGTGCTGGTGCGCACGCTCTATCTCTCGCTCGACCCGACGAACCGGATCTGGATGAGCGACATGGACCAGTACATGCCGCCGGTGGAGATCGGCGACGTGATGCGCGGCGGCGCTGTCGGCGTGGTGGAGGACTCGAAAGACCCGAACGTGCCGGTGGGCGCCATCGTCGCGCCGATGATCGGCGGGTGGCAGGACTGGCACCTTCTCCCCGGCGCGATGGTGCGCCAGATCCCGCAGATCCCCGGCTTGCCGGTGACGGCCTTCATGTCCGTCGTCGGGCTCACCGGCTGGACGGCGTATTTCGGCCTGCTCGACATCGGCAAACCGAAGGCGGGCGAGACCGTCGTCGTCTCTGCAGCGGCGGGCGCGGTGGGCTCCATCGTGGGGCAGATCGCGAAGCTGAAAGGCGCGCGCGTCGTCGGCATTGCGGGCGGGCCTGAGAAGTGCCGCTGGATCAAGGACGATCTCGGGTTCGATGCGGCCATCGACTACAAGAACGAGGACGTGGGCGCAGCACTCGACAAGCACTGCCCGGACGGCATCGACGTGAACTTCGAGAACGTCGGCGGCGAGATCATGGACGCGATCCTCGCGCGCATGAACAATTTCTCGCGCATGCCGCTCTGCGGTCTCATCTCGACCTACAACGACACCGGCGAACGCAAGGGCCCGTCGAACTTCCAGCAGATATTGATGAAGCGCATCCTCGTGAAGGGTTTCATCGTCATCGACTACATGAGCGAATTCGAGAAGGCCTCGATGGAACTCGCGCAGTGGGTGCTTGAGGGCAGGATCAAGTACAAGGTTCATGTGGAGCCGGGCCTCGAGAACGCCGCGAAGGCGGTGAAGCTCCTCTTCAACGGCAGGCACGACGGCAAGCTCCTCGTGGGCGTCACCCCGGAGCCGTCTGCATGACGCGACCGGGGAATCGCATCAGGGGGCAGAGCTGGTACTTCGACGACATTCCTGTCGGATATGTGCACCAGTTCGGCAAGGCGGCGGTGGATGCCGAGGACCTCGCCCTCTTCCAGCAACGCTTTGCGCCATACCTGCCGCTCAAGTCCGACGGCGACAGCGCGGAGAGCCCGCCCGCGGCGCAGGCGCATGTCTATGCGCTGTGGTCGCGGATGCTGTGGGAGGAAACGAAGGACTGGCCCGTGCTCGCGCGCCTCGGCCAGGACGCCATCCGCTGGTACAAGACCGCCCACGCCGGCGACGTGCTCACAATGAAGATCACGTTCTTGTCGAAGCAGCCGATCAATGAAAGCCGCGGGATATTGATCACGCAGCACGATGTGCTGAACCAGGCCGGCGAACTGGTGATGACGCTGATGACGCGCACGGTGATGGCGCGGATCTAGGCGCGATCTCGGTGGGTTGGACCGCGGGCCTATGGCCCGCATGCGCCCGCGGCGCCAGACTCCGAGGAATCTCGCGTGAAATGAACACCCGGCGGGCCATAGGCCCGCGGTCCTACTCTCCAACGTCATGACGTGTCTGCAGCTTTTGCGGCAGGTGTGAGGGCGGTGAAGCCAAGTACGGGCATCGCTGCTGCGGAGAGAACAAGCCGTCCTGTAGCGATGGTTTTCGGAACCCGCGCGATAGCGCGCTCGACAACTCCACCGAGATCATCCAGCGCGCGCCGCATTTGTGCAAACGTCCTGAGCGCGATCCCGCGCGTGTAGAGCCGCACCATGTCGATACGCCTTTTCGCGTAGCGAAACCCCGATGGCGTCGACGGCGGACGCAACCAGCGTCGGCGCTTCTCAGCTTTCCGGAACCGCATCCGCGCGCACATCATCAGGAAGAGGAGTTCCCGCAGTTCGCGGCGCGCTTCGATGCGATGCTTGCTCAACGCAATGCGCCCCTCGCGGAAGCCGATCGCCTCCACCAGCCACACGGCGACCTCCAGCAGCCAGAGTCTGAGACGCTGGGCGTGCGCTTGAAGATCGGTGCGTGTGACTGGGGTGAATATCTGCATGGGAAACGTCCGAGGCTCCATCGCCGGTTGATGACGGAGCGATTGTCCCACGGCCGCTATCCCGGTCGAATAGATTCACACGCGTTTGTTGGCGCGCATGGTTTTGCGCGGCGAAAAGCGGGGGAACGCAACGAATCTATCCCCCTACTTTTCGGCAATCTGCACTCGATACCGTGCTTCCCCGGGAGGGGAAGCTGTCAGCGCGCATGCGCTGACTGATGGGGCGGTAAGCTCGCTTTCAAAGTCGGAGCCGCCGCCCCATCCGTCTGGCGGTTTTCACCGCGAGGCGCCTTCCCGTCACGAGGAAGGACGGCGGCGCGTCATAGACCTGGATCGCGGCGTCGTAGGCATGGGTCGTGCGATGTCGGCAGTGTGTGTCACCTTGTCCGTGCGCGGTGACTGAATCACCTTGTCCTGCAACACTTCCGTCACCCCGTCAGACCCCCACCCGGCCTCCCCCTTGCCGGGGGAGGAGGCGCGAAATGTGTGGTGACCGGTGCGGTGACGCGCGCGGGCGTTCCCACGATTTTCCCTCGCCCGCGTGCGGGAGAGGGAGGCCCGAGCGGCGCGAGGTCAGGGTGAGGGAACAGTCTCGCAGAATGAATTCCGTTCTGCGCCGCCGGCCCTCACCCGGCGCTTCGCGCCACCCTCTCCCGCACGCGGGCGAGGGAATACAGGCGGCGGAGCGCCAGGCGTGTGTGTCACCTCGTCCGGCAACGTGGCGTCATACACCTGGATCGCGGCCTCGTAGGCATGGGGCACGGACTCTCGATGGCGGACGCCACCCGTTCCAAATGTGTGTGTGGCATGCTTTTCAGGTTCACGAAAATCGAGGGTCATCGACGTGGCGTAGAACCGTCATACCCACAGCAATCACATCCTGCATCGGGTTTTGACCATAAGTCGTCGTAGGGTTTTCGACGAGATTTACTACTACGCTCGCCACTCCGCAGAATGACATTTGCACTTCCAGAGTCGCCGTCAGTCGCGACTCCAACGCCACGTACCGCCCCGCATGCTCCGGCCCCAAGACTACAAACAACTTGGCAGGTTGGCCGCGCGCATATCCTGAAAACCAGGGCTCCTCTGTAACGCGCAACTTGTGCTTCAAGTGCATGAACCACGGAAAGCCATCTCCATCCTCGAGAAGATATGTCTTCGCCGGATCCCACAATTCCATAGCACCACCTTCTTTACCACGCGCACCAGCCCGGCCCATCGACGCTGTGCACCACGCACCTGCGGCGACGGCCAGTACGCGAAAGACAATTCGCCGGTTCATATTCTGTCCCAACCGTGGAAAAGTGACACACGCGCTCCGGACTCCCGCATTCAAATCCATGCATGCCGCGTTGCATGAGGTGTCCGCCCCTGCCCCTTCAACAGCCCCAGCTTCACCATGCTCTCTGCCGTCGCCACGACCGCGTCCTCGTTGCTGCGCGGCGCCCAGCCGAGGAGGCGCCTGACCTTTGCGTTGCTGGCGTTCTTGAACTTGCCGAGTTCGGGGATGATCTGCTTGACGGCCTCGTCGCGCATGGCTGCGATCCGCACGAGCCAGTCGGGGAGCTGGCCGGTCGGCACGCGCTTGCCGGCGTCGCCCATGCGCGCTTTCAGGATTTTCGCGATCTGCTGGATCGTCAGGAAATCGCCGGCGACCGCGAGGAAGCGCTCGCCCTTCGCGGCGGGGTTCGTCATCGCCCGCAGGTGCAGATCGGCCACGTCGCGCACGTCGACAATGCCGAAGGAAATCCGCGGCGCGCCCGGCAGCGCGCCATCCATCAGCCGCTGCACGAGCAGGATCGACGTCGAATAATCGGGGCCGAGCACCGGGCCGAACACGCCCACCGGCAGCACGGTGGCCAACTCAAGCGCGCCGCCTTCTTTGGCGACGAAATCCCACGCCGCGCGCTCGGCGAGCGTCTTCGATTTCACATAGGCGCGCACGTCGTGGCCGTCTGGATTGGTCCAGTTGGTTTCGTCGAACGGCGCCGTTTGCGGCTTCTGCCCGTAACCGCACGCCGCAAACGAGGAGGTGAGCACCACGCGCTTGACGCCCGCATCGCGGGCCGCGCGAAGCACCCGCAACGCGCCTTCGCGCGCGGGAATGATGAGCTCGTTCTCGTCCTTCGGCGCGCCCGGCGGAAACGGCGAGGCGACATGCAGCACGTAATCGCAGCCCGCGACCGCCTCGGCCCAGCCCGCGTCTTTTTCCAGATCCGCCGCGAAGAACTGGAGCGCAGCCGCCGGTTCGGCGCCGCCTTGCTTCAGCATCGCGCGCACCTCGCCCTCGCGCGCGAGATTGCGCACCGTCGTGCGCACCTCATGGCCCGCCGCCAGCAACTGCAAGATGCAGTGCGCGCCGATGAAACCCGAACCGCCCGTGACCAGAACCTTGCTCATCGCGTTTCCTCTTGTTGTGCAAACTCCCGTGTCACGGCGCCCAGCGCCTTGTCCAGCACCTCAAGCCCCGCGCCCGCGCGCGCGCCTTCCTCCGAGAGCACGCGCCGCCACAACCGCCCGCCGGGTTTGCCATGGAAAAGGCCGAGCATGTGGCGCGTCATCGCATGCAGATGCGAGCCCTCGCACAGACGCGCCTCGATGTAGGGCATGTGGGCGCACACGCCGTCCGCCGCCGACGCGACGGGATCGGGCGCGCCGTAGAAAAGCGAATCCACTTTCAGCAATTCCGCCGGCGTCTTGTACGCGGCGCGCCCGAGCATCACGCCGTCGACGCCGTCCATCTCCGCATGCGCGTGCGCGGCATTTTCCAGCCCGCCATTGAGGATGATCGTGAGCGCGGGCCGTTCGGCCTTGAGCCTGCGCACCAGCGCATAGTCGAGCGGCGGAATCTCGCGGTTCTCCTTCGGCGAAAGGCCTTCAAGCCACGCCTTGCGCGCATGCACGACGAACGTACTGCATCCGCGCGCCGCGACCTGATCGACGAGCGCGTAGAGCGCCTCTTCCGGCTCCTGCTCATCGACGCCGATGCGGCACTTGATCGTCACCGGAATATCCGGCCCCGCGTCTTGCATGGCGCTGAAGAGATCGGCCACGAGCGCAGGCTCGCGCATCAGGCACGCGCCGAACCGCCCGCTCTGCACGCGGTCCGACGGGCAGCCGACATTGAGATTGATCTCGTCATAGCCGAAGTCCGCGCCGATCCGCGCTGCGCGCGCGAGCTTGTCCGGCTCGGCGCCGCCAATCTGCAGCGCGACTGGATGCTCGATCTCCGAAAACCCGATCAACCGCCCCCGATCCCCATGGATCACCGCGTCCGCCGTCACCATCTCGGTGTAAAGCAGCGCCCGGCGCGTCAGCGTCCGGTGGAACACCCGGCAATGGCGGTCAGTCCAATCCATCATAGGCGCAATGCAGAATCTATGCTGTTGTTTTAAGTGCATTTTTTCGATATCTTCCAACGATCAAACCGCGAACGTGTGCACTCCGTGTGCACTGGCGTTCCCGGAACGTCCCGGCACTTCCCGGGCTGAGTGCACACATAGTGCACACGCGGATTCATTGGGAGCGACCGGCATTGTCGCGACCCTCGTAATGTTGGCTCGGTCGGTGGGGAAACGAAAAACATGGCGACGTTCACGCTACTAAAATCCGGCGCATGGCGCGCGCAGGTTCGTCGAAAGGGCGCCTATGTCGCGGAGTCGTTCCTGCGGAAGACCGAAGCGCTGACCTGGGCGCGGGAAGCCGAACTCGCCATCGACGCTGGCGTCAAACCACCCCGCCGGGGCCAGCTCACGGCAAAGCGGAAGGGCGTCGCCACCTTCGGTCAGCTCGTCGATCAGCACCTTGAAGACATGGCCGACGTCAAACGAACGGTCGCCCGGTCGAAGCGCTTCACGCTGGAACTTCTCAAGGACGAGTTTGGCAACACCGCCCACGATGCACTCACCCGAGAGCGCTTGGTCGAGTACGGTCGCAAGCGTGCGCGCGGCGGCGCCGGCCCCGCCACCCTCGCGATCGACTTTGCCTTCCTCAACACGGTCCTTACCCATGCCGCCGCCGTCCACGGTGTCCCCACATCGACCGAGCAACTGAAGCTCGCCCGCGCCGCGCTAGCGCGCCTCGGCCTCATTGGAAAGTCGCAAGAGCGCGACCGTCGTGCATCGCAGGACGAGTTGGATCACCTCACCGCGTATCTCGACGGCAATCCGCGTCAGGGCATTCCAACGGGGCGGATGGTCCGCTTCGCCGTCGCCACCGCCATGCGCATCGAAGAAATTTGCCGTATCCGTTGGGCGGACGTGGACGAAAAGAAGCGCACCGTCACCGTGCGTGACCGGAAGGACCCGCGACACAAGGAGGGCAATCACCAGCGTGTGCCCCTGCTCGACGCCACCGGATACGACGCTTGGGCGCTGCTGCAGGAGCAGGGAAAGATCACCGGCCATCGCGAGCGCATCTTTCCTTATGACTCTCGATCTGTCTCCGCCGCCTTCCGGCGTGCGTGCCGTGAATTGGAGATAGAGGATCTTCGCTTCCACGATCTGCGCCATGAGGCTGCCAGCCGCTTGTTCGAGGCGGGCTTCAAGATCGAACAGGTGGCGCTGGTGACGGGCCACAAGGATTGGAAGATGCTCAAGCGCTATACCAATCTGCGTCCGGAGGGCCTGCACGATGCCGCCTCCGAGCTTAAGCGGGGCCGCAAGCAATCTCCGCAACCACGCTCCAGCCTCCGTCCCACGCGGGTTCAGAACACGTTCGTCGTGGAGTCAGAAGATGAGGACGAACTGATGGATTCAGCGCGCATGAGCAAAAAGGAACGCCAGCGTCGTGCGCTCGCCAAGAAGCAAAAGGCGACCGGGCAAGCAGGCTACGACAAACGACTTGACGCCCTCCCGCGCAAACGAACTCCGCTCATCGACTAAACGCGACGACCAAGCGATCGACAGCGGCAATGGCCGAAGCAGGCCCTCCTGCTCCGACTTAGCGAGCATCAGCGGCGGCGCGCGTGCTGATCATGAAACGCCGACTGCCAGTGCTTCGATGATGGGGCACGGCGCGGTCGTCGCCTGCTGGCATTGCGCCGCGGTTTCGGTCAGGAGCCGGTCAAGGCGCTTCAACTCCTTGATCTTGACGCGAATAGCGTCGCGGTGGCGCGTTGCAAGCGCATGCGCATCCCGACACGCCGCCTTCTGATCCGCGAGCAGAAGTAGAGCGCGAATGTCATCGAGGGAGAAGCCGAGGTCGCGCGCTCGACGAATGAAAGCAAGTCGATCTCCCGCCTTGTCCTCATAGCTGCGCCGGCCATTGGCCGAGCGTCCGGGCTTCGGCATGAGACCGATGCGCTCGTAGTAACGGATCGTCTCAATATGGACGCCCGAACGGGCGCTGATTTCGCCAATCGCAGCCATGCCTCTTGCTCCTGTAGCGACTACAGGTTTTAGGGAAAAAGAATGACTGAAGATAGCCAAACGCCGCCGCCAACCGCAGGTTTGTTTGCAGGCGGCAGCTTGATCACCGGGCTTGCCGCCATGATCGGTGCGTCCTGCTGCGTGTTGCCAATCCTGCTAGTGCAGGCTGGCCTGAGCACGGCACTCGTGGCGCATCTTGGTGTTCTTGCGAGCGCTAAACCTTACTTGCTCGCTACAACGGCGGCGCTGATCCTAGCCGGTTTTGTAGCCGCTTTCTGGGGTGGGCGAAGGCCGCGTCCGATGGTCGTGGTCATACTGGTGATCGCAGCACTATTGGTTATTGGCGCGTATGTGATGCCGCAGTACGAGAATCTATTGCTCGAGTGGGTGCGCGGGAAATGAGCGGAATTGTCGTCCCTCAATCCACGCTCACTTGCCCCAAATGCGGCCATCGTGAGCGCGAAACGATGCCGACAGATGCGTGTCAATTTTTCTATGATTGCAAGGGTTGTGGCGCGGTGTTGCGGCCCAACGCCGGCGATTGCTGTGTGTTCTGTTCATTTGGGGACGTGAAGTGCCCGCCGATCCAGTCCGGCGCGTGCGATTGTTAAGTAATGTCGGCGGCCGATTGCCGTGCAGGCTCCAAGGTGGCGACGCCAACACTCGAACTCTTCAAAGGCTCGCTGGAGCCTCGGGCTGGAAGAAGATCAGGCGATTGCCGAACGGGTCGGTCAGACAGATTTCCTTTTCCGATGAATCGTACCCGGGCTTGAGAAAGCGATAGTCGCTCCCCTTTAACTCCGCGTGCAGCGCGGCAGTATCTGAGACCGGAATCCTTAGTGCCGACACTGGCGTGCAGTCGCCGTGATGCTCCGACAGATGAATGATGCATCCGCCACGCGCTATCTCCATGTAGAGAGGGAAGTTGTCTCCGAAGCGGTGTTCCCAAGTTACCTGAAAGCCGAGAAAACCAACGTAGAACTCGCGCGCCTTATCGACATCGAACATTCTTAGGATTGAAGTGGGCTGAGAAAATTCGATGGTCACGGTCGCCAGCACGCGTTGGGCAAAGAAGCTGACCGTACCCAATTATTGGACCGATAGTAAGTGTCGCGAACGATTTCTGCGAGACACCTTCGATCATTCCTAGCTGGTCGCATGTCCCGCAAGACTGAGTCCTTCGCCAGGATCAGTTAGGCTCTGCTCAATGAAGGCTTCGAGATCTTCCTGGCGATAGGCGATGGCGCGCCCCAATCGGCAGAACTTCGGCCCCTTCCCCTGCGATCGCCAATTGGCGAGCGTCTTGGGCGCAACGCCGAGGAAACTTGCCGCTTGTCTCTCCCGCAACATGGGTTCCTCCTTACTGCGTTGGATAGGGTCTAAGGCGAATGTCGCGCGTCACGAGGACGCGAACGGAGGCGCCGGCGCGAACGCGCAGCGTTGGACGCACCGACAATTCACGATCGACAATGCGTCCGCCGGTGCGCGCGGCTTCTTGTGCAGCAGCGTCGCCAACCGATTGTGCGAAACTTCCGGCCCGCTGATCATCCTCTGCGTTGTTCGCTACGACGCTGATGATCGAGGAGAGGACGACCGCACCCGCCAGGCGTCCCAAGTGGAAATCGGTGCGGTCGCGCAAGCCCGCCGCGCCGGTCGGGTCTGCGCCTTCCATGCCTTGCAGATTGATCGACCACCCATTCGGCATGATCAGTCGGTTCCACACGAGGAGGAGCCGCTGATCGCCATAAGCGTTTGCGGAATCGTATGTCCCAATCAACCGCGCGCCTTGCGGAATGAGCAGCCTGCCGCCAGTCACGCTGTCGTAAACCGGCGCCGTAATTTGAGCGATCACCCGGCCTGGCAGGTCTGAATTAAGTTCCGTCACCAGAGCAGCGGGTATCACCGAGCCGGCCATGATCTCATTGGCGGAACGCGGCGGCGTAAGCGTGGCGCTGAGACGCTCGTCCCCTTCGCCGCGTTGGCTTACCAGAAACGCCGAACGGGGTCCGCCAATCGCGCGTCCATCCGCAGCCAGTGGCGTTGCCCCGTGCGCGGCGTCCACGCCAAACAAAATCGGAGACGTTCGCGCCAACGCCTGCGCGTCTTCCGTCGGCGCGCGCACGGCGCGCGACGCCCCTCCTCCCGACCATGCAGCGTCCGTAGGTGCAGCAAGCTCGGCGCCAATTGCTTCCGGCGGTGGATGATCGCCCCAAAGCATGTCGCGCGGCGCGTCCAGCGTGGCTGCATTGGGCAGATCTGAAATCGCGTAGTCGCTGCTCGCCGAGCGAACCGATTCCGGCGGCCCGGATGCGGCGGCCACGGACTGCGCATCCTCGCCTGCGCGGCGGCCAGGCCGCTCGCTCAAGCCATTTACAAGAGCGAAGGCCACGACACCGCCGAAAACGAGACATCCGGTGATCAGCACCTTGCGCGACAGCCGCTTTGGTGAGGGCGGCTTGGTGCGGATCGCAATGCCGGGCGGCTGATTGCCCGCAGGATCGTTGGCGCTGACAAGTCTCATGACCGCGCCTCCTGACGAGCGCGGCGCTCGATACGCACAACAATCGGCGCCCGTGTCCCGAGACGCAGTTCGGCCGTCTCGAAGATGCGGTCCACCATGTAGCGCCGCCCCTGCACGCGATAGTTCACGAGTTCCGCGCCTTCTGGCGTGATCACAAACAACGGCGGCATGTCGGCGGCGCTGACCGTCTCTGGAAACTCCAACCAAGTGCGCCGGCCATCGTCATAGACTCGCGACGGCGTCCAGGGCGGGCGACGACCGCGAACAGTGCGAATGCGATAGCCTTCGTGAAGCGCGCGCGCAGCATCGTAGGATGCTTGACCTTGGATGACGGGATAGGACCACGCGATCTGCGCGGAATACGTCGCGCCCGATGACGAACTTGCCTCGATCGTATAGGTGCGACGGTCAGTGATCAGCACAATGTTGGTGCGCAATCCCACGGTCTGCGGCTTCACGAGTACGATCGTGCGCCCCTCGCCGTCACTCTCACCTTCCGTTTCGGTCACCATCCAGCGCGCAGTGTCGCCAGCCGCGACCGCGTTTAGCGCTTCGCCGGGCTCCAGAAGGATCGCCGAGATGAAGCCAGGATTTGTGTAAAGTTCGTAGATCGCGCCCGGCGCATAGGCATAGACATGGCGCGCCTCGGTGAAACCGCCGACGATCGGCCGTTGTCGCGCGGCGCCGTTCGCCGCCGCAAGCACTTCCACCGGCGACGGGCAGCGCGCGCGGCGCGACGGCACACATGGCGGCGGCGCGGGCGCTGGGACAATCTGCGCGACGGGCCGTGGCGGAGCTGGCGGCAGCGCAATTGGAGGCGCTCCCGCAGGCGTCGCACACGCGGCCAACAGACTAAGCCCCGCCAAGAGAATGGATCTGGCGATCATCGCTCACGGCTCCAACTGAAATCAGTGATGAACAGGCCGAGCGGGTTGGACGCGATCTCGTCGGCATTGCGCGGCGCGCGCGTCGTGACCGTGAACACGCCGGTATAGAGTTGCGGGTCTGGCGTTCCAGTCTCGTTGGTCGAGCGCTCGGTCCAACTTACCTCCCAGGTATTGCCGGAGCGCACGATAATCGAGCGGATATACACGGTGCGCCCGACACGGCCGAGACTCATGAACGGATCGTCTGCGCGCGCCATTTCGGTGAGACGCGCCGCAGCGGCGGGGTTCAGATACTTGTAAGCGTCGAGCCAATTCTCGCGCAGCACGACGCCATCTGTCGGCAACGAGCGCACCAGCCGCACAAAGCGCCCAAGGTGGTAGGCGGTTTGCGTCTGCGTGGGAGCCCAGCGGCCATTCGCGCTGCGGACAGACATCACCTGCCCTTCGGGGCTCACCTCCACAACATGCACGAAGGTGCGCCGCTGCAACGCGACCGTCGTGAGGCCGATAGCAAGAAGGCCAGCCAAAGCGAGACCGGCGAACGCAATCATTCGCCACGAGCGCGCCGATAGCACCGCGGCGCCCATGCGCGCGTCCCATTCCTGCTGTGCGCGCCGATACGGCGTATCTGGCGGTTCTGGCGCGAAGCTTTTTGCTGGACTCCGAAATGGAAAGTTCATGTGCGTCCCCCTGCTGCACCTGGGTTTGGTTTGGCCGGCGGCGCCGGTCGCGGCTGCATGCTGGAATAGTTCACGGGGGGCGTGGGTCGTCCGCCGCCACCGCCGCCGCCGCCGCGTCCGCCACCGCTACGCCCGCCGCCGGCGCGGCCCATGCGACCAAGGCTGCGTATGGTGTTGACCGTGCTCGCCGCAACGTAGCGCGCTGTCATCGCGGCCCCGATCCCGGTCGCGGCGCCGGCAATTGACGTCCGCACCGCGTCGGCGCCCGAGAGATGCGGCTGACCCTGCATCACTTCGCTCGCGAGCATTGGCCCGAACCAGGCCAGCGCGAGCACCGTTAAGCCGAACAGAAGCACGTTGAGCGCGCCGCCGGCGTCGAGCGTGAGGGTCTCTGGCAGCGTATCGACGAAGGTAAGCGACACCGACGCAATCAGCGCCAGGATGAAGAGACGGATCGCCGATCCGGCGACCCACCCAAGCGGCCGTTCAGCGACCCATGAGGTGCCGCTGAAGACGCCCCACGGCAAGGCGACGAACGCCGCAAGACTACCGAGCTTGAATGCAATCAGCGCGACGAAGACCTGAAGCGCTAGGATGAAGAAGCCGATCATGGCGAACACGGCCGCCAGGAGGATCGTGACCATCGGAATGAAATCGGTGAGGATGTTCATCCCCTCCGACATCGCAACGGTACGCCCGAATAAATCCATCCCAATGCTGGCGATGCGACCGGGATTGTGGAAATCGGCCATCGTCATCGAGCCGCCGCCAGCGCGGAGACCCAGCATGGCGCCAGACTGGTTGATGGCTGTTGCGAGTGCGTTCCAATTGTTGATGAGAAACGCGAAGAGGCCGATGAACAGCACCTTGCGGAAGAACGGCGCCATCGGCGCTTCGCCAGCAAGCGCCCATTGCGAACCCGCCAGCACGATCGAGATGACGATCAAGGCATTTAGAACGAACGTCACGTCCCCGCGGATGAGGCCGAAGCCCGAATCCGCCACCGCCAGAAACTGGTCGAGGAAGGAATTGACGGTGGTGGGGTCCATGATCGGAAACCTCAGAACGCCGTGCGCGCCGGCGGCAATTCAGACGCCGTACTTGTGGGAAAGGCGCGGCGCTGGATTTCCCGCGCACGATCTTCTCGCGCCGCGCGTTCCAGACGCTCGGTGGTGAGCGCGCGTCCTTGCGCCGCCAGTAGCGCCTGGATTTCCGCAAGCTGCGTGGCTTGGATGCCGAGCAATTGGTTGCCCGCCTGCACCGCCCCGGTCTGACCTTCCGCGCTCACGGACGCCGAAAGCGCGCTGTCGATGCGGCCGCGCGACATCTCCACGGCGCGTGCCGCTGATGCCTCGGCGCGCATCGCACGTTCTAACGCGCGCCGGTCTTCAGCAAGCCAGTCATCCGATCGGGCAACGATCTCGTCCAGATCGAACTCCTCCCAGGTCTCGGGATAGAGTGTGCGAATGTCCTCGCCGATCCGCTGCACGT
Source organism: Caulobacteraceae bacterium (assembly GCA_009773335.1). Lineage (GTDB taxonomy): Bacteria > Pseudomonadota > Alphaproteobacteria > Caulobacterales > Aquidulcibacteraceae > VFBF01. The sequence goes on from WRPF01000022.1 coordinate 14,120, forward strand.
CGAAGGCGATGCCTTGCGCGCTGTTGAACAGATCACGTGCCTGCCGAATGGACGCGGTCAGTTCGGGCGACAATTGCAGAGGGTTTGATGCAAGCATGCGTGCCTGCTGTTCGATCTGCTGCACCTGATTGTGGATTTGCTCCAGTGCGTGCGCCGCCTGGATCACGCTTTGCGCGAGGTTCGCCGGATCGATCACCGGGATTTGCGCTTGCGCTGGACCGACCGCGAGCAAACCGGCGAGAGCCGCGCCCGCCATCCATTTCGATACTGAACGCATGAGGACACTCCTATTCTGCGGAAACCAATTCATGGGCGGGTGAGGCGGTGGACGGGGTGGGGCCATCGGTCAGACGCTCGAAACGGCGCACGGCTTCGGCCGCGTCAGTGAGGCCACGCGCGGCGAGCCACGCGGCGGCGAAACTATCGTTGCCGCGTGTCGCGAGCACGTTGTCGATCGATGCCTGATCTTCGGGTCTGGATGCGCCGACGAAGGCGAGCGCTGCGGCTCCCAGTCCCAACTCAAAGACGCGGCAGCCTTCGCGCGATACGAAATAATAGTCTCGCTTCGGCGTTCCTGAAGCGATCAGTCCGATCTGTCGCGCATTCAGCCCCAGTGCTTCATAGAAGGACCGCGAGCGCGGTTCACGCGCACGATCATTGGGCAAGAATATCCGCGTCGCGCACGCTTCAATGATTGTCGATGCAATCGGGCTCGCTTCGACATCCGCCAGTTCCTGGCTGGCGAATACGACCGCGACATTCCGCTTGCGCAGCGTCTTCAGCCAGTCCTGAATCTGCGCCGCGAAGAAGGCGTCCTTCAGAAACAGCCATGCTTCATCGAGCACGAGCAGCGTCGGGCGACCGTCGAAGCGCTTTTCAAGACTGTGAAACAACGCGGTCAACACGGCGCCGGCGGCCTCCGGCCGACGCATAAGGTCGTCCATTTCGAACGCCTGCACCACGCCGTAACCGAGCGACGATTGCTCCATATCGAGCAGCCGCCCATACGGGCCAGCGTGCGTGAAGGGCTGGAGCGCGGCGCGCACGTCGCGGTCTTGGACCAGCGCCGCAAAGAGCGTTAGCGTGCGGTCGTGCGATCCCCTGTCCGCCAGAACCTCGAGCGTGCGCCAGAGTTCGGCCTTGCGCTCCGGAGTGATCGAGACCTGCGCACTAACGAGGAGACTCGCGACCCATTCGAGCGCCCAGGCGCGCTCCTCCTCTACGTCGATGTGCGCCAAGGGCTGCAAGCCAAGCGCGCCCTCTTCGCCGAGATCGAAGAAGTCGCCGCCAAGCCCCAGCATCGTCGCCCGTGCCGAGCGTCCTTTGTCGAAGAGATAGAGTTGGGCATCAGGATAGCGCAGCCATTGGGCGGCAAGCGTCGCCAGCAACACCGACTTCCCCGCGCCGGTTGGGCCGACAATAAGCGTATGGCCAACATCGCCGACATGGAGATTGAGCCGGAATGGCGTCGCGCCATCCGTTGCGGTCAACATCAGCGGAGGACCGTCCAGGTGCCCGTTACTCGCTGCACCTGCCCAGACCGCGCTGGTCGGCAACAGATGCGAGAGGCTCGGCGAGAGCAGGATTGGCCGGCGGGCATCCGCATAGACATGGCCAGGCAAACCGCCGAGCCATGCCTCCACGGCGTTCATTGACTCCACTTGGGTCACGAACCCCAGACCGTCCGTCACCTGCTGAATCTGCCGGACCGTTTCATCGGCCGCCTCGTCGCTTGGTTCGGCCGCCACGATTGTCAGGGTCGCAAATCCGGCGCTGACCGCATCGGCGCCCAATTCCTGGAGCGCGGCGTCAGCGTCGTCAGTCTGATTAGAGGCGTCGTTGTCGAGAAGCGCGGCTTCCTCACGAAACAGAGCTTCGCGCAGCAGCGTGAGCAGGCCCTTCCGCTTCGAGAACCAGCGTTTGCGAATTTTCTCCAGTTCGCGCCGCGCTTCCTCGCGGTCCAGCGGCATGAATCGCGTCACCCAACGGTACGAGATCGGCAAACGGTTGAGCGCGTCCAGAAGTCCAGGCTCTGTTTCGGTCACAAAACTGCGGACGGAGATGACACGCAGGTGATTGGCGCCGAGCTTTGGCGAGAGGCCGCCAACAAGCGGCGCATCGGACAAGAGCGCGTCGAGGTGAAATGGTGTCGTTGGCAGAGCCACCCGATGCGCGCGATCAGAAATGCAGTCGTGGAGATAGGTCAGCGTCTCTTCGTCTGTCAGCCAGCGTGCTTCGGCCATCATGGTTTCCAGCAGCGCAAGCAATTGATCGCTCTCGGCCTGGAAGCGCTCCAGATGCGCGCGATAATCTATCGAGACGCGCGCGCCTTCAGCCGTAGCGCCGCCTTCAAATAGGAGGCTTTCCAGCTTGCCTTGCCGCTCTGCGGGCGGAAGCCAGGTCAGCGTGAGAAAGTAGCGGCTCTCGAACCGGGCGCCGGCATGCTCAAACACAGCACGGCGCTCTTCGTCGATCAGCCAGGCGAGCGCGTTCGGCCAAACGCTGTCCGGATAGCCCGGCGCCATCGCGCGGCGCGCTTCCACATGCAGACACCAACCGGAACCGAAGCGGCGCATCGCATTGTTCAGGCGCGCGCTGGCGCCCATGAGGTCGGACGGCGTTGATGAATCGAGATCGGCGCCGCGAAAGGTAATGGTTCTCTGGAACGCGCCATCCTTGTTGAGCACGATCCCCGGCCCAATGAGCGCGGCCCACGGCAGAAAGTCGCTCAGCTTGGCCGTGCGATTGTCATAGGGCTTGAGTGCGAACACGGGGACTGCTCCTAAGCGTCAAGGAAGACGGGCTTGGCCAAGTGGCGCGGCCATGTTTCGAGGAACCAAGGGTCGCGCGCCGCCGCCCATGCCGCCGCGCCTTGCGCAATGGCCCAGAGTGGCAGGCCGATCAGCGGCTGTTGCAGTCCAAAGCCGATCGCCGCGCCGATCGTAGCGTTAAGGATTGCAAACGCGCGCGGCACGCCACCGAGTAGGATCGGCCGCGTCAAGCTTGTGCGCAGCGGCGCGCGATAGCCTTCGGGCTCGTCTTCCATCACAGCACCGCCCCGCCGGCAAAGCCGAAGAAGTCCATGAAGAAGCTGACGGCCGCGAACATGATGGCGATGCCGAGACCGACGAAAGCGAGCTTGCGCACCCCGCCACCACCTTCAGAGAAGATGATCGTGATGCCGGCGATAACGATGGCTATGACAGCCGCCGCACGCGCAACCGGGCCAGTGATGGAATCCACGATCTGCTCTAACGGCCCCTCCCAAGGCATGCCGGAGCCGGCGGCATAGGCGGGCGCCGCGAGCGCCGCCAAGGCCAACGCCACGACAACGATTTTCGGAATGCGGCTATTGATCGGGCGCAGCATGTTCTTGCTCCAGGACATAGTTTTCCCCACGAAGGCCATTCACGCTCACGATGTCGGTGAGCACGCGCCCGCCCTCACGGCGCGTGATGAAAACAACGAGATCGACCGCGCTGGCGATCAGCCGCTTCGGCGATGCGGCGCTTGTCTCAAGACAGAGGTCTTCCAGACGGATCAGCGCATCGGCAGCGGAATTGGCGTGAAGCGTGAGCAGTCCACCCGGATGGCCGGTGTTCCACGCCTTCAGCACTTCAAGCGCCGCGCCGTCCCGTACTTCGCCAACGACGACGCGATCTGGACGCAGACGCAATGTGGTCTGAACGAGATCGCGCATACTCACGACCGGCGCGGTGCGCTTGGTCAGGAGCTGCACTACGTTGGCGCTGACGCATTGCAGCTCGGCAGTGTCTTCCAGAATGACGACGCGCGCCTCTGCGAATGCGCGCTCGGCCAAGAGCGCATTCAGCAACGTCGTCTTGCCCGATCCCGTGCCGCCGGCGACGACAATGTTGCGTCGATCGCTGACCGCTGCTTTCAGCCGCTCAACCTGCGCCGTTGTCGCAATGCCCGATGCAACATAGTCCTCCAGGCGGAAGATCACTGAGGGACGCTTGCGGATCACGATGATGGGCGCTGCGCTCAGCGGCGGCAGCACCGCCTGCACGCGCGCCGCGGTATCCGGCAAAATGGTCGCGAGTGTCGGGCGGTCCTCGCCCACGGTCTCACCGGCTTCATGAGCCAGCAGGCGGATCGCCGCCTCGCGGTCATGAGCGGTTAGTGTGAGGCCGGTCGGCTTCAGCCCTTCGCCCACGGTATCGAGCCAGAGCGAACCGTCGGCATTGATCATCGCTTCGACGACATCGGGGCGCGCCAGCGCTGCCGCGACGCCCTCGCCAAGTGAGCGCTCGATCGCCGAGCGACGGCGGGCAAGACCGATCGCCCGCGCGCTCATGACGTCGCCTCCTGCAGCACGCCATCGGTCTCCGACTTCGCGACAGGCTCGAAGATCGCCAACGAGCGACCCGAGCCGATCGCTTCGGCGACGAAGTCTAGAAATCGCTCGAAGCGTGCCGCTGCACTCGCCGCAGCGCTCTCCTCCAAATGCTCATCAAGCGGCGGATTGTGCTCAAGCCAGACGCGCACGAACAGAAGCAGCGTCTCCTTGACCATGATCGTGTCGCGCACGGCTTTGTCGAGCCGCCCTTCTAGTCGCGCGACATGGCGCAACGCTGGATCGATCTGGTCGCCGTCTTTGCGCGCATAGCGCGTCTGTACGGCTTCAACGACGATGCTGGAGACCGACCGTCCCTGTTGAGCGGCGATGCGTCCGATGCGGTCTTGCAGCTCGCCGGGCAGGTAGATGGTGATCTTGTCGCGCGCCATCCTCAGATCCCCGTCGTCTGTTGTCGCGCGGGCGGCGGCGGCGATGGCGGCGGACGCAAACCCGCAAGCGCGCGCTCGGAAATGCTCAGCGCGGGTTCAGTAAAGAGATCGGATTGTCCCTCTGCCGGTGGCGCTTTGACGCGCGTTGAGCCCTTCTTGTCGGCGACGAGGCGACCAAGCGACCCCACACCCATCCAATCATGTTGCGTTGTGAGCGACGCGCGGCCGCCAGTGCCGAGGCGCAAGCGAGACTGAAAGATAATTTCCCGGTCGAACTTCAGCTTGCGTGACCGGATCGGCTTGGCGCCGGAGATGAACGTCAATTGCTCGTCGCGCGGCAACGCGCGCACATCGCCCGGCAAGAGCAACGGCCGGCGCTCCTCCCGCATCGTCGTCGAGCCACGCGCGAACAGAAGCGCGCGCGGCCGATGCAGCGTCTCCTGCGGGCGCATCTCCCACACTTCGCCGGCCATTGCGGCGAGGGCCTTGGCGGTGTCCATGTCCGCAGCGGCGAACGCTGTCACCACATGGCAATTGTCGAGAATGACGTTGTCGCGGCCATAGGCGCGCGTGATGTGATTGAGGCTCTGGCAAACCAGATATGCTTTAAGCCCATAGCCCGCCATCGCACCCATCGCCGTCTCGAAGAACGGCATGCGGCCGAGCTGGGGAAATTCATCGAGCACTAGCAAAAGCGCGTGGCGCTTCTCGCGTCCCTGCGCGTCATGGGTTTGCTTCTCCATGAGGGCGCGGGCGATCTGGTTCAGGATAAGACGCATCAAAGGCATGAGGCGCTGCGCGTCGGATGGCGGCGGCTGGAGAAACAGCGTCACCGGCTTATCGCCACACATGAGATCGCCGACGCGGAAATCGGAAGTCGCCGTCTTGGCCGCGACGATAGGATCGGCAAACAGACCGAAGAAGCTCTCCGCCGTCGCCTTCACACCCGACTGGAGCCGTTCTTCACCTGCGAGAAAGCTCTCTGCGGCGTGCAATACTTCAGGATGCACCTCCGGAAGATTGGTCGATGGACTGCGGCGATGCAGCGTGGTGCGCATCTCTTCGGCAGTGCGCTGCAGATCGCGTAACATCTCGCGCACCACAGCAAGCGTCTTTCGCGACGCCGGCTCCGCGTAGAGCACATGCAGGATGACGCCGACGAGAAGCTGCTTGGCCGATCGATCCCAGAAGTCTTGATGGCGGCCATCGCCAGCGGGATCGACAATGATTTCAACGATGTTCTGAACATCGCGCACTTCATCGGCGCCCAGGCGCACCTCGAACAGCGGATTGAAGCAGATCGAGTCCGCCTTGGTCGGCGCAAAGCGTAGGACCGGGCCGAGCGTTTCCCTGAACCCGGCGGTTCCGGGAAAACCAACGCGCGCGTCGCCGTCAGCCAGTTCGCCTTTCACGTCGAGGACCAGCGCTGAGTGCGGCCAAGTCAGAAGCGTTGGCACGACATGGCCGCGGCCTTTGCCGGAGCGCGATGCACCAATCAGCAATTGATGCTCGGGACCGTCGAAGCAAAGTATCTCGCCGTCGAACTTTCCGAGCACGGTGCCCTTGTCTGCAAAGAGCCCGGCGGCCTCGCAATCGGCGAAGTCGCCCCAAGCCGATGCGCCAAAAGCTCTCAGCACGCCGCGCTTCGCGAACAAGCTGGCGACGACACTCGCGGCAGCGAGGCCGGCGGCAAAAAGAATGAGCCTGGAAACAGCAAACGGGCGTGGGAATTGTTCAGCCCAGCGCGCGTCCCATGCCAGCGCCGCCCAAGGCGGATAGAGGCGCGCGGTTCCGAAAGACAATAGCGGCGCGCCGAGAGCGGACTGGTAGTTGAAGATGCCCGCAAGAAATTGCGTTGCGGTGACCGCACCAGCGGTCACGATCACAAGCGCAATTGCGAGTCTCCACCTCATCGCCCCGTCTGCTCCGCAGATGAACGTGGCGATCTCACGCGCTCCCTGGACTTCCCGCGAGTGCTTTCAATTAACTGAAGGTCTTGCTGAGCGGCGCACCGTGCGCCGCTGGAAAAGTAACCTTATTGATTGGTGACTTGTCACCAACGGCGCCAATTCATCTTTGCAAAAGTTCCGCGACCTCTTGATCTGCTTCGCGAGTCTCGGCGTATCACAACTCAGGGACGCACTCGCGCGGTCATCACCGGCGCGATCTTCTTGGGTGGATATGGAGACACTCGGCGTGATCGGAGACTTCTATGCTTTGTGCGAACGCGCGCAGAGCATTGAAGACGTTGCGAAGGCGCTTTTTGAGACGGCGCATCGCGCGGGATTTCCGCACGCCTCTTACTTGTGCGGCGGGTCTCCCGCAAACCCTGACGCCGGCTTGTTGTTAACCAACTATCCGTCGGAATGGCGTCAGCGTTACTTGCAGCAGCGCTACCATCGTATCGATCCAATCATCAGCCGCGCGCAACGCACAATCGATCCGTTCATGTGGAGCGATCCCCTCGTGCGCGCTGCGATGACGCCGAAGCAATTGCGCATGATGGAGGAAGCGAAGACGTTTCGTGTAGGTCACGGCTACGCCGTGCCGCTGCATTCCAGCATGCAGGTCGGCGCCGCATGCTTCTTTGCGTCCGAACACAACGATATCCCTCCCGTGTCCTGCAAAACGATGCAGCGGGTCAGCGTTATTGCGCATGAGCATGTTTGCCGTATGGCCCGCCTCTCCAACGGTCGCGGCGAGACACCTCAATTGTCCGCCCGCGAACGCGCGTGTCTCAGTCTTCACGCTCAGGGATTGGGTGACGCAGAGATCGGGCGCACACTCCGCCTCCGGCTTGCCACGGTGCGCCGCCATCTCGACCAGGCGCGCCTGCGCCTTGGTGTAGCGACCCGTCAGGAAGCGCTCGTTTTGGCGTTGGTGAGCCGGCAGCTCGACCACCGGCCTCCCTTTGCCGTATTCCCGATCGGGAACATTGCCGGCTAGCGGCGCCCCAACCTGTCGATATTTCCCGTTCGGTAAAGTTTTTGCTTGATAAGGAGCCGACTCACCCCATATTCCCGAGCGGGAAAGATCAGTCATGACACCGAACCAGTTTGGAGAAACTGTCCGCAACGCCCGCCGCGCCCTTGGGCTGCGCCAGGACGAGCTCGCAGGCGCGGCCGGGGTGGGGCTCCGCTTCATCGTGGACCTCGAAGCCGGCAAGCCAACGGCCCAACTTGGCAAAGCGCTCGCCGTGCTGGACGCGCTTGGCTGCGACCTCCGCATCAATACGCCAGCCGCACGCCCCGGCGCGCGCGGATGAAAAGCGCCCTCTCGGTCTGGTGGAACGAGGCGATCGTCGGGACATTGCGGCTCGACGAACATGGCGACACCACCTTCGTCTATGCGCCGGACTGGTTGGCGGATGAAAACCAACCAGCCCTCTCGCGATCGCTGCCCAAACAAGCCGAGTCATTCGACCGCCGACGCACACGCCCCTTCTTTGCCGGCCTGCTCCCGGAAGAGGCGCAACGCGACGCGGTGGCGCGCGCGCTCGGCATCTCCAAGGGCAACGACTTCGCTTTTCTGCAAGCGCTGGGCGGTGATGTCGCCGGCGCGCTGACCTTGTGGCCGGAGGGCGAGACGCCACCCGCCTATGACGGCGCCGTCGCGCGCGAGCCGCTTGGCGACAACGCCCTCATCACCATGCTCGATGCGTTGCCGACGCGGCCTTTCCTTGCTGGCGACGAGGGCTTGCGGCTTTCGCTCGCCGGCGCCCAATCGAAAATTCCCGTTGTGCTGGTGGACGGCGCGGTCGCACTGCCCGCACCCGGCCAACCCACCACGCATATCCTAAAGCCGCCGATGACGCGGTTTCCGGCGACGACGGCGAATGAAGCCTTCGCCATGCGCCTTGCATCAGCGATCGGCCTGTCGGTCGCCGGAGTCGAGGCGCGCTCGGTCAAGGACCGCCCCTTCCTGCTTGTCGAACGCTATGACCGTGAGATCGACACCGCTGGCGTTGCGCGCCGACTGCATCAGGAAGACTTCTGCCAAGCACTCGGCATTCCGCCTGAACTCAAGTATGCGGCCGAGGGCGGGCCAACCTTCAAGGTTGGCTTCCAATTGCTGCGTGAGGCTGCCTCCCGGCCGGCACTCGAAGTGTTGAAGCTGCTCGACGCCGCGATCTTCAATCTGATCGTTGGCAATGCCGACGCGCACGGAAAGAACTATTCGCTGCTCTATGGGCCTGACGGCACAGTGCTGGCGCCGCTCTACGACCTCATGTGTACGATCGCGTATCCAGAGGTATCGCAGAAATTAGCGATGAAGATCGCCGGATTGGCGACCATCGAAGATTTGAAGACCCCGCCCTGGACACAGTTCGCCGCGGATACGGGTCTAGGCGGCGCGTTTGTTCGGAGGCGTGTGGGCGAATTGGCTGACGCAGTGCGTCGAGAAGCCCCCCAGGTCGCTTCGGCATTCGACGTCAATTTCAACAGCCAGCTAGGCCAATACCGAGACATCGTTCTGGATCGCGCCAAATCGGTAGCTGATTCAATTAGAACCGAGAGTTGAGTGTTGATTGAGCGCGCACTCTCGGCCAGTGAGCAAGACGGACTGCTGGAGTCATGGGACCAAGGGCGAGGACGATAGGTGGCAAACTCATTCTTTGAGCGACCGATCCTCAATTCCCCGTACCTCGAACCTGCGCTTCACCATGCGCTGGACCCTTTTGGACAGCCAATGGAGGAGGAGCCCAGGACCGGGCGTCGCCCCTCCCAATTCATCACCCCCGTCCCGCAGGCCCGTGCGCGGCGCGGGGCCGCTCGCCAAGCTGGCTTCGACTTTGCCGAGGACGGCGTATCCGACGAGAAACAAAAGTACGATCCGCATCCAATCATCAATGAAATTCGGTCGCTGATTTCGCCGTGGCGCACGCTTCCCAATCCTGCGGATTGGGGCGTAACACCGACAACGGCGAAGCTGCTTCAACACTGGCGATCAGAACAATTCGACGGGCCACGTCCCTTCTTCTGCCAGCTTGAAGCCGTCGAAACAGCAATTTGGTTGATGGAAGTCGCCCGCAGACCGCGAAGCGATGCAAAGAACCTGTCGCGCGATCAGGCAGTATGGTCGCACCTGCTGAACGCGAATGCGGAGGCCAATCCCGAAATCATCCGCCTCGCGATGAAAATGGCAACCGGCGCCGGGAAAACGACAGTCATGGCCATGCTGATTGCATGGCAGGCTCTAAATGCTGTTCGAACGCAAAACAGCAAGTCTTTCAGTCGCGGCTTTTTGATTGTGGCGCCTGGCATCACGATCAAGGATCGCCTCCGCGTATTGCAGCCGGAAGACCCAGACAACTACTACAAATCGCGTGAACTCGTTCCGCCAGAACTCATCGGTGACATCGGCAAAGCTAAAATCGTCATCACCAACTATCATGCCTTCAAGCGGCGCGAAGTGATGGACGTCTCAAAAGTCGGCCGCGCCTTGCTGCAAGGACGAGACGCCCCGCCCGATACAATCGAAACAGAAGGCGAAATGCTGCGGCGCGCCTGCGGCGATCTCCTCGCCCTGAAAGACGTGGTCGTCATCAACGACGAAGCGCACCATTGCTATCGGGAAAAACCGAAGTCCGAAGATGAAGGAGACCTCGACGCCGACGAAAAGCGGGAGGCGAAGGAAAACAGCGAGGCCGCTCGTCTTTGGATCTCGGGCATTGAAGCCCTTAAACGAAAAGTCGGCGTTCGCTCGGTTTATGACCTGTCTGCAACGCCCTTCTTCCTTCGCGGCTCAGGCTATGCCGAAGGGACACTCTTCCCTTGGGTCGTGAGCGATTTCTCACTTATCGACGCCATCGAATGCGGGATCGTCAAACTTCCGCGCGTGCCAGTTGCCGACAACCAGGTGGGCGTGGACACGCCCGTGTACCGCGATCTGTGGAAGCACATTGGCAAGCGCATGCCCAAGAAGGGCACAGGCAAGTCGGGCGACATCGATCCCCTCTCTATTCCCAATGAACTGCAAACTGCGCTTCATGCTCTCTACGGGCACTACAAGCTGGTGCACCAGGAATGGACCCGCGCCGGCATCAATGTGCCGCCAGTCTTTATCGTCGTGTGCAACAACACGGCCACATCCAAGCTGATCTACGAATGGATCGCAGGATGGGATCGCGCAAACGCCGACGGCGACCCCGTGAACCAACATCAAGGTCATCTCGACCTGTTTCGCAACTACGATGAGCACGGCAATCGCCTCGCAATTCCGAGAACACTGCTCATTGACAGTGCGCAACTCGAATCCGGCGAAGCGTTGGACCCGTCCTTCCGCAACATGGCGGAGATGGAGATCGAGCAGTTTCGACGGGAGCTTCGCGAGCGCACCGGCGACCCTCGCGCCGGCGAAAGCATCACGGATCAGGAACTGCTGCGCGAAGTAATGAACACCGTCGGAAAATCCGGCCGGCTCGGTGAATCCGTTCGATGCGTGGTCTCGGTGTCGATGCTGACCGAGGGCTGGGACACTAACACCGTCACTCACATTCTTGGCGTTCGAGCATTCGGCACGCAGCTTCTCTGCGAACAGGTTGTCGGCCGCGCGCTTCGCAGGCAGTCCTATGAGCTTAACGAGGATAACCTGTTCGACGTTGAGTACGCCGACATCATGGGCATCCCGTTCGACTTCGCGGCCAAACCAGTCGTCGTCGTCGTGAAGCCTCCGAAGCCGACCACGCGCGTCCAGGCCGTGAAGGATCGAGCGTCTCTCGAAATCACATTCCCCCGCGTCGAAGGGTATCGGACCGAGTTGCCTCATGACGTCATTGAGGCCCACTTCACCGACGACAGCCGCTTTGAACTAAACCCGGAGCGTATCGGCCCATGCACGGTGCTGCTGGAAGGTATCGTTGGCGTCAGCAATGAACTGAAGGTCGAGTCATTGGGCGACATCCGCCCGTCCACGATCGCCTTCCACATCGCCAAGCACATTTTGTACACGCGCTTCCGCGATCACGGAGAAGACCCGCCGCTGCATTTGTTCGGGCAATTGCGGACGATTGTCCGCCGTTGGGTGGAGGAAGGCTGGCTCACTGCGAAGGGCGTTCCCCTCGCCACGATCACTTATCGCGAGATGGCGGAGGAAGCGGCCAACCGCATCTACCACGCGATCCAGCGCGGCTCAGGCGGAGCAAAGCGCGTCAAAGCCGTTCTTGATGCCTACAATCCGAAGGGCTCCAGCCGCTTCGTCTCTTTCAACACGTCCAAGGACACATGGCGCACCGATGCCCGCAAAAGCCACGTCAATCTGGTTGTCATGGACTCCTCCTGGGAAGGCGAACTCGCACGCTGCATCGAACGCAATCCGCATGTACGTGGCTACGTCAAAAACCAGGGCCTTGGCTTTGACGTTCCCTATCGCGATGGCGCCGTACCGCGAAAGTATCTGCCGGATTTCATCGTGCAGCTTGAGACCGGCGACGGCGAGCCCTTGCATCTCATCCTTGAGACCAAGGGTTATCGCGGCAAGGACGCACAGGCGAAAGCCGACACGATGAAGACGCTTTGGATTCCGGGCGTCAACAATCTCGGGACATTCGGCCGCTGGGCGTTCGCCGAATACACCGACCCCTACGACATAGAGGCGAAGCTGGACGCGCTCATTGACGCCGTTCTCGCCGAGAAGCCGAAGGAAGAAGCATAATGGCGCGCAACCCGCGGGGCTCAACCAAGAAGGCGGCAAAGCCCAAAAAGGTCGAGACGATCACTCACGACGCCGTGAGGCGCCGCAACGCGCCGACGGCCGAGTTGCAGTCCATCGCAGAGCGCGTCGAAGAGATGGCGCCTACGCCGCCCATCCGCTTCGAGCGAGCCACGCCGCTGAAGGCCGGCGCGGAACGCACACGCGACAAGGATCTTGACCCGCAGATCGTTTGGAATGGCGCCAAGATCAAACTGACCGCGGAGCAAGTGAAGCGGCTTGCCGAGACTGGCGAAATTGAGATCGGCGAAGCGCAGCTCGTCTGGCGCGGCAAGGATCGGCAGGACTGGTCCGACCTCGTGGTCAACGCGCCGCCGATATACATCCAGGAGAAAATTCACCCAAAGGCGCTGATCGACGAATTGCAGAGGCAGTCCAAGAAGGAAGAGCCGACGCCGATGCTCGACCTGTTCGCGGACTTCAATGGCCTCGAACCTGATCAGCGCACGGAATTCTACCAGCACGGCCAACATTGGTCGAACCGCATGATCCTGGGCGACAGCTTGCAGGTGATGGCGAGCCTGGCGCAGCGCGAGGCCCTCAAGGGCAAGGTGCAGTGCATCTATTTCGACCCGCCCTATGGCATCAAGTTCAACTCGAATTGGCAGGTCTCCACGCTCTCGCGCGACGTGAAGGACGGGAAGCACGCCGACATCAGCCGTGAGCCGGAGCAGATCAAAGCCTTCCGCGACACTTGGAAGGACGGCATCCACTCCTACCTCACCTATCTGCGCGATCGCCTCACCGTGATGCGAGAGCTACTAACACTGAGCGGCAGCATTTTTGTTCAGATCGGCGACGAAAACGTGCATCGCGTGCGGGCGGTGATGGACGAGGTGTTTGGAGAAGACAATTTTTGCTCTAGCATCTTTGTACTGAAAACGACCGGCGCTGGCAGTCCTGCAGTTTCTACGGATGTTCTAGCTTCAGTTGCCGACTACGTCCTTTGGTATGCGAGGGACATTTCTCAGGTAAAATATCGTCGAGAATACGCCTCACGTCGCCCATCTGACGATGGCAACTACCGAATGGCGCGTGAGTCCGGCGTATGGGATCGTTCGCTCACACAAGAGGAAATGTCAGATGTAGACGGGCTGCCTGCCCAATTGGCCGTGTTCGCGCCGAATCCTCTGACATCGCAGACGGCGGGAGCAACAACGACTTTTCCCTACATCCATCGCGGTCAGACCTACGAACCCGGAAAAGGTGGATGGAAGACAAATGCGCGTGGTTTTGAGCGGCTCGACAAGGCGGCGCGTCTGCATGGCATCGGCCGGACACTCCGCTTTGTAAGATTTTTCAACGACTTTCCGTTTCAGGCTCAGAATAACTTGTGGGACGACGCCAGACAGAGTGGCTTTGGTTCCGAGAAAATATACGTTGTTCAAACGACGCCAGCGATCATTCAACGTTGCATGTTGATGGCCACCGATCCCGGTGATCTTGTGCTGGATCCGACCTGCGGCTCTGGCACCGCCGCCTTTGTTGCAGAGCAATGGGGCAGGCGTTGGATCACCATCGACACGTCCCGCGTCGCGCTGGCGCTTGCGCGGACACGGCTGATGAGCGCGCGGTATCCGTTCTATCTGCTCGCCGACAGCAAGGAAGGCCGCGAGAAGGAGATGCAGGTCTCCGGAAGGATTTTGCCGGACGCGCCGGTGAACGGCGATGTGCGCCAAGGCTTCGTCTATGAGCGCGCGCCGCACGTCACGCTGAAATCCATCGCCAACAATGCCGAGATCGATGTGATCTGGGAGACGGCGCAGCGCGCGCTGGAACCGTTGCGCGAGGCGCTCAACGCCGCCCTCGGCAAGACATGGGCTGAATGGGAAATCCCGCGCGAGGCTGGCGCCGGCTGGAGCGACGCAGCCAAGCAGTCGCACGCAAAATGGTGGGAGGCGCGCATCGCCCGCCAGAAGGAGATCGACGCCTCCATAGCCAAGAACGCCGATGTCGAGTTGCTTTACGATCGCCCCTATCAGGACACGAGCCGAGTGCGCGTCGCAGGCCCATTCACGGTGGAAAGCCTCTCCCCTCACCGCGTCGTGCCGGCAGACGAAGAGGAACTTATCGATCTCACGGACGCGGAGAAAGGCAAACGCCGCCGCACAAAGTTCGTCACACCACCTACGGACTTCGCCGAATTGGTTCTCGAGTACCTCCGCACAACAGGCGTGCACCAAGCCGAGAAGCGCGACACCATCAAGTTCCTCAGCGTCCAGGGTTGGCCCGGCGAATACGTAAACGCCGAAGCTCGCTTCATGGAAGGTGAGAAGGAACGCCGCGCCGCCGTGTTCATCGGCCCGGAATTCGGCACGCTCTCCCGCGTCGATCTCGCCGCCGCCGCGCGCGAGGCCACCGACGGCCGCTTCGACGCGTTGATCGCCTGCGCCTTCAACTTCGACGCCCACGCTAACATGGACCGGCTCGGCCCGTTGCCGATCCTCAAAGCCAAGATGAACCCCGACCTGCACATGGGCGGAGAGTTGAAGAACACGGGCAAAGGCAATCTCTTCGTCGTGTTTGGCGAACCCGACATCGACATCGAGGATCAGGGCAATGGTACGATCCAGGTCCGCGTGAAAGGCATCGACGTTTTCGACCCCAACACCGGCGAAATCCGCTCCAACGACACCAAGGGTATCGCCGCATGGTTCATCGACGATGACTACAACGAAGAAAGCTTCTTCGTCCGCCACGCCTACTTCCTCGGTGCGAACGACCCGTACAAGGCGCTCAAGACAGCGCTCAAGGCCGAGATCGATGAGACGGCCTGGGCTGGGCTCTATTCAGAAGTCTCCCGCCCTTTCAAACGACCAGACACGAAGCGGATCGCGGTGAAGGTCATCAACCACTTCGGCGACGAGGTCATGAAGGTGTTCGCAGTATGACGCCTGTCGCGCGATGGTCGCGAACTATCGAACAGACTGTAGCGCTCACAGTGCGCCAGCCATGGGCATGGCTCATCGTGCACGGCTTCAAAGATATCGAGAACAGGCCTCGACGTCTTGTCACGTTTCCAAAACCGATCCTCGTTCACGCGGGCTCGAACAGGAATGCGCTGGAAGAAAATATCTTGGAAGTTCGCCGCAACTTCCGAGTACCGATTCCCGACCCGGATGACCTAGAATTCGGTGGAATTGTCGGCGCAGTGGACATTGTCGCATGCACGGAAACGTCGCGCTCGAAATGGCATGACGAAGGCTCGTTCGGCTGGGGATTGGCAAATCCCCGCCGTCTGAAATTTCGTGGCTGCCCGGGGGCTCAAGGATTCTTTCACCCAATCTTCTGCGACAACGCCAAATGAACTTCCATCTCGCCTCGACTTTCATCGACAGCCTCGCGCGCCTTCCGGCGCAGGAGCAAAAGGCCGCCAAGGCGAGCGCGTTGGACTTGCAACTTGATCCGACTTCACCCGGCCTGCAATTCCACCGTATCGAACGCTCCAAAGACCCGAACTTCTGGTCGATCCGTGTCAACCGCGATCTGCGCATCATCGTCCACAAGACGGCGTCTAGCTTGATGCTCGCCTATGTCGATCATCACGACGAAGCCTATGCGTGGGCCGAGCGCCGTCGCATTGAGACCCATCCGACAACGGGCGCGACGCAGATCGTCGAAGTCCGTGAGCGCGTCGAAGAGATCGCCGTCGCGGCCCCCAAGGCCGCCCCGAGCCTCTTCGCGAAACTGAAGGCCGATGATCTTCTCTCTGTCGGCGTCCCACCGGATTGGGTGGCCGACGTGTTGACGGCGGAGAACGAAGATCGCTTTCTCGAACTTGCGGTCCACCTGCCATCCGAAGCGGGAGAGGCGCTGCTGGCATACGCGGCCGGCGGTCCGCTTATGAAACCGGCGCCGATGCCCGCCGCATCCCCGCTTCAGCATCCCGACGCGCTACGCCGCTTCCGCATCATCGACGACATTACCGACCTGCAGGCAGCGCTCGATGCGCCATGGGACACCTGGACCGTGTACCTGCACCCCTCTCAACGCGCGATCGTTGCGGAGACTTACTCCGGCCCCGCGCGCGTCGTCGGATCGGCAGGCACCGGCAAAACCGTCGTCGCGCTTCATCGCGCCGCCCGCATGGCGCAAGCTTCGGAAGACTCTCGCGTTCTGCTCTCCACCTTTTCGCGTCCACTCGCGAACGAGTTGGAACGAAAGGTCCGAATCCTGCTTGGCCCGCACACTAACGTGGTGCACCGCATCGTTGTCACGTCGTTTCAGGGAATTGCGGACGAACTCTACCAGCTCATGCACGCCGCCAAGCCCTTCATCGCTTCGCCGGCACAGGTGCAAGCAGCTCTGGAAAAAGCTCGCTCGGATAGCGGCCAGACAGAATTCAGCATTCGCTTCTTGGTTTCTGAATGGAACGCCATCGTCGATCCTTGGCAAGTCTCGACCGAGGAAGACTATGCAAAGACTCCACGCACCGGTCGAACCAAGCGCCTCGGCACACAACAGAGGACACGGCTTTGGCCGATTTTCGCCGCAACCCGCAACGCGATCCGCGACCGTGGCATGTTTACATGGCCGCAGGTCATGGCCGACGTTGCCGCGCACCATACCGCTCGATCGAGCAAACCGTTTACCCATGTCGTCATCGATGAGGCGCAAGACCTTGGCGTTGCCGAGCTACGCATGCTCTCAGCGCTCGCTCCGGCCGGCGAAAACGCGCTTTTCTTCGCTGGCGATCTCGGCCAGCGGATATTTGTGCCCCCGCTTTCCTGGCAGGCGCTCGGTGTTGATGTCCGGGGTCGTTCAAAAACCCTGCGCGTAAACTACCGAACCTCACACCAGATCCGCCAGACAGCCGATCGACTGTTGCCGAAATCCATTCGAGATGCGGACGGCCTTGAAGACAGTCGTTCAGGATCAGTATCGACTTTCAATGGTCCGCAACCGCTTGTTCGGACCTTCCCGACAGCGGACGCGGAAAAGGCGCACCTTGCATCGACGCTGTCAGACCTCGTGCAAGAAGGGGTGTCGCCTGAAGACATAGGTATTTTCGTCCGCTCCGACGCGGAGCTACCGCGAGCCCGCGATCTGTTGGCACAAGCTGGCTTGAAGGTGCTTGAACTGTCGGAACGAGCAGTCGATCGTGCAGACCGGGTCAGCCTCGGCACAATGCATCTCGCCAAGGGCCTCGAATTCAAAGCCGTGCTCGTCATGGCATGCGACGCAAATGTTCTCCCGCTCGATTCACGGATACAAACGGCCGCAGACGAAGCGGACCTTGACGACGTGTACCAGACTGAACGTCACCTCTTATACGTCGCCTGCACCCGCGCTCGTGACACCCTGCATGTTACGGGTATCCAACCCGGTTCAGAATTTCTTGCTGATTTGAACGCCGCCCCATAGCCGAGGCCGCGCGCGCTCACCTCTCCAATCGCCTGCGTCGTCCGCCGTTCAAGGGACGCTGGCGCTCTTCGCCCTTGATCGGCGGCCTTGGCCGCAGGCGTCAACGCATGGGGTCGCACGCGCGACCTCGGCTCAGCATTCTGCCGCCGAGAAGCTCTCAGGAGCCTCTCATGTCCAATCATCAGCTCATCCCTCTCAATCGACTTGTCGTCAGTCGCCTCAATGTTCGGCGCACAGACCGCAAAGCCGACATCGACGCCTTGGCAGCGTCGATCGCCGCGCATGGTCTCTTGCAAAATCTGACGGTGGCAGCCACCGCCACCGACAAATACGAAGTGGTCGCCGGCAGTCGTCGCCTCGCCGCTCTGAAGTCGCTCGCCAAGACAGGCGAAATCGCTCGCGATTTTGCGGTCCCGTGCCAGATCGTAGAATCCGACGGCGCAGGTGAAGTCTCGCTCGCAGAAAATGTGCAGCGCGTCGCGATGGACGCTATGGACGAAGTCGATGCGTTTTCGTCTCTGGCCGAAGCCGGTCAATCGGGCGCCGATATCGCCCGCCGCTTTGGCATCTCTGAACGACACGTCGAGCAACGGCTGGCGCTAGCGGCGCTCTCGCCAAAGATCAAGTCCGCTTACCGGCGCGGAGACCTAACATTGGACGTAGCGCGAGCCTTCTGTCTGGTTGATGAGCACGCCAAACAGGACGCGGTTTTCAAGGCGCTGTCCAAGCCGATCACGCATGCTGGATCGGTACGCAATCAGCTCATGCAGGGCAGGATGCGGCGGAACGACCGGGTCGCGACCTTCGTCGGGCTGGAAGCCTATGAGGCCGCTGGCGGCAAGATCACGCGCGACCTTTTCGACACCGACGATGTCTATGTCGATGATCCGGCGCTAATGAACAAGCTCGCTCATGACCGCCTGGACGCCGTGCGTGGCGACGCGCTGGCGCAAGGCTGGGCCTGGGTTGAGGTCAACATCCACCAGCACCGCTTTGAAAGCGCTTATGGCGCGCGCCTTCATCCCATTCGGCGCGCGATGACCGAGGAAGAGCAGGCTGAATCCAACCGCCTTGAGGCTGAAATCGAACAGCTTGAGCAAGAACTCGACGAAGCCGATGATGACGACGAGCGGTGGGCGACGCTCGATGCGCACAATGCCGAGCTTGAGGCCCTGCGCGCCAAAATCCAGGAATGGGATGCGGACATGATGCGTCACGCTGGCGTCATCCTCTCGATTGGTCACAACGGCGCGCCAAACTTCGCCTATGGCGTCGTTCGCAAGGCCGACCAAAAGAAGATTAACGACATCCAGCGGCGACGCGAGCGGGAGGCCACTCGCGGTGATGCTGGCACGGACGGAGACGATAGCGCCGATACGGACGAAACCGTAGGCGCGTGTGTGGAACAGGCTGACGGACCGCGTTTGCCGAAAGCGCTCGTGCTGTCGCTGACGTTGGCGAGAACGCAGGCCATTCGCAAGCACGTTGGCGAGAGCCCCCGGCTCGGTCTAGCCTTGACTGTCTTCGCGCTCGCCCGATCCAGCATTGCGCATCAGCCGCCGCGCGGCATTGGGATTCGCTCAGCCACGGCCGGCATATCCGATCATCAAGGGTTGGATGACGCACGCAGTTCACTGGCGGGGAGTGTGCCGACTACCGAGACTGACCTGCTCACCTGGTGCATGGGCCAATCCACCGAGGATTTGCAGACGGCGCTGGCGCTGCTCATTTCAGACTGCATCGACCTGACGCACGCGGGCGTTACCGGGGAGGAGCGCCACCTCCAAGCCGTCAGCGACGCCATCGCGACAGAGATCAGCCTGGACATGACTCAATTCTGGAGTCCTGACCTGACTTTCTGGAGTCAGTTGCCGAAGGCGATGCTGCTCGATGTGCTCGCGAAGTCTCCCCACGTGATGGGCATGCGCCCGCGCGAGCACGCAGCTTTCTTTAAAGCCCACGCAAAGCTGAAGAAGGATGATCTGGCGCGTGCGACGGAAAAGGCGCTCGACGGCGCCGGCTGGCTGCCAGCCCCGCTCGCCACTCCCGATCGCGAAGAGCGGTATGAACTGACGGACGCAGGTGTGGCGGCTCTCGAAACTGCCGCATAGATCGGAGCGCGGCCTCGCCTCCAGCGGGCCCGCGCGTTCGTCTGCACAGCTTCGATGTGGGGCTTGCGTGCGCGGCCCATTCGGCGCGCGCCAGCCATTCTCGCTCTTTCCCCATCGCAGCTTCACATCCCAGACGCTGCCTGAACAACGGTTGCCGCATCCCCTGAATCTCCGCGCCCATCGCCGACGATGCCACCGCGCAGTATCTGACCTCTC
Source organism: Caulobacteraceae bacterium (assembly GCA_009773335.1). Lineage (GTDB taxonomy): Bacteria > Pseudomonadota > Alphaproteobacteria > Caulobacterales > Aquidulcibacteraceae > VFBF01. The sequence goes on from WRPF01000022.1 coordinate 34,270, forward strand.
TCCTCCACGCCGAACATTCCGCTCAGGGCGCGCTCTCGTTTCGCCGCCCATGCCCTACGTCCGTCGCACGCTGACGCAAGAGGCCGAGTGCTCGGCTTCGCCTGCGCGCCGCACCAACCTCTTGCGTCAGCGCCGCATGCGCTTGCTGTCCGTCCGTTGTTCGAGGGCGTCGCGAGCGCGACCCCGGCGGAACTGGTTCGCCGGGAACGGAGTGAAGATCATGGATCGTGCGCAATTTGAAATCGTCGGCAACGTCGGCAAGATCGAGATCAAGGAGATCAAGAACGGCAAGCTCGCCATCCTCTCAGTCGCCACCTCGGAACGCTGGAAGCGCGATGACGGCGAATGGGCGGAGAAGACCTACTGGCACCGCGTCGCAGTGTTCCCCGCCGCCAAGGTCGCCCGCATCGAAACCCAGGTGCAGAAAGGTTCGCGCATCCGGCTCGTCGGTCAAATCCGGCCGGGCTCCTACGAGGACAATGCCGGCCGCACGAAATACGTCGTTGAGTTTGTCGTCGGGCCGTTCGGGGATCTGGAGGTGCTGGCGCGCGGGAAGGCCAAGGAGGCCGCCCTGGAAAGCTAGCCTTGAGGCCAGGCGAGTTAACCACTCGCCTGGCCTTCTCCATGCTGGTTGTCGCTCGCAGCGCCCCGCTAGATATAGAATTTGAACGGCTGGCGTTCAGCGTCCTTCGCGCTTCCCATGATGAGAATGTCCCCGACCTTGTCGGCGAACTGAATCGTGACTGGACGGCCGTCATTGTAGTTGCAGGAGTTGTAGTTGATCTTTGTCAGCGCCAAAATGTCTTCGAGTACGGTCTGCATTTTTGGCAGTTCACGGCTGCCGTTGAGTATCGTCACGTGCAGAGGGTTCGGCGTTTCCGGGCCGATATAGGTGCCGATGCGTGGCGCAAATCCGGACGACCACAAATACGCATTTCGATCGTCGATCATCAGCGCCGTGCCACGCAGGCAAGGATAGTCACCGTCACGAAAGAGTTTCACATCGCCTGTTGTGGACTTGATCCGCACAGCGACAACATTTGTTTCAGCCGGCGCTGCAGCACAGAAGGCGTCCCATTCTTCCCTGCTAAATTTAGTCCTGCCGTGGATGAATAATTCCGCCGGATAGTGGCCGTGCTTCTCCTTGTAGGTGGCGAGGACCATAGACAGCAGGTTCTTTGCGGCGAGCGCCGATAGGTGGAATTCCCGACGTTCCGTTTGCCAAGGGCCGTTGGCGCCGCGAAACACAAGGCCGTCGCCTTCACTCAGAAACATTTGAGCGGCGCAGCAGGCGTGATGTTGTTTGTGATCAGGAAGCACCTTGAACACGAGGCCGACGTAGCAGACGCCCGGACGCATCTCCGCGATTTTCCACGGCGGGTCCGCCTGCGTCTTATAGAAAAGGCCCGTGGCGAAGTTCCATGCCATTGTCGCCAGGTCTTGAGTGCGCCGCGTCGGATACCCGGCCTTGTTGAGGAACTTCTCCGGCGCCAACGTGGTCTCGCGGACCATTTGCGACGTGTAGTTCAGGCCGAGCAGCTTGGCCTTCACCTGCCTATGAAAGTCCGGGATGTCATCGAAGATCGCTTCACCGCGTGTGTCGATTACGTCTGCAAGAAGCGGCGCATCGAAGCGTTGCGCCTGCTTCCTTCCAAAGCTGCCTTTTTCAAGCGGAAGGCCGCGCCGCATCGACTGGCGCCTGCATCGATCGAAAACGAATTCTGGCAGCACAAAGAGCCATACATCAATGACCCCTTCTTCGTTGCTGGCGTGATGGCGCACCTTGTCGATGTAAACATCGACAGCCGCGCTCACCGCCTCATGGTGATTGACAAGGCGGGTCGCGGTATCAAGCACTGAGGCTTCTAAGGCATATTCGCTGAAGCTGGAGGGATCGAGCACCAGTCCAAACGCCTCTCGCAAGCCGGGGAAAGCGGACAAGTGCAAGCGCTCTTCTTTGTCGCGCGGCCTGCGTGGCGGAATGGGAATGGGCCGCATGATGAGCGCCGCCCAATCTCGAAACATCGCGAGCCCTTCGCTTGTCCCGATAACGCCAACCCGCAGAGGCGTCGGCGACGCCGGCGCGATCCGTGGACCATAGAGATGCAGGCCGTCCTTCGGGTGATCCGTCTTTTGACGGAAGCCAAATTCCAAGAGCGGCTCATCGACGTGCGTCGCGAAGATTTTGGGTTCAGGAAACTCCATCACTCTTCCTCTTCGTCGCTGTAGCCGGGCGGCAGAGTGGATTCGTCGGCCTCCTCGGTCTCGGCGTCGAGTTCAGATGGCAAACGCGTTGAAACGGGGCTTGTCGCCGTCACCGGCATGGAATCGATCTTGAGCACCGCGTTTGCGCCGAGCGGAAGTTTGATGTCTGCCTGGTCTTGCGAGAGCAGCTCAAGGAACGCCATGTAGCGCCCCAGCCATGTCGGGTTGCGCCACGGCGAGCACACGCTGCGACGCAAACGATGTTGAACCTTTACATCGGCGATTGTCGCGCCGCGGGCTTTCTCTCCGGCCACATCGGAAAAGAGGACGCGACTCTTCAATCGCAAGTGCGGAAAGGGATAGAGGTTCGGGATTGCGCTCACGCCAAATTCCCAGACCCGGTTCTTGGCGATATTGCGCAGCATCGAGGATCGCCGATCGCCTTGCTTGCCCCAAGCAATCCGCTCCCCAATCTTGGCGAGAGGGTCGGAGACGTGAAAGCTCGGGCCGCTGGCATACTCGTACCGCAAAAGTCCACGGCTCTTGCAGTAAAGCTCCCAAGCGCGACGGATGAGGTTGGTGACGATATTTTTCGCAGTGCGATCATCAATCGAAAGATCGGCACACCCAGATTCCAGAAAAGTCTCAAGCGAAATGGAGTTCGCGACCTCGAAACGTCCAGTTCCAATGAAATGATTGGTCAACTCCGCTGCGTCGCAAAAACCAAGAAATCCGCGATTGTGCTGGACAAGCGGAAAACCGAATGTCGATGCCTCCTGCGCCATAACCTGGTGACTGATGGCGCCCGCCGGGGTCAGGAAGTACAGCGTGTCCGGCGCATAGGTGATCCGCAGCCAATTCGATGTGAGCGGCTCAGGCGCGTTCTCCAGTGCGACCTGGCGGCGCTTCTGATAGCGCTCCCACTCCTGGCTGATTTCGTGTTCTGGATTACCCTTCGGAACCGATTGCTTCTTGAGACTGTCCAGAAGCTGCGACAATCCCTCTGCCCAGCCGTCGGCGAAGTCGATGTACTGCAGCCCGCCAATGCCAAAGACTTTCTCGAATTCTTCAAGGCGTAGCGGGATGATAAAGTTCGGGTCCGGAATGCGCTTGCCGACATCGTTCGCAATGCTGATTTCTTCATCGACACCATCGCGCTTCAGCGACGTGTCGCTGCAACACAGCAGCATCTTGACCGCCTGATGTTGCAGCGTGTCTGTCAGCTTGCGCCGCCAGCGGTCACCCGCGTCGAGGCTCAGAATGTCGGCGAACACGCGGTATCCCGCCGCTTCCAATCGCGGCGCGAGCCACAATGCAAAGGCGTCGTCACCCGGCGTGGCTTTGCTAATGAAAACCACGTCGCGGAGCTTGCTCTCGTCTGAAATTGGCGCCGCGCCTTCTGGCGCTGTGATCGTCATTAATCTCTGTCCGCTGGCCTAATCGTCGAACGTGATAGCGACATCACGTCGCCTTCTCGAACCAAAGCTACTCAGCGTAGCCGATTCGCGGGTTACTCACAGGCAGTGGGTTCAACGTAGGCACAGCACTCACAACTAGACCCGCAGCCGAAACGATCGCGCGACGACGGCTGCCTCGCCCAATGACCAACCCCCGCCGTCGATCGGAGCCCGCAGGGCGCGAACGCGGCCCGCAACGGCTCGCTGGCCGTCCTTCACTCCGTTACGGCCTTCGGTGCAGGCCGCGCCCGCGCCCCGCTTGAGAGGGCTCCGCCGTCGGGGCTCGATCATCGGGATCGAACTCCGCACGCGCAGGAGTTCATGCCATGTCGCTTGCAGTTTCTTCGTCCGTGCCATCCGTCGCAACGTCCGCTTCCGACACGCGCCTCTCGCCGGCACAGCGCGTCACGGCGCAGATCAAGGCCGCACTCGAACGCGGCGTGCGTCCCTGGATCAAGCCTTGGGACGACAGCACCGCTGGATTTGTTCTGCCGCGCCGCTCCAACGGTTTGCCCTATAGGGGTGTGAACGTCGTAGCGCTTTGGGCGGCGTCCGTGGAGCACGGTTTCCGCTCGCCGTTCTGGTTCACCTTCAAGCAGGCGCTCGCAATGGAAGCCGGCGTGCGCAAGGGCGAGCGCGGCTCGTTCGTGGTTTTCTACACTGAGAAGAAGGACGCTTCGGAAGAGACCAATGCCGAGGACGCCGGCGAGACAGCGGTGCGCCGCATTCTGCGTGGCTATTCGGTGTTTTCCGCCGACCAGATCGATGGCCTGCCCGCGCACTTCTATGCGCCCCCTGAACCCGTACCGCTCGATGGCCGTGAAGCCGGTCTTCTCGGTCAATTGGAGCGCGTGCCGGCGCTGGTACGCCACGGCGGATCGCGCGCCTTCTACGATCCTCATGCCGATAGCATCTGCCTGCCGGAGCGGAGCGCCTTCCGCGATCTCGGTTCCTATCTCGCGACCCGCGCCCACGAACTCGGGCACTGGACCCGCGCGCCGTCCCGGCTCGACCGGGACTTTGGCCAGAAGCGCTTCGGCGATGCAGGCTATGCGCTCGAAGAATTGGTCGCTGAACTTTGCGCCGCCATCGTCGGCGCGACCCTCGGGTTCCCGGGCGAGCATGTTGAAGACCATGCCGCCTATATCGCCTCCTGGCTCAAGGTGCTGCAGCAATCGCCGTCTGCGTTCCTGAGTGCCGCCGGCAAGGCGCAGGCTGCGGCCGACTATCTGCTCGGCTATATGGGCGAGACCACGTCCACTTGATTGACAACGAACCGCCCGGAACATCGCCCTCATGACAACGACTGATCGGCAACTGCGCGCTGCGGTCCGCCTCGTCGCCTTTCTCAACCTCGCTTATTTCGGCGTTGAGTTCGCCGCAGCGCTTGCGATCGGGTCGGTCTCGCTGCTGGCCGACAGCATCGACTTTCTGGAGGACGCGGCGGTCAACCTTCTTATCTTTGCAGCCATCGGATGGAGCGCGACGCGCCGCGCGCGGGTCGGCATGGCCCTGGCGGCGCTGCTGCTCGCGCCCGCGATCGCCTTCCTTTGGACCCTGTGGCTGAAACTGAGCGCGCCCATACCGCCGGCCCCGCTCGCGCTCACGGCGGTAGGAATTGGCGCACTGGCGGTCAATCTGACGTGCGCCTTCGTTCTGGCGCGTTTTCGCACGCATGGCGGCAGCCTCACCAAGGCCGCCTTCCTATCTGCCCGAAATGACGCTCTCGCCAACGTGGGCATCATTGTCGCGGGCCTGCTAACCATCCCCACGCGGTCTATTTGGCCGGACATCGTTGTCGGGTTGGCCATCGCCGTCATGAATCTCGACGCCGCGCGCGCCGTATGGGCCGCCGCTCGCGATGAGCATCGGATCGCCCGCCCGGAAGCATGAAGCGTCTGAAGCTTGGTTTCCGGGTGCCGTTAGTCAGCAAGGCCGTTGTCCCTGCGTGGCCCAGCCGGTGCATGCTCGGCGACATGGCAAGTCCGGGACGAAAACTGGCGGTTTGGGCATGGCTGGCGGCTGGGTTGCTAGCCTGCTGCCTGCTGCTCGCGCGCTTCCCTGCCTGGGTCATCTACAACGGCTCGCCGAGCGTGCCGGTCGGCTTCTATATCCGCGACCAGCGCCCTCTCGGGCTCGGCGCCTATGTCACGCTGCGGGCGGAGGATGCAGCCCCGGCTTACGCTCAATTACGCGACTTCACCGACCGGACCGACCGCTTCATCAAACGGGTCGCGGCGACCGGCGGCGCGCGCATTTGCGCGGACGGAGATCGTGTAATCCTGCCTGGCGACGGCGTGGTGGAGCGCGTCTCTCGCGATACGGCGGGTCGCGAACTACCGACCTGGCAGGGGTGCCGGACATTGGGGGCCGACGAGGTCTTCCTCGTCGGCGACACGGCAGACTCCTTCGACAGCCGCTATTGGGGGCCGGTTCGCCGCGACGTGATTGAAGGCGTCTGGCGGCGGCTAAACTGACGGCCGCGTTCTTGACTTGTTCCCGCCCCCGTGACGGGATGCCGGTCAGGTCGAACCATGGTCGCGCTGCTGATCTTCTTTGTCGTGCTGGGCTGGTCCCTGCTCATCGCCGGCTTCCGCCGCGCGTTGCCGATCGCTGCGAGCGTGATTTCCGGCTGGATCGCATGGGAGCTGAGCGCGAACTGGATAGCGACCGCAATGTGCGCCGTCGCAGCGATGAACGTGATCGCCGCGCTGAGCGATTGTATGGCGGCGCATCCGCATTGGCGTCCGGCATGGATCACCGCTGAAGTGATCGGTGCGGCCAGCTTCGGCGCGTTGAACGGGTTCATGTTGTTCGGGTCGAGCGGTGTTTCAGAAGCAGCGTTGGTCGTCGTGATGGCGGCGCTCGCTCTCATTGCAGCGGTGACAGCGTTTCGATTTCGCACGTTGAGCTGAGGCGGCTGAGCACGCGAAATCGTCGATGCACAGCCCACCAAGAATCATGCGAAAATCTGTGTGAAGAGAACGCGGGATGAAGCGGGAAGTAGAAAATTTTAGGGCAAGATAAAGCGCACCGTTTCTGCTCCCCAATCGCTTGTGCGCCTTTGCTTTTTCGCACGGTGCGGTGTGGACTCGAACGGTGCGGACACGGTGCGTTCGCAATTCGCTACCGAGGCCCCGCTTCATGTCCGCGACAAGCTTCAATCAGATCTTTCGGACGCCGCGCCTGCATCGTGATGCGGTGGCGATCGCCTCGCTTGGCTCGATGCGGTTTCATCGCGCCGTCGAGCGCGACGAACTCATTGGCAAGGCCAAGAACGGCAAACCCAAAGGTGGCGGTTCAGGACGGGGCGGTCTCTCGCACAAGCTGGCGGAGCGGCTTGGCGCGCCACGACGGTTCGGCTTTCGCGACGGCGGCGGTGTGAACGCGCACGGTTTCGATGCGCGCCAGCGCGCAATCGTGAAGGTCCACTATTTCGGGCATGGCGGCGGCGGCGGCGCAGCGCTGGCCGCGCATGCGCGCTACGTCGCGCGCGAGGCGGCTTCGCGCGGCGACGGACAGCGGGTTGAGGCCGTGCGGGAAGGAGAACTCGCCCCCGAAGCGCAATCTGCCGAAGCACAGGCCAAGGCGCACGCGGCCTATCTTTCGCGGGAAGGCGCGGCGGTCGCGACGGTTTTCTATGATGCCGGCGGCGATAGTGTCGATGGCGCCGGCCGTGCGGCGGCGTGGGCGAAATCAGACCGGCGGCACTTCCGCGTCATCCTGGCGCCAGAGAATGGCGCGGCGATCGGCGATCTCCGATCCTACACCCGTGAGGTCATGCAACGCGCGGAGACCGCACTCGGAACGCACCTTGAATGGGTCGCGGTGAACCATTGGGACACGGACAATCCCCACACCCATATCATCCTGCGCGGGAAGACGCGGGATGGCCGCGATCTCATCCTGCCGCGCGACTTTGTGAGTCATGGCTTCCGCGAAGCGGCGCGTGATGCCGCCACCGACCGTCTCGGAAACCGAACCCGCGACGACGAGCGTCGGGCGCTGGATCGCGAGACCCGGGCGCATCGACCCACCCGTCTCGACGGCATGATCGCCAATCAGATCGGTCCCGATGGAAAGGTCCGCATCGCCGACATCACCTCCGCCAATGGCGACCCGAACGTCACCGGCGCGCTGAAGGCGCGGGCGCGCGAACTGCAACGTCTTGGGCTGGCGACCGAGGTGAAGCGCAACGTCCTGTCGTTTCGCTCCGATTGGCGCGAGCGGCTCGGCGCAATGGAAATGCACCTCGATATCCGCAAGCGCCTGGTCAACGAACGCACCGTGCAACGCGGTGCGGAGGCGCAGGTCCGGCAAACTGGACTGCGCTCGCTGCTGCAGCGCTGAGCCTCTCCTTTACGGCTCTTTCCGACCAGCGGCCGGCGCGCACGCGCCATCGATTTGACAGTGTGCGCCGTCATCGGCGTCTCGGCGTTTGGCCCGATTGCGTGCAATGAAGACGATCGCCACGCCGACGACGGCGGTCACGATCAACGCCGCGCAGATGGCCTCGGCGACGCTCAAACCGTACACCGAAAAGCCAGCCCCGGCGCCCAGGCCAAACATGCCGCCCGCCGCCAGCAGCGGCACGATGAGGGGCGCACAGCAGGCCACGCACGCCGCGCCAAGCCCCAACCACGGCAACCATGTCCTCTTCACAAACGCCTCCCTCCAATAGCGCGGACCCTGCCGCCTTGCGGAATCTGGCGTAGCTCCTCAAGTAGCTTGAGGAGCAAGCGCTCAAAGGAGAACACGATGGCTAGTGCGGGCATGACCATCGGAGACGCCGCCGCGCGCACCCAATGCACGACCGCGACAATCCGCTATTATGAAGAAATCGGATTGCTCCGCCCGGTTGGTCGCGGCGCCAACGGCCGACGGGCATATGGGCATCCCGAAATTCATCGACTGCGCTTCATTCGGCGATGCCGCGACCTGAATTTCCCC
>WRPF01000264.1 GCA_009773335.1 Caulobacteraceae bacterium
CGGCCTACATGGCGCCGGAACAAGCGCAGGGGAAGCGCGCTCAGGTCGGCCCGCGCAGCGATGTCTACGCGGTGGGGGCGATGCTCTACGAGTCGCTCACCGGCGAGCCCCCGTTCCGTGGATCGCGCTCCCGTGTCGTCTATCAGGTCGTTCACGAGGAACCCACGCCCCCGCGGCGGCTCCACTCTGCGATCCCCGTCGATCTCGAGGTCATCTGTCTCCGTGCGATGACGAAGGAGCCGGCGCGACGGTATTCCAGCGCCGCCCATCTGGCCGCGGACCTGGCGCGCTTTCTCAATGGCGAGCCGATCCAAGCGCGACCGGTGGGACGCGTCGAAGGCGCCTGGCGCTGGTGCCGGCGAAACCCGGCCATCGCGTCGCTTCTCGCGCTGATCGCGGCCCTTCTCTTCGGAGCCGCGGTCGGATCGAACGTGGCGCTTGTGCGCATCACCAAGGAGCGCAATGCGGCCGAGGGGGCGCTCAGGACCACGCGCGAGCAACTCGACCGCGCCGCCGTGCAGATCGGCCTGCGTGCGGGCCAAGAGTGGGGCGTCTCGAGTACCCTCCCCGGTTTCGTGCGTGCCCTGGAGCTTGCGCTCGGCAATCCGGAGCGCGAGCGCATGCACCGCGTGCGGATTGGCGTTGCGCTGCGGCAGGCTCCGCGGGTGACGCAGGCTTGTTTTCACGATGGGGCGGTGGTCGCCGCTGAATTCAGCCGCGACGGCGCGCTCTTTGTGACCGCGAGCGCGGACGGCGCCGCCCGCGTCTGGAGTACGGAGACCGGCGACGCCGTCACCGGTCCCCTCGAGCACGGTGCGAAGCTCACACGAGCAGTATTCAGCGCCGACGGGCGCCGGGGGGCGACCGCGAGCGTCGACAAGACGGCGCGTGCCACGACGGCGCGGCGCGTCTTTGGGATGCGGCCATCGGCGCGCTCTCGGGCGCGGAGCTGCGCCACGAGGACGCCGTCAACGTGGCGCGGTTCAGCCCTGATGGCAAGTGGATCGTCACCGGCAGCAACGACGGCTCGGCGCGCCTCTGGAAAACGGCGACCCGCGAGCGCATGGCCACCTTTCAGCACTCCGAGGCGGTCCTCTGCGCCGCGTTCAGCCTCGATGGATCGCTTGTAGCGACGGGAAGCCAAGACATGTCCGCAGCCGTTTGGGAGACGAGAACGGGGCGCCCTCGTTGCGCGCCGATCGCGCATCGGAACCCGGTGGTCCAGGTCGCTTGGAGCCCGGACGGGGCGCACCTCGCGACGGCGATCACGGCGCGGTGGGGGAACGCGAGCGCGCAAGTCTGGGACACGAGGACCGGCGCGGAGCAGGTTCTCTCGAGCCAGCGTCAGGGATCACTCTTGAGCGTTGCGTTTAGCCCGGACGGTGAACTGGTGGCGAGCGCCGGCATCGATGGCAGTGTTCAGGTCTGGCGGTGGAAGGAGAATGCCTCCTCGACGCGGGTGCTGCGCCATGGCGGCG
>WRPF01000116.1 GCA_009773335.1 Caulobacteraceae bacterium
TCGAAGCGACTGGGCGATGGCGTTCACTCTGGCGATGTCGGGTTTCTTGCGGACGATGTGTTTCATGGCTCCTTCACCTGATGTGAAGACGCCATGATCCCACGGGCCGGAGTCCGGTCGGATAGATTGTGGAAAGAAATCGCACTTGCCTCCCCATGGAAGCGGGAGGCAGGAGGGGGCGGCGCGTGGCGCGCTTGTTAAATCGCCTTGTCCTGCAACACTTTCCTCGCCCCGTCAGACCCACGCCCGACCTCCTCCTTGCAGGGGGAGGAGGCGCAAAATGTGCGGTGATCGGTGTGGTGACGCGCGCGCGTTCCCCGCATTCCCGGTTCAACACCTCGCCCTTCGACAGGCTCAGGGTGAGGGCGTGAAGCGCTTTTGCAGAAGTCCCCTCGCGGGGGAGAAGGGCTCACTTGGCGCGTGTCAACTTTTCGCCGGGAACGGAAGTTCACCGACGCGTCCAGTCCACGGCGCCACCGGGGCAGAAGGCCGACTGGGTAATCGCACGCGGACCAGTTTCCAGAAAGACCGAGCGGATCATGGCGCTGACCGCGCCACGGCGCCGCTGGCACGTAGCGCCGGCTGCCAGCCGGCAACGCCGTCCGCAGGACGGCACACTTCCAAATGCTCGAATGTGAGCCGCGCTTTGCGCGGCGTTGCCGGCAAGTTGCCGGCGCTACGTGCCGGCGGCGCCTGGAGTGTCGCCCGTGTCCGCTCTTCGATATCGCACACGGACGAGGGCGGTGTCTGCTTCGGGCCAGCACCGACCCCGCCAATTGCCCGCCCGCCCGCGCGCCTCTACCGTCCCGAACGTCGCGCCGGAGTCTCCCCATGCACTGGATCTATCTCGTCATCGCCGGCGTGCTTGAAGTCGTGTGGGCGTATTTCATGAAGCAGTCGGCGGGCTTCACGAAGCCGCTTGAGAGCGCGGTCACGATCGTGGCGATGATCGCGAGCTTCACGCTGCTGTCGCTCGCCATGAAGGCGCTGCCGCTCGGCTCGGCCTATGCGATCTGGACGGGCGTCGGCGCGGTGGGCGCGTTCATTGTCGGCGTCGTGTTCATGGGCGAGAGCGCGAACCTGATGCGCGTGGCGAGCGCTGCGCTCATCCTCGCGGGCATCATCGGCCTCAAGGTTGCGTCACCTACCTGAGGGTCGCCAGCAGCGCCGGCAGGTCCAGCGGCGGCTTGCCGTAGACGACGAAGTAGGCCGCCCACGCCACGGCGAGGACGAGCGCCGTGATGGCGAGCGTGCCGCGCCAGGTGGAGCGCTCGTCGCGGCCGCCGGTTGCGTCGATCGTGGGGGACGGGTTCATGCGTTTGCTCCGGGTCGAGGCAGGGGATGGGGTCGCGGCGACCGGCAGCGACTGGAGGAGCGCGTCGATGCCGCGCTGCGTGCGGGCGGCGGACACGGCGTAGCTGCGCGGGGTGCGCAGGGCGGTCGGCGGGCGGGTGGCGTCGGTGCGCGCGACCACGAGCCGGCCCCGCGCGGCGGCGGCGGTGGCTTCGCGGAGGAGGGCGGCGTCCGCGACCGTCCGGCGCGACCACAGGAGAATGAGCGCGTCGGCGTCGTCGAAGGCGTCCTTCTCGGCTTTCAGACTTGGTCCCTTCTTCATGAAGACCGCCTCCCGGCCGCCCTCCGTCACGGCTTTCGCGACCAGTTCGCCCAGGCGCGCGTCCTCCGGCGCGCAGGCGATGACGACCTGTCCCATGGGTTCTCCTCCGCCTCCCGGTTAGAGCGCCGAAGGCCCCCGCCGAACCGAAATCGACGGTCCGGGCCGCGACAGGGTCCGGACCCGGCCGGGGCGCCCCCGAAGCGGGCGGGCGCGCTGAAAAAGGGGGCGCCGAAATTTCTCTGCGGACTGCGCCTGAAACAGGCGCCGTTGCGGGGAAAACCTTAACCTGAACGCGCTTTGGTGATGTTTGAACTGGGAGCCTTGGATGGCGCGCGTCGCGGTATTGCTGGGGGGCCTGAGCCCTGAACGTCCGGTCAGCCTTTCGACCGGCGCAGGCTGCGTCGCGGCCCTGAAACGGCTCGGCCACGAGGTCGGCGAGATCGACCCGCAGGACGAGGACTGGGTCGAACAGCTCAAGGCGTTCAAGGCCGACAAGGTGATCAACGTGCTGCACGGCGCGTGGGGCGAGGACGGGCGCGTGCAGGGCGTGCTCGATTACTTGCGGATTCCTTACTCGCACTCCGGCGTGCTCGCCTCGGCGCTGGCGATGGACAAGAACAAGGCCAAGGCCGTTCTCGCCGGCTACGGCATTCCGCTGGCCGCCGGCAAGCTGATGGATCGCCACGAGGCGGCGAAGACGCACCCGATGGCGCCGCCCTATGTGGTGAAGCCGAACGCGCAGGGGTCGTCGGTCGGCGTGTTCATCGTGCGCGAGGGCGCCAACCGGCCGCCCGAACAGCTGCTCGATCCCGACTGGACCTACGGCGAGGACGTGCTCGTCGAGGAATTCATCGGCGGGCGCGAATACACCGTCGCCGTGCTCGGCGAGGAGGCGGGCCCGCGTGCGCTGGCCGTCACCGAGATCATCCCCGCCGGCGAGTGGTACGACTACAATGCCAAATACGCTGCGGGCGGCTCGCGCCATGAACTGCCGGCGAAAATTTCGTCCGAGATGACCGGGAAGATGATGCGCTGGGCCGAGATTGCGCACGATGCGCTCGGCTGCCGCGGCCTCACGCGCTCGGATTTCAAGTGGGACGAGAAGACCGGCAAGGTCTGCCTCATCGAAGTGAACACCCAGCCCGGCATGACGCCCACCTCGCTCGCGCCCGAGCAGGCCGCATACCTCGGCATGAGCTACGATCAACTCGTGACCTGGATCCTGGAGGACGCGTCATGGCCCCGGTGAAACCGCGCAAGTATCGCGGCGGACCGCCGCCGAAACCCAGATCCATGCCGCGTCTGGCCAAGATCAAGCTCGAAGGCGCCGCCTATTCCGAGCACATGGCCAAGGCGCGCAAGAACCGCAAACCGGGCGTGACGCTGGCGGGCGTGCTGCTCGTGGGCGGGGCGGCGATCGCCGGCGCATCGTGGATCGGCGGCAATCTCTTCAGCGCGCGTGAAGCGCTCTATGTCGCCGCCGACACCATGGCGACGGCGGCCGGCCTCACCGCCAACATCGAAGTGCAGGGCGTGGAAGGTCAGCGCAAGACGGAAGTCGCGGGCGTGGTGCTGCCGGACGGTCGTCGTTCGATCGTGGGCGCGAGCCCGCAGACGATGAAGGACAATGTCGAAAGCCTCGACTGGGTCGAGAGCGCCACGGTGCAGCGGCTCTGGCCGTCGACGATCCGCGTGAAGGTGCAGCGGCGCGACGCGTTCGCGCTGTGGCAGGAGAACGGCACGCTGACGGTGGTCGATGCGGCGGGCGAGCGCGTCCACGGCGCGCAGCCTTCCGTGTACAAGAATCTCCCGCGCATCGTCGGCCCGGGCGCCGGTCCCGCCGCCGAACCCGTGCTGCATGCGCTCGAAGAGCTGCCGCTGCTGCGCGCGCGCCTCGCGTCCTTCGTGCGCGTGGGCGAGCGGCGCTGGAACCTCAACCTCAAGAACTCGATGGTCGTCATGCTGCCGGAGGACGATCCCGTCGGCGCCATGGCGAAGCTGGAGACGCTCCAGGCCCGCTACGGCGTGATGGACCGCGCCTATGTGCGCATCGACCTGCGCGAGCCGGGGCGTGTGATCACGCAGGCGCGCCAGCCGCAGCCCGTCGCGGTCGCTGCGCCGCCGCCGCGTCCGG
>WRPF01000117.1 GCA_009773335.1 Caulobacteraceae bacterium
TGTCGTCGGCGCGGCAGCCGCGCGCGGCGGCGCGGCTGCGCCGATGGCGTCGTTGGACGGCCTTGCGCGGACCCACCCCGCGATTGCGGCCGCGATCATGATCGCGGCGCTGGGGCTCACCGGCGCGCCGCTGACCGCAGCGTTTCTCGGCAAGTGGCTGTCGATCGAGGCGGCGCTCGCGCGTGGCTGGTACTGGGCGGCGGCGGCGATCGTTGCGTCCTCGTTCGCGGCGGTGTTCGTGGCGGGGCAGGTGGTGGAGCGACTGTATTTCCGCAACCGCCCCGATGCGCTCGGCGCGGTCCCGGCAGGAACGATGGCCTTCGCGCCAGCGCTCGTCGCTTCAGCGCTCGCGACGATTGTCTTTGGATGGAGCGCCGTGGCGCCGCTCGATGCTGCGCGCATGGCGGCGGGCGCGCTGACGCCGGCGCGTGCGGCGACACCATGACGTTGTCGGTGCTTCTCCTGCTCGCCATCGCGATACCGCTGGCGCACGCGGCGCTGGTATCGGTGCTGAATCGCCCGCCGGGTCTGCGCGACGTGATCCACATCGGCGCGTCGCTCGCGCTCGCCGTCGCCTGCGCTTTCATCTTCGCCAGTGTTGCCGCAGGCCGGACCGGCGTGTTCGTGCTCGCGCGCCCGTTGCCGGGCCTTGAACTTGCGTTCACCGCCGACCGCCTCGGGGCGGTCTTCGCATTGCTCGCCGCCAGCCTCGGCGCGCTGTGTGCGATGTACACGGTCGGCTGGATGCGGGTGACGCGCGACGCGGCGCCTACGCGGTTCATGGCGTTCGCCGCGCTCGCGCTGGCGATGACTGTCGGCGTTGCGCTGGCGGCGAACCTCTTCACTTTTTTCGTTTTCTACGAGGGGCTCGTCATCGTGACGTTCCCGCTGCTCGGACATCGCAGCGACACCGGGAGCGGCCGCGCAGCGGGGCACTATCTCGTGCTCACCCTGGCGCTGGCGATGGGCGCGCTGCTGCCGGCCATCGTTTGGACAGGCGTCGCCGCCGACACGCTGAGCTTCACGGACGGCGGCATTCTCGAAGGGCGCGTCGGGCCGGTCATCGCCAACGTGCTGCTGGTTTTCTACGTGCTCGGCATTGGCATGGCGGCGTTGTTTCCCGCGCACCGCTGGATCACGGCGGCTTCGATCGCCAATGCGCCTGCGAGCGCGCTGGTGTTCGCGGTGACCGCCGCGAGCGTCGGCGGTTTCGGCGTGTTGCGCATTGCGGTGAATGTGTTCGGCACGGCGCTCGCAGACGCGCATTTCGCCACGCTCGGCGTGCTGATCCTGGCGACGGTCACGCTGATCGGCGCCTCGCTCGCGGCATTCTCCCATCGCGACCTGAGCAAGCGGCTCTCCTATCTCTGCGTGGCCCAGCTCGCGGGCGTCACGGCGGGCGCGATGCTCGGACCGGCCTATGCGGGGGGGCTGGCCGCCGGTTGGTTCGCGGCGGTGATCCAGCTTGTGGCCTACAGCGCGGCGACCGCGACCTTGTGCTTCTCGATCGGCGCCATCGAGGCGGCCACAGGTCGCACAAAGATCGACGAGATCGACGGCCTCGGGCGGCGCATGCCGTGGATATTCGCGGCGCTTGCGCTCGGCGCCCTGAGTTTCGCTGGCGCCCCGCCGCTCGCCGGCGCATGGCCCAAGCTCTGGCTCATGATCGCGGCGGCCGACCATGGCTATTACTGGCTCGGCGTCGCAGTCGCCGCGGGATCGCTGATCGCGTTCGCGGCATTCGTCGCGCCGGTCGCGCGCGCGCTCTTTGCGCCTGAACCCAGCGGGCAGTTTGCTGCGCCGGACGGGGCGCCCATCCTCGTCATACTGCCGACGGCGATCGCGGGTCTGTCGACCCTGATGCTGCTCGTCTGGCTCAATCCCATTGTCGCCTTCCTCGGCGATCTTCGCGGAGCCGCGCCATGAAATTCGCCTTGCCGCACATTCCGCTGTGGGTGGTCGTTGTCGTCGCGGGCGCTGTCGGCGCGGGCTCGATCGGCGTCGAATTCGTCGAGCCGCGCGCCAGCTTCGGGCCGCCGCTCGAGAACGAGGCGGGCTTCTATGCCGCTGCGGGATTTCTTGCCGCACTCGTGGCGCTCGCGGGTGGACGGCTGGCGCGCCTGCTGCGCGTGAAGGCGCCGGACGCCTGATGGCGGCCGTGTCCTTCAATCCGGGCTTTGCGCTGCTGCTCGGCGCAGCACTCGTGCTGGTGACGCCGGCGCGGGCGCGCAACTTGATTGCGCTCGCGGCGTCGCTCGGCGCGCTCGCGCTCGCGTTCACGCCGTCGTTCGGCGAGCATGGCGCGTTCGCACAGATCGGTCTGCGCGTGGCGCCCCTGCGGCTTGATGCGCTGTCGCAGACGTTCGGGATGATCTTCGCTCTCGCAGCGATCATGCTGGCGCTGCACGGCGGAGCGGCGCGGTCGCGGGAGGAGGAGGCGGCGCTGCTCACGCATGCGGGCGGCGCGCTCGGCGCTGTGTATGCGGGCGATTTCGTTGCGTTCGTGGCGCTTGCGGAACTATCGACGCTCGCGGCGGCGGCGTTGCTGCTGTCGCGTCCCGGCGCTGCGGCGAAGGAAGCGGGGCAACGCCTGATCGGGTGGCAGGCGCTGTCGAGCGTGCTGTTTCTCGCGGGCGCTGCATTTGCGATCGCCCAGCGGGGCACGGCCGAATTCACGCAGCTTTCCGCGCGCACGCCTGCGGGAATTCTCATTCTGGTCGCGCTCGGCGTGAAAGCGGGTTTTCCGCTTGCGCATGTCTGGCTCAAGGACGCCGCGCCGCGCGCCTCTGCCGCCGGCGCGGCGGCGCTTCTCGTGTTCACGCCAATGCTCGGCGCGTACGGCCTGGCGCGCGCGTTCGCGGGAGAGCCTGCGCTGATGTGGGTCGGCGTGGCGATGACGGTGCTGCCGGCGTTCCATGCGATGGCGGAAGACGACCTGCGGCGCGCGCTCGCGTACGGCATGACCGCCCAGGTCGGCTTCATCGTGGCCTGCATCGGGGTGGGATCGCCGCTGGCGCTGGCGGCGGCGGCGGCGCACGCGACGGCGACGGCGCTCGGCGTCATCGTGCTGGCGATGGCGCTCGGCGCGGTGATGGACCGGACCGGAACGGCGCGCGCCTCGAAGCTCGGCGGTCTCGCGCGGACCATGCCGGTGACGGCGACGCTTGCGTGCATCGCCGCGCTCTCGATCGCGGGCGCGCCGCTGACGGCGGGGTTCGCCTCGATCGCGCTGGTGTTTGACGCCTTCGCGCGGGCGGGCGAGCCGGTCGCGTACTTCACGCTCGTGGCGGCCGCGGGCGCTGCGGTCGCGCATACGGCGGTGAGGATCCCGTACGCGGCCTTCTTCGCGCCGCCTCGGTGGAAGACTGCGCAGCCCTCACAGTTCGGCGAACCGCATCTGGCCATGCTTGTCGCTGTGGTGCTGATCCTCGGGATCGGCGCGGCGCCGGGCTGGTTGTACGCCTTCCTCCCGCCCGACCCGATCCGCTTCTCGCCGTACGACTGGGGCCGCCTGATGGTGCACATCCAGCTCGCGGTGTTCGCCGGTCTCGCGTTTGCGGCGGCGCGGGCGGCCAGGCTCCATGACGTCGACGAGGCGGGCGGGGATCTGCGCGACGTCGACACGCTCATCCACGGCCCGCTCTGGCGGCTGGTGCAACGCGTGGGCGGGGCGGCGGCGACCGCGCACCGGGCCTGGCGGGCGGGGGAGGCGGGCCTT
>WRPF01000023.1 GCA_009773335.1 Caulobacteraceae bacterium
AGCTCGTTGTAGTCTCCGTGCCCGTCCCGGGAATCGCTTTCTTCGAAGAAGCGGTTCGTCTTGCGTTTGAGCCAGTTGTCCTCCGCCTTCCGCACCAGCGCCTCGCGGTCACCGTCAGCCGGAGCGCGCAACAGATCGAAATAGGTCCTGTAAGTCGCATCAACGAGATCATTGTGCGTGGCGAGGAAGGCTTCCAACTGGGACCGGTGCAAATCAGACAGCGGCTTGTCATAAAGCGCGTAGATCAGGCACACATTGTAGCAGGGCCAACGCGCCTTATCGAAACGATCGTCCCAAAAGTGAATGTCCGCGGGATGATTGATCAGATAGAGCGCGGCGGCGGCGACCGTTTGACGCCAGTCAAGGCCGGCGCGCAGCTCGTGTTCGCGTGCCAATGAGGCCGCCTTATCGAAGGCGGCCGCAGCAGAGGCAAAATCTAGTCGCGGATCGAGGCCTCGGCGCCAGTGCAAGAGGCCTAGATCCGCCCAGCTAAGCGCAATCCCGGCAACATTAAACCGCGCGCGCTCAAAATCTCCTTTTCGGAGATTTTCGGGGATCGCGCGCTCGGTCAATCCGATTTCATCCAGATCGCACTTCTCAAGCCATTCATATCGGTCCATGTGGCGCCTCAGTATGTGATCCGGTTCGGGTCCATTGGATATGGCTGCAACTGATAGGTCGATCGAGAGCCTCGAAACGATGACGACGGGGACAGTCACCGTTCCGGGGAGATCGGCCGTCGCAATTCAGGAATGCCGTATTGACGACAAGAACAAAAAGGGTACAACTGCGTTGTGAGGGTTCGCCATGGCGCGTCAGTCCCGTATCGTCGTTGTTGGCGCGCCGCATCATGTGACGCAGCGCGGAAATCGCCGTCAGACGGTGTTTTTCAGTGATACAGACTACGTGCTCTATCTGCAGATCGCCGCCGCCTGTTTTGCGGAGTCGCAGGCCGAGGTGTGGGGTTATTGCCTCATGCCGAACCACGTGCACCTCATCGTGGCGCCGCAGACGAAGGACGCCTTGCGTGCGCCGCTGTTGAAGCTGCATGCGCGCTATGCCCGCGCGATCAATGCGCGGGAGCGGTGGACGGGACATCTGTGGCAGTCCCGGTTTGCGTCCTTTCCGATGGACGAGCCCTACTTCATCCAGTGCGCGCGATATGTGGGGCTCAATCCAGTGCGGGCCGGGCTTGTGGCGCGTGCGAGCGACTGGGCGTGGTCGAGCGTGCGGGCGCATCTGGCGGAGACGGACGATGCGCTGGTGCGTACCGCGAAGCTGAAAGCGACGCTTGGCGCCGGCGTGCAGGGATTCTTCACCGCAGATGTGGCTGCCGAGGCGCGCAAGGCTTTGCGGCGCGCGTCGGCGACGGGACGGCCGCTCGGCGCGAGCGCGTGGGTGAAGGCGCTGGAGAAGAGCGAGGGCCGCGTTCTTGCGCCGCGCGCGCCGGGGCGGCCGCGCCGGTCGGAAACGGCGCACGCCATTTGACGCGATCACGCCTCAGGACGCATGTATCCCCATGCCCCCAAACGCCATGTCCGATGTCGCCGCCCGCGCCCGCGCATTCACCCAGAACCTCGGCTATCCGCGCCGCCGCGCGCGGCCGCGGATTGCGCCCGGCCTGATCGACGCCGACCACCGCATGATTGACGGCATCGCCGCTTGGCGGCTGGGCGATGGACCGGCCGTTCTGCTTGTGCACGGCTGGGAGGACGATAACAGCCTCTGGACGCCGCTGATCGACCAGCTTGCCATGATCGGCCGCGCGGTCGTCGCGCTCGATCTGCCCGCGCATGGCTATTCCGAAGGCGAGCGCGCGCCGCTGCTGGCTGCGGCGAAGGCGGTGGCGGGCGTGGCTGCGGCGATGGGGCCGATCGATGCGGTCGTTGCGCACTCTTTCGGCTGCCCCGCGAGCGTGACCGCGATCGAGGAGCACGGCCTCGCGCCGGATCGCGTGGTGCTCATCGGCACGGCGTTGCACCAGCGCGGCCAGATCATCCGCATCGCCGAACGCAACGACATTTCCATGGACGTCGTGGAACAGATCTTCGCCACCTACGAGGCCGATGTGGGCAAGCCCGTGGACTGGTTCGACCTGCGCCGCATCGCGCCGGCGATGACGGCGAAGGCGCTCATCCTGCATTCGCTCGATGATGACGCCTGCGACTACACCGGCGCGCAGGAGTTGGCCGATGTGTGGCCCGGCGCCGAACTCGCGCTCACCGACGGCCTGGGCCACCGCATGATCGCGCAGGACCCCAGCGTCGTAGAGCGGATCGTGGATTTCGTCGCTTGATGCGGCCCAAAGTGAGGAGCGTCCGATGAGCGCACGGGAACGACCCGACCTGCGAACCATGTCCGGCCTTGAGGCCATGACTTTTCTCCTTGAGGAGGTGAAGTCCGGCCGCAGCGCGAACGCCGCCAGCATCGGCGTGACGCTCGGCTTCGACCTGACGGAAGTGGGCGAGGGGCTCGCGGTCTTCACCGGCTACCCGTCTGACCGCGTGCTCAATCCGCTGGGCACGGTCCACGGCGGCTTCGCGCTGACGCTGATTGACAGTTGCACGGGTTGCGCCGCGCATACCGTGCTGCCGGCGGGCGTCGGCTATACGACGGTCGAAACCAAGGTTAACTTCGTGCGCGCGATGACGCCGGACATCGGGCCCGTGCGGGCCGAAGGCCGCGTCGTCGCGCAGGGCCGCACGATCATCACGGCCGAAGGCAAGATCACCGATGCGCAGGGCCGCATCATCGCGCACGGCACCTCGACGCTGATGGTGCTGCGCCCGAAAGAAGGAGCGAACTGAAATGGCCAACAGCACCCAAGAACGCGACCCCGTCGTCATCGTCGGTCTCGCGCGCACGCCGATGGGCGGGTTGATGGGGGACCTGGGCGGTTTTTCCGCCAACGAGCTCGGCGCTGTCGCAGTCAAGGCCGCGCTCGCGGAAGCGAAAGTGAAGGGCGAGGACGTCGACTGGATCGTGATGGGCAACGTGCTGCCCGCCGGTCAGGGCCAGGCGCCGGCGCGCCAGGCGGGGCGCAAGGCCGGGCTGCCGGATTCGGTCGAAGCCACCACGCTCAACAAGATGTGCGGCTCGGGCATGCAGGCCGCGATCATGGGGCGCAACGCGATCCTTTCGGGCGAAGTGAACATCGTCATCGCCGGCGGCATGGAGAGCATGTCGAACGCGCCGTTCCTGATGACCAAGCACCGCACGGGCCAGAAGTACGGCCACGACAAACTGTTCGACCACATGGCGCTCGACGGCCTCGAGGACGCCTACGACGGCAAGCCCATGGGCGTCTATGCCGACATGATCGCGCAGGAGTACCAGTTCACCCGCGAGGCGCAGGACGCCTACGCCATCGAGACGCTGCGCCGCGCGCAGGCGGCGACCGAAAGCGGCGCCTTCAAGCGCGAGATTGCGGCGGTGACGGTGAAGGGCCGTGACGGCGAGACGCAGATCGCCATCGACGAACTGCCCCGCAAGGCGCGTCCCGACAAGATCCCGACGCTCAAGCCCGCGTTCAACAAGGACGGCACGGTGACGGCGGCGAACGCCTCGGCCATCTCAGACGGCGCGGCCGCGCTGGTGCTGATGAAGCAGTCGGAAGCGGAAAAGCGCGGCCTGAAGCCGCTTGCGCGCATCGTGGCGTCGGCCGCGCACGCGCACGCGCCGGCCTATTTCACCACCGCGCCCGTGCACGCGATGAAGAAGGCGCTGGAGAAAGCCGGCTGGAAGACGGGCGACGTCGATCTCTTCGAGATCAACGAGGCCTTCGCGGTCGTGCCGATGATCGCGATGAAGGATCTCGGGCTTCCGCACGACGTCATCAACGTCAACGGCGGCGCCTGCGCGCTCGGCCATCCCATCGGCGCCTCCGGCGCGCGCATCATGGCGACGCTGATCGCAGCGCTCGAAGCGCGCGGCGCCAAGCGCGGGATCGCCAGTCTGTGCATCGGCGGCGGCGAGGCGACGGCGGTGGCGCTGGAGCTGGTGTGATCCGATGAGCGACGCGCGCTGGACGGAAGTGGACGCCTATTTCACGGGCCGCCTCGGCGCCGATGACGCAGCGCTTGAGGCCGCGCTCGCGGCGAGCGATGCGGCGGGGCTGCCGAAGATCGCGGTCTCCGCGGCGCACGGGAAATGGCTCAGCCTGATGGCGCAGGCCATCGGTGCGCGGCGCATTCTCGAAGTGGGCACGCTCGGCGGCTATTCGGCGATCTGGCTCGCGCGCGCTGTGGGGCCGGGCGGCAAGGTCGTGACGCTGGAGATCGATCCGAAGCATGCACAGGTCGCCGCCGACAGCATCGCGAAGGCGGGGCTTGCGGACCGCGTGGACATCCGCGTCGGACCGGCGATCAACTCGCTGCCGCAACTGGCGTCCGAACCCGCGTTCGACTTCTCCTTCATCGACGCCGACAAGGAATCCAACGCCGACTATTTCGCCTGGGCGCTCAAGCTCTCGCGGCCCGGCGCGCTCATTATCGTCGACAACGTCGTGCGCGAAGGGAAGGTCGTCGAACCGGGATCAAGCTCGCAGGTCGACGGCGTGCGCCGGATGATCGACCTGATCGCGAACGAGCCGCGCGTCAGTGCGACAGTGGTGCAGACCGTCGGCGTGAAGAAGTACGACGGCATGCTGGTGGCGCGCGTGACCACATGATCTTTCCTTGCGTCCAGTCATGAAAGGCTTCGCCAGGAGACTGTCAAAACGCGAACAATCGATGGTACGGGAGACTGGCGCATGTCGACATTGCCGCATCTTCTCAATGTCGCGCTTCATGTAGCGGTCGGAGCGGGTGGTCTGGCGCTTGGTCTTGTCGTGCTCCTGACTGTGAAGGGCGGAGCGCTGCATCGGCGGCTTGGCAAGATCTTCGCGATACTAGGCGCAATTTCGCTGATGACGGCGGCGATTGGAGTCCTGTTCTTTGACCCTCTGCCGCCCCTCATCTCAGCGACACTGGCGTTCGGCTATCAGTTTCTTTCGGGTCTGCGCGCGCTTGCGTTGAAGGCGCGCGGACCAGGTCCCGTTGATTTCTGTTTGGCCATCGCTGGCCTTGGGGGATGTTGGGCGCTCTATTCGTTCATGGGCGCGGGAACGAGCACGTGGCCGCCTATCATAGGCTATTCCGCGATTTTCTACACAAGTGCGGTGGCGCTATATGATCTTTCGCGCTTTTCGTGGGCGCGCGCATGGCGACAACACGCCCGTCCGCTTGATCACGGGCTGAAGATGGCGGGCGCCTATTTCGCGATGATGTCAGCGGGCTTCGGAAATGTTTTCCGGGGCCTGCAGCCATGGAGTCAGGTGGGCCCCTCGGTTTTGGGCGTGATCGTGATACTCGGGCTTGCGACCGCCTATGTCAGAAAGGTTCCTGGCGCCGGCGCGCGTGTTGACTGAGCGGCGACCATCGCTGCACTCCCTTCCGCCCAATGCGGAGAAGGGCCGAAATTTCTAGAATAACCCGACGATTTCCCCATCGCCGTCCACGCCGATGCGTTCCGCCGCCGGCGTTCTCGGCAAGCCCGGCATCGTCATGATGTCCCCGCAGATCGCCACGACGAAGCCTGCGCCGGCAGAGAGCCGCACGTCGCGGATGTGCACCTCGTGGCCGGTCGGCGCGCCGAGGCGGGTGGGATCGGTGGTGAAGCTGTACTGCGTCTTCGCCATGCAGACGGGGAGGCGGCCGAACCCATCTTTTTCCCAGCGCGCAAGGCGATCTGCGATCGACTTCCCGACGACGACGGCGTCCGCGCGATAGATCTTGCGCGCGACCGCCTCGATCTTTTCCATCAGCGAAAGCTCGTCGCCGTAGAGCGGCGCGAAGCGCGCCCCGCCGCGCTCGACGATTTCGACCACGCGCTGCGCGAGGCGTTCGGTTCCAGCGGACCCGTCCGCCCAATGGCGGCACAGGATCGCTTCTGCGCCGTGCGCGCGCGCATAGTCCTGCACCAGCGCGACTTCCGCTGGCGTGTCCTGCACGAAATGGTTGATCGCCACGACCGCGGGCACGCCGAAGAGTGCGATATTCTCGAGATGGCGACCGAGATTTTCGCACCCGCGCTGCAGCGCTTCGAGGTCTTCGCCGCCGAGAGCGTTCTTCGCCACGCCGCCGTTCATCTTCAGCGAGCGGATCGTCGCCACGATCACAACGGCCTTGGGGGAAAGTCCGGCCTTGCGGCACTTGATGTCGAAGAATTTCTCGGCGCCGAGATCGGCGCCGAATCCGGCTTCCGTCACCACATAGTCCGCGAGCTTGAGCGCGCTCTTCGTGGCCAGCACCGAATTGCACCCATGCGCGATGTTGGCGAACGGGCCGCCGTGGATCAGCGCGGGGTTGCCTTCCAGCGTCTGCACGATGTTGGGCTGCATCGCGTCTTTGAGCAGGGCGGTCATCGCGCCGTCGGCCTTGAGGTCCGAGCACGTCACCGCAGTCTTGTCACGGCGATAGGCGACGATGATGCGGCCGAGGCGCGCCTGGAGGTCTTCAAGGTCGCTCGCCAGGCACAGGATCGCCATCACCTCGGACGCCACGGTGATGTCGAAGCCGCTCTCCGCAGGCGCGCCGTTGCCGCCGAGCGAGGTGACGATCTCGCGCAGCGAGCGGTCGTTCATGTCCATTACGCGGCGCCACACGACACGGCGCGGATCGATGTCGAGCGCATTGCCCCAGTAGAGATGGTTGTCGACCATCGCCGCGAGCAGGTTGTGGGCGGTGGTGATGGCGTGGAAGTCGCCGGTGAAGTGGAGGTTGATGTCCTCCATCGGGATGACCTGGGCGTGCCCGCCGCCTGTGGCGCCGCCTTTCTGGCCGAAGCAGGGGCCGAGGGAGGGCTCGCGGATGCAGATCGCAGCGCGCTTGCCGATGCGGTTGAGCGCGTCGCCGAGGCCGATGGTGGTGGTGGTCTTGCCTTCGCCGGCGGGCGTCGGGTTGACGGCGGTGACGAGCACCAGCGCGCCGTCCGGGCGCCCATGGAGGGATTGCAGGAACGGGGCTGCGATCTTCGCCTTGTCGGCCCCGTAGGGAATGAGCGCGTCGGCCGGGATGTCGAGCCGGGCGGCCACGTCCGCAATCGGCCGCTTGCGCGTGGCGCGCGCAATCTCGATGTCGCTCGGCATGTGAGTCCCCGCTGAAACTGGACGCAAAGTGTCGGTCCGCGCGCGTTCCCGCAAGAGGCGACGTTGACGCGAACGGCAGGGCTTCCGCGAGCGCGGGGCCTCGCCTAGGGTGCGGCCTTTCAAGAACGCCATATCCTGAGGAGGCAGCGCCATGCGCGAGGCGGTTATCGTATCTTATGCCCGCACGGGGCTCGCCAAATCCGGACGCGGCGGATTCAACAACACCCACGGTGCGGCCATGGCCGGTCATGCGATCCAGCACGCAGTCGAGCGTTCGGGGCTGGAGAAGGACATCATCGAGGACGTGTTCATGGGTTGCGGCGGCCCCGAAGGCGCCACGGGCCACAACGTCGCCCGCAATGCGGCGCTGTGGGCGGGTCTGCCGGTCACCACGTCCGGCGTCACGCTCAACCGCTTCTGCTCCTCGGGCCTCAACGCCATCGCCATGGCGGCGGGCTACATCCGCGAGGGCGCGATCGCAGCCGTCGGCGGGGGCGTCGAGTCCATCAGCCTCGTGCAGATGAGCGGCAAGATGAACACCCACATGCTCACCGAAGAGAAGCTGATGGGCACGTTCCCGGCGCTCTGGATGCCGATGATCGACACCGCCGACATCGTCGCCGAGCGCTACAATATCAGCCGGGAGTATCAGGACGAATATTCGTTGCGCTCGCAACACCGCATCGCCGCCGCGCAGGCCGCTGGTCTCTTCAAGGACGAGATCGTGCCGATGCAGACGAAGATGAAGGTCGTCGACAAGGCGACGAAGGCCGAGAGCATCGTCGACTACGTCGTCGACAAGGACGAGTGCAATCGTCCCGACACGACGCTTGAAGGCCTCGCGTCGCTGCAGCCCGTGAAGGGCCCGGGCAAGTTCGTCACCGCCGGCAACGCCTCGCAGCTCTCCGACGGCGCGGCGGCGGTCGTCGTCATGGAAGCCAAGGAAGCCGAAAAGCGCGGCCTGAAGCCGCTCGGCGCGTTCCGCGGCTTTGCGGTCGCCGGCTGCAACCCGGATGAAATGGGCATCGGCCCGGTGTTCGCGGTGCCGCGCCTGCTCGCGCGTCACGGTCTCAAGGTCGACGACATCGATCTCTGGGAGCTCAACGAGGCGTTCGCGTCGCAGTGCCTCTACTCGCGCGACAAGCTCGGCATCGATCCGGAAAAGTACAACGTCAACGGCGGCTCGATCGCCATCGGCCACCCCTTCGGCATGACCGGCGCGCGCTGCACCGGCCACGCGCTGATGGAGGGGCGTCGTCGCAAGGCGAAGTACGCGGTCGTCACCATGTGCATCGGCGGCGGCATGGGCGCTGCGGGATTGTTTGAAGTCTATCAGTAGGTTGATCGTGTCGCGCGCGGCGCTGGTTGCGGGCCTCGTGCTCGCGGCCTGCGCCGCGTCTGCGCGACATGATGCTGCGCCGCTCGAGATGTCGCGCGCAGAGTCCGAGGCGGCTTCCATGGCGCAGCGACCGGAAACACATCCGCTCATCGGCAGGCGCGCGCCGGACTTCACGCTCCTGCGCGATGACGGCGTGGCGTTGTCACGCGCGAGCCTCGCCGGACGGTGGTCGGTGATCGCGTTTCTTGGCGCGTGGTGCGGCGACTGCCGGCGGGATGCGCCACATCTTGCGGCGCTGGCGCGCGCCGTCGAGCCGGACCCGGCGCTCGACCTTGTCGCGGTGCACGTCGATGCGCGTTTCGGCGATCACGCTTCGCCGCGCGCCTACCTTGCGGCGCACGACATCTCCGTTCCGGTCGCGCTCGACGCGGACCGCGCCGTCTACACGGCTTTCGGCGTAAGCTGGCTGCCCAGCTATCTCGTGATCGATCCCGACGGCGTCGTGCGCGGCTTCCGCATCGATCTCTCAACCGAGACCGCCGGCGAAGGCGGCGTGAAGCGTTTCATCCAGGACATCGCCGCACTTCGCAGCGCGGCGCGCGATTAGGCCGTCTTCTTCGCCGCTTCGATCCAGCCTTCGACCTTCTCCGGCTTCGGGCCGCCATTGCCGCGCATCAGGCGCTTGCCTTCATCGCTGGCGATGAAGGCCGCGACCTGATCCTGCAGCGCACGCGCGTCCTTGCCAGCGAGCGCTTCCTTGTCGCGGATGCCCGCGCCGATGAGGATCTGCGCGTCCTGTTCGCCCACTGCGCCGACATCGATGGCGAGCTGCGCCATGGCCTTCCAGTCGGCGATCGTTTCCTGCGTCACCCACTTCTGCGCCATCATGGCGGTGAGGGCGGCGGGGTCGGCGTCGAGCAGGTCGCCGATGGTCTTGACGCCGATGGCCTCCAGGCGCGCGGCGATCTTGGCGCCGATGGCCGGCGCATCGACCACCGGGCTCTCGCGCGTGCGGCGCTTCTTCGTGCTCGGCGCAGCTGCTGCGGGCGACGCTTCGACCACAGGCGTTTCGACTACCGGCGCTGCGGCCATGGGAACTGCGGCGGGTGCTGGCTTTTCCGCCGCTCGTTCGACGATGCGGCGCGCGATCGGCGGCGCCATCATGGACGGCGCGACGTCGATGAGCCCGGCGCCGTGCTTCGTCCCCGGCTTGCGCGCGGGCTGCGCATCGAGCGTGACCAGCGGCGTGTTCAGCACGTCGCGTGCGTGTGCGGCGCGGACGATGCGGTCGTCGTGCGAGAGCGTCGCCACGACCTTTCCGCTCGCCTGATACTCCGCGTACATCGCCTCGACGGTGGCGCGCTCGCTGGCGTCTTCCATCTTGCGCAGCAGCCACTGGATCGGAATGTCGAGCGTGGCGAGATAGCCCTGCAGCGTGACGTTCGTCTTCGGCGGCGCGACCGCGACCGCGGCCTCGGCGATGGCGTTGTCGATCACGCAGGCGAACGAGGTGATGGCGCGCGCCAGCGCATCGGCCATGACGTCGATCAGGTGCGGGTCGAGGCCGGCCGGCGGATCCTGCACGCCGGCGTCGAGATTGTAGTGGTCGATGCAGGCATCGTAGTGGACGACGCTCGCTTCGGCGCCGGAACGAATGAGTTTCGAAAGCCAGCCGGTCTCGCGCGGCGCGGTCACGCTCGGCCAGCCGGTCTCCTCGATGCGGGCCAGCAGCTTGCTGTAGGACTTCGAGACGCTCTGCTCGAACGCGCGGTGGATGGAGCCTTCTGATTCGCTCTGCGCGGTGTGCAGCGGCTGCATCGGATCGCAGACGTAGTGGCTGAGCACGCCCGCCGCGTAGACGGCCTCGGGCCAGCTCTGCGCGCGCATCATCATCAGGAGTTTTTCGTACCAGGCCTCGGCCGTCTCCAGCGCGCCGCCCCAGTAGTTGTCGCGCACGTGCAGCACGTGGTTCTGGGAGTCGCGGAAGACGTCGTCCGGCGCCTTGGCGCCCTTCATGTAGACGTCGGAATGCGCGCAGAACGCCTTGCGCCATTCCTCCGCGTCGGGGGAGGCGATGCGGCGCAGGGAGTCCAGCGCGATCTTGTGGTGGCTGCCGCTGGCGCGGTGCGCATAGACGACGTCGAACAACAGCATGGATCAGCCCCTGAATACCTGCAGAGGCCCTTGCCGCGATTCGGAGCGGGATTCTTTAACGGAGCCGCCTCCGAATCGATCCGCCCGTCACGCGGCGATCAGGTCGGCGATGATCGTGCAGCTTGCGTCCGGGCCGTCCTTGCACGCCGCCGAACAGGTGGCCGTAAGGCGCGTGAGTGTACGGTCGAGCGCGTCGAGTTCCGCGCGCCGTGCGCGCACCGCTTCCAGATGGGCGAGCGCCATGTCCCGCACGTCGAGGCACGCCGCGCCGCCGCGCCCCATGGCGTCGACAAGTTCGCGCACCGCATCCAGACCGATGTCCATCGTGCGCAGACGCCGGATGAGCCGAAGGCGCTCGATGTCGGGCATGCCGAAGACGCGCCGCCCTGCGGCGGAGCGTGCGGCCGGGCGCAGCAAGCCGACCTCCTCGTAGTAGCGGATCGTCGCCACCGGACAGCCGCTGCGTCGTGCGGCTTCGCCGATCGTTATGCCCGTCGCCATCGCGCTTGCTCCTCAAGTCGCTTGAGCATGTAGGCAGGGAGACCGTGCGTCACGAGAGGGTCAGATGAAAAAGCGTTGGGTTTTGGTGCTTGGCGCGGCGTGTGCGGCGTGTTGCGCGCCGCTTCTGCTGCCCCTGCTGGGGGTGGCGGGCCTGGCCGGCCTAGGGGCGGGCGCCGCGAGCTGGCTCGCGGGGCGCGGGGTCGGCGAAATCGTGTGCCTGGCGGTGCTCGCCGCCGTGTTCGCGATCGCGTTCGGCGCCTGGTTCCTCCGCAGCAGGCGCGCGAAAGCTGCGGCGTGCGACGTCGGCGGGCCCTGCGATCCCTCCGGCAGATAGCAAAAGGGCGGCGCAGCCTTAAAGCCGCGCCGCCCCTGTTTCCGCCGTTGCGGGCGTCAGTTCATCTTCGCGCTGAGCGAGACGCCGACGATGCGCGGTTCGTTGACGAAACCGGTGTTGTTGTTGAAGTCGATGCCGCCGATCACGTTCTCTTCGTCCGTGATGTTGCGTGCAAAGACCGCCAGTTCGTAGGCGCCGTCATTGCCGGAGTAGCCGAGCTTCAGGCCGCCCTCGAACTGCGAGTCGATTTGATATTCGATCGACTCATAGAGGAAGAGGTTGGTCTCGCCGCGCACGGTCCAGTCGGTTTCCGCGAATACCGCGCCGCCGTTGCCGATCGGACGCTCGTAACGGGCGTTGAGGTCGAGCATGAATTCCGGCGAGTTCGGGAAGGGGTTGCCGTTCACGAAGGCGTTGCCGAGGCCGTTCACCGGATCGGTCAGGGTGCATTGCCCCGAGCCGCAGGGCGCGACCGTGAGCAGGGCGTCCTTGATCTCGGTGTGCGTGTAGGCGAATCCGGCGCCGACGGTGAGCCGTTCCGTCAGGTCGAAGGAGGAGTCGATCTCAAGGCCGTAGGCTTCGCCCTCATCGGCGTTGACGAGTTGCGTGAAGTTGCCCGCGCCGCCGATGGCGGAGAACTGCTGGTCCTGGATCGTGTAGCGGAACACCGAGGCGTTGATGCGGCCGGAGCCGTCGAGGACATCGGCCTTCACGCCGGCTTCCCACGAGAGGATCGTCTCGCTGTCGGCGACGGACGGCGCCGCCGGGCTGCCGAACGCCACGTCGCGGCCCTGGATGGATGGCGCGCGGAAGCCGCTCGCCACGCGGGCGTAGAGGTTCACGTCAGGATTGACGGTATAGCGCGCGCTGAGATCCCAGCTCACTTGTTCGTCGGACACAGAGACCGGCCCCGGGGGCGTGCCATAGAGCGGCGCGGCGACCGCGGTGAAATCCTTCTCGTCTTCCGTGTAGCGCAGGCCCGCCGTGACGTTGAGCGCTTCGGTGAGGTCGTAGGCCGTCTGCGCGAACACCGCCCACGAGGTGTTTTCGTGGCGCACGGTGGCCGGCGGCGGGAAGCCCACGCCGGCGGTGGTCACCTCGAATTCGGAGTCGAAGTAATAGGCGCCGGCCTGCCAGGTGAGGCGGCCTTCGTCGGGGCTGGCGATGCGGATTTCCTGCGTGAGCTGCCTGAGGTCGTTCAGGGAGTCCGTCGTGTCGGAATCGAACGGGATGAAGCCGGGGCCCGCGCCGGCCACGCCGCCATCGATGTCGCCGCGGCTGGAGCCGTCGGCCGTGTCGTAGCCGGTGATCGAGGTGATCGTGGCGCCGCCGAGGTCGTAGTTCAGCGTGAGCGCTGCGCCCTGGCTGTCGTAGGCCTGCAGGTTGTCGCCACCGCCGTTGTAGGACACGCGGTTGCGGTCGAAGTTGGCGTTGAGACTGTTGCTGCCGGTGGTGAAGATGTTGGCGCGGAAGAGCGTCGAGGTGCCTTCCAGCGACCGCGCGTGGAGGTTGAGCAGCGCGTCGAAGTTTTCGGCGGGTTCGAACAGGAACTGCAGGCGGCCCGCGAGTTCTTCATAGCCGCCGAGCGCGTCTTTCGTGTTGGTGAAGGCGTTGTCCACCCAGTCGTCACGGCGCGCGTAGATCACGGCGGCGCGGGCCGAGACGCCCTGGCCGAGGCTTCCGCCGACGGCGCCGTCGAGGCTCGCCGTGCCGTAGGTGCCGTAGCTCGCCGAACCGCGCGCGGTGAATTCCTGTGTCGGCCGCGCCGAGCGGATCGAGACGATGCCCGCTGGCGTGTTGCGGCCGAACAGAGTGCCTTGCGGGCCGCGCAGCACTTCCACCTGCTCGATGTCGAACAGCGGGAAGCTCTTCAGCGCGACGTTTTCCATCACCACGTCATCCATGATGACCGAGACGGGCTGCGAGGCGGCGAGATCGAAATCGGTGTTGCCGAGCCCGCGGATGTAGAAGCGTGGCGCCACGCGGCCGTTCGACGATTCCACATTGAGGCCCGGCACGCGGCCCGCGAGCGCGAGCGCGTCGCCGCCGCCGGCGAGGATCGTTTCCAGCCGCTCGGCCGAAACCGCCGCGACAGACAGCGGCACCTCCTGCAGGTTCTCCGCGCGGCGGGTCGCGGTGACGATGATCTCGTCGCTCGCTTCCTGCGCCGCAGCCGGCGCGGCGATCACGGCCGGGGCCAGCGCGCCGACAAATGCGGCAAAGCAAATCCCGTTCATGGCCATAGCTTTCATCGATCGGATCATCTGCATGATTTCCCCAGTTTGACCGGCCCGTACGTGACCGCGCACCGCCCGGCATGGGCGGCGTGACAATTGGATGAAACCTATCGGGCCAGTCGCAGGGGCGAGACAGCCGGATTCGCGTTTCAGGTGAGCGAATCGGCAAAGTCCTCGCGGACTGTCACCCGATGGTCACAACGACCTTGCCCTGCACCTTGCGGTCGGCGAGGTGACGGATCGCCTCGCCGCCGCGCGCCAGCGGGAAGTGCGCCGACACGCGCGGCTTGATCTTGCCCCTGGCGTAGAGGTCGAAGAGTTCCGCGACATTGGCGTCGTTTTCCTTCGGATGACGCGCCACGAACGCCCCCCAGAACACGCCGACGATCTGGCAGCTCTTCAGCAGCGTGAGGTTCAGCGGAACCTTCGGGATGCCCGCCGGGAAGCCGATCACGAGGAAGCGGCCTTCCCAGTTCATCGCCCGCAGCGCGGGCTCCGCGTAGGCGCCGCCGACCGCGTCATACACCACGTCCACGCCGCCGCCGCCGGCCTTCTTGAACGCTTCGGAAAGCGCCTTCGTCGCTGCGCGGTCGTCCTCGTCGAGCCTGGCTGGGTAGACGATGCCTTCGTCCGCGCCGCATGCGATGGCGAAATCGACCTTCTCCTGCGTCGACGCCGCCGCGATGACTTTCGCGCCCATCGCCTTGCCGAGTTCGACAGCCGCGATCCCCACGCCGCCGGCGGCGCCGAGCACCAGAAGGCTCTCGCCCGGTTTGATCGCCGCGCGGTCCTTCAGCCCGTAGTGCGAGGTGCCGTAGGTCATCAGGAACGCCGCCGCTTCGTCGAAGGGCATCGCGTCCGGGATCTTGCGCACGCGGCCCGCGTGCAGCGCGAGTTCTTCCGCCATGCCGCCCCAGCCCGTGGAGCCCAGCACGCGGTCGCCCGGCTTCAGCGCGGTCACGCCTTCGCCGACGCTCTTCACGACGCCCGCCACCTCGCCGCCCGGCGCGAACGGGCGGTCCGGCTTGAACTGATACATGTCCTGGATGATCAGCACGTCGGGGAAGTTCACGCCCACGGCCTTCACCGAGATCACGACCTCGCCCGCCGCTGCGGTCGGCGCGGGCATGTCCGAGAGCACGAGGGTTTCGGGGCCGCCGGCCGCAGTGCTGAGGAGCGCCTTCATCGTAAGTCCTTTCGTGGGGTGTCGGGATGTCTCGAACACGTTAGAACGGCGACGACGCAACGTGAAGCAAGCCCCCCGAAGAACCAGAGCAATGACCAGAACCGGCTATTTCGTCCGTCTCGCCATTTCCGTGGCGATCGACCTTGTGGATTTCACCCTCGGCCGCATCCCGATCGTCGGTTCGGTCGGGGAAGGCGGGGGCGCTCTGGTGCTGATGGCGCTGTGGGGGCTACCGGGCGCGCTCTATCTCGGCGAACTGGCCGACCCGACCGACCAGCTCGACGGCTTCCTGCCGACCGCGACGCTGGTGGCGCTCTGGGTCGGCTACAGGCAGGGCTTTCTGTTCGGCGGGGCGGGCGCGGTGGCGAAGAACCTGCCGGCGAAGAAATAGGCGCGGGGAGGAACCGATATGGCGCAAACCTGGGCGATGGCGCTGCACGGCGGGGCGGGACCGGTCCGCTCGAAGACCTACGAGCGCGAGGAAGCGCACATGCGCGCGGTGCTGGAAGAGGGCGCGGCCATGCTTGAGGGCGGCGCGGCAGCGCTCGACGTGGCGACGGCGATGGTCAAGGCGCTGGAGGCGTGCGGTTTCCACATCGCCGGCAAGGGCGCCTCGCCGAACGCCGACGGCGTGTGGGAGCTGGATGCGGCGATCATGGACGGCGCGACGCGCAAGGCGGGCGCAGTTGCAGCGCTGGTGGGATTTGAATCGCCGGTGGATGTGGCGCGCGCGGTGATGGAGAACACGCCGCACGTGCTGCTCGCGGGCGCGGGCGCTGCGGCGTTTGCCGACAAGCAGGGATTGAAGCGTGTGGAAGACGCGCACGCCTACTACACGCCCGCCGCGTCGCGCGCGGTGAAGCCCGGCGAACTCGCGCACGGCACCGTGGGCGCGGTGATCAAGGATCGCGCGGGCAGGCTGGCGGCGGCGACGTCCACGGGCGGATTGCTCAACAAGATGCCTGGCCGCATCGGCGACACCCCGCTCATCGGCGCGGGCACATGGGCGGATACGCGCTGCGCGGTGTCCTGCACCGGGCAGGGCGAGCTTTTCATCCGCGCCAACGTGGCCGCAGACGTGACCGCGCGCATTCTCTACGCACGGCAATCGCTGCACGCAGCGGCGGCGGGGGCGCTCGCGGACATGGCGGCGCTCGGCGGCGATGGCGGGCTGATCGCGGTGGGCGCGGACGGAGAAGTGGCGACGCCGTTCGTCAGCGAAGGCATGAAGCGAGCAATCGCCACCGCCAGCGGCGTGAGAGACGTGAGGACGTTCCGATGAGTGGTGCGCGGCGGCGAAAGACAGGGTGTGTGGAGTTCGAGCAATTCATGGTATTGTGTCGAGATGTCATACACTATTGGAATAGAGGAAGAGTTCTTCCTGTTTGATCGACTTGATCGTCTGCCATTGACGGCAATGAATGAGGACTTCTTTGCTGCTGTGCGTGCCTGTTGCGGGCAAAGTATTCAACGAGAAATGCTGCAATGTCAGGTCGAAACCGTGACCCAGCCTCACGTCCGGGTGTCAGGTGTTGCAGGAGAGCTGCGCCACTTGCGGGCCTCGGTCTCCGCAGTCGGTGAAAAACTGGGGATCGGCCTGCTGTCAGCCGGCACCAATCCGGTCGCGCTGTGGCGGGAGCAGAAGCTGACGGAAAAAGAGCGCTATGGTGAGATCAACCGCGATCTCGGCATGATCGGTTTGCGAAATCTTGTCTGCGGAATGCATGTGCATGTGGCGCCGCCTGCGGATGTTGATCGCATCTGGCTCATGAACCGGATGTTGCCGCGATTGCCGCTGCTTTTCGCGCTCTCGACATCATCGCCCTTCTGGGAGGGTCGACCTACAGGGCTCGTATCGTACCGTCTCGCGGCGTATCGCGAACTGCCGCGCACCGGATTGCCGCCTGCGGTCTCCACGCAGGACGAATACGACGCCTACATTGGTGCGTTGGTCGGAGCGAATGTCATTCCCGATGCGTCATATGTCTGGTGGGCGATCCGCCCGTCCTTGAACTACCCTACGCTGGAATTGCGAATTTCCGATGCGTGCACTCGCGTCGAGGATACGGCGGCGATCGCGGCGCTCTACCAATGCCTCCTTGTGATGCTCGTAGAAGAAGAAGAGGATGCGCCTGTAAACGGTCCCTACAATCGCGCGATCGCAGAAGAAAATCTCTGGCGCGTCCAGCGGTACGGCCTCGCGGCGCCGTTCATAGATTGCGGCACCGGATCGGCTCTGCCAATTCGCGAGTGCATCTCCGCCTTGGTGCAGAAACTGGAATCTTTCGCAATTCGCCTTCAGTGTGTAGATGAACTCGCGCACGTCAACACTCTCCTCGACAACGGAACAAGCGCCGAATGCCAGTTGGAACTTCTTGGGAAAGCCATTGCGCGTGGCGAATCGCTTGAGGCGGGAATGAAGGAAGTCGTTCATTGGCTGATGCGCGAGACGGAAGGTCGTCCCAGCTGAGCCGGGGCAGGCGAACAGAACACGCCCCGTTTGGCTGGAGTGTCTTATAGGTAGCGCTGTGGAGTTTGCTTGTGGTCATGAAGTTTTCAGTTGTCGCTCCAGCGTTGTTGCTGTGCGCCTGCGAGACCTACGACGACACTAACGCCATGCCGAACGGTCCGCCGCCGCAGACCTATGCGTGCGACGGCGACAAGACGTTCGTGCTCTCGATGTTCCTGCAGGACGACGTGCTCTCCGTGACCGCCAGCGGCCGCCAGCTCACCGTCAAGGCGCGCGATGCGAGCAGGCCTTCCGTCTACACCCGCGGCGGCGTTACGCTGGACATGACGGGCGAAGAAGCCTCGCTCACCGGCATGCCGGGCGGGCCACGCACGCACTGCAAGCTGAGCCCGGCAAGCTGATGCGCGGCTATTTCGGAATCGGCGCGGAGGAAATCTCCAAGCCCATGAATCTCGGCGCGCTGATGCGCACCGCGCACGCGTTCGGCGCGAGTTTCTTCTTCACGCTCAACGCCGCGCCGAAAGTGCGCGACGCCTATCGCAGCGACACATCGAAGGCGTTCGATCACGTGCCGTACTATCCGTACGATTCCGTTGAAGACCTGCGCCTGCCGAAGGGCTGCGTGCTCGTCGGTATCGAACTGCTCGATGACGCCGTCGATCTGCCGACCTTCCGCCATCCGCCTGCGGCGGCCTATGTGCTGGGCCGCGAACGCGGATCGCTGTCGCCGGAAACCGTCGCGCGCTGTGCGCACGTGGTGAAGATTCCCACGAAGTTCTGCCTCAACGTCGGCCTCGCCGGCGCACTCGTCATGTACGACCGCGCCATCGCCATGGGTGGCTGGCCCGCCCGCCCGATCATGCCTGGCGGACCGCCGCCGGAGATGACCGATGCGTTGCGGATGAAGAAGCCCTAGCCGAACGCCTTCGCCACGGCTTTTGCGGCGTCGGTGATCGCCTGACGGCCGACGCGCGACACCGCCGGCATGTTGAAGAAGCCGTGGATCTGGTCGTCGTAGTTTATGTGGACCGTCGCCACGCCTGCCGCCTTCAGCTTGTCGGCGTACTCGCGGCCCTCATCGCGCAGCGGATCGAAACCGGCGGTGACGACGTAGGCGGGCGCGAGGCCGGCGGGCACGTCGAACAGCAACGGGTTGAGGCGGTCATCGTTCTGGAACTTGCCGTCGGTGTAGTGCGCGTCGAACCAGTCCATCCGCGCCTTGGTCAGGAAATAGCCGTCGGCGAACTCCGTGCGCGAGCCCTTGTCGCGGATCATTTCCGTGACCGGATAGATCAGCAGCTGCAGGGAAATCTTCGGGCCGCCGTTCTTCGCCGCATGGCGCGCGACAACCGTGGCGAGATTGCCGCCTGCGGAATCGCCCGCCGTGGCGAGACGCGCGGGATCGACGCCGAGCTTGGCGGCGTTCTTGAAGATATAGTTCGTCGCGGCGATGCAGTCGTCCGGCGCGGCGGGAAACTTGTGCTCGGGCGCGAGGCGGTAATCCACCGCGATCACGCGGAAGCCGCCGTCGAGCGCGAGCTGGCGGCACAGCGTGTCGTGGCTGTCGAGATCGCCGATGACGAAGCCGCCGCCGTGGAAATAGATCAGGCAGGGGCGATTGGCGCCGTCGACGCTGTCGTAGATGCGCGCCTTGATCGGGCCGGCGGCGCCGTCGACGGTGATGTCGCGCAGCACGCCGATGTCCGGTTGCGGACCGGAGACCGCATCGCGCATCGCCACATACATTGCGCGGCCCAAGGCCGGGGTGTCTTCCTCAGGCGTGGGTACCGGCGCCAGCGCCAGTTGATCGAGCAGCGCGCGCAGTCCGGGATCGAGGCTCATTTCTTCTTCCTCCGTGTGGATTTTGGACGCGCCTTCTGCGGCGCGGGTGGTGTCGACGCAGCGACTGTCAGCGGCATGCTGCGAGTCCAGGCGCCGTCTTGCGTCCATGCGCGCACGCGGTAGCGGCCGGGCGCGAGCAGCAGCGGGATATCCTCGCCGGGATCGACGAGGATGCGGTCGGCCGGCACGGCGTCGTCGGGTTCGTTGGCGTAGCGTGCTTCGTAGATCACCCGCTCGTCCGCGTTCTTCAGTGCGCGGGGAATGTCCGCGAACCGCTGCCCGCGCGCGAGCCGCCATGTCGGGCGCTCGCGCTCGAACGCCAGCGGCGGATGGGCGACGTAGATGTCACGGTCGGTCGGGAGCGCGGAGCCGTCCGAGTTGAACGCGCACACGCCGGTGCGGTCTGAAACGTAGGATGTCTGGTCGATCGTCAGCGGATCTATGCCCGTGATTTCGCGCAGCTGCAGCGCCATCCAGCGCACATTGCGGCGGTCGATGCGCTCCAGCGTTTCGCGGTTGCGGCCGAAGCCCACATGCACCAGCACCTTCGAGCCGTCGCCGGTCTGGATCGTGCGGTTGATCAGAGATGAAGCGTAGGCTGTCTCCCGGGCGTTGATCTGGTCGGTGAAGTGGCGTCCGGCGGGCGGCGCATTGCTCGCCTCGAACGGCACGATGCGATAGCCGAGTGTGCGCAGCGCGCTCAGGAGCGCTCCGGAGGTGGGCTCGGCGGTGAAGTCGCCGTCTGTGATGCGCGCATGCACCGGCTCGTCGCGCGCCGCAGATCGCGCGAGCGAATCGGACGCATAGGTCTTGTAGCCGGCGGCGTGGAGCGCGGCGGCGAGATCCTCGATAAAGGCGCGGTTGCGCGGTTGTTCGTGCGCTTCATTGATGATCACGACGCGCGCCTCGCGCGCCCGCAGAACGATGGACTCAATCGCCGCGCCTTCCGCATTCGCGCAGGTCTGGCGCGTTTCGGGCGGAATGCGATCCTCGCGTCCCATCATGGCGAGCGCCTGATCTGCAGCGTCGCGTTCCGATTCTGCCACGCCGCCCGCCGCCGGAGGCAGGGCGTACAGGCTCGGCGGCGGCGGCGCGCTGTCCTGCGCCAGCGCACTTGCCGCGAAGAGCGCGGCCGTTGCGAGGAACGCCGCGCGGATCACCCGACCACGATCACGCCGGACCCCGGCGGGTCCGTGAACAGCGCGTCCACCTGCGCCTTGCGGCGCTCCATCGTCAGGCGCTGGTTCACATAGCCCTTGTCGGTGATTTCGCCTGCGTCGATGGACGGCGGCTCCGTCAGGATGGTGAAGCGGCCGATGCGGCGCGAGGAGCCGGTGGCTTCGGCGTTGTGCGCCTTCACGCCTGCGGTGATGCGCGCGACAAGGCGCTGCAGCGGCGGCACATCGGACTTCTCGTTCGCCAGCAGCTGCATCGCGGCAGGCGAAGGCCACACCAGCGCGCCGATGAACTTCTTGTCCTGTCCGATTATCACCGCGTCGAACACCCACGGGCTGCACGCGGCCACGACGTCCGGGCGCAATGTGCCGACGGACACCCACGTGCCGCTGGAGAGCTTGAAATCCTCGGTCACGCGGCCGTCGAAGATGAGGCCCTGCGCGGGATCGTCCGGATCGACGAAACGGCACGCGTCGCCGAGCTTGTAGAAACCTTCCTCGTCGAACGCGGCGGCGGTCTTTTCCGCGTCGCCGTGATAGCCCGTGGTCACCGTCGGGCCTTTCACGCGCACCTCGAGCTTGTCGCCCGACGGCACGAGCTTGAGCTTCATGCCCGGCAGCGGCAGGCCGATCAGCCCCACGCGCTCCACTTCCCAGTGCACCACCGTGATGCCCTGCGCCTCGGTGGAGCCGTACATCGTCGTCACCGGAATGCGGTGGCCGGTTTCTGCAATCGCAAGCGCCTGGATGCGGCCGTAGAGATCGTCAGAGAGCGTCGCACCGCCGTAGCCGCAGCTGCGCAGGTTCTTGAAGAACGACGTGCGCAGCTTCGGATCCTGCTCCATCGCGTCCACGAGCATGCCGATGGCCACGGGCGCGGAGCCGAACACGTCGGGGCTCACCTCGTAGAGGTTGGCGATGGTGGTCTCGAACATGCCGGGCAGGGGCTTTCCCTCGTCGATGTGGAAGATGGCGCCGCTGAACAGCGCGCCGTTGAAGGAAACATTCGCGCCGGAGATGTGGTTCCAGGGCATCCAGTCGAGCACTTCGGGCGCGCGGTCCGGATTGCGTGGCTCGTCGCGCAGGCCTTCGCCGCCGGCGATCTGCGCGGTGAGCATGCGCTGGTACTGCGGCACGCCCTTCGGCATGCCGGTGGAGCCCGAGGTGAAGAGATACTTCGCCACCGTCTCGTCGCCGACCTGATCGAGCGAGGCCGCGACCGCCGGCGTCACCGGCGTCGCCGCGAGATCGGCGTAGCGCCTGACGCCCCCGTGAACATTGGCCGGCGGCGCCTCATCGGCGCTGATGATGGTGAGCGCGCCGCCCGCTTCTTCCTGCAGCGCCGCAATCGCTTTCTCATATGGCGCGTACGCCTGCACGAACACGGCCTTCGGCTTCAGCAGGTTGTAGGCGTAGCGGATCTTGCCGTGGTCGGCGCTCATCAGCGAGTAGGGCACGCTCATCGGCGCCACGGGTGCGCGGGCCTTCATCGCGGCGAGCATCAGCAGCGCGTGCTCGATCGAATTCGACGACAGGATCATCAGCGGCGCATCGGGGCCGAGGCCGAGGTCGATCAGCGCCTGCGCGAGCGAGTCCGATAGTTGCGCTGCTTCGCCATAGCTGACGCCGCGCCAGGGCCCGAGCTT
Organism: Caulobacteraceae bacterium; assembly: GCA_009773335.1. Taxonomy (GTDB): domain Bacteria; phylum Pseudomonadota; class Alphaproteobacteria; order Caulobacterales; family Aquidulcibacteraceae; genus VFBF01. Next base: position 22,011 of record WRPF01000023.1, read on the forward strand.
TTCGCCGGGCGGCGCCGGCAGGCGCTGGCGCAGATAGGGCCGCTCGGGGTGTTCGGCGGCGCGCTGGTCGAGGAGGTGAGGGATGGAGCGCGGGCGTTCGCCGGGCGGCTGGTTGGCCCACAGATAGATCGTGCCGTCGGGGCGCCGGTCGACGCTCACGTCCGGCGCCTTCTGCGGCAGCTTCTTGAACGGCGGCAGGCTCGCGCCGCTGCCCAGGCCTTCGGCCATGCGTCTCTCCCTGAACTGTTGTCGTGTTTTCCTCACCTTACGCGCGCGGCAGGCGCGAAGCCAAGCGGCGCCGCTGCGGGATGCCGTTGGGAGAGATGGGATGCACCCTCACCCTGACCTCGCTGTGCTCGGTCTGTCCCCCCGCCGGCGGGGGAGGGAGGCGCTATCGCCGCCGCGCTTTCCACTCCGCCGCCGTCTGGCCCCAGAGGTCGATGGGCGCGTCCTGGAAGGGCGGGGGCATCCTGCCCGGCCCGCGATTGCGCGAACCCAGCCGTTCGGCGACCTTCTGCGAAGCCACGTTGTCGGGATCGATGCAGTGGATGATGTCGGTCCAGCCGAGATGGTCGATAGCCCAGTCCATGGCCGCGCTCGCGCCCTCTGTGGCGTAGCCCTTGCCCTGCACCTCGCGCACGAGGCCCCAGCCCACTTCCGTGCCCGGCCATTCCGCCGGCTGCCACGGCCCGAGCCGCCCGATCCAGCGGCCGCTCTCTTTCTCGATCACCGAGAACATGCCGAAGCCCTGCAGCGCCCACGATCCCGCGACCGAAGCCATGCCGCGCCAGGTCGCGCTGCGCGGCGTCGCCCCGCCGACGAATTTCACGTTCTCCGCATCCGCCTGGAACGCAGCCCACGCGTCGAGATCCGCCTGCAGCGGCGGACGCAGGATGAGGCGCGCGGTTTCGAGGGTCGGGCCAAGCGATGTCGTCATGGCGTTACAATCCCCGAAACCGCGCGTGTTCTCAAGCCGCAGGTGACGTAGGCGCGTTCGTGCGCCCGATGGCCGCCGCCGCATTCACGAACTCCGACGGGATGAGCACGATGGTCGTCGTGTTGTTTTCCGCGCCGACTTCGGACACCATCTGCATGCGGCGCAGCTCGAGCGCGGCGGGGCTGGTGGCGATCTGCTTGGCGGCGTCCACGAGTTTGATCGCGGCTTCCGATTCCGCGTCCGCCTTGATCAGGCGCGCGCGTTTCTCGCGCACCGCTTCGGCTTCGCGCGCCATGGCGCGTTGCATGGATTCCGGAATTTCGACGTCCTTCATCTCCACAAGCTCGACCTTCACGCCCCACGGCGTCGTGGCTCCGTCGACGATGGTCGCGAGTTTCGTGTTGATGGCGTCGCGTTCTTTCAGCACTTCATCAAGCGCGTGCTGGCCGATGATGTTGCGCAGGGACGTGAGCGCGACCTGATAGACGGCGGACTTGTAGTCGGCGACGGCGAGCACCGCGCGCGCGGGTTCCGTGATGCGGTACCAGAGCACGGCGTTGACCTTGATGGTCACGCTGTCCTTGGTGATGGTTTCCTGCTGTTCGATGGTGACGGTGTTGGTGCGCTGGTCGATGCGCACCATGCGTTCAAGCAGCGGGATCAGGTAGAAGAGTCCGGGTCCGCGCTGGCCCACATGGCGGCCGAGGAAGAACACGACCGCGCGCTCGTATTCCTGCGCGACGCGCAAACCTGACGCGATCAGGACGAGCAGAAGCACCACGACCGGAAAGGCCGCGGCAGACGTAAGGAACTGGCCCATCGGGGCCTCCCTAAGTGACAGGGTCGGAGTATGGCCCGGTCGAAATATGGGAAGCGCCGGAGCGCCTGTAAGGCCGGAAAACCGGGCACCGCGCCGAATCCCGTCAAGCGAAATCGGCTTTCCGGCGCGCGCCGCGGTCTTGTTCAAATCGACGGCGTCGCAGTTACGCCAGCGACGGATCCACCGTCTTGCACGCCGCCACGAGGCCTTTCACCGCCTCGACGCTCTTGGCCATCATCGCCTTTTCTGAGTCAGACAGCGGCGCGTCGATGATGCGCTCCACGCCGCCGGCGCCGATGACGCTCATCACGCCCACGTACATGTCGTTGACGCCGTACTGGCCGGTGAGGTGCGCCGCGCAGGCGAGCACGCGCTTCTGGTCCTTGAGATAGGAGCGCGCCATGGCGATGGCGCTTTCCGCCGGCGCGTAGAAGGCTGAGCCCGTCTTCAGCAGGTTGACGATTTCCGCGCCGCCCTTGCGGGTGCGGTCGACCATCGCGTCGAGTTCTTCCTGCGTGCACCAGCCCATCTTCACCAGCGTGGGCAGCGGCACGCCGCCCACCGAGGAGTTGGAGACGAGCGGCACCATGTCGTCGCCGTGGCCGCCGAGCGTGAACGCCTGCACGTCCTCCACCGCGACGCCGAATTTTTCGGAGAGGAAGTAGCGGAAGCGCGCGCTGTCGAGGACGCCCGCCATGCCGACGACTTTCTTCGGGTCGAGACCGGAGAATTTCTGCATCGCCCACACCATCGCATCGAGCGGGTTGGTGATGACGATGACGAACGCGTTCGGCGCATACTGCTTGATACCGGCGGCGACGGCTTTCATCACGCCGAGATTGATGCCGATGAGGTCGTCGCGGCTCATGCCGGGCTTGCGGGCGACGCCGGCGGTGACGATGCACACGTCGGCGCCCTCGATGGCCTTGTAGTCGGCGGTTTCCTTCACGGTCGCGCCGGAGATGTGCACGTCCTTGCCGAACACGGGCGTCGCTTCGTCGATGTCGAGCGCCTTGCCCTGCGGCACGCCGTCGGCCACGTCGCACAGGATGATGTCGCCCAGCTCCTCGCGCGCCGCGATGTGGGCCAGCGTGCCGCCGATCATGCCGGCGCCGATGAGGGCGATCTTGTTGCGACGGGCCATGGGTGTCTCCTTCATGGGCGAGAGCGCGCCCGGCGCGGCGCCGGGCGGGAAAAGGACGTTTCGGGGAGCGGTCTAGCGGGGGTCGGCGGCGCGGGCAATGCGCGCAAATGCGTCACGTCGCCGGGTGGCACCCGTAGCCGTCCTCGAAGGTTGACGTGGCGCTGAACAGGCCGCCTGCGGCGGAGACGGTCACGTTGTCGCCGTCGATCTTCCAGGTGAACTGCTTCACGGCGTCGGCGGGGTAGTCGGTCTTGCAGCTGTCCATCGGGCGGCCGGCCACGAAGAGGCACGAGCAGGTCTGCTTGGCGGCGTAGGTCGTGCCGATGCGCGCGAAGGCGACCACGTCGCGCCCGAACCACGCGCCCGCGCCGACGGCGGCGATGACCGCAGCGACGGCGATCCAGCGCCAATTGCCCCGCATCTCGTTCTCCTCGTATGATTTGCGCAACGATACCGAGGGGAACCGGGAAACGCCATGGCGAGGATTGTGATCGCGGCGCTCGCGCTGCTGTGCGTTGCGGCGACCGCCGAAGCGAAGCTCGTCCCGCTGCCGCCGCAACCTGCGGATGTCGCGTGGCCCACGGCGGACTGGACGACAGGTCCGTTGCCGGCGGAGACGGATGCGGTCGCGTTGCGCGTGGCGATGGACGACGCGTTCTCAGGCAAGATCGCCCAGCTCGGCGAGACGCGCGAGGTCGTCATCATCCAGGGCGGGCGGCTGGTGCATGAACAGTATGCGCCGGGGTATTCAAAGGACACGCGACTCGTGTCGTGGTCGATGGCGAAGTCGGTGACGCAGGCGCTCGTCGGCGTGGCCGTGCAGCAGGGGCGCGTGCGCATCGACCGTCCCATGGGCTCGCCGCACTGGCAGGCCAATGATCGCCGCGCGCAGATCGCGTGGCGCACGTGGTTGCAGATGACCGACGGGCAGCGCTACCTTGAGATCGGCGCGCCGTCCGTAACCGCAAGCGATGCGGCGAAGAAACTCTTCGGGCCGGGGCGCCTGGACGTTGCGCGCTGGTGCGCAGGACTGCCGCTCATCCACGAGCCGGGTACATACTGGAACTACAACTCCTGCGGCATCGTGCTGACGGCGGACGCACTCACGCGCGCCGTGGTTCCCGATCCGTCATCCCCGCACCAGCGGCGCGAAGTTATGATGGGCTGGATGCGGGAAAACTTCTTCAACGTCATAGGCATGCGCTCGGCGCAGCCTGAGTTCGACGCGACAGGGCTCTATTATGGCAGCGCGCTGATCTACGCGAACGCGCGCGATTTCGCGAAATTCGGCTATCTCTACCTGCGCGACGGCATGTGGGACGGCCGGCGCGTGCTGCCGGAAGGTTGGGTCGATTTCGCCCGCACGCCGGGCGCCGGCGCCAACAGCGACGGCTACGGCGCAGGCTGGTGGCTCAATCCCCAGTCAGGCGTCGGACGTCCGCGCCGCGTGCTAATGGACACCGGCGGCCGCGACGGGTTTTCCGCGCAGGGGCACGAGGGACAACTCGTGCTCGTCGTGCCGTCGAAGGATCTGGTGATTGTGCGCATGGGCCTGATCGCAGAAACGCCGGACGCGTGGGACGAACTGTATGACTGGATGGGGCGTGTGGGCAGCGCGTTTCCCGTAAGCGCGGCTGTTGAAGAGTAGGACCGCGCACCTCCCGGTGCGCAACGGAACGAACAATCAAGCGCTGGCGCTCGAGTGAAATGGCGGATGCGCACCGGGAGGTGCGCGGTCCTACTCGCGAAGACCGAGTTGCGCACGAATGGATGATGGCGTCTCGCCGCTCGCGCGCATCGCCCGCAACGTCACTGCAAGATCGCGCTTGGCCAGGCGTTTGCCGTTGTCGCCGAGAATGAGACGATGGTGACGGTACGTAGGCGTTGGCAATCCTAGCAGCCGCTGCAGTAGCACATGCAGGTGCGCGGCGTCGCGCAGATCCTCGCCACGAATGATGTGCGTGATGCCCTGCAGCGCATCGTCATGCACGCTGGCGAGGTGATAGCTTGCGGGAAATTCCTTGCGGGCGAGGATGGCGTCGCCGAGGCGTTCGGGTTCGGCCTTCGTCCACACGCCGTCGGCCTCGAAGCCGAGCGAGATCCAGTCGGCGCCGAGCGTGTCGCGGCAACGATCGAGCGAGAGGCGCCACGCGAACGGCTGGCCCGTCGCAAGCCGCTCCGCTTCATCCGACGCCGGTCCGCCGCGCACGGTCACGCCCAATTCGTGTGGCGCGTTCACGCTCTCCGCCATCAATTCGCGGCGGGTGCGGAAATCGCGATAGACGAGGCTACGCGCCACGAGATCGTCGAGCACGCGGGCGTAGTCGCCCATGTGCTCCGATTGCCGGCGCACGGGCGTTTCCCAGGCAACGCCAAGCCAGGCGAGGTCTTCGTAGATCGCGGTCTCGAACTCGGGCCGGCAGCGGGCGCCGTCGAGGTCCTCGATGCGCAGCAGAAAGCGCCCACCCGCCGCGCGCGCGGCATCGAGGGCGGTCAGCGCCGCAAAGGCGTGGCCGAGATGCAAGGCCCCGGTGGGCGAGGGGGCGAAGCGGGTGACGAAACCTGTCATGGCGTTCGTGCATAGCACCGCCTCGCCCGGCGCAAGAGACGCCATGACTTTGTCGTAACGCGCAGCTAGGCGTGGACCCGGACCAGCGGAGCGGAATCCATGAGAGTGATCGTGACGACTGCGGTGCTGGCGCTCGCGCTGGCGGGATGCAGCCAGGACAAGGCCCCAATGCCGATGGAGTCCGTGTCCGTCGAAGGGGCGATGGCCCCGACAGCGCCGGAGATGGCGGACGCCGTGGCCACCAGCGGCGATGCGGCTGCGCCGCAGGCGCCGGGTGCTGAAGGCGGCGCATCGCCTTCGCAGCCCTCCGCCGGGGCGCCGATGCTCGCCTACGTCTATGGCGTGGGGCTCGAAATTCCTGCGCGTGGCGTGCGACCGCTCATGACGAGCCACGAACAGGCCTGTCGCACCGCAGGGCTGCGCGTCTGTCAGGTCATCAACTCTTCCATCAACGCGCAGGGCGAAGACCAGATCTACGGGAACATCACGCTGCGCGCCGAACCGCGCTGGCTGGAGACATTCCGTGGCGGGCTTGAAGGTCAGGCGAAGGATGCGGGCGGTCGCCTGCGCGAACAGACCGTCGCGAGCGAGGATCTCACGCGCCAGATTATTGATACGTCCGCGCGGCTGAACGCCCAGAAAACCCTGCGCGATCGCCTGCAGCAGATCCTGCGCACGCGTCCCGGGCGCCTTGCCGATCTTCTTGAGACCGAACGAGAGCTTGCGCGGGTGCAGGGCGAGATCGACAGCGCGGAAAGCCAGCTCGCCGTCATGCGCGAGCGGGTGAACATGTCACTGCTCAATCTGTCCTACGCGTCGAAGCCGACGGCGGTGACGGGCGGCACGTTCGATCCCGTTATCAGCGCGTTGACGGATTTCTTCGGCATCGTGATGCAGGGCCTTGGCGGCATCATTCGCCTGATCGCGTTCGCCATTCCGGTCGCGCTGGTGCTCGCGCCGCTGGGCTGGCTGGCGCTGCGCTGGCGGCGCGAACGCAAGGCGAAGAAAGCGGCTGAACCCGCGCAGGGGTAGGCCGTCGACTCTAGGGTTTCGCCGGGAAATTCAGGTAGCCGCGCTCGACCATCCGGCGCATGGCTTCGTAGGCTTGGGTCAATTCCTCGAAGGAGCGACGCAGCACATTGAGTTGCTGGATCTGCGCAGGCGTGGGCGAGACGCTTGACTCACTGATCGCCAGGGCTGCGGCGACCCACTGCGCGCGGGCGTGTGCGCCGGCTGCGGCCAACCGCTGGAACTTGCCGATGTCGGTGTGGCCCAGCGTCTTGCGCAAGACTTCGCAATTCGCCGCGAATGCCGTGAAATCCACCTGTTCAAGATGGCCGCGCAGACGGCGTTGCTCCTGCGGGTCGAGCGTGGCCTCCGGCTGGAAGTGGTCCTGACCGCGCCGGCCCGTGCTGGAAGAAACGATGGTCGACATGGACCTTGGCTCCCGTTCGCCCTGCGGCGGGCGGTGTCGATCACGGCACGGTAGGGGGTTTGCGTTAGGGGGCGATTAATGCGCCACACTCGCCGGGACGCGTCCCGTCCGCTAGGCTCTGTCCATGCTCGCCTCCATCGACGGTCCCCGCATGCCGCCTGCCGCCGGCGGCAGGCCCTCAAGTCTCGTGATCCTGCTGCACGGTTACGGCTCCAATGGCGAAGACCTGATCTCGCTCGCGCCCTACTGGGCCAAGGCGCTGGCGCACACCCAGTTCGTCTCGCCAAATGCTCCGGAACCCGTTCCCTTGGCGCCGGGCGGCTACCAGTGGTTTCCGATCTCCCGGCTCGACCCGCGCGAGGTGGAGCAGGGCGTCGTGCGGGCCTCGGGCGTGCTGGAGAGGTTCATCGATCGTGAACTCGAGCGCTACCAGATCCCGCCGGAGCGCCTGGCGCTCGTGGGGTTCAGCCAGGGCACGATGATGGCGCTGCATGTGGGCCTGCGACGACCGCGACTCGGGGGCATCGTCGGGTTTTCTGGCGCGCTTCCGGCTGCGGGAAAGCTCGGGGAAGAGGCGAAATCGAAGCCGCCAATCCTCCTGGTGCATGGCGACCAGGACGAGATGATCCCCGTCTCTGCACTGTTCCAGGCCGCCGAGGGGCTCGCCGCTGCGGGACTCGGCGCGCAGTGGCATGTGAGCTACGGCGTGCCTCACTCCATTGGCCCCGATGGCCTCCAGCTTGGCGGAGACTTCCTGAAGGCCGCGCTTTCGGGTCGTTTCGTGTGAGCCTGTCATGAAGACGTCGCTGCGAATCGGGCATGATCGACTCGCGCCGGAGGCCATTCGCGTGTAGTCTCTCCGGCAGGGAGGTGCGTCTTCAGTTCCATCGCGCCGATTGCACACGAGGCCTTGACGGCTTTCATTCGACCGGTCGCCCTTCGTACGGGAGGCGGCTATGCAGGTCGTTAGCAGCCCTCAGATCATGAGTACGCCGCCGTCGGGATTCCCGGCGCTGGTCCTGAACGCCGATTTCCGGCCGCTTTCCTACTATCCGCTCTCGCTTTGGCCGTGGCAGGAATCCGTGAAGGCGGTGTTCCTTGAACGCGTCGACGTGATCGCCGAGTACGAGCACGAAGTGCACTCGCCGAGTTTCGCGATGCGGCTGCCCTCGGTCATCTCGCTGCGCGAATACGTAAGTCAGGAGCGCCCGCCTGCGTTCACCCGGTTCAACGTCTTTCTGCGCGACGGTTTCCACTGCCAGTATTGCGGCACGGCCAGCGAACTCACCTTTGATCACCTCATTCCCCGCTCGAAGGGCGGGCGCACGACGTGGGAGAACATCGTCACCGCGTGTGGCCCCTGCAACCTGAGAAAGGGCGGGCGGTCGCTGCGCGAAGTCGGGCTGCACCTGCCGCACCGGCCTCGCCGTCCGAACATGCACGAGCTTCAGGGGATGGGCCGGCGCTTTCCGCCGCATCACCTGCACGAAACGTGGGTCGACTACCTCTACTGGGACGTCGAACTCGAAGAATAAGCCCGTCACGTTGACGTTTGCGGCAACCTGTCCGCGCCTTGATCGTTTCGTCGCACCGTGCTGTATCGCACTGTCCCAACGAGGAGAGGGCTGAATATGGAACTCGGCGAAGTCACCAAGCGCATCACTGAAGCCGTCGGCGTCGATTCCGGTCTCGGCAAGAAGCTGAAGTTCGATTTCGGCGATGTGGGCAAGATCTTCATCGATGGCGCATCGAGCCCGAACACCGTGTCGAACGACGACGCGGCGGCCGACTGCACGATCAAGCTGGCGTGGGACGATTTCCTGAGCATGGCGCAGGGCAAGCTCGACCCGACCATGGCCTTCATGCAGGGCAAGCTGAAAGTGGACGGCGACATGTCGATCGCCATGAAGCTGCAGCCGATCCTGTCGAAGCTGCGGTAACCGGAAATGGCGTTCGTCCGCGTTCCCGGCAATCCTGAGCCGGAAGGCGCGGAGGAACTGTGGCTTGAAGGGCGCGGCGGCGTGAAGCTCCGCGCCCTTTTTGCGCCTGCGATCGGGGCGCCGCGGGGCTCGGTGATCCTGTTCACGGGGCGAACGGAATTCGTCGAGAAATACTTCGAGGTGGTCGGCGAACTGCAGCGACGTGGCTTCGCTGTCTTCACAATGGACTGGCGCGGTCAGGGCCTGTCGGGCCGTGAACAGGCCAACGCGCTGAAGGGGCACCTTGCGACGTTCGACGATCCCGTGGCCGATCTCTACGCCGCGTTGCGCATGTACGGTGATCGTCTGCCGAAGCCGCACATCGTGCTCGCGCACTCCATGGGCGGATGCATCGCGCTGCGCGCCATGCAGACCAACCGCATCGCTGCAGACGGCGCTGTGTTCAGTGCGCCGATGTGGGGCATCGCCAACGTGAAGGGCTTCGCCGAGGACTTCACGCGCTTCATGACGGGCGCGGGCCTGGGCGGCATGTTCGCCCCGGGCGTCGAGACGAAGTGGACAAAGCAGTCGTTCAAGAAGAATGCGCTCACCCATGATCAGGAGCGCTACGCGCGCGCGCAAGGTCTGGTCGCGGAAAACGCGGGACTGGCGCTCGCGGGGCCTACGCTCGGCTGGGTGACGGCGGCGCTCGACGCCATCGATACCTTCCACCAGCCCGGCGCGCTCAATCACCTGCGTATGCCGATCATGGTGATGAGCGCGGGCGAGGAAGCGCTGGTCGACAATTCGAGCCATGCGGAGATCGCGACGCTGTTGCCGAACGCCCGTCACATCATGATCGACGGCGCACGCCACGAAATCCTGATGGAGACGGACAATCTCCGTGCCCAGGCATGGGCCGCGTTCGATGCGATCGCCGATGCCGTGGCGCCGCGTGCGGGCGCGACCGCGCCGGCGCAGCAGACGGGCGCCTGAAGTCTCAGGCGTGCGCCGCGCGCTTCAGCGCCACCAGCGCCTGTTCATGCGGGCGTGAGTCCCCCGACGCGATCACCTGACCGCCGCCCCACGCCGGTCCGCCGCGCCAGTTCGTGACCATACCGCCGGCGCCCTCGATCACCGGGATCAATGCCTGCACATCCCACGGCTTGAGACCGCTTTCGATGACCACATCCATGCGCCCGTCCGCGAGCATCGCGTAGGCGTAGCAATCGCATCCATATCGCGCGAGCCGCGCCGTGCGCCGGACCATCTCGAAGCCGCCGGCTTCCGCCCCGTCGAACAGGAAGGGATCGGTGGTGGAAATCGTAGCGTCCTTGAGGTGTGCGCACGTGCGCGCGGAGAGCGGTTTCGTGACGCCGCGCGCCGTCACCTCGGCGCCGCCGGGAAAGCCGATGTAGCGTTCGTCGAGAAAGCCCTGGTCGATGATGCCGATCACGGGTCGCCCCTCGTACGCCAGCGCGATGAGCGTGCCCCACAGCGGCAGTCCGGAAATGAAGGCGCGCGTGCCGTCGACGGGATCGAGCGTCCACGACCAGCCGTCCTTCGAGGGCGTGGCGCCGTACTCCTCGCCCAGCACGCCGTGCGTGGGATGGTGGGCGGCGATGAGGTCGCGCATGGCGCGCTCCGCCGCGCGATCGGCCTCTGTGACGGGATCGAAGTGTTCACCTGGCTTGTCGTCGATGTCGATGCTTTCGCGGAAATGCGGCAGGATCGCCGCGCGCGCGGCGTCTGCGAGCATGTGCGCGAACGGGATGAAGGATCGCGTCTCGGCAGGTGTCATGGGCGCTGTGTACACCCGACTCACCGCTCCGCGAAATCGGCGTCAGCTGCGGCTCTCGGAGAGATCGCCAACGATGTAGCGAGGCCCCGCGCCATGGCGGGCGGCGCGGTCCTCGGGGTTGTAGAGCCCGCACTTCTTCAGCGAGAGGCAGCCGCAGCCGATGCACTCGTCGAGCTTGGCGCGCAGCCGCGTGAGGGTCTCGATGCGTGCGTCCAGCGTCTTGCGGAAGCTGCGGCTGATCGTGTCCCAATCCTTCAACGTCGGCGTGCGGCCCTGCGGCAGGCTTTTCAGGAGGCCGCCGATGTCCTCGATGGAAAGACCCATCTGCTGGGCGATCAGGATGAAGGAGAGGCGACGGATGTCGGCGCGCAGGAAGCGGCGCTGGCGGCCGCTCGAGCGCATGGCGGTGACCAGACCGCGCGCCTCGTAGAAGCGGATCGCCGACACGGAAAGCCCCGTGCGCGCGGCAAGCTCACCGATGGGCAGGAGATCGCCGGGGCGAAGGCGCGGCGCAGGAGTGTCGGACAAGGAGCTTGACCTCAAGTTAGGTTGAGAAATTAGCTTGTCCGGGCCTGAAGATCAAACGCAGAAGGAATCCTCGATGAAGGCCGTGCTCGAACATGTGAATGTGACGGTGAGCGATCCGGACCGGACGGCGGCGCTCATGTGCGACCTGTTCGGCTGGCGCGTCCGCTGGAAGGGGCCGGCCAAGAACGGCGGGCGCACCGTGCATGTGGGCGAGGAAGATACTTACCTAGCCGTCTACGCGTGGCGTGACTGGCCCGGCGACGCGACGGCGGGAAGCTATGAGGCGAGAGGCGGGCTCAATCATATCGGCGTCGTCGTCGACGATCTTGACGCGGTGGAGCAGCGCGTGATCGCGGCCGGTTTCGAGCCGTTCTCCCACGCCGACTACGAACCCGGCCGCCGCTTCTATTTCCGCGATGGCGACAACATTGAGTTCGAGGTGGTGAGCTACACGTCCGCTTGAAACGATACGGGTCCAAACGAAACGGGCCCCGGCGTTTCCGCCGGAGCCCGCGATCGATCCCCGATCTTCGTTTCAGCTTACGCCGCGTCGGTGTTTTCGTCCTGCAGGGCCTTCGCGAGGTCGAGCAGGCGGCGGCGAGGACGTTCGCCAAGCTTGTAGTAGGCGCGGATGAGCTCAAGCGTTTCCTTCTGCGACAGGACATCCGCCGCGATCAGTTCGCGGTCGTTGGCCACGTTCGCCGGCGTGCCTGCCGCTTCGGCGACCGTCTGCAGGCCTTCGAAGAAGTAGCCGACCGGGACGTTGAGCGAGACCGAGAGCTCATAGAGCCGGCTGGCCGTCACGCGGTTGGCGCCGCATTCGTATTTCTGGATCTGCTGGAAGCGGATGCCGATGCTTTCAGCCAGTTGTTGCTGGGTCAGGCCCAGAAGACGCCGACGGCGGCGCAGCCGCTTGCCAACGTGGAGGTCGATTTCGTTCGCCATCTTGTGCGCCTTCACACTCCGGCCGCCCCCCCGTCGGGCGCGGCTTCGTCTTGGAGGGGGCATTGCAACGGGCGTACCAGCCTCCGGGGCGTGCGTTCGGCCCTGTTTACACTTCCTCGCCGGGGAAAACCGCACCGGATGCGCAATGCGTCTGGGGAGAAGCGCCCGATTCCGGAACACCTCGCCCCCGCCGCGTCCCCTACGGGGCTATGTGGGGGAACCGATTCCCGCACCGTCACCAGTCCGGCCACGCGGTTCGCGGACCGCGTGCGATCCTCCCGTTGGCGGAGTGTCGCGATCCGGCACACACGCGCATGGTGAAGTCGCCGGAAACAGTAGGTCATGTAGCCAATCAACGGGCTGTTTGCGATGTTCGCCACGGTTCGGGTCACGCGATTCGGACGAGGCTGTTCGGGGGAAGTTCGCCGCATGCTGACCGTCGGGATCGTTGGCGCAGGTCCCGCGGGCCTGAGCGCGGCCCGCATGCTCCAGGAAACGGGGCGCGCGCGCGCCATCATATTCGAGAAGCAGGAACGCGTCGGCGGGAAGTCGTTCTCCACGCCGCGGTACGGCGACGTCCACGATATAGGCACCTGTTACTCGACAATGGCGCACGCCATCACCAACCGCTGGATGCGCGATCTGAAGATCGGCCAGATCCCCATCGCCCGGCAGATGGTCGATGGCGCGCCGGTGATGCAATACATCATGGGCGGGCGACCGTTCACCACGACGCGTGAGGCGCTGCAGTTCATGTCCGCCTGGAAACGTCAGACGCGGGCTTTCGAGGAAACGCCTGGGGACCAGGCGGTGCGTGCGACCGCCGCCATGCCGGTCGGCGCCTGGCTCGACCAGCAGGGGTTGCCATCGATGCGCCGCTACATGCAGCGCGGCCTCACCAACATGGGCTATGGTTATCTTGACGAGACACCGACCATCCAGGCGCTTCGCTGGTGCACGCCGTCGCTCCTGATTTCCGGAGCGCTGAAGCAGGTGAAGGCTCCCGAGAACGGCTGGCAGAGTTTCTGGGAACGCTTTTCACAGTCGCTCGACGTGCGCCTCGGGCAGGGCGTGTTGGGCGTGCGCCGCGGCAACGACACGATCGACATTTCCACCCCGGCCGGCGTCACTCGCGTGGACGCACTGTTGATCGCCGCGCCGCTCGACGAACTGAAGGACGCTATGGCCTTTTCGGCCGCCGAGCAGCGCGTGCTCGAAGCGGTGACCTGGGGGCGTCTTGCCGCCACGCTCGCCTCGATCGCAGGCTGGCGGCGCAACGACGACATCGTCATCTACGAGGATGCACTCCTTCCGGGCGCGTCTCCGGGGGCGTTGTTGTCGTCGCGCGTCGCTGGCAAGCCTCCGCCGAAAAAGGATCGCCACGGCACGCGCATGTTCATGTGTTTTCAGTACGGCGGCGCGTTATCGTCCGCCGAACTTGCCGACAGGCTGCGCACGGAGGTCTGTCAGCGGGGCGGCTATCTCGATCACGTGGCGATGCAGAAGATCTGGAACTTCGCCCCCCGGTACGACACGCGGGCGCTCGAAGACGGCCTCGTCGCCCGCATGCGCGACATGCAGGGCGACCAGAGGACCTGGTACACCGGCGCGACTTTCTCGTTCGAAGCGGTGTCGAACATTGTCGAGTTCAACAAGACGCTAGTGCCACGCATGATCGACGGGCTGGGGGCTTTGAGTCGATGAATCTCTTCCTGCGGGTCGTGATCGTGTGGATCAAGTCCTGGTTCAAGCCACGGATCGGGCTGCTCGACGCCTTCGTCACCAGGTTCGGCGTTTGGTTTACCGATCAGGACATGCTGCGCCACGTCACCAACAGCCGTTTCTATTCGTTGGTGGATGTCTGCGTCATCGATTTTTTCCTGCGCTCGGGGGTGGTCAACATCCTGAGGCGCAACAAGTGGACGCCCCTGGTGGTCTACAAGGACATGAAATTCCTGAAGGCTCTGCGTTTTCCCGGGAAGTTTGTCGTGAAATCGCAGTTTCTCGGCTGGGACGACGATGCCGTGATCGCGCAGCACGTTTTCGAGCGGGCGGGGACGGTCGTGGCGACGGGCTACACCGTTGCGCGTTTCATCGACAGTCGGGGCAAGGCATTGAAGACATCCGATGTCGCAGCACAGTTCGGCGCGCCATCGAAGCCGGTGATCCCCGATCACGCGCTCGCGACGCTGGCGAGGTCCAGGCGCGGGGTGGATTGATCGATGTCGTTGGCGGGCTCCAACGCATCCTGCGCGGCATAGATGCTCGCGCGGTAGGGCAGCTTCACGTAGGCGAACGTGCCGAGCGTCGGTTCACTGAGAATCTTCAGGCTCGCGCGGTGACGCTGGAGGACCTGGCTCACGATGCGCAGGCCCAGGCCGATCCCGTGGCTGCCTTGAAGGTCGTGGGCGTGCGCAACCTGGGCGCCGTCGAGCAGATCCTGGATCTGGGCGAGATGATCGGGCTCAAAGCCGGAGCCGAAGTCCCACACGCAGACCTCGACCTGTCCGTCATGCGCCTTGCGCACATCGACGCCGACATCCTTGTCGTCGGGCGTGTTCTCCAGCGCATTGACGATGAGATGCATGAGCGAACGCTTGAGCGCACGTTCGTCGCAGACGAGATCGGCGATCTCCTCGTGGATGTTGACCTGCAGGTTTGCGGTCCGGCGCTTCCCGAACCGTGCTGCGGCCGCCTTGGCGCTCCATTCGACGATCGCGCGGACGTTGGCGAAGGCGAAACGGTATTCGTAAGACTGGGAGTCGATCGTCGAGATATCGGCGATGTCGCTCACCGTCTCGAGGACGCGCACCGCATGCGAGGCGATCTCGGCGCGGCGTTCTTCGTTCGCGGAGTCGTTTGAGCCGAGATAGGCGACCACCTCCTCCATCGGCGCACGCAGGGTGACGCCGACCTGCTCGATGAACGCGGACTTCGCGCGGCTGGCTTCTTCCGCGCTGAGGCGGGCGGCCTGGATCTGATCCTCACGCTGTTTGAGGTCGGTGATGTCGGTGTGCACGCTGACGAAGCCGCCGCGGCTCGTGGGCAGAAGCTTCGACACGACCCACCGGTCTGCGGCGACGGCGCGTACATGGCCTTCGGCGCTGTCGCAGGCAACGACACTTACGTCCGGGAACCATTCGTTGAAGCGCGTATTGGCCGCGATCAGGTGCAGGCCGGCGTCGAAGTGGCCGATGGCGTCGCTGGTGGCCTCGATCGCGTCCGCAAGGTCGGCCTGCACGCCGCGCATGGCGCCTGCGGAGCGGATGAGTTCGATCATGTGGCGGTGGCTGCGTTCGGCGCCCTTGATGAGCGCGAAGCAGAGCACCGCGAGCAGCGCGAGGATCACCCAGTGGATCGGCTGACCTTCCCACACAAGGCGCAGGCCCAGTGGTGTGAGAATCGAGATCAGCATCGCGCGCGATACCGTCGGTATCGGTGCGAGGAGGCTGACGACGCCAGCGGCCATGCCGCCGAGAACGACGATCACTATGGTCTGGGAGAAAAAATCGCCCGACCGCCAGAAGAAGAAGGCTGTGAGGCCCCACAGCAGTCCGATGACGGCCGAGGATATTTCCGCGCGTCGCAATCCCTTGCCGGAGACGGTCTGCGGCACCACGCGTTTGCGCAGGTTGAACCACGACATCATCTGCAGCGCGGAGCTGGCGATCATGATCGCCAGCCAGACGCCGGCTAACAGCGCCTTCGTTCCGAAAAGGAACAGCGACGACACCAGCAGGGCGTTCAGCGCGTTGACGATCGCCATGACAGGCAGCTGCTGCGTCAGCAGGAGCGTCTGCTGTCGCCGCAATTCCGCCTGCAGGATGGCTTCGTCGCCCGCCGCGTCCATAACCCTTCCGTCCACCCGATTCCGGGGTGCGTTGTCTTGCGGCCGACACAGGCCGGACGCAAACCATACGCAAGGTGACCTAAAATTTGGTGTCTCTGAGTGCGATCATCGCATTTTTGTCAGGGAACAATTCGGTAGGGTAAACAACGTGTTATGAATTGGCCCCGGCCTAGATTTCAAACACGTATTCACCTGGCGCGGCGCAGAGGCCCTGGGCGCCTGCGCGCGCCATCTGCGGCGGCGCTGCGCGATCGCGCGCGCTGTGGGCGTCGAGCCAGCTCGTCCACGCCGGCCACCATGAGCCTTCCTGTCGCGGACACTGGCGCACCCATTCGTCGGGATTCTCGTAGTCTGTCGTCGAGCCTATGACATTGAGCCAGTGAAAGGCGCCGGGCTTGCCTGGCGGCGTGACGATCCCGGCGTTGTGGCCGCCGCCGGTGAGGGCGAAGGTGGTCTGCGCGCCGACGAAAAGCGCCGTCTTGTGGACCGACCGCCACGGAGCGATGTGATCACGCTCCGCGCCAACCACGAAGACCGGCGCGGTGATGTCCTTCAGATAGACGCCGCGTCCGCCCGCCTCAAGCAGGCCATCCGCGAGGCGGTTTTCCATGAACAGGCCTCGCAGGTATTCCGAGTGCATGCGCGCTGGCATGCGCGTGGGATCGGCGAGCCAGAACTCGAGATCCGCGCCTGCATGGCGATGCCCCAGCAGATAGCGCTCCACGAAACGCGCCCACACCATCTCGTTGGCGCGCAACACATAGAAGGCGCTGCTCATCTGCCGCGCGTCGAGATAGCCTTGGCGGGCCATGATGTCCTCAAGGGCCGCAATCTGGCTTTCGCCGATGAACATCATCAGCTCGCCCGCCTCGCTGAAGTCGGTCTGCGCCGCAAGAAGTGTGAGCGTGGCGAGGCGTTCGTCGCCGTCGCGCGCCATCGCGGCTGCGGCAGTCGCGAGCACGGTGCCGCCGAGGCAATAGCCGGTCGCGTGAATCTTCTCGCCGGGAACGATCGCCGAGACTTCGTCGATCGCGGCCATCACGCCCTTGACGCGGTAGTCTTCGAACGAGACGTCACGCATCTCTTCGCCGGGGTTTTTCCACGACACGCAGAAGACCGTGAAGCCCCGGTCGACGAGGTATTTCACCAGAGAGTCCTCGGGCGTCAGGTCGAGGATGTAGTACTTCATTATCCATGCGGGCACGAGCAGGATTGGCTCGCGCCGCACCTGCGTCGTCGTCGGCGTGTACTGGATGAGCTCCATGATTTCGTTGCGGAAAACGACCTCGCCGGGCGTCGCGGCAATCGTGTCGCCGAGTCTGAAAGCCTCAAGCTCCGCGAGCTTTTCGCCGCGCGCAATCCGGGCGAGATCGTCGAAGAATATCTGCGCGCCCTCGGCGAAGTTGCGGCCGCCCGATTGCACGGCGGCATTCCAGACCACGGGATTGGTCAACGGAAAGTTGACGGGGGCCATGGCGTTGAGCGCCTGTCTGACTAGGAAATCCACGCGCCGGGCGTGATGGTCGCGCATGCCGCGCAGCGGATGGGAGGCGTCGCGCCACCAGGCTTCGCGCGCGAGGTGGCCCTGCGCCAGCGCGTCGAAGGGCGGGATCTGCCAAGCCTCGTCGCGGAAGCGCCGGTCGCCAGTCTCGGGTTTGAACGGCGCGGACTGCGCACGGTCCGGATGGGGATCGGCCGCGTAGCGCGTGGCGGCCTGCGCCTTCTTCCAGGCGTCGCCGGCCATCGCTGCTGCGCGCCATGGCGAGATGGCGAGGTGGAAGGACCAGTCCGCCCACGCCTGCAGGCTCGCATAGGGCGAGACGCCGTTGGTGAGCGGGGAGAAAAGCGCCCGCATCGCGCTGTCGCGGGCGTCGGCAGTCGCATAGACGGAGGCGGTCGGTGCGGCGCTGGCAGCTTCCTGCGGCACAGGCCCTGCCAGCGCTACAGCGTTCGCCGCCGGAAGCGCGACGCCGGAGCCGTCATTACCGGGATGCAAAACGGCCTCGTCCATGGGCCTTCTCCTGACCGAAAATCCTCAAGGACGCGTTGATGAAGCGCAAGCGGCGCCGGAGTTCGGGCTCCCGCAAGGCTCAACCTCTGAATGCCGGCGGTACGCAGGCGGTTCCCGCCGGTCCGGAACGGGCATTTTCCGTTTCTCAGAAACCCGCTATGATGCGCCGATGTTGAAGAGAGACGAACCCGCTGGCGACATCGCCCGCATCCGCTACGGCGACGCCGAGTTCACGGTCCTGGCGCCGGGACGCTTCGTGCGCTGCGCGGTGTCGGGGGCGCTGATCGCGCTCGACGAACTGCGCTACTGGAACGTGGAGCTGCAGGAGGCCTACCGCAGCGCCGCCGAGGCAACCGCCCGGTGGCGCGAGCTGAACGCGAAATCCTGAAGGGCCGGAAGGGGAACAATGCCATGCGCGTCTGGATGATCGCCGGCCCCTTGTTCGCATTGGCGCTGGCCGCGGCCGCATGCAGCGCGCCGACCGTCGCGCAGCCCACATTGCC
>WRPF01000118.1 GCA_009773335.1 Caulobacteraceae bacterium
GGAACGCGAAGCCGCGCGCGCGCAGCGCATCGCCGCCGGGAAGGCAAAGCCGGATGCGGCGGCTCCGCCCGCGCCCCCCACTGCGGACGACGCCGCGAAGGGCGCCACTCCTGACGAGGGCCCCCGCCGCTCGCGAGGCCGGCGCGACTTCATGGTCGTGGAAGGCCAGGTCACCAGCGTCGCCGACCGCGAGCGGGCGGTGTTCCTGAATTTCGGCGACGACATCAGCCGCGACTTCGGCGTGATGATCGGCAAGGACAACCTCGAAAACTTCCCGGGCGGCGTGGAGGCGCTCACGGCGCTTGAGGGCAAGACCGTCCGCGTGCGCGGTTCCGTCCCCCGCTGCGCGAAGCCGTTGATGCGGATCGATCACGCGGCGCAGCTCGTGCAGGTGAAGTAGGCGCGCGCCTTCGCCTCAGATCAGCCCCGCCGCCACCGGATCGCCGACGAGATCGAGCAGCACGCGGCGGAGCTTTTCCATGGCGCCCGCCTCGATCTGACGCACACGCTCCTTCGACACGCCGAGTCGCACGCCGAGGGATTCAAGCGTCACGCCCTCGTCCTCAAGGCGGCGGGCGCGGATGATGAGGCGTTCGCGCTCGCTCAGTTTCGACAGCGCCTGCGCCACCCACCTCGCGCGCGCCGCGTCGTCTCGCCGCTCCATGATCTCGTTGTCGGGCGTCATGTGATCGTCGGCGAGTTGATCCTGCCAGTCCGATGCGCCGTCCTCGCCGATGGGCGCATTGAGCGAGCGGTCAGGCCCTGACAGCCGCCCGGCCATCGCCTCCACCTCGGCCTCCGACACCTTCAGCTTGCGGGCCACGAACGCGCGCGTCTCGCCGGAGAGGATTTCGCCGGTGTCGTTGATGCGCGCGCGCAGGCGGCGGAGATTGAAGAAGAGCGTCTTCTGCGCCGAGGTCGTGCCGGTGCGCACGATCGACCAGTTGCGCAGGATGTAGTCCTGGATCGCGGCCCGTATCCACCAGGCGGCATAGGTGGAGAAGCGCACGCCGCGTTCGGGATCGAAGCGGGCGGCGGCCTGCATCAGCCCGACATTGCCCTCCTGCACGAGTTCGGATGTCGGCAGGCCGTAGTTGCGGAAGCGCGAGGCCATCGCCACCACGAGGCGCAGATACGCCCGCGTCAGCGTGTGCAGCGCGCGTTCATCGCCATCCACCCGCCAGCGGCGGGCCAGCATCGTCTCGTCCTCGGCGCCCAGCATCGGGATGCGCATGGTCTCGCGCGCATAGCTGCGGGTCGCGGTCTGGAACTCCTCGGTTTCGCTCAGGGGCATGGGGGCCTCGCCTTCGCGCGTGTCCAGCACGCTGCAAAGGTGAATACGCGCCAGCACGGGTTCGGTTTACGCGGCTCGTGCGCAAAACCGCCGAAAACGAAAAAAGGGCCGGCGCGCGGCCGACCCCTTTCCCGTATTCCGTGTGAGGATGCCGCTCAGGCGGCCGCCTTCTTCAGCGACAGCGAGTGCGAGAGCCTGGCGAGCGCGGTCTCGCGGTCGACATTCTCCACCGCCGCGAGTTCGCGGACCATGCGGTCCAGCGCCGATTCATAGAGCTGACGCTCGGAGTAGGACTGTTCCGGCTGATCGCCGCCGCGATGGAGGTCGCGCACGACTTCCGCGATGGAGATCAGGTCGCCGGAATTGATCTTGGCTTCGTATTCCTGGGCGCGACGCGACCACATGGTGCGCTTGATGCGCGCCCGGCCGGACAGCGTCTTCAGCGCCTCATCGACGATCTTGGAGGACGCGAGCGCGCGCATGCCGCAGGACTTGGCCTTCGCGGTGGGCACCCGCAGGGTCATCTTGTCCTGCTCGAAAGAGATCACGAACACTTCAAGTTCGGTCCCGGCGACTGTCTGGCGCTCCAGGCCGGTGACGCGGCCGACGCCGTGGGCAGGGTAAACGATGTGATCGCCGGTCTTGAACGATTGCGGCGCAGCCGCGGTGCTCACGGTCATGTGGTCTGACGCTCCAAAATCCCAACGCGACCGCAGGCAACAGGACACAAAAAGGGGGCTTGATAGCCTCTCGACCCCTTGTGTCCCTTAAGATTGCCTGCGGACTCCAACGACGGCGAACGCGCCGCGAGTGAGCCCGTAAGTATCACAGTTTCTTCACTTAAGGAAGACCTGCTCACAGGGGTGCGGTGGGACGGATTGACGTGCCCTCGCGCGAGGCCGCCCCGACGGCTTAACTTTGAACGGCAATCATCCACATGCGCCGCGCTTCACATCTTTGGCGCGCCTTCGGGCGGATCGCGCTGCTTGGTGCGCGAAACGGCGGACATCACGCCAAGTCCGATCACGATCAGCGCGCCGACCCCGATCCAGGTGTTGGGCACGTTGAGCAGGTATGCGCCATAGGCGAGCCCGCCCAGCAAGGCGATGAAACCGATGACGTACAACGTGAAGGCGGACATGGTCGCTCCTGGCTCGTTCCAGCCAGTCAACGCGCGAGACCGCGAAAAGGCGCCGCCCTCAGCCCTTGCCGGGTTTCTCTGAGAAATACTTCTCGAACTTGCCGGTCTCGTCCTTGAAGGCGTCGGCGTCGGCGGGCGGTTCGCCCTTGTGGGTGATGTTGGGCCAGATCTTGGCGAAGTCGGTGTTGACCTTCAGCCACTTGCCGTCGGGCGTGTCCTCGGTGTCGGGCTTGATCGCGTCCACCGGGCATTCGGGTTCGCAGACGCCGCAGTCGATGCACTCGTCGGGATGGATGACGAGGAAGTTCTCGCCCTCATAGAAGCAGTCCACCGGACACACTTCGATGCAGTCCATGTATTTGCACTTCACGCAGGCGTCGGTGACGATGTAGGTCATCGGGGTTCCAGAGTTCGCGATTTCGGCGCGATGAACCATAGCCGCGCCGCCGCGACAACCGGGGCGGGCTGAATCGTCGCGTAAGCTCTCAAGCCCCCTCGCCCTCCGCCGCGAGATCCTCCCCGAGATCCTCCCCGAGATCCTCATAGAGCCCCCGCGCCTCCGCCGCCGGGCCCCGGCGCTCCCCGTGCGCAAGGACGCGCACCGTCCGCAGCGTCTTGCCCTGCCGGAAGCTCACCCCGTCCCCCGGCTCGACGGACGCCGACGCCTTGTCCACTTTCCGGCTCTGGCCGTTGCGCTCGACGAACACGCCCCGCTCCACCGCCGCCGTCGCCAGGCTGCGCGTCTTGAAGAAGCGCGCCCGCCAGAGCCAGACGTCGAGCCGCAGCCGTTCGCCGGTCACGAGCCGCCCGCCTTCCGCTCCGCGATGAGGCCGGCGAGCGCCCCGAAGGCGTTGGCGTCCGCGGGTTTCGGTCTGGATGCGCGCGTGGAACGTCCCGGCTGGGGTGGACGCCAGCGCGACGGCGCGCCCGCGTCGCCCTCCTGCACCCGCTTGTACCCGAGCGCCGTCAGCACGCCTTCGATGTCGCGCACGGGCGCGGCGATGGTCTGCGCAATGGCGGGGACGAGCGGAAAGTCTCGCCCCGCGCCGCGCGCCGCCGCACACGCGCCCGCCAGACGTTCCAGAGCATCAAGACGCGCCGCGCGCGGGCCCGCAGGCCGGTAGCCCGCCGCCGCGTAGCTCGCCCAGGAACGTCCCGGATCGACCGGCGCCGACTGCGCGCCCGACGGCGGCAGGAAGAGGCCGGCCGGATCGTTGCGCGCGGCGCTGCGCAGGATCGC
>WRPF01000265.1:0-349 GCA_009773335.1 Caulobacteraceae bacterium
AAGTTCCTCGTCGACCATCGAGCATTCATCGACCACGATGAGTTTCGCACGCGCCGCGGCGCTGTCGTCGTTGAGAACGAAGGACGGCTCTTCGGTCTCCGTGTCGGTCGCCCGATAGATGAGGCTGTGAATTGTGCGCGCGTCCTTGCAGCCCTTGGAGCGCATAACGAGCGCCGCCTTGCCGGTGAAGGCTGCGAAGGCGACATCGCCCTCGACATGTTCGGCAAGATGCCGCGCGAGCGTCGATTTGCCGGTTCCCGCGTAGCCGAACAGCCGAAATACCTGCCGCGCGCCGGGCGTTTCAAGCCAGCGCGCGACGGCGGTCAACGCTTGATCCTGTTCGGGCGTC
>WRPF01000265.1:419-1278 GCA_009773335.1 Caulobacteraceae bacterium
CCGACGCCGTCGAACAAGCGCCATTATCATTCTTGTCAGGCGCTGAAGCCCGCGATCAGCAGCGCGCCGCCGAGCGCGAAGGAGATGAGCGCAAACACGGGATAGCGCTTTTCATATGCCATCCGAGAGAAAATGTCGCGCACCGTCTGCGGCGGCAAAAAGAGCGTCAGGAAGCCGCTGATCAGCGTGATCCAGCCGACAAGCGAGACGAGCGCCGCGGTCGTGTCGCTCCAAATGTCGTGGCCGATCACAATGGCGAGACCGATCACGAGGCGTATCATGCCGACGAAGGCGATGGCGACAGGCTCGCGCGAAACGCTCTCGATCATCTGCAGCGCCACGTCCCTGCGCACCAGCATCCAGGCGGACATGATCAGAGCGTAAGCCCCGATCAGCTTTGCGAGAAAAAGAGTAAGCGGCGTCATGAACGCCTCCCTGCCGATCGCCTCACACCGCCGAGGAATGGCGGGCTGGCGCTGACTGCAGGTAGGCGTCAAAGGCGGCTGCGACAAGGCGAACGAAGGGCTTTCCACGTTCGGTCACGGCGAGTCGTCGGCCCTGTACGTCGATGACGCCGTCGTCCGCAAGAGCGTCGAGCGACGTCTGCGCAGCGTCGAAGGCGTCTTCCGCATAGCCGTGACGCGCAGCGACCGCACCGTAGTCAACATCGAAATCGCACATGAGGCGTTCGATCAGATCCGCGCGGGCGATATCCTCGCGCGTGAACGCGACGCCGCGCGTCGTTGCAAAATGTCCTGACTCGATCGCGCGTCGCCATCCCGCAAGATCGGTGGCGTTCCCGACATAACCCTCCGGAAGCCGCCCGATGGACGAAACGCCGAACGGCAACAGCGCATCG
>WRPF01000024.1 GCA_009773335.1 Caulobacteraceae bacterium
TGGTGTTCGGGGGCGTTGATCGGTCGTCACCGGCGCCTTTTCGCACGAAGACGCCGGGGCTGTCGCGCGGCGCGGCAGTCGCCTCCGGCGCGGCTCCTGCTGCACGCGCACGCCCTGACCATCCCGCACCCCGCCGGCGGCGTCCTGCACATCGCCGTGCCGCCGCCGTCCGCGTTCCGCGACGCCGCCGCCGCACTCGGCCTCGCAAACGCCCTGCCGATGGGCGATACCCCCGTCATGCGCATTGAATGAGGATGACGCCGATGACCCGCACGCTCCGCCTGCTCTGCATGGCCGCCCTCGCCGCGACCCTCGCCGCGTGCGCGACACCCGGCCCCTACGCCGCCGCCAGCCGTCCGGGCGGCGCGGGCTATTCGGAGCTGCGCATCGAGAACGACCGCTACCGCGTGAGCTATCGCGGCGCCCCCGGCCAGGAGGCGGCGTCGAACTTCGTGCTCTACCGCGCCGCCGAACTCGCCGTGAACAACGGCTACGACTGGTTCATCGTCGACCAGCGCAATATCGAAGCGAACCGCGCATCCGGGCCGCGCGTGTCGGTAGGCGTCGGCGGCGGCTCCTATGGCCGCCACACCTCTGTCGGCATCGGCACCAGCGTGGGCATCCCGATCGGCGGCGGCGGCCGTTCAGCGGACGCCTCCCTTGAAGCGCGTTTCGGCCGCGGCCCCAGGCCCGCCGACGCCAACGCCTACGACGCGCGCCAGATTCTCCAGTCGCTTCGTCCGCCGGGACGGTGATTTCGCCACCCCTGTCCTCCGCGAAGGGGAGAGAGGGAGACGGCGCGCGCAAAGCGAACTAAGACACGCCCATGCGTGAATTTCTTCTTGTGGCGCTGGGCGGCGCGCTCGGCGCGAGCGGCCGTTTCGGCGTCAATCTCATTGCGCCGTGGAGCGGCGCGGGCGTGCCGTGGGCGACGCTCATGGTGAACGTGATCGGCGGCGCAGCCATGGGCGCGCTGTTTGCGGTCGCCGCCGACAACCGCCCGCTCATGCTGCTGCTTGGCGTCGGCGTGCTCGGCGGGTTCACGACCTTCTCGGCGTTCTCCATCGAAACCGTGCGCCTGCTGCAGCGTGGCGACGCCGCAACCGCGGTGATCTACATCGCGCTCTCCGTCACCCTCTCCATCGCCGCCGCCTTCGCGGGCCATGCGCTTGCGCGGAGCGTCGCATGAAGACCGTCGAGACAATCACCATCGCGGAAGAGGAGGGCGAGGTCCGCCTCGACCGCTGGTTCCACCGCCACTTCCCGCATCTGACTCAAGGCCAGATCGGCAAGATGATCCGCACCGGACAGGTGCGCGTCGACGGCGCCCGCGCGAAGGAAAACGACCGGGTGCGGCCGGGTCAGACGGTGCGTGTCCCGCCGTTGCCGGAAGAAAAGGAACGCGTCGAGCGCGTCACGATCACCGATGAGGAAATCGCCTTTGTGCGCGGCCTCGTGATCTTCAAGGACGACGACGTCCTCGTGCTGAACAAGCCTGCAGGCCTTCCCGTGCAGGGCGGCATGAAGACCGGCCGTCACCTCGACCTGCTGATGGACGGCCTCAAGTTCGAGTACGACGCGAAACCCAAACTCGTGCACCGCCTCGACCGCGACACGTCGGGCTGCCTCGTGCTCGCACGCACGCCGCGCGCGGCCGCTGCGATGGCGAAATCCTTCAAGAGCCGCGAGACGACGAAGATCTACTGGGCCGTCGTGCTCGGCTGTCCGCGCCCCGCCGAAGGCGAGATCCGCGGCTGGCTCAAGAAATCGACGGGGCCGCTCGACGGCGACCGCGAGATGGTGCGCCAGGCCAAACACGGCGAGAAGGACGCGCTGTTTGCGATCACCGAGTACGTGACGATTTCGGAAGCCTATCCGCGCGCGGCCTGGATGGCGCTGAAGCCGATCACCGGGCGCACCCACCAGTTGCGCTTCCACATGGCCGGCATCGGTCATGCCATCCTCGGCGATCCGAAATACAAGTGCGACCGCGAAACGCCCGGCGCGCTGAGCGAACGCATGCACCTGCACGCCCGCGCCATCGAGATCCCGCACCCCGTGAAAGGCCTCGTGCGCGCCATCGCGCCGCTGCCGCCGCACATGAAGAAGACCTTCGACTCCCTCGGCTTCGTCGAGGGCGAGGCGAAGGACCCGTTCAAGTCGATGAAGTAGCCGGCAAGCTACTGCTCGCAGGCGACGCCATTGCCGTCCATGTCGTGGTGGCGCCAGTAGCCGGGCTGTCCGTAGCGCGCATTCGCGACGCCGAGCCTGTCGGCGAACGCGCAGTGCGGGGCGGCGGCGAAGTGCTTCAGCCCGACGACGGGATCGCTGTAGCCCAGCATGATCAGCCCGAAGCCCACGCCCGCGCCGATGACCGCCGCGATCATCGCCACGCGCAGGAGACGCCCCGTTTCAACGACAAGACCGCGCAGCAGGGCGAAGACGCCGCGACGTAACTCGCCGAGGCGATCATGGCGCGCGGCCATCCGGAACGATTCATGGATCGCGCTGCGCTGCGCATTCTCGAAGATGGCCATCCGCGCGGTCCCTGCCCAGGTTGAACGGGGCAACCTAGCGCGTTCCGGCTAACGCTTGCCTAAGCCGCAGCGTTAACGCACGAGCGGGTCCGGACCGAAGCGGTTGTCGCCGTCCTGGCCGGCCAGGAACAGCACGATGACCGCGGTGCGCAGCACCATCAGCGCGCCGAGCACGAGAGCCATGATCGCGATCAGCCGGCCCGCATCTCCCGGCAGGAGGTTTTCCGCGTTCAGCATGAGCCAGGCGAGGCCGCCGAGAACCACCAGCTTCCAGACCAGCAACATCCCGCCGAAGCCGCGATCGTGCAGGCGCTTGAGCACCATCATCGCACTCGCCCATGGCACGAGCACCAACACCGCCAGCACCAGCGGCCCGCCGACGATGTCGAGCGCCGGCTGCAGTGCGATCAGCTGGTCCGGCAGCACGACGGCGCCCCGCGCGGCGAGCGCCCGGTCGCCGAAATACGCCGCCACGCCGAGGACGGCGAACGTCAGCACATAGCCGAGCCAGAGCCCCCTGCGGCTCACGCGCCCGGACGGCGACAGCAGAAATCCCATTGAGTCAGGCTCCTACCCTGCGCCCCAATAGCCGCAAGGTGCATCGAGGTCACGACGCTTCCCTTGGACCATGAATTTGACCCCAAAAAGTCAGTTAGACTTAACCGACCGCCGGATCGGCGCTCTTGCTCAATGGGTCTGGCCCGTAGCGGTTTTCTCCCTTTCTGCCGGGCCAGAAGAGCATCAGCAGCCCGCCCCAAAAACCGACTAACGTTCCTGCGGCAACAACAGCAGAGATAAGAATCGTCGCCGATTGCCATTGGGTAGGGGGCGCAGCGAACACCAACTCCTTAGAGAAATGGATCGAGGCGAACAAGCCGACGTATGGCGCGATCCAAGTGGTCGCCGCAAACACTACCCCCCGCCCGACATCGTGAAGCCGCCGCAGGCCGGTCGCAAAAAGCGGCCACGCGGCGACAACAGTCAGCCCGATCTGCGCTGGCCCTTCGCCCAAGGTAAGGATGGCGCTCCGTATCAATTTCGATTGGACATGGTCTTCGAGCGTTGTGGTGAACTCGGGAAAGTACGCCCAGTCCAACCCGCCAGTAGCGACTCCCAGTCCAATGATTGGCAGCACCACGTAGAGCCAGTAACTCTCCCGGCTCATGCGTCCCTTCGAACCAAACAGAAATCCCACGAAACACGCCTCCACATCGCCCGAATCGGTTGGTGAGTAGTCAGTTCAAGGAATGATGCAAACCTCCATGTCAAAACTCGCCGTTTTCGATGTCGACGGCACCCTCGTCGACAGCCGCCGCTCCATCGCGGAGGCCATGGGATCGGCGTTCCGTTCGCTGAACCTGCCCGCGCCGGGCTATGACGAGACCCGCCGGATCGTGGGGCTGTCGCTGGAGCCGGCCATCGCCGTGCTGGCGCCCGATCTCGATCGCTCCCGCTATCCGGTGCTGGCGCAGGCCTACAAGGACGCGTTCGTGGCCAACCGCGACGCGGGTCTTGTGGAGCCGCTCTACGAGGGCGCGAAGGAAATCGTCACGGAACTGCGCGCGGCGGGCTGGCGGCTCGGCGTCGCCACCGGCAAGGCGCGGCGCGGCGTGGACGCCTTCCTCGAACGCCACGGCTTCGAGGGCCTTTTCGATGCCGCCTTCTGCGCCGACGACGGCCCCGGCAAACCCGACCCGCACATGCTTAACCTCGTCATCGAGGCCGTCGGCGCGCGCGCCGCCGACACCATCATGATCGGCGACACGAGCTTCGACATGGCGATGGCGCGCGCCGCTGACACGTATGCGCAGGGCGTGACGTGGGGCTTCCACACCGTGGAGGAAATCCAGTCGGGCGGCGCCCACCACATCGCGGAAGACTTCGCGATCCTGCGCGCCGAGCTTGATCGCTGGGCAAACGGCTGACGACAATCCGCCGACGGAGGGAACGATGATCAGATTCCTGTTGGGCGTTCTTGCGGGCGCAGTGTTCGCGTTCGCCTTCGTGCGCTTCGATCTCGCCCCGCCGGGCCTTTTCGGGCTGCCGGACAAGGTGCGCGGCAATCTGGTCTCCGCGGCGGTCGAGGAAGATCTCTACGACCTCTCGCGCACCCCCGAGGCGCACACCCGGGCGCTGAAGGTCTATTTCGCCAATCGCGCCGACGACGCCGCCCGGGTCGATGCGGAGGCGGGCTTTCCCTTTCTCGACGCGCTGCACCGCAAGCGCGCAGTCCGCGAAGCGCGCCAGCTGTCGGCGCAGTGGTCGGCGTTCGACGCTGTCCTTGAGCAACCCGCCCTGCGCGCGGCGCTCGAAAAACGGCACGGCGCAACCGACACAGAGACCCTCAAGCGCGCGCAACTCCATGCTGCGTATCTGGAGACGCCGTTCCTGCGGCGCTGGTACGCAGCGCAAGGACGGACGGTCGATGCCGACACGCTGCGCGCCGCACTCGCCGAAACGGCGAAAGACGACGCGCCGGGGAACGGACCTGCATCGCCGCGCTGATGCGCCTGCTTGACGGAACACGGGCGGCGCCCGAGGCACACGCCCCATGAGCACCGACGATCTCCACGCCCACAGGCGCGCCTACAAGCAAGCGACCGCGCGTCCCAAGGACGGCGGCGCGGCAGTGCTCATCGACGGCATGCACCTGCGCACGCCCGGCAAGATAGCGTTCCTCACGCCGACGCTGGCGCTGGCGCAGGCCTGCGCCGACGAATGGAACGCGCAGGAGGAGGTCGTGCGGCCGGATACGATGCCGGTCACGCGGCTCGTCAACGTCGCGCTCGATCACACCGCGCGCACGCGCGACATCATCGTCGAGAGCATCAGTGGCTACGCCGCGACCGATCTCGTCTGCCACCGCGCCGAGCATCCCGAGGCGCTCGTGGTCCGGCAGGCGACGGCGTGGGATCCGCTGGTGGCGTGGGCGGGCGAGAAACTCGGCGCGCCGCTAAACGTGGTCGCGGGCGTCATCGCCGCCGACCAGCCGCTCGAAGCGCGCGAGGCGTTCGAACGCGCCGCGCGCGAACACGACGACTTCGCGCTCACCGCCCTTGCGCACACGGTGGGCATTTCCGGTTCGGGCGTGCTGGGCTTTGCACTCTCCGCCGGACGCCTCGATTCCGTGGCGGCCTTCGAGGCGGCCTGCCTCGACGATATCTGGCAGCTCGATACGTGGGGCGAAGACCACTTCGCCCGCAAACGCCTGGACGATCTCGAAGCGGAGTTCGTGGCGCTGGGGCGCTACTTCGCGGCGCTTCGCGCCTGAGCGGGTCCGTGGTAGGTTCTGCCCCATGACCAAGCGCCTCCCCACCGGCGAAGAGATCCGTCTTGCGGCCCATGAACGGGTGAAGGCGGCTGTGGCCAAGCAGGTGCGCCCGACATCGCCGACCAAGACGGTCGCCGCAAAGAAAGCGGCCGCAAAGAAAAAGGCAGCTGCGCGCCGCCCTCGCGCCAGCGCCTGAGTTGTCGTCCCCGGAGGAAGCGCCGCTGCTCGTGATCGTCGCGGGCCCCAACGGCGCGGGCAAGACGACGATCGCCGCGCCGGGACCGGGCGGACTGCTTGAACTTTTCGGGCTCGACGCGACCGAGCGGCTCAACGCCGACGACGAGGCCGCAGCGCGCGTCGCGGCAGGCGACGCCCCCGGCCCGGAGACACAGCTCGCCGCCGCCCGCGCCATCGACGCGCGCCTCGCCGAGGCCGTCGAGGCCGGGCGCTCCGTGCTGGTGGAGACGGTGCTCTCCTCGGAGAAGTACCGCCCCCTGTTGGAGCGCGCCCGCGCGCGGGGCTACCGGACGGCGCTGGTCTATGTCGCGCTCCAGCATCACCTGCTCTCGGCCAAGCGCGTGAAGCTCCGCGTCGCCGCGGGCGGCCACGACGTCCCCGCCGACCGGCTCGCACCGCGCTGGAAGCGCTCGCTGGAAAACCTCGTGTGGTTCGGCGCCCGCGCGGACGCGGTCTACGTGCTCGACAACAGCGCCGGCGCATCCGGCCCCGCGCTGCTGGTGGCGATCACGCCGGAGGCGGACTACGCCGACCGCGACTTCATCGCCATGCTGCCGCAGCGTCTGCGCGACGCCCTGCAGGCGATGCTCGCGGAGCGGAAGGCGCTGCGTGAGAGCGGAACCTATTAGGGTCGCATCGCGCCCAAAACCTGAGGAATGTACGTTTCATTCCCCATCACATACGTGACTTTTCCGCAGACGCTTGCCACCGGCACATACCCGAAGCCCCCCATCTCAAAGCGGCTGTCAGCGGAATTGTCGCGATTGTCACCCAGCATGAAGAGATAACCGTCGGGCACCTTGTAGACTTGCGTGTCGTCGCCCGGCGTCACCCCTTCCGGTTTGGATTCGGAGCACATGCTCTCCGCCCCTGGCGTATCGGCGGGCAGGCCTGCAGGCACATCGCACGTCTGCGTGACAACCCCAGGTTCCGCGTGAAGGGACAGGACGCGATACCGCACGCTATCCGCGCTGGTCTCGTTCGAGACATCGTAGGCGACTTCACCGCCCCAGCTGTCATCGAGCGTGAGCGTGCTTGTCGGCGCCGAGGTGATCGCACGGCCGTTCACGCGCAGAACGCCGTCACTGATCTGCACTGTATCGCCGCCAATCCCCACGACGCGCTTTACAAAGCTCCTGTCGGGATGGGTGTCAGGCCGGAAGACGACGATGTCGCCGCGCTTCGGCGAGCGCCCGTTGGCGTAGGCGAACTTGTCGGCAATGAAATAGTCGCCCGGCGCGATCGCCGGCTGCATGGAGGCAGAAGGCGCGCGGAATGGTCGATAGACGACGCGAGCACCGAGAAATCCGAGCGATACGCACGCCGACAGCGCCGCGAGGATCGCGATCGGCAGCGGCATATCGAGAATATAGATGTCCTTCGAGCGGTCCCGCGCCATGTCATCCCCCAACCATGCGAAACCTTAACCGCCGACGAACGCGGGGGAAAGCGCAACTTGATCCTGCCGGAAGGGTCAGTTCTTGCCACCCGCCCCCGCCATCGCTAGCACCGACGCAACATTCTCCCCACCCGGAAGGCCCCGCCCCATGAAGCACATCGTCGAAGCGCTCGAAGCCAAGCGTGCAGCCGCCCGCGCCGGCGGCGGCGCCAAGCGCATGGCCAACCAGCACGCCAAGGGCAAGCTCACGGCCCGCGAGCGCATCGAGCTGCTGCTCGACGACGGCTCCTTCGAGGAGTTCGACATGTTCGTCGAACACCGCTGCGCCGACTTCGGCATGGCCGACCAGAAGGTCCCCGGCGACGGCGTCGTCACCGGCTGGGGCACGGTCAACGGCCGCGTGGTCTATGTGTTCTCCAAGGACTTCACCGTCTTCGGCGGCTCGCTCTCGATGGCGCACGCGGAAAAGATCGTGAAGGTGCAGGAGATGGCGATCCAGAACGGCGCACCGGTGGTGGGCATCTTCGACGCGGGCGGCGCGCGCATCCAGGAAGGCGTGCAGTCGCTGGCGGGCTACGCCGACATCTTCATGAACAACATCCTCGGCTCCGGCGTCGTGCCGCAGATCTCGGTGATCATGGGCCCGTGCGCGGGCGGCGATGTCTATTCCCCCGCGATGACCGACTTCATCTTCATGGTCCGCGACACGAGCTACATGTTCGTGACCGGCCCCGACGTCGTGAAGACGGTGACGAACGAGACGGTGACGGCCGAGGAACTCGGCGGCGCGCGCGTGCATGCGTCGAAGTCCGGCGTGGTGGACGGCGCGTTCGAGAACGATTTCGAGACGCTCAGCGAGATGCGCCGTCTGATCGACTTCCTGCCGAGCTCGAACCGCGACAAGCCGCCCGTGCGGCCGAGCTTCGATGACGGCGAGCGCGAGGATCCCTCCCTCGACACGCTCATCCCCGACAATCCCAACAAGCCTTACGACATGAAAGAGCTCCTGGAAAAAGTCGCCGACGAAGGCGACCTGTTCGAGATCGGGAAAGATTTCGGCAAGAACATCATAACCGCCTTCGGGCGCCTCGAAGGCTCCACCGTCGGCTTCGTCGCCAACCAGCCGATGACGCTCGCGGGCGTGCTCGACATCGACGCCTCGCGGAAAGCCGCGCGCTTCGTGCGGTTCTGCGACGCGTTCAACATCCCGATCGTGACCTTCGTCGACGTCCCCGGCTTCCTCCCCGGCACGAAGCAGGAGTACGGCGGGCTCATCAAGCACGGCGCGAAACTGCTGTTCGCGTACGGCGAGGCGACGGTGCCGAAAGTCACCGTCATCACGCGCAAGGCCTACGGCGGCGCCTATGACGTTATGTCTTCCAAGCACCTGCGCGGCGACGTGAACTACGCCTGGCCGACCGCCGAAATCGCGGTGATGGGCGCGAAAGGCGCGGTGGAGATCATTTTCCGCGCCGATATCGGCGACGCCGACAAGATCGCTGCGCGAACAAAGGAATACCAGGACCGCTTCGCCAACCCCTTCGTGGCGGCCTCCCTCGGCTACCTCGACGACGTGATCATGCCGCGCGAAACGCGCAGGCGCCTCGTGCGCTCACTACGCGCGCTGAAGGGCAAGAAGCTCGAGAACCCGTGGAAGAAGCACGATAATATTCCGCTATGAGAGAGTTTTCTGCGAACTATTACGGCCTCAAACGCACAGCGTTCATTTTCTGCGTCGTTACACTCTTGTTCTGCGCGGGTGGGACGACGGTTTCGACACTCTCTATCGCCGGCGTCACACTCTCCGGAATTAGCTTCGGACTTCTGCTGTTCTTCTGTTTTGCAGCCGCCACTTACTACACCACATTGTTCGGGCTCGCCGCGTATGTCGAAGGCAAAACGAACCTGCTCTCACAGAACAACAACGAGACGGAACTGAAATTACTTCTTGCACAAGGATTAGATCGACTCCTTGCAGCCACTCAGTCTTTGCAGCCAGTGCTGCAAAGTTACGCAACCCGATTTGATGCGGAAGATTTGGTGACGCTTAAGAATGAGGTGGAAGAAGCGCTATCGAGCAAAAAACTCTCCATCCAGCTTCAAGATATCAATTCTAACTTGCTAGGAACCGGCCCTGTCTCGGCCTCCCTATTTAATCTGACTAGCGCGTACCTTCGATCCACCGAAAAGAGAGAACCTGCCACCAAGCAACTCAACCTTGCCCAATTTCATGACGATGTAATCCAGGCAACAAAAGAAGATTTTCCTGGAATTGTCGAAACGGCGGTGCGGCGCACGATGGCGCAAAAGGTTGTCGAGGAGAGAGAGCGCATCGACAGGGCAATTGCCTCGATGACCGCTTTCTCTACTGCCTTCAAGGCGGAGCTCGCGCAACACGAAGAGTACATCAGAAACTACCGCGCGCCAATTGAAGCAAACCTCTTGCAGATTCAGGTTTTGAGAAATGTCCGAAGTACAAAATTTTGGGTGCTCGAAGTTGGGGCAGTCGCGGTTCTATTTCTAATAGCGCTGTTTCACTATATAGGTCGGTATTGGGCGTTGTTTCCCACGTTGATCGCATGACCGAACGCGCGTAGGGTGGATTGAGCGGCGCGAAATCCACCATGGCCTCGCGCGAACGGCGGTGGATTTCGCTTTCGCTCAATCCACCCTACGGAACGCGCTTCGTTCTCCGCGAGGAGGACCGCGCACCTCCCGGTGCGCATGGGCTGAACGTGGGGGTGCCGGCGTCTGGAACGGTCGCGCCGTTGCGCACCGGGAGGTGCGCAGTCCTGTTTCGGCGTCGCGTTTTTCCTCGTTCCCACGTCGACAACGGCGGATTGCGCTTCGCTGCATCCGCCCTGCGGTTCGTGATCGGGACCGCCGGCGCCCTCGCCGGCAAAGCGGGTCGTCCTGATGGAGTGTATCCAGTTTGAACACCAATGCCGGCGGGGGCGCCGGCGGTCCTGATCACCGGCGTTAGTGAGTAGGGGCCCGCATTAACGCGACCTTGAGACGCCGGTGGTAGCGTCCGCGCGCCTTGCGCCCGGAGTACGCCATGAGCCCGCCTGCCGCCGCCGTCCTCCTCGACCTTGTGGACCGCATCGCCGCGGACGCGCGGGTGGACGCCGACGAGGCCTCCGCATTCCGCCGCGCGGTGTTTTCCGGCGGCATTGTGAGCCGGGGGAAGAGCCGCGCGTTCTTCACGCTTGCCGGCGAGATTTCGGACGGTTGCGACGGCTGGGCGGCGGCGGTCATGGACGCCATCGGCGACCACGTCCTCGGCGCCGACAACGTGATCTCCAATGGCGCCGCAGCCTGGCTCGCCGCGCATGCGCCGTTCGCCGGCGCGCTCGCGGCGCCGTTGCTTGTGCGGATCGTCGAGCGTGCGGAAAGCGCGCCGCACGCCCTCGTCGCCGCCGCCCGCGGCGCGGTGTCGGCGGCGGTCGCGCAGTCGCCCATGGGTCCGCGCGAAACGGCCTGGGTGCGCAGCTGCCTCTACGCCCTCGCCAGCGACGAGGCTGTGCATGTGAGCGACGCCGAAGTCCGCTGGCTCTTCGCGCTCGACGCCGCCACCGAGGGCCGCGCCAACGATCCGGCGTGGGGCGATCTCTTCGTCAAGGCGGCGCTCAATCACGTCACGGGCCAGCGCCGGTCGGCGCTGCTGTCGCCCGAAGGTCAGCACGAAAGACGCGCCTGGCTAGAAAAGCCGGTTGATCCGTCCCCGGTCAGGTTCTTCGCGCGCGCGTTTGAGAACGGGCTCGACGGATACCGCGCGGGCGTGAACGCGCCGGGAGAGACCGAGGCCTTTGAGGCGCACTACGCGCAACGGCTGACGGAAGCCGCCGAGGACGAGCGCCTGACGCTCGCGGAGGTCTCCGTCGTCATCGCTCTCGTGCATGCCGATGGCGTGCGAACGGCCAACGAAACCCGCCTGCTGGAAGAGATGCGCCGCCTCGAAGCCGCGCAGCCCACACGGGCGGCGTTGTTGAATTAGGCCCGCGCCGGGCGCATACCCAGGCTCGACGAGGATTTCAGCATCGCCGATCTCGCGCCCCTGATGCGCGCGGTGGATGCGGCGAAGGGATAATCGCCATGGCCGGTCACCGCATCTATGGGATGCCTTTCGCGAGCGTCTATCCCGCCTACATCGCCAAGGCCGAGAAGAAGGGACGCACGAAGGCGGAGGTCGACGAGATCATCCGCTGGCTGACGGGCTATTCGCAGAAGGCGCTCGACGCGCAGCTCAAGAAGAAGACGTCCTTCGAGGCGTTCTTCGACGAGGCGCCGGCGATGAACGCCGCGCGCGCGCTGATCACGGGCGTCGTCTGCGGCGTGCGTGTCGAAACTGTCGAGGAGCCGCTGATGCGCGAGATCCGCTATCTCGACAAGCTCATTGACGAACTCGCCAAGGGCAAGGCGATGGAGAAGATTTTGCGGGCGGCTGCGTAGCTCTGGAGCATCCTTCTCCCCCGTGAGGGGGAGAAGGTGGCCCCAAACCCATTTGGGGCCGGATGAGGGGGTGTCGAACAGAACTAGGCTCTGCATCGACACTGCACCGAATCTCCCACTCGCCCCCTCATCCGACGGCTTCGCCGCCACCTTCTCCCCCTCGCGGGGGCGAAGGAAAACGCACACGGGTTGCTGTAACGCCAGCTCCCATCACCACACCCATTCCCACACAAATTCCGGCGCCGTTTGTTGGCGCGCATGCGCTTGCGGCGCGAAGACGCGAAAACATTCCGCAATCTATCCGACCGGCATCGCGGGCCTGTCATGCTCCGCGGATGAAACACGCAACCCCTCCTTCCCACATCGCCAGAAACGCCCTCTGGATCACCGTCCTCACGCTGCTCGCGCGTCTGGCGCCGATGCTGGAGGGCGTGTGCGAGGCGCGTGCGTGGCGGGCGGCGGCGCGGTGGCTGAAGGATGCGGAGGCGCTCGCGCGGCGCATCCTGTTTGCACACGCGGTGGGGCTGGCGGCGGGGATGCAGTTTGCGCCGCGCGATGCGACAGCGACGTCTCCACTATCCATGCCGGGAACGCCTGCGGGCGGCGGCGCTGTCCATACCGGGTTCCGTCTGCGGTTTCTCGCGCGCAGGCGCCGTGTCTGCGCGATACGACGCGCACGCGCTGAACCCGATTACGACGGCGCGCGGCTCCAGATGCGCGCCGACGCCTTGCGCGCAGCATGCGCCGATCCCCTGCCGCTGGCGCTGAAACTCGCACGGCGCATCGCGCGGCGACGCGAGATGGTTCCACAGATTCTGATGGGCTTGCGGCGCGTGCGCCCGCATGCGGCGTTGCGCGACGTGCTGTGGCGCATCTTCGCCGAGCCGCCGGAAATCTTCATCGCGCAAGCGCTGCGGCCGGCCACCGGCGCCGATCCGCCGTCGCACCTGACGCTGCTTGACTCCGACGTTCCGCCACTCCCGCACGCGCCGGAGGGAACGCCTGCGCACGCCTGCACATCCGCCGTTCCCCATCGCCGCGAAAAAACAGGCGCCGCGCCCGCGCTTCCGCTACCAACGCGCGCCGGCAGACCAGCATGGAGCGCCTCGTGAAGAACCCCGTCGAACGCATTCTCGAAAGCGGGCTTTTCGCTTCGCGCTGGCTGATGGCGCCGATCTATGTGGGGCTCGCGCTGGCGCTGGCGGGGCTCGTGGTCGTGTTCGCACGCGAGATGATGCACGAGGCGCCGCATCTTCTGTCCATGGGCCCGGAGGATGCGATCCTCGCCATCCTGTCGCTGATCGATCTGTCGCTGGCGGGCAACCTGCTGCTGATCGTGATCTTTTCCGGCTACGAGAACTTCGTCTCGCGCATCGACAAGACCGAACTGGAAGACCGCCCCGAATGGATGGGCACGGTCGATTTCTCGGCGCTGAAGATGAAGCTGCTGGCGTCCATCATCGCCATCTCCGCCGTGGCGCTGCTGCGGCAGTTCATGATCATGGGCGAGCCCGGCGCCATGGCCAAGGACCAGCTCGTGTTCCTCATCGTCATCCATCTCACCTTCGTGGTCTCGGGCCTGCTGATGGCGGCGATGGACTGGCTGTCGAGCCGGTCGGGAGGCCACTGACGAAGCGGCTAGAATCCACCCGGCGCGACAATGGCGCGGAACCATTGGTAGATCGGCGCGATCACCTCGCGTGCGGCGGGCCAGTACTGGTAAGCGTACCAGAGCCCGCCGACCGTGAAGATGAACGAGAAGAGGCCGTAGCTCAGCTCCGAAGCGGCCGCGTTGTATCCCAGCGCCGCAAACGAAGCACGGCGCATGGCGCGGAACGGCCAGGTAGCGACAATGATGGCGAACGCCGCGACAAATATCGCGCCCCAGAGCGACCAGTCCGCAGGCGGCTCGACGCCGAGCACCGCGCCGGTGGTGAACAGCGACCACACCGTGAAGACAAGCGCGAGGCCGAGCGATGCTTCCACAAGCGCGCAGATCGACGCGACCACGCCCGCCAGCATCTGCGTGCCGTAGCCCACGTGCGGCTGCGGCGCAGGCGTTGCGAACGCGCTCATCTTCGACGCCGTACGCCGCCGACGTTCCCGACGTCGCCACGCGCTCTGCTGGTTCCGCG
The DNA here is from genome assembly GCA_009773335.1 of Caulobacteraceae bacterium. GTDB lineage: Bacteria > Pseudomonadota > Alphaproteobacteria > Caulobacterales > Aquidulcibacteraceae > VFBF01. Next base: position 14,032 of record WRPF01000024.1, read on the forward strand.
CGATCTCGGCGAACTGTTTCTTGGCGCCATCGATCACTTCCTGCGCGTTGAACGGAAGCCCATGCGCCGCCGCCCACTCCGCACTCGTCTGCGCCGACGGCACGACGAACATCATCACGGCGTACACAAGCAGGCCCGCGCCTTGCGTGAGCACGGTGGCCACAACAAATATGAAGCGCACCAACGTGGGATCGGTCTTGAAATAGGCGGCGATCCCCGAACATACGCCGGCGAACATCGCGCCCTCGCGCAAGCGGTAGAGACGCTTGTCAGCATCGGACGAGGCGTTTGGCGCTTCAGCCTGTTCGTGCGTCGACTCGGTGTCGGTCACGGGTCCCATTTCCTTTAGGATCGCACCCATCTCCGCGCCGCTCACCACCGTCTTGCGCGCACCGAGCACGCCCGCGCATTTGTCGGCGACGGCCTGTTCGAGGTCGGAAAGAATTTCCGCGCGATCGGGATTGTCCTTCAGCCCTGTCTCGGCGGCGTCGAGCCACTTGCGCAAGGCGTCATAGGCGCCCTGCTCCAGCTGAAAGGCGTTGCCATTGAGATTGATCGTGACGACGTGTTCCATCGTTCAGCGCCCCAGAGTGTCGAGAGTGGTGTTGAGCCCGGCCCAGTAGGCCTGCAGGGCGTCGAGAAGCTCACGGCCCTTGTCGGTGAGCCGGTAGTATTTGCGCGGTGGCCCCGCCTGGCTTTCCTGCCAGGCGTAGTCCACGAGTTCGTCGCGCCGGAGCCGGGAGAGAAGCGGATAGAGCGTGCCTTCCTGCGTGGCGAAGTCCGTCCCCTGCAGGCGGGCGAGAATGTCAGCAGCGTAGACGGGCGGCCCCGAAATGACCTTGAGCAGGACGAATTCGAGCAGGCCTTTCCGGAGCGGCGCGAACTTTTCGTCGGGATTCATAAGCTACCTTTCGTGATAAAGGTAGTATGTCGATCAAAGGTCGTCAAGGGCGTTTGCGCCGCAAGGCCCGGCGGGCTACCCGATGGTCAGAACATCCCCGAACGGAGCACGCGATCGATGCGCCTTCCTCACACCCTCACCATCGCCGCCGTGGCCCTGCTCGCCGCCTGCGACCCGCAGAAGCCCGAAGCACCGCCTGTCGAGGCGCCGTCGGTCGCCGAGGCGCCGACCTATCAGGCGCTCACCGGCCTCTTCGGCGCGACGTCCAGCACCGCCATGGGGATCACCGGCGATCTCGCCGTCACGCCCGAACGCGTGACCCTCTCCAAGGGCGAACAACTTGACACCGCGCCCGCGACGGAGATCTTGCCCACCGCGCTCATCGCCGCCGGTGGAAAGAGTTTCGCTGAAACCTATGTCGGCCCCACAAGCCTCGCGCTCGAGCTGCGCAAGGTCACCGCCGCAACCGTTCTTGAGGGAACCACGCCGCAGAAGGTGTGCGGCGACACCCCCGTCAGCTACCTCGCCTTCGCCTATGACGCCGATCGCGCCGTGGTGACGATGCTCGCCTTCTCCGGCGCCGAGGCGCCCGGCGATGCGGCGACGAATTCGCAGCTGTGCGGCACGTTCTCGTACGGCGAATGATCAGGGAGGAAACAGATGCGTGAAGTCGCCTATGCGGACATCCAGTCGCTCGTCGGACAGGAAATCGGCGTGTCGGACTGGCTCGAAGTCAGCCAGGAACGCGTGAACCAGTTCGCCGAAGCCACCGGCGATCACCAGTGGATCCATGTCGATGTGGAACGCGCGACGAAGGAAATGGGCGGGCCGATCGCGCACGGCTATCTCACCCTGTCGCTGATCCCGTTCCTCGGTGCGAAACTGCTGAAGATCAACGGCGTCACCCGCGGCATCAACTACGGCTCCGACAAGGTGCGTTTCACCGGCATGGTGCGCGTCGGCAAGCGCGTGCGGATGCGCCAGAAACTGCTTTCCGCCGAGCCGAAATCCGGCGGCATGCAGCTGAAGAACGAGTGCACGATCGAGATCGAGGGCGAGGACCGTCCGGCCTGCGTCGCCGAGACGATCTCGGTGGTCTACGGTTGAAACCCGCGCGTGGGCGGCCACGTATGAGCCTCATCCGGAGCCGCCCATGACCAGGATCACCCGCACCGACGCCGAATGGCGCGCGCGCCTCACGCCCGAGCAGTACCGTGTCGCGCGCCAGGAAGGCACCGAGCGCGCGTTCACGCCCGGCAACTTCAACGACGAGAAACGCCGGGGCGTGTTCCACTGCGTCGGCTGCGACACCCCGCTCTGGTCGAGCGAACACAAATACGACAGCGGCACGGGCTGGCCGTCCTTCTTCCAGCCCATCGCGCCCGAAGCGGTGGGCACGAAGTCCGACCGGAAGCTCTTCTCGGCCCGCACCGAGGTCCACTGCGCGGTCTGCGACAGCCACATGGGCCACGTCTTCAAGGACGGACCGGCGCCCACGGGCCTGCGCTACTGCATCAATGGCGCTGTACTGAACTTCGTCCCCAGCTGAAGCGATGCATATCGATTGACGATATGCCGTAACTCTGTAACGTCGGGCCCAACCGCTTTGACAGCCCCAGAGGGTCACTCCATGAACCGACGTTCCCTTCTCCAGGCCGGAGCCGCCGCGCCCGTTCTCTTCGCTCTCGGCGCCTGCGCCACGGGTGCGGACGGGTCGCCCGCCGCCGCGCCGCAGTCCCCGGCCCCGCCCATGCCCCCCGTCGCCAAGAAAGAACCCTTCACCGTCACCCAGCTCGGGCGCACCCGCACCGACGACTATCACTGGCTGAAGGACGACAACTGGCAGCAGGTCATGCGCGACCCTGCGGTCCTGCGCGCCGACATCCGCGAGTACCTCGTCGCCGAGAACGCCTACATGAACGCCATGCTCGCCCCGACGGCGGCGCTGCAGGAGACGCTCTTCAAGGAGATGAAGGGCCGCATCAAGGAAGACGACAGCACCGTCCCCGATCCCGACGGCGCGTGGGAATATTACACCCGCTTCGACGCCGGCGCCGAATATCCGCGCCACTACCGCAGGCCGCGCAATGGCGGCGCGGAAGCCGTTCTTCTCGACGAGCCCGCGCTCGCGCAGGGCAAGGCGCATTTCGATATCGGCGCCGCCGCGCATTCCTCCGACCACGCGCTCTACGGCTACTCGATCGACGAGCAGGGCAGCGAATACTACGCCATCGCGATCAAGGATCTCGCCACCGGCGCGATCCTTCCCGATGGCCCGCAGAGCACGACGGGCGACTTCGTCTTCTCGCCGGATTCCAAATACCTCTTCTGGCTCTGGCGCGACGAGGAAGGTCGTCCGAAGAAGGTCTATCGCCGCCCCGTTCGCGGCGGCGCGGCCGATGATGCGCTGATCTATGAAGAGAAGGACGACGGCTTCTTCGTCGGCCTCGGCGTCACCAACAGCCGCGAGTTCATCGTCATCGGCTGCGGCAATCAGGAAACGTCGGAATCGCTGGTCATTCCGGCGCGCACGCCGACCGCCGCGCCACGCCTGTTTGCGGCCCGCGAGCCCGGCGTGCTCTACGACATCGAGCACTGGAACGGCGTCTGGTACATCCGCACGAACGCCGACGGCGCCGTGGATTTCAAAGTGATGACGACGTCGCTTTCGGCGACGCCGCGCCGTAACTGGCAGAACTTCCTCGCGCACGAACCGGGCCGCCTCATCATCGGCCTCGGCGCATTCAAGAACCACCTTGTGAGGCTCGAGCGCGTCAATGCCCTGCCACGCGTGGTCGTGCGCGAGACCGGCGGCGCAGAGCATACGGTGTCGTTCCCCGAGGAAGCCTACGCGCTCGCGCTCGACGGCGGTTACGAGTGGGACACCACCGTGATGCGCTACATCTACAACTCGCCGACGACGCCGCGCTCGTGGGTCGACTACGACATGACCACGCGCGCGAAGACGGTGCGCAAGGTGCAGGAAATCCCGTCGGGCCACGACCCGTCGAAGTACGTCACGCGTCGCCTCATGGCCAAGGCGCCCGATGGCGCCGAAGTGCCGGTCACCATCCTGATGAAGGCCGGCACGCCGCTCGACGGCTCCGCGCCGATGCTGCTGTACGGTTACGGCTCGTACGGCAGTTCGATGGAGGCGGACTTCTCGATCCGCCGTTTCAGCATGGTCGATCGCGGCTGGGTCTGGGCCATCGCCCACGTGCGCGGCGGCTCCGAGAAGGGCTGGCAGTGGTTCCTCGACGGCCGCAAGGACAAGAAGAAGAACACCTTCACGGACTTCATCGCCTGCGCTGAACATCTCATCGCCAGCGGCTACACCTCGAAGGGCAAGATCGTCGCCGAGGGACGATCCGCGGGCGGCCTGCTGATGGGCGCGATCACGACGATGCGCCCCGATCTCTGGGCCGGCGTCATCGCCGGCGTGCCGTTCGTCGACGTGCTCAACACGATGAGCGACACGAGCCTGCCGCTCACGCCGCCGGAATGGCCCGAGTGGGGCAACCCGATCGAGGATCCGGCCGCGTACGACTACATCGCGAGCTACAGCCCCTACGACAACATCCGTCCGGCGGCGTATCCGGCGGTGCTGGCGACGGGCGGCCTCTCCGATCCACGTGTGACCTACTGGGAGCCGGCAAAATTCGTGGCGCGCCTGCGGCCGGCGACCACAAGCGGACGGCCTGTGCTGCTCAAGATCAACATGGAGGCGGGCCACGCCGGCGCCTCCGGCCGGTTCGACTACCTCAAGGAGCTGGCGCTCGACTACGCCTTCGCCCTGCGGGCCGTTGGGTCGCCGGAAGCGGGCTCATTCGCCACGGCCGCCCCGTAGGCCGGGCGCGGCGTACGCCTGACCTGTGACCATGGGCACAGGTCAGGCGCCCCGGAGACTGTAGGCATTGCGGCTTCCGGCGTCCGTGCCGATCTGTTAAGACACGGCCCTGCGGAGGCGCGGGGGCATCTCCGCGCGGGATCAGGTTCGTTTTTCGGGGAGATTGAAGCATGGCGCTTCTACGTAATTTGGCGATTGGTGCGGTGGCCCTCGCGGGCGCCGGCATAGGCGGCAGCTATGTCGTGTTGCCCGGCAAGGTCGAGCGCGAGCAGACCATCACGATCGATCGCCCGCTGGCGACCGTCTACGCGATGCTGGCGTCCGCGCCGGGCGAAGCGGCGGTTTCCGAAGGCATCACCCAGACGGTGACGGCCGTCGACCTGCGCAAGTCGGTCGAGGCCAGCGTTGATTTCGCGACGAACAAGCACGCGAAGGTCACCTACACCCTGACGCCGGCGGCGAACGCGACTTCGGTCGTCGTCAAGGTCGTCCAGGATCTCGGCTACAACCCGGTCGAGCGTGGCCAGGGCGGCAACGGCGTCCAACTCGATCCTGTGATCGGCGCGCTCGTCACCTGGGCCGGTGCGGAAGCGGCGAAGACCAAGACCGCGGACTTCTCGGACCTCACCTACGAAGTCGTGACGCGCACGGCGCAGCCCTACCTCTATCTCGAAGGCTCCACGACCAAGGGTCCCGGCCAGATCGCCGATGGCGCGCGTCAGGCCACCGCCATCCTCAAGACCGTGTTCACGAGCAACAACCTCGCGCTCACCAACCCGATCGCGATCGAAACGGCGTGGACCGGCGACACCTACGGCTTCAACTTCGGCATGCCCTACAGTGGCCAGCGCCCCGCGGTGCTGATCGGCGTGAAGGCCGGCGAAACGCCCGCCGGTCAGGCCATCAAGGTCAACTACACGGGCTCCGAGGACACGATCATCACGTCGGTCTACGACAAGATTGACGCGCTGATCGCCGCGACCCGTCTCACGGAAGGCGCGAACTTCGAGGTGTACCTCGATGACCCGACCCAGCCAGGCGGCTCGCGCAACCGCGAGATCTACTACATCGTCACGGGCGATACCGAAGGCCTCGTGAAGTATGCGCCGTCGGCGCCGCCGCAAGCGCTGGCGCCGGCCCCGACCGTCGCTCCAGCCGAGGCCTCGTCAACCGTCACGCCGGCGCCAGCTCCGGCGACGCCCCCGGCTCCCGCGCCGACGAAATAACGTCGCGAAAGACCGCAAACGGAAAGGCCGGCGCGCTTCAGGGTGCGCCGGCTTTTTCTTGCGTGGAATCCCGGACAAATTGGCTGGGGCGCCAGGATTCGAACCTGGGAATGGCGGTACCAAAAACCGCTGCCTTACCGCTTGGCGACGCCCCAATGCACGCCGGGACTCGGTGCCCCCCGGCGCGGGAGGCGACTGTTTAGTGCCCGCGCCCGCGCGATGCAACACTCGCGAGGAGCGACAAACATATCCGCCTCGAACGGCTCCCGCCCCCGCGCCCTCAGAGCCGGCTTTCACCTGAGGTTCGCCGTCACATCGGACAAATGAAAGCGGCCCGCCGCTCACAAGAACGACGGGCCGCTTCCTGTCAGGTCGTGCAAGCGCCTATTCGGCAGGCTCGCGCGTGCGTTCCTCGATCTGGCGGCGCAGGACCCCTTCGCCGCTGTCGAGCAGCTTCTGGTCGCGTTCCGCAGCCACCGCCTGGTAGCGCCGGAGCTGGCCGCCGGTGCCTGCCGGGATGAGCCGGCCGACGATGACGTTCTCCTTGAGACCCTCGAGCGTGTCGGTCTTGGCGTAGGTCGCCGCCTCCGTGAGCACCCGCGTGGTTTCCTGGAAGGACGCCGCAGAGATGAAGGACCGCGTCTGCAGCGACGCCTTGGTGATGCCGAGCAGCATGGGTTGCGATGTCGCCGGCTTCAGGCCGAGTTCGAGAACGCGGCGGTTCTCGTCTTCAAGGTCCTGCGAATCCACCGCCTCGCCCTTGAGGTACTCGGTGTCGCCCGCGTCCATCACTTCGACTTTCTGCAGCATCTGGCGAACGATCACCTCGATGTGCTTGTCGTTGATCGGCACGCCCTGCAGGCGATAGACCTTCTGGATTTCCTCGACGAGGTAGTTGGCGAGCGCCTCCACGCCCATGATCGCGAGGATGTCCTGCGGCGCCGGGTTGCCGTCGAGCAGATAGTCGCCCTTGCGGACGATTTCGCCCTCCTGCACCGCGATGTGCTTGCCCTTCGGGATCATGTACTCGGCGGGCTCGAGGCTTTCATCCTCGGGCACGACCTTGAGGCGGCGCTTGTTCTTGTAGTCCTTGCCGAACTCCACCCGCCCGTCGATCTCCGCGATGATCGCGTGGTCCTTCGGACGGCGCGCTTCAAAGAGCTCCGCCACCCGTGGCAGACCGCCGGTGATGTCGCGCGTCTTGGCGCCGCCGGTGGTGATCCGCGCGAGGTCCTGCGCGGGCTTCACCGTATCGCCGTCCGTGATCGAGAGGATCGCGCCGACCGGCAGGAGATAGCGCGCTTCGGCCTTGTTGGAGAGCTTGGCCGGATTGCCGTTATCATCGACGATGACAATGGCCGGACGAAGCTCCGACGCCTTGGCCGTCGAACGCCAGTCGATGATGTGCTTGGACGAGATGCCGGTTTCCTCGTCGAGTTCATCGCGCGAAGAAATTCCGTCGATGACATCCTCGAAGCGCACCGTGCCCGCGACTTCCGTGAGGATCGGGGTGGCGTAGGGATCCCATTCCGCCACACGATCACCGCGCTTCACCGGTTTGCCTTCGTCGATCTTCAGCTTGGCGCCGAAGGGCAGCTTGAACGACTGCCGCTCCTTGCCGTCCGCGTCGATGATGATCGCCTGCATCTGGCGGGTCATGACGATCAGTTCGCCGTTGCCGTTCTTCAGGGTGCCGCGGTTCACGAGCTTGATCACGCCCTCGTGCGCCGATTCCGCACCGGACTGCTCGGCGACCTGCGCCGCGCCGCCGATGTGGAACGTGCGCATGGTGAGCTGCGTGCCCGGCTCGCCGATGGACTGCGCGGCGATGACGCCGACCGCTTCGCCGATGTTGACGCGGGTGCCGCGCGCCAGATCGCGTCCGTAGCAGGCGCCGCAGACGCCCGTGCGGGTTTCGCAGGTGAGCACCGTGCGGACCTTCACGGTCTGCACCGCCGACTTCTCGATCTCGGTCACCATGTCCTCGTCGAGGAAGGTGTTGGCCGGCGCGACCAGCTTGCCCGTGCCGGGTTCGATGATGTCGGTGGCGCTCGTGCGCCCGAGAACGCGCGTGCCGAGCGAGACGACGACTTCCGAACCGTCGATGACAGCCGAGATGTCGAGGCCGAGCTGCGTGCCGCAGTCTTCCTCCGTGATGATGCAGTCCTGCGCGACGTCGACGAGACGGCGCGTGAGATAGCCCGAGTTCGCTGTCTTCAGCGCCGTGTCCGCGAGACCCTTGCGGGCGCCGTGGGTGGAGTTGAAGTACTCAAGAACCGAGAGGCCTTCCTTGAAGTTCGAGATGATCGGCGTCTCGATGATCTCGCCCGAGGGCTTGGCCATGAGGCCGCGCATGCCGGCGAGCTGCTTCATCTGGTTCTTGGAACCGCGCGCGCCCGAGTGCGCCATCATGTAGATGGAGTTGAGCTCGTTGGTGCGCGTGTCGCTGGACTTGGCGGGTCGCGCCGCCTCTTCCATCATCGCGTCGGCGACCTTGTCGGTGCACTTGGACCAGGCGTCGACGACCTTGTTGTACTTCTCACCCTTGGTGATGAGACCGTCGGCGTACTGCTGTTCGTACTCGGTCACGCGCGTGCGCGTATCCTCGACCAGCGCTTCCTTGGCCTTCGGCACGATCATGTCGCCCATGCCGAAGGAAATGCCCGCGCGGCACGCTTCGCGAAAGCCGAGCGCCATGATCTTGTCGGCGAAGATCACCGTCGCCTTCTGGCCGCAGTGGCGATAGACGGCGTCGATCAGGTTGCCGACTTCCTTCTTGGTCATCAGCGCCTGGATGAGGTCCGGCGACACCTTCGGATGGCGCGGCAGGAACTCCGCGATCTTCATGCGTCCCGGCGTCGTCTCGACCGTGATCCACTTCTGCTTGTTGTGCTCGTCAACCGTTTCGTAGCGGGCGAGGATCGGCGTGTGGAGCGTGACGATGCCCGCCTGCAGGGCGTGCTCGATCTCGCCCATGTCCGAATACATCCGGAACTTCTTCTGGCCGGTCTTCTTGTCCACCTCGACGCCGTCTTCCTTGACGACCGAGAGGTAGTAGAGGCCGAGCACGATATCCTGCGAGGGCACGATGATCGGCTTGCCGTTGGCGGGCGAGAGGATGTTGTTCGTCGACATCATCAGCACACGCGCTTCCAGCTGCGCTTCCAGCGACAAGGGCACGTGCACGGCCATCTGGTCGCCGTCGAAGTCGGCGTTGAACGCTGCGCAGACGAGCGGGTGCAGCTGGATCGCCTTGCCTTCGATCAGCTTCGGCTCGAACGCCTGGATGCCGAGGCGGTGGAGCGTCGGCGCGCGGTTGAGCAGGATCGGGTGTTCGCGAATGACTTCTTCCAGAACGTCCCAGACTTCCGGACGTTCCTTTTCCACCATGCGGCGCGACTGCTTCACGGTGCCCGAAAGGCCCTTCGCGTCGAGCTTCGAATAGATGAACGGCTTGAACAGCTCGAGCGCCATCTTCTTCGGCAGGCCGCACTGATGCAGCTTGAGTTCGGGACCGACGACGATCACCGAACGGCCCGAGTAGTCGACGCGTTTGCCGAGCAGGTTCTGGCGGAACCGGCCCTGCTTGCCCTTCAGCATGTCGGCGAGCGACTTCAGCGGGCGCTTGTTGGCGCCCGTGATGACGCGACCGCGACGGCCGTTGTCGAACAGCGCATCCACCGATTCCTGCAGCATCCGCTTTTCGTTGCGGATGATGATGTCCGGCGCGCGGAGTTCCATCAGCCGCTTCAGGCGGTTGTTGCGGTTGATGACGCGCCGATAGAGATCGTTGAGGTCGGAGGTGGCGAAGCGGCCGCCGTCGAGCGGCACGAGCGGACGCAGTTCCGGCGGAATGACCGGCACGACCGTGAGGATCATCCACTCCGGGCGGTTGCCCGAGCGCACGAAGGCCTCGACGAGCTTCAGGCGCTTGGCGAGCTTCTTCGGCTTCAGTTCCGTGGTTGCTTCCGCAATGCCGCGGCGCAGGTCCTCTGCTTCCTTTTCGAGGTCGAGCTGCATGAGCAGTTCACGGATGGCTTCAGCGCCGATGAGGGCCGTGAAGCTGTCCTCGCCGTATTCGTCCTGCGCCTTCTGGTAGGCTTCCTCGGTGAGGAGTTCCTTGGCCTTCAGCGGCGTGAGACCGGGTTCGAGCACGATGTACTGCTCGAAGTAGAGCACGCGCTCGATGTCCTTGAGCGGCATGTCGAGCATGAGACCGATGCGGCTCGGCAGCGACTTCAGGAACCAGATGTGCGCGACGGGCGCGGCCAGTTCGATGTGGGCCATGCGCTCGCGGCGAACGCGCTGCAGCGTGACTTCGACGCCGCACTTTTCGCAGACGACGCCCTTGAACTTCATGCGCTTGTACTTGCCGCACAGGCACTCGTAGTCCTTGATCGGCCCGAAGATGCGCGCGCAGAAGAGACCATCGCGTTCCGGCTTGAACGTGCGGTAGTTGATCGTCTCAGGCTTCTTCACTTCGCCGAACGACCACGAGCGGATCTGTTCGGGCGAGGCGATCGCGATCTTGATCTGGTCGAACGTCGGCGCCGGGGCCTGGCCGCCGAAGACGTTCGCAATGTCCTGGTTCATCATGTTCATGCGGGAAGTTCTCCCAGTCTGGTCTCGCGGTCATCGGCGCGCCCGCCGGTGATCCGCATCAAGGGCGACAAGCCGGCCCGGAACAGTCCGGACCGGCATGCGAGCCCCTATTCGGCCGCCTTCGCGATCTTGCCGTCGGCAAGCTCCACGTTGAGGCCGAGTGAACGCATTTCCTTCACGAGCACGTTGAAGCTCTCCGGAATGCCCGCCTCGAACGTGTCGTCGCCGCGGACGATGGCCTCGTAGACCTTCGTGCGACCCGCCACGTCGTCGGACTTCACGGTCAGCATTTCCTGCAGCGTGTAGGCGGCGCCGTACGCTTCGAGCGCCCACACCTCCATTTCGCCGAAGCGCTGGCCGCCGAACTGCGCCTTGCCGCCCAGCGGTTGCTGCGTGACGAGAGAGTACGGGCCGATGGAGCGCGCGTGGATCTTGTCGTCCACGAGGTGGTGCAGCTTCAGCATGTAGATGTAGCCAACCGTGACCGGACGGGTGAACTGCTCGCCGGTCAGACCGTCATGCAGCACCACCTGGCCGTTCTCCGACATGCCCGCCTGCTTCAGCATGGCGCGGATGTCGGCGTCCTTGGCGCCGTCGAACACGGGCGTAGCGATCGGAATGCCCTTTTCGAGGTTTTCCGCCAGCTCGACGGTCTCCTCGATGGTCTTGGGCAGCTCCGCGTCCGCGCCGTAGATTTCCTTCAGCTTGTTGGTGAGGCCCTTCTTCTCGCCATCGCGATGATAGGCGTCGAGCGCGAGCTTCACCTGCTTGCCGAGGTTGGCGCAGGCCCAGCCGAGGTGGGTTTCCAGAATCTGGCCGACGTTCATCCGCGACGGCACGCCGAGCGGGTTGAGCACGACGTCCACATGCGTGCCGTCCGGCAGGAACGGCATGTCCTCGATCGGCACGATCTTGGAGATGACGCCCTTGTTGCCGTGGCGGCCGGCCATCTTGTCGCCCGGTTGCAGCTTGCGCTTCACCGCGACGAACACCTTCACGACCTTCATCACGCCGGGCGGCAACTCGTCGCCGCGCTGGAGCTTGTCGACCTTGTCTGTGAAGCGGTCGTCGAGGCGCTTCTTGGCCGCGTCATACTGCTGCTTCAGGCCTTCGATTTCCGCGTTCGCCGCGTCGTCGTCGAGCCCGATCTGCCACCAGTGACCACGCGTGATCGCCTGGAACGTCTCGTCGGTCACCGGGCCCTTCTTGAAGCCCTTGGGACCGGACGTGGCGTTCTTGCCGCGCATGATCTCCTTCAGACGGTTGAAGATGTTGCGCTCGAGGATCGCGAGTTCGTCGTCGCGGTCCTTCGCAAGACGTTCGATTTCCTGACGCTCGATCTGCAGCGCGCGCTGGTCCTTGTCGACGCCGTGGCGGTTGAACACGCGCACTTCGACGATGGTGCCCTGAACGCCCGGGGGCAGGCGCAGCGACGTGTCACGCACGTCGGAGGCCTTTTCGCCGAAGATGGCGCGCAGGAGCTTTTCTTCCGGCGTCATCGGGCTTTCGCCCTTCGGCGTGACCTTGCCGACGAGAATGTCGCCAGCGAGGACTTCGGCGCCCACCGCCACGATGCCCGCTTCGTCGAGGTTGCGCAGGGCTTCCTCGCCGACGTTCGGGATGTCGCGGGTGATTTCTTCCGGCCCGAGCTTTGTGTCACGGGCGGCGACTTCAAATTCCTCGATATGGATCGAGGTGAAGACGTCGTCCTTCACGATGCGTTCGGAGATGAGGATGCTGTCCTCGAAGTTGTACCCGTTCCACGGCATGAACGCGACGAGCACGTTGCGGCCGAGGGCAAGCTCGCCGAGGTCCGTGGACGGGCCGTCGGCGATGATGTCGCCTTCCTGCACGATGTCGCCCACGCGCACGATCGGGCGCTGGGTGATGCAGGTCGACTGGTTGGAGCGCTGGAACTTCAGCAGGCGATAGATGTCGACGCCCGGCTTCGTGGTGTCACGCTCTTCGGTGGCGCGCACGACGATACGCTGGCTGTCGACCTGCTCGACGATGCCGATGCGGCGCGCCGCGATCGCCGCGCCCGAGTCGCGCGCGACGATGCCTTCCATGCCGGTGCCCACGAGCGGCGCATCCGCCTTGAGCAGCGGTACGGCCTGACGCTGCATGTTCGAGCCCATCAGCGCGCGGTTGGCGTCATCGTTCTCAAGGAACGGAATGAGCGCCGCAGCGACGGACACGACCTGCTTGGGCGAAACGTCGATGAAGTCGATGTCGGCGCGCGGATGCAGCGTCGCTTCGTAGTTCACGCGCGACTGCACGAGCTCTTCCGACAGCGCGCCCCTGGAATCGAGAGCGGCGTTCGCCTGCGCGATCGCGTACTTCGACTCCTCCATGGCGGAAAGGTAGGTGATCTCTTCCGTCGGCTTGCCGTCCACGACCTTGCGGTACGGGCTCTCGATGAAGCCGTACTTGTTCACGCGCGCATGTGTAGCGAGCGAGTTGATAAGACCGATGTTGGGGCCTTCCGGCGTTTCGATGGGGCAGATGCGACCATAGTGCGTGGGGTGCACGTCGCGGACTTCAAAGCCCGCGCGTTCGCGGGTCAGACCGCCCGGTCCGAGCGCCGACAGACGCCGCTTGTGCGTGATCTCGGAGAGCGGGTTGGTCTGGTCCATGAACTGCGACAGCTGGCTGGAGCCGAAGAACTCCCGCACCGCCGCCGCCGCGGGCTTCGCGTTGATCAGATCGTGCGGCATCACGGTCTCGATATCGACCGAACTCATCCGCTCCTTGATTGCGCGTTCCATGCGCAGCAGGCCGACGCGGTACTGATTTTCCATCAGCTCGCCGACCGAGCGCACCCGGCGGTTGCCGAGGTTGTCGATGTCGTCGATTTCACCGCGACCTTCGCGCAGGTCGAGCAACGTACGCATGACGGCGACGATGTCTTCGGCGCGCAGCGTGCGCTGCTCGTCGTCGGTATCGAGGCCGAGACGCATGTTCATCTTCACGCGACCGACGGCCGAGAGATCGTACCGCTCGGAGTCCGAGAACAGGCCCCGGAACAGCGTTTCGCCGGTCTCGATCGTCGGCGGTTCGCCCGGGCGCATCACGCGATAAATGTCGAACAGCGCCTGTTCGCGCGTCTCGTTCTTGTCGAGCGCCATCGTGTTGCGCAGGTACGGACCGACGGTGACGTTGTCGATGTCGAGGACTTCGATCTCGTCGATGCCCGCGTCGATCAGCGAAGCGACCAGCGCCTCGGTGATGCCTTCGCCCGCTTCGGCGAAGATTTCGCCGGTTTCCGCATTGACCTGATCCTCGGCGAGGAAGCGGTCATAGAGGTCTTCCGACGGCACGAGGATATCGACGACGCCGTCTTCGGCGAGCTTGTTGGCGACGCGCGCGGAGATCTTCTTGCCGCCCTCGGCCACAACCTTGCCGGTCTTGGCGTCGACGAGGTCGAACACCGGTTTCACGCCGCGCCACTTCTCGGCGCGGTAGCGCAGCGTCCAGCCCTTCGGGGTCCGGCGGTAGGCGACCTTGTTGTAGAAAGTCGACAGGATCTGCTCGCCATCCATGCCGAGGGCATAAAGCAGCGTCGTCGCCGGCAGTTTGCGCTTGCGGTCGATGCGGACGAACAGGATGTCTTTGGCGTCGAACTCGAAGTCGAGCCAGGAGCCGCGATAGGGGATGACCCGCGCGGCGAAGAGCAGTTTGCCCGACGAGTGCGTCTTGCCCTTGTCGTGATCGAAGAAGACGCCCGGCGAGCGGTGCATCTGCGAGACGATGACGCGCTCGGTGCCGTTCACGACGAATGTGCCCTTGTCGGTCATCAGCGGGATGTCGCCGAGATAGACGTCCTGCTCCTTGATGTCCTTGATCGACTTCGCGCCCGTCTCCTCATCGGATTCGAACACGATCAGGCGCAGCTTCACCTTCAGCGGCGCGGCGTACGTCATGTCGCGCTGCTGGCATTCTTCAACGTCGAACTTCGGCTGTTCAAATTCGTAGGTGACGTACTCGAGGAGCGCGCGCTCCGAAAAATCCTTGATCGGGAAGACAGAGCGGAACACCGCCTCGATGCCTTCCTCGCGGCGGTCCGCCGCCTTGACGTCTTTCTGCAGGAACTGATCGTAGGAGCTGCGCTGCACCTCGATGAGGTTCGGCATCGCGCCCGCTTCCGGGATCTTGCCGAAGGACTTGCGGATTCGCTTTTTGCCCGTGAAAGTCAGAGCCATCGCTCTCCCCGTTGGTCACATCCCGGTCGGCGCCGCCGAACCTTCCGGAATGCGACGCTGGTCGCCGCCTCGCCCGCTGTCGATGTCCCTTGCGGCAGGGACGAGTTCCGAGCATTCGGCTCGAACGGAGTTCCACGGGCGAGAAGAACTCCGGCGCGGAAACAAACAACCGCGCACGAGATAGAAACGCATCAGGCCGAGCCGCGTTTGATGCGCGGCCCGGCCCATGCGTCGGTCTTTCAGATCAGGTCAGATCGACCTTGGCGCCGGCCTTTTCGAGCTGGGCCTTGAACTTCTCGGCGTCAGCCTTGTTGACGCCTTCCTTGACTGCCTTCGGCGCGCCTTCAACCAGATCCTTGGCTTCCTTGAGGCCAAGGCCCGTGATTGCGCGCACTTCCTTGATGACTTCGATCTTCTTGTCGCCGGCGCCCGTGAGCATGACGGTGAATTCCGTCTTCTCTTCGACTGCCGCCGCGCCGCCGCCGGCCGCCGGAGCCGCCGCCACTGCAACCGGAGCTGCGGCGCTGACGCCCCACTTCTCTTCGAGCAGCTTGGAGAGCTCGGCCGCTTCGAGAACGGTCAGGCTGGAAAGGTCGTCGACGATTTTTTCGAGTTTGGACATGTGGTTACACCCCTGAAGTTTTTCAACGTGGCGTTGCGAATACGACTGCTGCGGCCCAGAATTCTGGATCTAGGCCGCGTCCTTGGTGGCGTAGGCGTTGATGACCCGTGCGAGCTGGCCGCCAGGCGCCGCGAGGACGCCAGCGATCTTGGTCGCGGGCGCCTGGATAAGGCCCACGATCTTGCCGCGCAGTTCATCGAGCGACGGAAGCGTCGCCAATGCCTTCACCGCGTTCTCGTTGAGAATGTCCGCGCCCATGATGCCGCCGAGCAGGACGAACTTGTCCTTCTCCTTGGCGTAGGCGACGGCGACCTTGGTGGCCGCCACGGAATCAGCGGAGTACGCGATGGCGACCGGACCGGTGAACATGCCGGAACCCGCCGCGCCCGGCGTGCCGTCAAGAGCGATCTTGGCGAGCCGGTTCTTCACGACCTTGAGACTCGCGCCCGCCTCACGAAGGCGCACGCGAAGTGCAGTCATGTCCGCAACGGTCAATCCCGCATAGTGGCTGACAACCACCACGCCGGACTTGGCGAAGATCCCTTTCAGGTCCTCCACCGCTTGCGCTTTTTGAGCACGATCCATTGCGGTCTCCTCAATTCGGTCGCCGGCCCATCCGACGCCCGGACCGCGGGCGATAGATCCGCGCCGCGCACCGCTGCCGATCACCTCGGAAGCGCCGCGCGACCCCGATGTCGCACGCGCCCCGTCCAGCCAATGAATTGGCCCAGCGCCTCGGTAGCGTAGCCCTCGCCCACGCTCGCGCGCGGGAAGGGGTGAAACCTTCAGCTCTGTCTCCTGCGGGCCCAAACGGTTTAAGCCCCGTGCTGACCGGCCTTGACCGACCGACGGGACACCTGCATTCTCGGACAGGAATTCGGGCGGCGCAGTTAATGCGTCAACCCGAACGGCGGTCTATAGCGAGCCCTGCGCCATGTTGGCAAGGGCCTGTGCTGCATTTGCGTTCCGCCGCCCGCTGTTTTCCACAGTCTTGACGCAATCATCCCCAGCTCAGCGTGCTTGCGCCCCGCGCGCGGCAGGCCGGGCCGTTGCCGGTCCATGGTGAATCGGTGCGCGACGGCGCGGAAGCGGATCCGGGATCGAACAGGAAAAGACCGGCGCACCTCGCGATGCGCCGGACCCTTCGGCATAGGCCTTGTTTCGCGGACGTCAGCCCGCGCAGACTTTTAGGCTTGCGTCGCGCTCGAGGTATCGATGCGCACGCCGGGGCCCATGGTGGAGCTGAGCGCGATCTTCTTCACGAAGACGCCCTTCGCGCCGGACGGACGGGCTTTCGCGACGGAGTCGATGAAGGCGCGCGCGTTCTGGATGAGCGCATCCTTCGAGAAGCTCGCCTTGCCGACGCCGGCGTGGATGATGCCGGCCTTTTCGACGCGGAACTCCACGGCGCCGCCCTTGGCGTCCTTCACGGCCTTGCCGACGTCCATCGTCACGGTGCCGACCTTCGGGTTCGGCATCAGGCCGCGGGGCCCGAGCACCTTGCCGAGACGGCCGACGAGGGCCATCAGGTCGGGCGTGGCGATCAGGCGATCGAACTCGATCTTGCCGCCGTTGATCGTCTCGAACAGGTCCTGTTCGCCGACGATGTCTGCGCCGGCGGCCTTGGCTTCGTCAGCCTTCGGGCCCTTGGCGAACACGGCGACGCGCAGCGTCTTGCCGGTGCCGTTTGGCAGCTGGCACACGCCGCGGACCTGCTGGTCGGGATACTTCGGGTCGACGCCGAGGTTCATCGAGATTTCGATCGTCTCGTCGAACTTCGCCTGCGCGCGTTCCTTCAGCATGCCGATCGCCTCTTCCAGCGAGTGCAGCTTGCGGCTGTCGATTCCGGCATGGCTCTTGGCCATGCGCTTGGTGACGTTCACGCCATCAATCTTCGGCATTGTCCTACCCCACCACTTCCAGGCCCATGGAACGGGCGGTGCCGGCGATCTGGAGCGCGGCGGCTTCAATATCGTTGGCGTTGAGATCCTTCATCTTGGTTTTCGCGATCTCGCGGCACTGGGCCATCGAGACCTTGCCGACCTTGTCGCGTCCCGGCAGCTTCGATCCGCCGCCCGGCTTCTTGCCGAGCTTCAGACCCGCCGCCTTCTTCAGGAGGAAGGACGCCGGCGGCGTCTTGATGACGAAGGTGAAGGACTTGTCCTGATAGTAGGTGATGACCACCGGGCACGGATCGCCCTTGGTCATGTCCTGCGTGCGGGCGTTGAAGCCCTTGCAGAATTCCATGATGTTCAGACCGCGCTGACCGAGCGCGGGACCAATCGGGGGTGACGGGTTGGCCGCAGCCGCCGGCACCTGGAGCTTGATCTGCCCCATGACTTTCTTCGCCATGTAAACCTCACAAAAAGGCGGAGGGTCGTGGTGCGGCCCGGCTGGACTTTGCCGGAACCTCCCACGGAAGACCGGGGCGTATAGGGGAGGACGGGGACGTTGTCACTACCCGTCGCCGTTCGGCGGCCCTGGGGTATGCCCTGGGCGGCACGCCTGCCCCAATGAATACCCCAGGGCATACGCCGGCGCCCGCGGAACCGTTTCTGTAAAAACGACGCCGCGTCGGGCCTGCCAGCGATGGAAACGAACGCACGTCAGCAGCGCGCGGGCGACGACCTCCCGGGCGCACGAGCCCTGAAGGGGGCCTTTACGGGAGCCTTTGCGGGGGCCTTTACGGGAGCATGGCGCGAGGCCCGCCCCTTGGCGCCGCGCGCAGGGAAAAAAGAGACAAAGGCCCGCTCACACAACGGACCCGGCGCGCGCGACGCATGAAAAGAGGACCGCCGGACGCCGGCGCCGCGCGAGGTCTCACGACGGGGAGCGCCTACGCGCCGCGCCGGCCCGCACGCGCCCTTGGCGAGGACCGGACGCGCCGACACCGCCTGCCACAGCAGGAGCCCTCCGACCGCCAGAACCAACACCACAAGACACGCGAACACGGCTGACCTCCGTCAAAACCTGACGCCTTTGTTCCCTTTTTGTTCCGTTGCTTCAAGTGACAATATGGAAAGGTTCGGGGCGACCCAGGCTCTCGGTCCGAACCGGCGCCGACCCGTTCCCGTCCGCCCCCGCCCCCTCTAAGGTGCGAGCCGGTCGAGGGGGTGCGGGTGCGGCTCAGTTGGAACGAAATCAGAGTGCGGGCGAAGGCCTTCGCCGACGAGTGGGCGAGCGAGACCTACGAGCACGGCGAGGCCAAGAGCTTCTACGACGACCTCTTTCAGGTGTTCGGAGCCCGCCGACGCGGCTCAGCCAGCTTCGAGGCGCGGGTCAAATTGGCGGGCGCCCGCAACGGTCGGATCGACCTCTTCTGGCCCCGGGTTCTGGTGGCCGAACACAAGAGCGCCGGCGGCGATCTCATCCGCGCCCGCGATCAGGCCGTGAACTACCTGACCGGCATCAAGAACGAGGAACTGCCCCGCTACATCCTCGTCTGCGATTTCCAGACCTTCGATCTCCTCAATCTGGAGACTGGCGACAACGCGGTGTTCACCCTCGCGGACCTTCCGAAGCACGTCGAGAAATTCGGCTTCATCATCGGCGTCGAGAAGCGCACGTTCCGGGATCAGGACCCCGTCAACATCCTCGCCGCCGAGCTGATGGGCAAACTTCACGATGCGCTGGAAGCGTCGGGCTACACCGGCCACGATCTCGAACGACTGCTGGTGCGCCTGCTGTTCTGCCTGTTCGCGGACGACACGGGCATATTCGAGCCGCGCGGCATCATGGAGGACCTGATCCGCACCCGCACAAGCGAGGACGGCGCCGACACCGGGCAATGGCTGGCCAACCTGTTTCAGGTACTGGACACGCCCAAGGACAAGCGGCTGAAAAACCTGGACGAGGACCTCGCCCAGTTTGACTACATCAACGGCAACCTGTTCGCCGAGCGCCTGCCGATTGCGCAGTTCGACGCAAAGATGCGAGCGCTGCTTCTGGAAGCATGCAGTTTCAACTGGGATGCAATCTCCCCGGCCATTTTCGGCTCCCTTTTCCAGTTCGTCATGGCGCCGGTGGAACGCCGAAAGGAAGGCGCGCACTACACAAACGAAAAGTGCATTCTCAAAGTCATCGAGCCGCTGTTCCTTGATGATCTGCGTGCGGAGTTCGCGCATATCAGCGGCCTCAAGCGAGATCGCGACAACCGCCTGCGCGCGTTCCACGACAAGTTGGCCAGGCTGACCTTCTTCGACCCCGCTTGCGGATGCGGCAACTTCCTCGTCATCGCCTACCGCGAAATTCGCGCCATCGAGATCGAATTGCTGAAGCTGCTTTACGCGGATATCTACAACCGGCCCGGCTACACGCGATCCGACTTCAAGTTCAACGTCGGCTCGCTGACGAAACTGAGCGTCGATCAGTTCTACGGCATCGAACTGGGCGAATTTCCTGCGCGCATCGCCGAAGTCGCGCTCTGGATGATGGATCACATCATGAACGGCCGGCTCTCCATTGAGTTCGGCGAGAACTACGCCCGCATCCCCTTGCGCCAGTCGCCGCACATCAAGCACGGCGATGCACTGGAAGTGGATTGGGAAACGGTACTGCCCGCCGAGCAATGCAGCTATGTGATGGGCAATCCGCCGTTCATCGGCGCCAAGATGCAGAGCGAGGCGCAGCGCGCGCAGGTGCGCCGCATCGCCGATCTCGGCGGGTCCGGCGGCACGCTCGACTATGTGGCGGCGTGGTTCATCAAGGCGGGTGAATATGCCAAGGGCGGAACACCGCGCATCGCATTCGTTTCCACCAATTCGATCACGCAAGGCGAACAGGTGGCGCAGCTCTGGCCGGTGCTGTTCGACCACTGCGGACTGGAGATCGCCTTCGCACACCGCACGTTTGCATGGGAAAGCGAGGCCCGCGGCAAGGCGCACGTGCACGTGGTGGTGCTGGGCCTGACGCGCGCGGACGATGAGCCGAAGGATAAACGACTCTTCTCCTACGACGACATCAAAAGCGATCCCGTAGAGAGCCGGCACGCGGGGCTTTCACCGTATCTGCTTGATGCGAGCAGACTGGCTGATCGCCACTTAGTAATTCTTGGTGCCGCATCTCCTCCCCGACACTTGGCCTCGCTCTACAATGGGAACATCGCCGCTGACGGCGGCAGCCTTGTATTTGAAGAGTCAGAACGGCTGAGAATATTGGATGCGGAACCCGATCTGGCTGATCTGATTCATGAGTTCCTGGGAGCAGAGGATTTGATCCAAGGCAGCACGCGTTACTGCCTTTGGCTCGTCGACTGCCCGCTAACCCGCCAGTCGAGCAGCCTCGTGCTAAGACAAAAACTTCATGCCGTGCGAACCATGAGGCTAGCAAGCACCAAGGCCGCCACACGCGATAAGGCCAACTCACCTGCGCTCTTCACCGAACGCCGACAACCAACAGAGGGACGCTACCTAGCAATTCCTCGCACCAGTTCCGAGCGGCGCCCCTACATACCGATGAAATTTCTCAGCGCGAACGTGATAGCCGCAAACGATTTGCAGATTGTTCCGAACGCCACGCTCGGCAACTTCGCACTTTTGACCTCGCGCATGCACATGGCTTGGATAGAGATAACTTCGGGCAGGCTAAAAAGCGATGTTCGCTACTCGGCGAAGTTTACACACAATACCTTTCCAACGCCCGATACCCCCAGCTTGAGCAACTTGGAGCATCCCGCCCAAGCCATTCTTGACGCCCGCGCCGCGCACCCCAACGCCACGCTCGCCGATCTGTACGACCCCGATCTCATGCCCGCCGACCTGCGCAATGCGCACCGCGATCTCGATCTGGCGGTGGACAGGCTCTATCGCCGCGAGCCGTTCGACAGCGACCGCGCGCGGGTGGAGCACCTGTTCGGGCTCTACGAAAATCTCGCCGCGCCGCTGATCGCGGCGTCGCGGGCGAAACGGAAGAAATAGTAGACCCGTTGACAGCCCCCGTCCGCCGCGCCGAGTAGCGCGATGGCGCGCATTCTCATCCCCCTGCCGCAACGCGACTTCGATCCGACCGAGGCGGCCGTGCCGTGGCGCATCCTGTCGCGCGCCGGGCACGACATCACGTTCGCCACCCCGGACGGACGGCCGGCGGCGGCCGATCCGGTCATGGTCACTGGCGTCGGGCTCGACCCGTGGGGCTTCCTGCCGATGGTGCGCGGACTGGTGCTCTTCGGCCGCATCCTGCGCGCCGACCCGCGCGGGCGCGCGGCCTACGCCGAGATGATCGCGAGCCGGGCCTTCCAGGCCCCGATCGCGTGGGACGCGATCGATCCCGACGCGTTCGACGGGCTCGTGCTCCCCGGCGGACACCGGGCGCGCGGCATGCGCGAATTTCTCGAAAGCAAGGTGTTGCAGCGCGTCGCGACGGCGTTCTTCCGCGCGCAAAAACCTGTCGGCGCGATCTGTCATGGCGTGTTGCTGCTCGCGCGCAGCATAGATGACACGACCGGATGCTCGGTGCTCTGGGGGCGCAGGACGACGGCGCTGACGTGGCGGCTCGAACGGAAGGGCAATGCGATGGGCAATGCCTTGCGCTTCTGGGACCGCGACTATTACCGGACCTACCGCGAGGCGGCGGGCGAGCCACCGGGCTTCATGTCGGTGGAACAGGAGGTCACGCGCGCGCTGAAGGCGCCGTCCGATTTCCTCGACGCCGACGCGCACACGCTCAAGGGAAAGCGCAAGCTCTCCGGACTGGCGCGGGACTCCGAGACGGATGCGTCGCCCGCGTTCGTCGTGCAGGACGGCGTCTATGTTTCGGCACGGTGGCCCGGCGACGCGCACACGTTCGCAAACACGTTCGCGGCGCTCTTCAAATCAGGTTGATCGTTGTGCGGGAGCCGATGGGCCTCAGCGCATCTTCTCCACCTGCGCGTATTCCAGGTCCACGGGCGTCGCGCGGCCGAAGATGGAGACGGCGACCTTCAGGCGGCCCTTTTCCTCCTCGACCTCTTCCACGAGGCCCTCGAAGGACTGGAACGGGCCATCGGTCACCCGCACGCGCTCGCCGATGTCGAACGAGATCACCGGGCGCGGACGCGAGGCGGCGGCCTGCTCCACTTCGCCGAGGATGCGTTTGACTTCCGTGTCGCTGACCGGCTGCGGCCGGTTCTGCTGGCCGAGGAAGCCCGTGACCTTCGGCGTGTTCTTGACGAGGTGATAGGCCTCGTCGGTCATGTCCATCTTTACGAGGACGTAGCCGGGGAAGTGCCGCTGCTCGCGGATCTTCTTCTTGTTGCGGACGATCTCGGTGACCTCTTCGGTCGGCACGCGGATGTCCTCGAAGGCTTCTTCAAGCCCCTGCCGCGCCGCCTGGTCGCGGATCGCCTCGGCGACCTTCTTCTCGAAGTTCGAGTAGGCGTGAACGATGTACCAGTGATGCGCCATGTCGGTTCAGAACTCAGGAGGGCAGGATGAAGCCGATAGCCCAGCGGATGAGGGCGTCGACGATGAAGAAGAAGATGGCGGCCGCCGCGACCATGATCATGACCATGATCGTCGAGACGGTGACTTCCTGACGGGTCGCCCAGGTCACGCGCTGACCTTCCTGGCGGACCTGACGGAAGAACTCGAAGGGGTTCTTGGCCTTCAGGCGCTCGCTGCCGGGGGTTGGGCTGTCGTCGCGATCGTCCGTCGTACTGGCCATTACCTGTCCTTCACGTGGAATGCCGCCGGCAGTCCGGCGCACTCCCTCAAATAGTCACTCACACGGGCCGATGGCAGGGGCGGAGGGACTCGAACCCACGACACCCGGTTTTGGAGACCGGTACTCTACCAGCTGAGCTACACCCCTATCGCTGACGGATATGATCCGGCAGCGGGCGGTCGCCTTCGGCTCTTTGCGAAGCAGGGCTTATGCCCGAGCGTCTTTCCCTCGGCAAGGCCGCTCGCAGCCCCGCATGCGAAACGGTCCCGGCGCAAACCGGGACCGTTCTTCCTGGACCGGGGCGCGGCGACCCCGCTCAGTCTATCGTGATCGGCCCGACGTGCACGGATCCCGAGCCCATCACCGCCTTCTGCACGCCGCCGGCGACCGAGACGACCTGCACGTCGCCCGAACCCATGATGCTGGCGTCCACCGCCGCCGCCGGGCCGCGCACGGTCACGTCGCCGGAACCCATGATCGCCACCTCAAGCCGGCCGACGCCCGATGCGATGTCCACGCTGCCGGAGCCGGCGATCGAGATGTCCGCATCGGCGACCGCGCCGCCCGAGATCAACACGTCGCCGGAGCCTGCGATCGAGACCTCCAGCGGTCCGGTGAGCGAGGCCGCGGTCACGTCGCCAGACCCGGCGACGGACACTTCGAGCTTTTCGCCCACTGCGCCGAGGGTCGTGTCGCCGGAGCCCGCCGCCGACACCGACGCCGACTTCGTCGCGCCGACGGTCACGTCGCCGGACCCGGCCGAATTCAGGTCAAGCGCGCCCGCCACGTCCGCCACGGTCGTGGGGCCGCATCCCGTGAACGCGAGATCGGCGCTGGCGGAGGGGCCGACGTCCGTCCGCGCCGCGCCGCCGACGGAGAGATCGACCGCGCGCGGCACACGCGCCGTGATGACCGGCATCTCCGCCTCGTCCACCTCGCCGACGCCGTTGACGGAGACTTCAAACTTGCCCAGCCGCGTGTTGCAGTGGCGGATGCGGCGATCGAGGCCGCCGTCCACCACCAGCACGCCGCCGTCCATCCGCACCCGCGGCATGGCGAGGGCGCCCGGATTGGCGATCTCGATGGAAATGTCCGCGCGGTCTTCCGGCAGGATCTTCACCACCGCGACGGCGTCGCGGATCTTCAGTTCCGTGGCGGCGTAGGTCGTGGCGGCGATGTTTGTCGCCACCCCGGAGCCCTTGGCCTGCGCCGGCCCGCCCCCGCCGCCCCGGTCGCCGATCTCGAACCGGAAACCCTCGCCATCGCTCACGCCATGGCCGAAATAGCCGCCTACGGCGATCAGGACCGCCACTGTCACCGCCGCACCAATCACGAACCGCTCCATCTTCTGCCTCCCGCCTGGTCCGAACGCACGTTCGCGCCCTTGCCGGCATTCAGGAACGGGATGCGGCCGGGGGCGTGTCTGGATGCACCCTAGACCGGAAAAGACCACAATTGAAAAAGGCCGCCGGGTCGCCCCGACGGCCTTCTGTCTGTGCGAGGAGGCTTTGGGCCTACTCGATGATCTTGGCCACGACGCCGGAGCCCACGGTGCGGCCGCCTTCGCGGATGGCGAAGCGCAGGCCCTGGTCCATGGCGATCGGGGTGATCAGCTCGACGGTGATTTTGATGTTGTCGCCCGGCATCACCATCTCCACGCCTTCCGGCAGGTTGCAGATGCCGGTCACGTCGGTGGTGCGGAAGTAGAATTGCGGACGGTAGTTGGTGAAGAACGGCGTGTGCCGGCCGCCTTCGTCCTTGGTGAGGATGTAGGCTTCGGCCTCGAACTTCTTGTGCGGCTTGATGGAGCCGGGCTTCGCCAGCACCTGGCCGCGCTCGACGCCTTCACGGTCGATGCCG
>WRPF01000119.1 GCA_009773335.1 Caulobacteraceae bacterium
GCGCCGTCCCCGCACGTCCATGTCGCAGGCGCCGCCGCCCGCGCGCCCGACGCGCCGCCTCCCGATGCGCTGGCCCTGCCGCGCGGCGATCTCTCCGGCGCGATCGCACAGCGACGGCTGATTTTCCGCAATGAGACGCTGGAATCGCGCGGCCCCAGTGCGCGCGACACGCACTACAGCGCAATCATATCCGTGCGCGAGTACGCGCCGCGCACATGGCCCGGCATGCTCGATCGGCTGCTGACGCTTCCGCACGCGCTCACCGTCACGCAAAGCTTTGCGCTGGTGGACCGTCCGGCGGCGATCGCGCGCATGCGCGGCGTTCAGGCCCGCATGCGCGGCGCCGACGACGCGGCGGCGACCCTCGGCGCGGAGCTCTCCGTCGCCGCTGATGACGCGGCGGCGGGGCGTACGGCGTTTGGATTGCACCACCTGACCATTCTGGCGCAGGCTGAAAGTCTCCAGGTGCTCGATCGCGCCGCTGCAGACGTCATCAGCGCGCTCGCAGATGTGGGCGTCATCGGCGTGCGCGAGGATCTGGGTCTTGAGCCCGCCTTCTGGGCGCAGTTGCCGGGCAACTTCGGCTTCATCGCCAGAAAGGCGCTGGTTTCGAGCGCCAACTTCGCGGGCCTGGCGGCGTTCCACGGCCGGGCGTCGGGCGCGCCGCCCTCGCCGTCCGGCGCGCACTGGGGATCGCCGGTCGCGCTGTTTGAGACCATGGCGGGCGGCCCATACCGGTTCTCGTTCCATGTGGGCGATCTGGGCAACGCCACGGTGATCGGCCCCTCCGGCAGCGGCAAGACGGTGCTGCTCAACATGCTCGTGGCGCAGTCGAGCCGGATTCACGGGCGACGGGTGGTCTTCTTCGACAAGGACCGCGGCGGCGAGATCGCGATCCGCGCGCTGGGCGGACGCTACCGGATCCTGCGTCCGGGGGCTCCCGCAGGCCTGTCGCCGATCGCCGCCGCGCAGACGCCCGCCGACCAGGCGTTTCTCGTGTCCTGGCTCGCGCGTCTAGCGCATACGCCGGACGCGGGCGCGCCATCCGCGCACGACATGTCGATCCTCGCCGACGCAGTCCGCGCGGCGGGCGACGCGCCGGCCTCGGCGCGTGCGTTGTCTGCGATGGCGCCGCTGTTCGCCGGACATGAGCGCGCAGGTCCCGGCGCGCTCGCCGACCGCCTGTCGCGCTGGCACGGACGGGGCGATCGCGCGTGGCTGTTCGACGACGGACACGTCGAAGCGGCCCTGTTTGCGCACCACGACATCGAGGCGTTCGATCTCACCCACCTGTTTGACGACGCCGACGCCCGGACCGCGGCGCTGATGGTTCTGTTCCATGAAGTCGAGAAGAGCCTCGACGGGCGACCGACCATCATCGTGCTCGACGAAGCCTGGCGGCTCCTCGACGACCCCGTGTTCGAGACCCAGATCAAGGACTGGGAGAAGACCATCCGCAAGAAGAACGGGGTTCTCGTCTTCGCCACCCAGTCGGCGCAGGACGCCGTCCGGTCGACGGTGGGTCCGGCGATCATCGAGCAGTCGCCGACGCAGATCTTCTTTCCCAACATCAAGGCCGACGCAGAGAGCTATTGCGGGGGGTTCGGTCTTACCGCTCGCGAACTCGATATCGTGCGCACGCTGCCCGATATCTCGCGCGCCTTTCTCCTCAAGCAGGGCCGCGCGAGCGTGGTCGTGCGGCTGGATCTCGCCGGCCTCGACGACGATCTGGCGATCCTCTCGGGACGCGCGGCGACCACCGCCCTCCTCGACCGCGTGCGCGCAAAGATCGCCGCTGCCGGCGGCGACCCCGACGACCCCAACCTCTGGATGCCTGAATTTCACCGCAGGAGACGCACGCCGTGACCAAGGACGCCTTCACCCGCTCAGCCGATCGCCGCCGCCGTCGCCGTGTTCATTCCGGCGTCGCCGTTCGCACGTCGTTGCGCCGGAGCGCAGCGGCCATCGCCTGCATGGCGGCGCTCGCACCGATGCCTGCTCACGCGCAGATGCAGGTCATCGATCCGTCCAATCTCGCCCAGAACATCGAGCAGGCCGCGCATGCGCTTGAACAGATCCGCCACCAGGTCGCGACGCTGGCGGCGCTCACGTCACACGCAGGTTACGGCGCGCTGTCGGACGGCCTCGAAGAGCGCACGCTGCGGCGGTATGCGCCGCAGTCGTGGGAAGACGCGCTGAGGGTCCTTGAGTCGGGCGGACTGCCGGGCGCTGCAGACAGCGACGGCGACGACGTCGCGCAAGCCATCACCGCATTGCGCGAGAGCTACGCGCCGCTGAGCGACGCAGAACTCGCTGCGGCTCCGGTCAGCGATGAGATGCGCGCGACGCATGCCCGCGCGCAGGCGGCCGGACTGCTCGCCGAGGGCGTGGCGTCTGCGGCCTTCACGCAGATCCAGACGCGGATCGGTCATGTCGAGCGCATGCTCGAAACGATCGACCAGGCGCCCGACATCAAGGCGGCGCAGGACCTCCAGGCGCGTATCACCGGCGAAGTGGCGCTCGCGCAACTTGAACTCGTGCGACTTGAAGCTCTGGGCGATGCGCTCGCCGCCCAGGACGCCAACCGACGCACGGCGGCGCAGGCGCGCATGCAGCGCTTCCTCAATGCGCCGCAGCCCGACGCCGCAACAGCCGCGCTGGCGCCACGAGATTGAAGACCTCCAGCACGCCCGGCGATCGATACCCATCAGGATGACGCTCTCATGTCGCAACCGTTCATCACGTCCCTCCTCGCCAACGTCGACGCTCAGGTCGAGGGCTTTGCGCGTGCGGCATTCGGCGCCGTGGGGTCGGCGATCGCGCCGGCGGTGGTGACAGGCGGCGCGCTCATCCTTGCCTGGTGGGGCGTCATCTATGCCTCGGGCCGGGCGCAGGCACCGTTGCCGGAGTTTGGCGAGCGCATCGCCAAGATCGCGGTCTTCTCCGGGCTCGTCGCCGGTACGGCCGGCACGTTCGACATCCTCTACGGCTGGTTCAACGACGTGCCGGAGGGCGTGGGTGCGGCGCTGCTTGCGGGAGAAGCCCCGGCGGCGGCGCTTGACCGCTTCTATGCAAGCGGGGTGGGGCTGGCGCAGACGCTGCTGTCGATGTTCGAGCTTTCGGGAACGGGGCTCACCTGGCTCGTGCTCGGCGTCGTCGTCTGGCTCGCGTGCGCGCTGCTGGCGGGGTTCGGCGCTTTCCTGATCGTGCTCGCGAAGATCTCGATCGCGGTGCTGCTGGCGGTGGCGCCGATCTTCATCTTCCTCGCGATGTTCCAGACCACGCGCTCGTGGTTCGAGGGTTGGTTGAGGGGCATGCTCACGCAGGCGATGCTGCTGACGCTGACATATGGCTTTCTCGCCTTCCTGCTGTTCGTCACCGCCGACTTCGTCGGCGCCGTGGAAGCCGCGGACGCAGCGGGCGCGGGGGTCTCTTTCGATGCGGTGGCGGCGACCGTGCTGGTGGTGATCGTCGGCGTGCTGCTGCTTGCGCAGGCGCCGACGCTTGCGTCTGCGGTGGGCGGCGGCGCAGCGGTC
>WRPF01000120.1 GCA_009773335.1 Caulobacteraceae bacterium
GGGCGAGGCGGCCCGCGCGGCGGGCCTGGCCGCCCGCCCGGCCAAGGTCTCGCTCGGGACGCTTGGCGGCGCCCAGTCAACGGCGGGCGACATGGTCTACACCTACGGCTCCACGCTCTGGGTCGAGGGCGGCGAAACCGTCCGCCGTGGACACTACGTCCGGGTCTGGCGGCTCGATGCGCCCGGGTGGCGGATCGTGGCCGACCTGTTCCTGCCAAAGCGCGAACCGTCTGCCGGATAACGCGTCCGGTTGACTTCACGCCGCCAGCCGCTAAACGGGCTCCCTTCCGCCCGGGACCGGCTTGCCGGCTCCGACGTGAAATGCTGGGCGAGGGGCGTACCGCCAGGGTAGTCGCAGTCTCATTTCGAGGCTGCCGGGCCCCCTCAACGATAGAGAAGGAACGGACGCATGACGAAGCGTCTGACGGCCAAGTACAAGGCCGATCGCAGATATGGGCTGAACCTCTGGGGTCGCCCGAAGTCCCCCGTGAACAAGCGCTCCTACGGTCCCGGCCAGCACGGCCAGCGCCGCAAGGGCAAGACCTCCGACTTCGGCACGCAGCTCGCGGCCAAGCAGAAGCTGCGCCTGTACTACGGCAACATCACCGAAAAGCAGTTCCGCCGCATCTTCGCGGAAGCCTCGCGCCGCAAGGGCAACACCGCCGAGAACCTCATCGGTCTGCTCGAAAGCCGCCTCGACGCGGTGATCTACCGCGCGAAGTTCACGCCCACCGTCTTCTCGGCGCGTCAGTTCGTGAACCACGGCCACGTGAAGGTGAACGGCCGCCGCGTGAACATCCCGTCCTACGTCTGCAAGGCCGGCGACGTGATCGAGGTCGGCGACAAGGCGAAGTCCATGGCGCTGGTGCTTGAAGCGCTCGGCAGCCCGGAGCGCGACGTGCCCGGCTATATCGAGATCGACGCCAAGACGATGACCGCCAAGTACGCCCGCGTGCCGGAACTGGCCGAAGTGCCCTACCCGGTGCAGATGGAGCCGAACCTCGTCGTCGAATACTACGCGAGTTAATTGGGCGAGCTGACCTGATCCTTCACGATCAAGCGAAGGGCCCTGCGCAAGCGGGGCCCTTTTGCTTTTGCGATGGCAAGCGCTGGCGCCGTCCTTCCCCGTGAGGGGAAGGTGGCTCGCGAAGCGAGACGGATGGGGCGGCCGCCCCCTGTTGAAACCGAGTCTACCGCCCCATCAGTCACGTGCTGCGCACGCGACAGCTTCCCCTCACGGGGAAGCACGCCATACTTGGAACTGTCGAGATGACGAAGGAACCTGCAATGAACGGCTGGAAGAAGATCGACGCCGCCGTGCGTGCAACGGCCAAGGTGAAGATCGCCGCCACCGATACGCTCGGCGCGGACCTCTTCACGGACAAGTCGGACGCCGAAAAGCAGGTCGTCGAGGACGCCGCCGCGATCAACGTGCTGCAGGACCGGCTGTTCGCCGAGAGAAAGCGTGCGCTCCTCGTCGTGCTGCAGGGCATGGACACCTCCGGCAAGGACGGCACGGTACGCGGCGTCTTCAACGTCACCGGCCCGCTGGGCGTGATCGTGACGCCGTTCGGCCGCCCTTCAGAGGAAGAACTCGCGCACGACTATCTCTGGCGCGTCCACGCCGTCACGCCGAAGAAAGGCTTCATCGGCATCTTCAACCGCTCCCACTACGAAGACGTGCTCGTGGTGAAGGTGCGCAAGTTCGCAAGCGCCGAAGCCATCGAGCAGCGCTACGACCAGATCAACGCCTTCGAGAAACACCTGACCGAGAACGGCGTGACCATCCTCAAGTTCATGCTGCACATCTCGAAGGAGGAGCAGGCAAAGCGCCTGCAGGAACGCCTCGACAAACCCGAGAAACGCTGGAAATGGAATGCGAGCGACCTTGAGGACAGAAAGCTCTGGGGCGATTTCCAGGACGCCTACGAAACCATGCTGCGCCGCACGTCCACGCAACATGCGCCGTGGCGCGTCGTGCCCGCCGACAAGAAGTGGCGACGCAACGCCATCATCTCCGCCATCGTGCGCGGCACGCTCGAGGAGATGGACCCGCAGTATCCGGCATTCGACTGGAAGCCTTCGGATTTCGTGATCGAGTAGTGACCTGCAAACCTAACGCACGCGCCTGCGCACGCACGCATGAGGCATCTGAGTTGTTGTCCGGAGGACGCCAATGCTCTTGATGGTCTTCGGCCTCTTGCTGGTCTTGATGCGGCCCAACTGGAATTTTCTGTTTTTCTTCGCTGGCTGCATAGCGGCGCTATGGGCAGTTCAGGTAATTCTCGGCGCAATAGAGTTTCATGCGGAATACCCTGTCCCGCAAATCCTCTTTTCAGGGACGATCATGATCGTGGTCCGGGTCGGCGTGTTTCTCGCGATCGGCGCACTGATTGTGAAGCTGCGCGGTGGCAAAGCCGAGGAAAAGGGCCCCAGCGCCCAGGAAATCGACGCAGAACTGGCCAAGATGCGTGCGGAAAAGGCCGCACGCGAACCGCGACCTGTTATAGAGCAGTGGACCGATCCGCCGTGAGCGAAAGCGTGGGGTTTGCCGTCTTCAATGGCGTATGACCGCATCGGTTTCGCCCCACCGGAAAGCATTGCGAGATGCGGCGTGCGCAGTGCGCACATTGCCGAACGTTAAGGGGAACGAGCCCCCTCATTCCACACCTTCGCGCGCGCTCAGCCCTTGGCCGCCATCAGAGCGCACACAAAAATCGTGAATCTATACGACCGGATTCCGGCCCGTGGGATCATGACATCTTCACATCAGGTGAAGGAGCCATGAAACACATCGTCCGCAAGAAACCCGACATCGCCAGAGTGAACGCCATCGCCCAGTCGCTTCGACTTTGGGTGCTGGAGATCGTCGCCTGGATGGCGGGGATCGCGGGCGTGAAATTCCGGCCCGACATTGCCGAGGAGATCCACGCCGCGAAACTGTGCGTGTTTCTCCACGCCGTGCATCGCTGCGATGAACGCGGACGCGGGTTCGCGCGCAAGCACTGGCGCGGCGCAGCGCCCGGATTTCGCTACAGGTTCAAGCGCGGGCAGCTCCGTGCGTTCACGCGTGTCGTGAAAATTCGCGGCGTGCAGCAGTTACGTGTGCTGCTCGACGACATGGAGCCCGCCATCGCGCGGGTCGTGCGACAGCTCAGGAAGAGCGCCATCCACAGCCACCTCGTTCCTGTCGCGCCTCGCGCGGATGATTGCATCGCCACGATCACCGACATCGCGCCCGAAGGCGCCGACACATCATGATGCCGGAGAGTAGGACCGCCGGCGCCCTCGCCGGCATTCAGTATCGAGACAGCGCAAGATTCTGCGGAGTCTGGCGGCGCCCACCCATGCCGGCGAGGGCGCCGGCGGTCCTCATCACGAACTACTTTCCGCACTCACACCGGCAAAGTCGCCCGCACCAGCGCGCCGCGCGGATCGCCGTCGAGGATCTCCACATCGCCGCCGTGCGCCCGCGCGATCTCGCGCGCCGCCGCAAGACCGAGCCCTGCGCCCGCGCCTGCCGCGCCG
>WRPF01000025.1 GCA_009773335.1 Caulobacteraceae bacterium
GTCGACGTCCTATGCATATGACCCGATCTCCCGGCCGAGCGCGCTGACTCACGACCTTGCGGGAACGGCGTCGGACCTGAACTTCGGCTTCGGCTACAACGCGGCGAGCCAGGTGACGACGCGTCCGATCACGTCGAACGACGCGGCCTACACCTACGCGCCGGCGGGCCAGCCGACGGTGACGTACGCCCGCAACGGCCTCAACCAGTACGCCACCGTCGCGGGCGTGGCCTATGGCTACGACCCGAACGGTAACCTGACATCGGATGGCGCGACGACGTTCGGGTACGATGTGGGTAACCGGCTGATCACGGCGACGGGCGCGCGCAACGCGGCGCTGAGCTATGATCCGCTGGGGCGTCTCTATCAGGTGTCGAGCGCTGGGGTGACGACGCGTTTCCTCTATGACGGCGGTGCGCTCGTGGCGGAGTACAACGCAACGGGGACGATGCTGCGGCGCTATGGTATGCGTCCGGTGATCGTACTTCAGCGCTTCGCCGACCGTCTTGCGGTTGGCTTCCGGGCCCATCGTTTCGCGAGGGTCGCGAGATCGGCGTTGATGCGGTCGAGGTCTGGATCGTCGGCGCTGAAGTCTGGGCCGCGCCACTCCAGCATTTCTTCGTGCCGCTCATGTTTGGGGTCGGCGACGGCCGCGCGAAACTCGTCGTAACCTGGCGGACCGCCGACATCTTCCGGTGGGCAGGCGCCGTGGGCGGCGATGAGGATGGGCAGGTCGAGACCGGGCGTGGCGTCGAGAATGCGCTCGACTTTCACGGTGTGCTCCCATCCGTCGCCGAAATCGTAGAGGTATTTCAGCGTCTTGGCGCCGGTGTCCTCCAGCACGAGACGCAGCGTCGCCTTGGCCGCGTTCAATGGGCCGGGAAAGCCGTCGTCGGGATCAGGCGGGCCGAAGCCGACGCCCTGCACGCGAAACTCCCAGAGGTGATAGTTTTCCCATCCCATCGCGGCCTGCATGACGAGGTGCAGGCGATCGAGCCGGATGCTCAGCGGGACTTCCACGCGCCACATGACCTGCGGCGTGACATCGTCAAGCGTGATTTTCAGGCGGACGGCGAGGCCGGAATTCATGCGGCCAGTATAGCGGGCGTGTCCATGGGCGCCCAGCGCCGCATCGCAAGAGGTTGGAAGGCGGAATCCTTGCCTTGATCAACGAGGCATTCGGCCATGCACTTCCTGTTGCAGGCACTCGGTTTCCAGACGTCGCACGCCGGGCAAACACCGTCACACAGATATTGCCCGTCCGAGAAGCGCACGGACAAGCGCCTCCTGACGGCTCGCGACGGAAAGCCGACGCCGGACTTGCTCGAAATGCCTTCGCACCGTCCGCAAACTCACGCCCAGGGTTGCAGCCATTTCGGCGTCGCCCGCACCGCGAGCAAACGCTTCCAGGCAAGCGCGCTCGCGGTCAGAGAGGGGGCGAGATCGATGCACGGCCCCCAAGTGCGTGTCACCACGCCGGACAAGCCGCGCGATGTATTCATGTGCGATCACGCCGATGCGCCGTGCCGCAATGCAGGCGCGCGGGTCGAGATCAGGGTGCTCCGCCACGAAGATGCACGACGCCGACACAGCGAAGCTCGCATGCACGGGCGAAACATAACCTTCGCCGAGACGAAACTGCCGGGCTTCGTCGAGAATCCGCGACTGTCGGGGCGACATCCGGGCGCGGATCAATGGATCGCTCCATACGAACGGGTCGAGCGCCTCCCCGGCGAGCGAGATGATCGGATCGATGCGGTCATAGCGCTGGGCGCGGTAGTGGCTACGCCACGCGTCTGGATAGTTCGAAAGAAGGATTCGCGTTTCCGGAGGCGCCCGCAATCCGCCGCACAGATAGGCGACGTGCGGAAACCCCAGCCGCCGCGCGCTTGAAAACAGCGCCGCCCCGATTTCGTCGAGCGAATGCGCCTGTTCGCACGCGGCAAAAAACGCGCTCACCCCGTCAAGGGTGTCCATGCCCCACGTCCCCCGTCGCACACTCGCCGTCCGGCCCCGACAGGCCACGAAGCAAAACGCGCGCCTCTGTGACCGATGAGCTTGCGGGCGAGGCGCCAAGCAGGGGCGAACCGCGACGACGACCGTGTCGCTGGCCATTGGTGAGAAGTCACCAACTGACATGGTTAATCTTCATCTTCGCGATCATGCGGGCGCACCGGAGGTTTCAGACAGATGAAAGGCCTCGCGGAAGGCGCTCAGTCGCCATGAGATCACCTCCGGAGCTGACATTCACGGGTGCAGCCTGCGGGGGAGGAAGATGAACTGGCGGTTCGCACCGGCGCTGATTGTGGCTGTGGCTGGCCTCGCCATCGCGACGCAGTTCATCGCGCAGGTGTTCGAGCATCAGGCTGTGCTCGGCACGACGTTCCTCACATTCGGCGAAATGCGCGTCTACCCGCCATGGTCGATTCTCGAATGGGACGCCCGGTGGGAGAGGGGCTACCCGCGTCCCTTTGCGGTTTCACGGCTGATTGTGTTCCTTACTGCGGGAGCGGGCGTCGCGCTGGTCGCCAGCGCCCTTCACAAGGCTCGCGTCGTGAAGGCGTTCGGCCGTGATGCGTGGGGAAAGCTCGTTGACGCCCGATCCGCCGGTCTGTTCGCAAAGACAGGAACTGTCCTCGGCGCCTTCGATAACGAGATCATGTGTTTCGACGGTCCCGAGCATCAGATCCTGATCGGCGCCTCACGGTCGGGGAAGGGAC
The DNA here is from genome assembly GCA_009773335.1 of Caulobacteraceae bacterium. Classification (GTDB taxonomy): domain Bacteria; phylum Pseudomonadota; class Alphaproteobacteria; order Caulobacterales; family Aquidulcibacteraceae; genus VFBF01. The sequence continues at coordinate 2,721 of WRPF01000025.1, forward strand.
GCGGCCACGTGGTGCCGACTTTGCTGACGTGGCCGTCTTCGGCGCTTGTTCTGGACGTAAAGGGCGAACTCGCCGACGGCGATGCGCGCGTCGGTTTTCCAGGGACCGCTGGTTTCCGCGAGAAGATCGGCCCGGTCCTGCGATTCGCGCCGACCCGCCTCGATTCCTGCGCCTTCAATCCGCTCCTCGAAGTGCGTCGTGGACCCAACGAAGTCCGCGACGTCCAGAACATCATCGAAATCCTGGTCGATCCGGCCGGCGATGGCCGCAACCAGGATTTCTGGAACCGTTCCGCCAAGCAGGTGCTGGTCGGCGTCGTGCTGCATGTCCTCTACGCAGAGCCGGTCGCGCGCAAGACGCTCGCCGTCGTGCGCGAGAGGCTCCGCGATCTGGACGCGACCGCTCAGACGATGAAATCCACGTTGCACCGGCTGAGTCCGGTGACCGGCGCGCCCGAAACGCATCCCGAGGTATTGCACGCCGCCGAGAGCTATCTGGCCGGGGAGGAGCGCCTGCAGTCCGGCGTGAAGGCGACGGCGGAAAGCTTTTTCGGTCTGTTCGCCGACGAGATCATCGCCACGAAAACGGCCACGTCCGATTTCCGCATTGGCGATCTGATGTGCGGGGATCTGCCGGTCACACTCTATCTGCAGCCACCGCCATCAGACGCTACGCGCCTCATGCCGTTGTTGCGGTTGCTGATCAACCAGATGGCGCGCGCCCTGATGGAGGACCAGAACGCCGATGCGCAGGGGCGACCCAAACGTCACCGTCTCCTGCTGGTGCTCGACGAATTCCCAACGCTGGGACGGATGCCGTTCTTCGAGACCATGATGGGGTCGATGGCGGGTTATGGCCTCAAGGCGTTTCTCGTCTGCCAGAGCCTCAACCATATCACCCGCGCCTATGGTCGCGACAATGTCATCCTCGACAACTGTCACATCATCACGTCGTTCGCGGCCTCTGACGGCGACACGGCCAAGCGTATCGCCGACATGGCGGGCGAGGTCTGGGAGATCCGCGAGAGCGAGACCCACAAGCGCCCGCGTCCGGTCCTGGGCTGGCGCTGCGGGTCGACGACGCAGCGTGAAGAACGCCGACCGTTGCTGTTGCCGGCGGACGTACGCGCGTTGCCGCGTGATGAGCAATTGATCTTCGTGGCCGGCTGCAAGCCGCTCCGCGCGAAGAAGCTCAGGTTCGACGAGGAGAGCGTGTTTCGTGACCGGCTGCTGGCGGCGCCGAAGGCGGCGAAGGCGGCGGTGCGACTGACGACGGCGCACGACTGGACCGATGTCGCTGCGCTGGGCTCGATCGCACCGCAGGCCTCGAAATGCGTGAAGGCGGCGATGAAAAAGCCTCTCGAAGGTCAGCCCGATCTCTTCAATCAGGCGGCGGCGCGAGGCGCCGCAACGAGTACAGCCATTTCCGACAAGGCCTTGGCGGGCTTCCGGGACGCCACGGGCGCGCCGCTCGCGCATCCTGACGGCGTCACCATCGAGGGAACCGCCACCGAAGTTCCGCCGGCGCAGTTCGACCGCCCCAAACGCGCGAAGGGGATCTGACCACGATGGCGCGCAAACGCATCACCGTCTATCTCCCGCCGGACTTGCAGGCGCGCGTCGAACGCATCGCGCTCGATCAGCATCGCTCGGAATCGAGCGTGATCACCGACGCCGTGCGCGCGCGCTGGGACCGCAACGCGTCGAACGAAGCACAGGAGGAGCCTGCGCGCAGACAGCTGTCGCGGGTGGACGCGCGCCTCGACAAGGCGGTCGGCGAAACACTCATCCTCAAGGAGATCGTCCTTCTCTTCATCCGCGTCTGGCTGGAGCACAATCCGCCCATCGACGAGGCGCTGGAGGAGAGCGCGGCGGCGAGCGCGGAAGCGCGGTTCGAGCGGTTTCTGGATTTCGTAGCGCAGGGCCTGGCGCCTGGAAAATCGGTGGCCCCGGCGGATCATGCGCTGGCGCTCCTCTCCAATGGCGGGGCAGAGAACGGCCACGACGAGGCGCGCTCATGAGCGCCATCACCCAATCGATTGGAGCGGCGCGCCGCCGCTCGGCGCTGTCGCGTGCGCTCGGCCCGGCGATCGCGGCGGCGCTGGATGCGCCCGACGTGGTCGAGGCGCTCGTCAATGCCGACGGCATACTCTGGCTCGACCGTGTCGGCGTAGGGCTCGTGGCGACGCCCCATCGGCTCAGCGCGCAGGACCGCGACGCGGCAATTCGGCTGTTGGCGCACGAGGCCGGCGAAACCGTCAGCGCCGATCGTCCCATGCTCTCGACCATCCTGCCAGACAGCGCCGCGCGGGTGCAGGCGTTGTTGCCGCCATTGGTGGAAGCGCCGGCGCTCGCCATCCGCAAGCGACCGACCGTCATCTACACGCTCGACGACTATGTGCGTGGCGGGATCGCGACCGAAGCACAGGCGGACACGTTGCGCGACGCCATTCGCGACCGGTGCAATGTTGTGGTCGCTGGCGGCACGGGTTCGGGCAAGACGACCCTGCTCAATGCGCTCCTCGCCGAAACGGCGTTCATGTCCGCGCGCGTTGTGATCCTGGAGGACACCGCCGAACTGCAATGCGCCAGTCCCAACAGCGTGCAGCTCCTCACCAAGCGCACCCAGCCTGCCGTCACCATGCGCGACCTGGTGCAGATGACGCTGCGGCTCCGACCCGATCGCATCGTTGTCGGTGAAGTGCGGGACGGCGCGGCGCTTGAAGTGCTGAAGGCCTGGAACACCGGCCATCCCGGTGGCCTGCTGACGCTCCACGCCAATTCCGCCGCCGACGCGCTCACGCGCCTTGAGGATCTTTGCCTGGAAGCGGCGCCTACGCCGGCGACGCGGCTGATCGCGAGTGCGGTCGACATGGTCGTCTACATCGCGCGCACCGAGCGGGAACGGCTGATCACCGACATCTGGGCATCAGGCAGAGCGCCCAATCGCCATCACTTTGGGCGCGAAGGAGAGGGGCAATGACGAAGACACCGACAGACCTCACACCGAGCAGGGGGCGACGAACACTTGTGTTTGCTGCGGCGCTTCTTGCGCTCGCCGCGCCGGCTTATGCGGCGGGCTCCGGCATGCCGTGGGAAGGCCCGCTCGAACAGATCGTGGATTCCATCACCGGTCCGGTGGCGCGCGCCGCCGCCGTGATCGCCATCGTCATCGCCGGCGTGACAATCATCTTCTCCGAAGGCGGCGGCGGGATCCGGAAACTCGCCTTCGTGGGTCTCGGCATCGCGATCATGTTCGCGGCAGTGAGTTTCTTTCTCGACTTCTTCGGCTTCGCCGGCGGCGCCCTGATTTGAGTGGGGATTTGAGTGGGGATCTGAGATGAGTGACGACCTGCCCGACGGCTATCGCATGCCGCTGCGCACGAGCCTGACGCGACCCATCTTGCTGGGCGGCGTGCCGCGCGCGTTCGCGATCCTCAACGCCACGATCGGCGCCGCGATCGGGTTTGGTCTGCAACAGCCGTTCATTGGCTTTCCCCTGTGGGCGCTGCTGCAGGGCGCGGCCGCCTGGGCGGCGGCGCGCGATCCCTGGTTTCTGGAAACCTGGCCGCGTCACCTCGCCAAGCCCTCGTACCTGAGCGCGTGAGGGGACGCATGTTCGATCTCCGCCCCTACAAGACGCACGGGCCCAGGCTCAGCGATTATCTGCCGTGGGCCGCGCTCATCGCGCTGGGCGTCATCCTCAACAAGGACGGATCGTTTCAGCGGACGATGACGGTTCGCGGCCCCGATCTCGATTCGTCCACGCCGTCGGATCTCATGGGCACGGCGGCGCGCCTCAACAATGCGCTGCGGCGGTTTGGGTCCGGCTGGTGTCTGCATGTGGAAGCGCGACGAGCGGCGGCGCCTGGCTATCCCGACGGCGTGTGGCCGGATGCGTTGTCGTGGCTCATCGACGAGGAACGCCGCGCGGTGTTCGAGGCGGCGGGCGCGCGGTTCGAGAGCCGGTATTTCCTCACCTTGACCTGGCTGCCGCCGGAGGAGCGGCAAGGCAAGCTGGAGAGCTTTCTGTTTGAGGGCGCGCCGGACCGGCGGAACGATGAGCCTGCCTCGGACGCAGCGAACTGCCACCAGCACCTCGATCGGTTCCGGCAGGAGACGGACCAGGTTCTGGCGCTGTTTGAGACGTTCGCGCCGGAAGCGCGCTGGCTCAGCGATGAAGAGACGCTGACTTACCTGCATGATTGCGTGTCGGACCGGCCCCATCGGGTGGCCGTGCCGTCCACGCCGTTTCATCTGGACGCGCTCCTGATCGATACACCGTTCGTTGGGGGTCTCTCGCCGCAGCTCGGGCGAAATCACCTGCGTATCATTTCGGTGCGCAGTTTTGTCACCGAGACCGAGCCGGGCCTGCTCGACGCGCTCAATCGGCTGCCGGTGTCATATCGCTGGGTGACGCGATTTCTGCCGCTCGATCGCGAAGATGCCCGCCGCGAACTGGAAAAAATCCGGAAGCGCTGGTTCTCCAAGCGCAAGGGTTTGCTCACGCTGCTGCGCGAGGCGCTCTTCCGAGAAGAGGCCGCACTCCTCGATAACGACGCCACGAACCAGACCGTCGATGCCGACATCGCAATGCAGGACCTTGGCGCCGACGCCGTGTCGGCGGGCTTCGCGACCCTGACCATCGTGGTCGCAGAACCAACGGAAGACGCCGCCGACGCCGCCGTGCGCCAGATCAGCCAAGTGGCCGACGGCATGGGCTTTGTCACGCAAGTGGAAAGCGTCAACGCCGTCGAAGCCTGGCTCGGCGGTCTGCCGGGGCAGGCCTATGCGGATGTGCGCCGACCGATCCTGCTCAGCCCGAGCCTCGCGCACATGCTGCCGACCAGCGCGGTGTGGGCCGGCGCTGCGCGCAACGCGCATCTCGACGCGCCGCCGCTGATGCTGACCGCGACGGATGGCGCCACGCCCTTTCGCCTCAACCTGCACGTCGGCGATGTCGGCCACACCATGATCGTGGGACCGACAGGGGCGGGCAAATCGGTGTTGCTCGCGACGCTCTCGGCACAATGGCTGCGCTACAACGCGCACCACGGCAGCGGCGCGCAGCTTTATTTGTTCGACAAGGGGCGCTCAGCGCGCGCGACCATCCTTGGCCTCGGCGGCGACTTCTTCGATCTTGGCGAAGACGGTGCGCTCGGATTGCAGCCGCTCGCCGGCATTGACGACGCTGAGGAGCGCGCTTGGGCGCTCGACTGGGTTGTTAGTCTCGTCGCGTCCGCCCATGTGCTGGTGACGCCAGAGCTGCGCGCCGAACTCTGGCGTGCCCTCGACATTCTCGCCGGCCGGGCGCCGGAGGACCGCACGATCACGCTGCTGGCGGCGCTGGTGCAGGACGCGCGGGTGCGCGCCGCGCTGGAGCCGTTCACGCAAGCCGGGCCGCATGGGCGACTGCTGGACCTTGACGCCTCGGCGCTGGGGTATGGCGCGGTGCAGGCGTTCGAGATGGACGATCTCATGGCCCGTCCCGCGGCCGCCGGCGCGGTGCTTGCGGCGCTCTTCCATGTGCTGGAGCAGCGCTTTGACGGCCGACCGACGCTGCTCGTCCTCGATGAAGCCTGGCTTTTCCTGAAGGACGCCTTCTTCGCGGCCCAGATCCAGGATTGGCTGAAGACGTTGCGCAAGCGAAACGTCGCCGTGGTGTTTGCGAGCCAGGAACTTGCCGACGTGGCGGCGAGCCCGATCGCGTCCACCATTATCGAAGCCTGCGCGACGCGCATTTTTCTGCCGAACGACCGCGCTCGTGAACCGCATTCGCGCGCACTCTACGAACAGCTCGGACTCAATGCGCGCCAGATTGCGCTCATCGCCGGCGCGACGCCCAGGCGCGACTACTACCTCGTCAACCGCGACGGCTGCCGCCTCTTCGAACTGGGGCTTGGTCCTGCCGCGCTCGCTTTCGTGGCCGCATCACGGCCGGAAGATCACACGCTGATAGACCGTGTGCTCGCGGATGTCGGCCGCGAAGGTTTTACCGCAGCCTGGCTCGACCTGCGCGGCCAGCGCGACGCCGCCGATGCCGTGCGGCGGTTCAAGGCAGCGATACCGCCCGCATCAACACCGCCGGGACACGCGAGGCCGCCGGCCGACCTCCCGGCCGATCTCGTCGTCATCGCCGCTGAATAGGAGAGAGCCATGCCACGCACGCCAAATCGCTTGCTCGCGGTCGCAGCCTTCGGCGTCGTGCTCTGCGTCGGACCAGCGCAGGCGCAATTGCCGGTCATCGATCCCGCCAATCTGGCGCAAAGCGTCATCCAGGCCGCGCACGCGCTCGAACAGATCCACAATCAGGTGCAGCAGATCGAACAACAGGCGCGCATGCTGGCGCAAAACCCGTTGCAGTTGTCGCCGGAGCTCTCGCGCTCGATCGGGGAGGCGCGCAAGCTGTTCGACACCGCGCGTGGCATCGCCTTCGAGGTCGATCGCGTCAGTGACGACATCCGCACGCTCTACCCGGAGACCTGGGAGAAATTCGACCTCGCGGAGATCGGCACCCGGTCCGACCAATGGCTGGCGGAAGACCGCGCGAGCCTTGAACGGGCGATGCAGGCTGAGGCGCAAGCCGCGGCCGCAATTGATGCGTCCCGCGACCGGATCGATCGTGCGCTCGCGGCGTCGGCTGGCGCCGAGGGTCAGACCAGCGCGGTACAGGCGAGCAACCAGTTGCTGGGCATCAACGCGGCGCAGCTCGCAGAAATCCACACGCTGCTGATCGCACAAAGCCGCGCGCTGACGACGGAGAAACTCGAGCGTGTCGCTCGCGAGGAGCGCGCGCGGGAAATTCAACGCCGGGCGTTTCCGACAAAGAGCGAGGGTCGTCCCGATCCCGCGCGTCCCGTGTTCCACCGGTAAGAGCCCAAGGAGAAGAAAGACGTGGACCCCGGCGCGATCAATTCCTTTCTCGACCAGTTCCTGGCGCTGGCGGATGGAGGCTTTGGCCTCATTCGCGGCGACGTGACCTATGTCCTGAACGCGTTGATCGTCATCTCGATCGCGCTGGCCGGCGCGCAATGGGCGCTCGCCGCCGAAGCGCCGATGGCGCCGTTCTTCCGCAAGGTGCTGTTCATCGGCTTCTTCGCCTTCCTGATCAACAACTGGGGGGGCCTCGCGACCGCGATCAACCAGTCGGGCGCCATGCTGGGTCTACGCGCCGGGGGCTCGTCGCTCACACTCGCCGATCTCAGCAATCCCGGTCGCGTGGCGCAGATCGGCGGCGATCTGTTCGGACGTACCGTCGCGCTCGGCGAAGGCATGAACATCCTCACCGACTTCATTCCGCTGGCGACCATCTTCCTTGCGGGCCTGATGGTGATGCTCGGCTTCTTCCTGCTGGCGCTGCAGCTCTTCGTGACCATGATCACCTTCAAGCTCGGTGCGCTCGCGGCGTTCGTGGCGCTGCCGTGGGGTGTCTTTTCCGGCACGGCCTGGGTGGCGGAGCGCCCGCTCGGCTGGGTGGTGGGCTGCGCCATCCGGCTGTTCGTGCTCGCCTTCATCGCCTCGGTGTCGATCACCTTCGTGGATGCGCTACCGGCGACGCTGACGCTCGATGCGGGCGGCGCGCTCAACGTGCTGCTGTTCGGCGCGACGGTCATGGCGCTCGCGTGGTTTGGGCCTGCGCTTGCCAGCGAAGTCGTATCGGGCCAGCCCCATCTCGCAGGGCCCGACGCGATGCGTGCCGGTGTCGGCGCCGCCATCACCACGGTCGCCTTCGGCGCGGGCGGCGCCTATGCGGGCGCTGGCGCCATCAAGCTCGGCGGACAGGCGTTCAAGTCGCTCGGCGCTGCTTTGGGCGGTGCGTCTTCGTCAGGCCGTCGCGGCGGCGGATCGTCCAGCGCTGGCAAGCCGCCGGCCGCCATCAACTACGCCGGCATGCAGCCAAAGCCATCATCGCCGCCGCCGCCCCCAGCAACCGGCGGCGGCACTGGAGGAAAACCGTGACCTTTCCCTTTCGCGCACCGGTCAAGTCCTATGGGCCTGAAGCGCCGGATACGCCCTATGCCCGCGCGCGTCAGGAATGGGACCGGCGCATGGGGGCGGCGGTCCTGTCCGCGCGCGCCTGGCGCATGATCTCGGTCGCCAGTCTGGCGCTTGCTGGCGTGCTCGGCGTGTCCCTTACTGTCGTTGCGCTGCAGAAGCGCACCTTCGTGCACGTGGTGGAGGTCACGCCCGACGGGCAGGTGATGTCGGTGCGTCCCGCTGACGGCCGCTGGACGCCGAGCGAAGCTCAGATCGCCTATCATCTCGGGCGCTTCGTGCGGCTGGTGCGATCGCTGCCCACCGATGGCGTCGTGCTGCGCGAGAACTGGCTGGAAGCGTACAAATTCCTGACGCCACAGGCTGCCGCACAGCTGACCGAGATCGCACGCCAGGACGATCCCTTCCTGAGCCTTGGTCGCGTCGGGCGCACGGTGCATGTCCGCTCGATCATCGCGCGCTCCGATCACGCCTGGGAGGTGAGCTGGACCGAGCGCGCCACCAACGCCACCGGCACAGGCGACGGCGAAAGCTTCAGCGGCGTCTTCACCGTGACGACGCGGGCGCCACGCAATGCCGATGACCTCGCCGCCAATCCGCTCGGCCTGCTTATTTCCGACTTCAGCTGGAGCCAGGTGCGATGAGCGCGCGTGTTGTTGTCTTCGTTCTCATCGCGGTCAGCCTCGCCGCGTGCGCGACGCCCGCGCCGATCGCGCCGGTCGTCGTTCCACCACCATCGCCGCCCGTGGTGGTGGCGCCAGCACCGCTCCCGGCGGCGTCAACGCGGCGTCCGCCAGCGCGCCCGGTCGTGGAGCGCCGTGTCGCTCGTCCGCCCACGTTGACGCCGTTGCAGGCGCTGACGGCCGCCAATGGCGCCGCGCGTCAGAGACCAGGTGCGAACGGCTTTGTCGCTGCGCGCCATGTCTACGCCTATGCGCCCGGTGCGCTCTATGAACTCTACACCAGCCCGGGCTTCGTTTCGACGATCCTGCTCGAACCCGGCGAGACTCTGAATGACATCGCCGCTGGCGACACGTCGCGCTGGATGGTGACGGAGACAATGGCAGAGACCGAGAGTGACGAGCGCACGGTCGTGCTGGTCAAGCCGCAGACCACGGGCCTGCGCACCAACATCGTGCTCATCACCGACCGGCGCACCTATCTCATCGAAGCGATCTCGCAAGCGGGCGAGGCCTACTCAGCACAGATCGCCTGGTCTTACCCGAGTGACGGCGCCGCAGTGACGGCGTCCACCACAGTCGACAAGCTCAGTTTCGACTATCGTGTGCGCACGGTGCGCGGGCGGTCGCCGCGCTGGACGCCCACGCGGGTCTTCGATGATGGGCGGCGGACCTGGATCGAGCTGTCGCCCGATGTCGCGGCCGCCGACATGCCGCCGCTCTTCGTCATCACGCCAGAAGGCGCCGAGCTCACAAACTACAGGGTGCAGGGGACGCGCTACATGGTCGATCGCGTTTTCGATGTCGCGGAGCTTCGTCTGGGTAAGCGCAAGCCGATCGTGGTCCGCATCGAGCGCGGCGTACGGCGTGCGTCGCCATCGTCAATGGCGCCACCCGGAGTGCGCTCATGAGCACCGCCTCAGATGCGCCGCCCCCCGATGTGTCGATCAGGGCAAAGCCGCCGTCGCCGCGCCGTCTCAATCGCAAGGTGCTCCTGAGCGGTGCGCTGCTTGTCGGCGGCGTAGTGGCGTTCGCGCTGGCGGCCGGACTTGGTGAGCGACCCGATCAAGGAGCCGCCGATGCGCAGGCGGTTGCCGCCGCGGCCGGACCGCCTGAGTCCATCGAGGGTGCGGCTTCGCAGTACAAGGCGGAAGACATGCCTGACGGCGGGCCGACGGCGCCGGACGGCGATATGCTCTGGGGCGATCACAAGCCGCCAGAAGAACTGCAGCCGCCGGAGGATGCGGTCTGGACGGCGCGCGCTTCCGGCGCCCAAGGCAGCGGAGGTCGCGCAGGCGCAGACGCTGCGCCTGATCCCCAGGCGCTCGCACGAACGGCACCCATCCTATTTCGGGGCGGCAGCGATGGCCGTGACGACCGAAGCGGCGGTGAGGCTGGCGCTCTGGGCGGCTCTGGGCCGCGAGCTGCGTTCCTGGCGAGCCAGCGTGCGGATCGCGACACGCGCCTGCCTGAGAAATTGAGCCCGCCGCGCTCGCGCTACGAACTCATCGCGGGCGCCGTCATTCCAGCGGCCCTCATCACCGAGCTCAATTCCGATCTGCCAGGCCGGGTGATCGCGCAGGTGACGACGCCGGTGTACGACAGCGTCAGCGGAGATCACCTGTTGATCCCGCAGGGCGCGCGGCTGCTCGGAACTTATGACAGCGCGGCGACCTACGGGGACCGACGTTTGTTGTTGGTCTGGAACCGGCTCGTCTTTCCGAACGGGTGGTCGATCAGCCTGCGAGGGATGGAGGGGTCAGGTCCGTCCGGGGCGGCAGGGCTTACAGATCGCACCGATCACCACCTCGACCGTCTGGCGGGCGCCATCGGGCTCTCCGCCATCATCAGCGTCATCGCCAATGAAGCGGAGGGTGACAAAGCCAATGGAAGCCTTGCGAAAAGTGTAGGCGACGCGGCGGCGCAGGAAGCGGCGCGGACGGGCGGGCGTATTGTCGATCGCGAGCTGAGCGTGCGGCCTACGCTCCGCATTCGCGTCGGCGGCGCTGTGCGTGTCCTCGTGACGCGGGACATTCAGTTGAGGCCTTACCGTGGGGAGGCGCCCCGGTGAAGGAAGGCGATCTGGTTCCCTTGAAGCGGGTGCTGGACGAGATCGGCGTCAGTCGCGTGACGCTGTGGCGCGCGCTCAACAGCGGCATCGAGGAGTTCCCGAAGCCGACGATCATACGCCGGCGGGTCTATTGGGCGCCGGAAGAGCTGAAGAGTATCGAGGCCGCTTTTGATGCCTATCGCGGTCGATGCGCGTTCGATGCGAAGAGGATGCGCGACCGCCTGCGTAAGGAGAGACGTCATGAAACGTTGGTCGACCTCATGCAAGGAAAGCGCCGCTCTAAGCGCCGCCCGGCCGCGAGAAAAGCGTCTGACGATATGCAGAAGGACTTTTTTGAACCCTGATGTCGAGCACGCATGCGAATCGGCTGATTGTGACCGAGCTTAGACGTGCCTAGTTCAGGGTCTCGCCGAGGCCGGTCCGATGCCGGAGAGCTCCGGCTGGCGCCGCGAGCCTCGCCCGCGATGGTCGTCGCGCAGCACGGGGGACGAGGAGAGCCCGCAAGGGGGCGTCGCAGACGACCAGAGGCTTGCCCCTTGCGGGTGAACGACCCCGTGCGAAAGCCCAAGACCTGAAGCGGTGAGGAACGCTTGCGCCGCCGCTAGATGCGTTCTGGAAGAAGATGTTCTTCGCTGTGGTCAAGGTCTGACCGCGGTGGAACCCGACCAGAAGACCATTGCCGCATTTTCCGACCGGCAGACTCCGCCTACGGTCGGGACATGCCGAAGAGCCGCAAACGAAAAAGGAAGAGCGGGGCAGCGTCACCGGACGGATCCGCCAAGCACGACGGATTTCGCATGCATGCCATGCCCACGTTCACGCCCGAGCAACGAAGCGCATTTCAGAAAGCGGCGATTGCGCATGGCGCAGAGAGGGCCATCGCCCTTCCGCAGATCATCGCGAAAATCGACGAGCTCCTTCGCTCCATCTATCCGCCGCTGCTGCTCGCCGTTGTCGCAAACTACGGCCTAACCGCGTTCGTCACGGATCGCGGTGTCGAGCAGCCGGCATTCGCCAAGCAGGACTTCAGCCAGCATCATATAGAGCTGTTCCAGGCTTTGGCGCTCAGAATGCCGCGAACGGAGTGGGGCGGAGAACTACTGACGGCAGACGCGGTAGAGCCTCTAGTGGAGGCGCTCACGGAAGCGGCGCACGCATTCTTCCTGCAGCGCCTTCAATTGTTCAAAGGCGCTGCGACGGACGAGCAGCAACTTCTGCTGCAGTTTCAGGAGAGGCTTCGCCTCCACACTCAGGTAGTCCGGAACTGGGGCAGCTATGATCAGGTTGTCTCGCATTCGAAACGGCTCTACGGGCCGCTCGACGCCAAACTGAAGCAAGCCTTGGGCCTGTCCGCGACCGAGCTCATTCAGGTGTTCGAAGGTCAGATCGAGCGTATCGAAACGCTCACCACCAAGAGAACAACGAAGCTGGGCCAAGCGTTCAATAGGCGGTTCAGCCGCGATCAGATGATCGAGAAGTGGGTCGAACTCAATCCGGGGTTCGAGCACTCCGCCGCGGACCTGATCGCCGATCTGCCTCCAAATCCCACGCGTGAGAATATCATGGCCTTGATATTCGCCCACGCCGATCTTGGCCTCCAGGAATTCTACGAGATCACCGCAAATGTGGCCGCCGGTTTCGCGGGAAGCTCTGAGGAAGACACCCGCCGTGTTCTCGACCTTCTGTGCCTGGAGGGCACGGATGCTGCTGAGCAACCTGTTGAGCACTTGTTTCTGGACAATCCCGTGTGGTCGAGGCCGCTGATGCGCAGCGCTTCAGGCGGCTATTTCAGCGCGGCGCCCCAGGTGTTTTTCAGTCATGTCCACCGCATCTTCGGCGACCTCTGTCGTGGGGTAGGTCTCGAAAGTGAACTGGCCGACACCCGGGCGGCGTACCTCGAGGGCGCAGTCCACGACGTCGTAGCATCGGCGCTCCCGCACGCGCGTGTGGTCTCGAACCTGCGGTGGCGCTCTGAGGAGCAGGAGTTCGAGACCGACACGGTGGCATACATCGACCGCACGCTTCTCATCTTTGAGGCGAAGTCGGGATCGATTTCCGACCCTGCGTTACGCGGGGCGCCGGCTCGCGCGAAGCGTCATGTTCAGGACCTCATAGAGGAGCCGTCCACGCAGTCGAGCCGCTTCCAGAAGTTGGTCGAGGACGCGCAAGCGGGCGCGTCGGACGCGCAAGATGCGCTCCGAGGGCTCAACCTTTGGCCGATCGAGGTGGATCGTTTCGTTCGCGCGACGATCACGCTGGACGATTTCTCCGTGCTGTCGTCAGCGGAAGGAGAGCTTCGCAAACTAGGGTGGATCGCGCCAGACTCTGTTCTTGCCCCGGCAATGACGCTCGCCGACATCGAGGTCGTCGTGGACATCCTGGAGAATGAGGCCTGCATCACGCACTATTTGTGGGAGCGGGGCCGGCTCCAGAAGCGGTTCGACATCTTTGGCGACGAACTCGATTGGCTGGGACTCTATCTAAACACCGCTTTCGCGTTCGCCGGGACGGAGCAGACGGATCTGGACGGGATGATGATCAGCGGGCTTTCCGGCCCGATCGATGACTATATCAACGCCAGGGAGCAGGGGATCGCGACCCTCAAACCACGTCTGGCGCAATCGCGCCTCTGGCGTGAGATGCTAGGCGAGATCGCAAGACGGCGCTTTCCAGGATGGATCAGCGCGTCCATCGCACTACTCCGCGCCGCGTCGCCAGATGAGCAGGCCGAGATGGCCTCGGCCTTTCAGAAAATCCTGCGCCGCGTGCCGGCAGCGTGGCGGAAGCCGGATCGAAAGAACGCGATGCACATCCTGCCGCGTTACGCCGACGCGGTCTCGGTGGTGCTGTTCGGGTATCCCTCTCTCGATCTCGCCGGCCAGCGCGCTGAGGCGCAAATGTTCGCCCAGAAGTCGTTCGCTTCCTCAAACGTCGATGTATGTCTCACGATCGGCTTCAACGCGGACAAACTGGCTGAGCCGCTGGAGTATCTGGCGCTCATCCGCCGTGTACGTACGGCCCGAGCGTGATCTCGTCGCCACCGGGGCCGCGGCGGACGACGGTACCCTGAAGGATGTGCGCAGTTTCCGGCGCGCCGGACGCGAAACTGTCGCGCAGTGGCTTGCCAAAGCCATCAAAGCGATGTCCGACGACTAGGTGCGCACAGCCTCGAACGACTTGTGAAACACAACAGGCGCTCGGCTCCGCCGCATGAAGTAGCGGTCCCTTTCGGCACTATCGCCGCGCAGCCGCTGGGTTGATGCCGCGACGCGCTTTGGCGGCCCGAAGTCCGCTGCCGGGCACAGTTACCTTCGTCGCCGCGAAGAGGATTGAATAGAGCTTTCACCGCGTCTCGATGGACGTGGGCCGGGGTCGCGAGCGGCGCGCCCGGCTTCTTGGTGCGCACCGACGCCAAACCACCGGGAAAGCAAAGATCGCGGTTGTTCGGCAACGCTGGCCATGGCGGTGAACCATGTGGTCGGGGGCTCTGAAATATGCAGATGCTCTAGACCAGGAGGCGGACCGAGTTCGCCGATGCTTTCAAGCGCGAACGGAAGAACCTGCAGCGGCTTGGCGCCCGCCTGTAGACGGCGACACGCGCTGTCGATCTCCCATCGCACGGGGCCTGAACGGGCCGCGTGGCTGCTCCACAGAAGCACGAAAATGTCTGCTTCACCGATCGCCGCCTCCAGACGATCCCGCCAGTCGTCACCTGCATGCAGATACAGACGGTCGAAGATGACATCGTAGCCCAGCGCCAAAAAGACCATGGCGACGTTCCAGGCGTCGATCGCATCCTCGCGTGCATAGGACACGAACGCGATGCGGGGGTTTTGCCAGTCTTCCGAAAGGGTCCAGGCGCGCAGGCGCCGAATGCCGTTGGACATTGGCGCGTCCTCCGATCGCGCCCGGCGCCCGTGCTGACGGAGGAGTGTATCGTCACGCATGTGCCCTCCCAGTATCGTCCTGAGGCTCAAGAAGGATCTCCAACGCGCCGACAGCGCGATTTTGGCGAGCTATGTTCTCGACGATGCGGGCATTTCTGGACCTCGGACTTTCGCGCCCGTCGTCAAGATTTGAACTCGCGAGGGTGACGCACGTCGCAGCGTGCCTGACCAACGCCGTCGCCAGCCCGAGATCGCTATTGGGATTTCGCATTGTTCGCCTCCATGGAGCGGAGCCTCTCCGCCCATGGATCTGAGTGTGAACTTGTCCAACTTCTGTGGAACCGACTTCGAAACATTTTGGTCGCGGGGCGCGAATACGACCGAGACAAGCCCGAACGAGAAGGTTGCCACGCCGGAACCCGTCCGAACGTTCGAGGGCCATTTGGGGCGCCTTGGGGAGCACCTTCCAGAAAAGTGACGCGGGCGCTCGCGAAAATTCCACAACAAAACCTGTAACTTCCGGTCCTCGATCAGAACAATTGCAGCGGCGTCACAGAAGCTTCGTGAATATGTGGAACCGTGATTTGGAAGATTCTGATATTCGTTTCGAAACTTCCCGAAGTACGGAGGTGGATGTGGCTGAACAATTTGGCCTGCGTGAGCGTCTCATCGCGATTGCACGCGCCAACAACCTTGCCGACCGCCCACGGGCGCGGGGTCCTTCATGTCGGTTGGAGGAGCTTTTGGCCCAAGCGGCGATGTCTGCGAAAATCAGGATCACGGATCGCGGAATCAGCAACATCTTCAAGGGAAAGAGCGGTAACCCGCGCGACCGAAGCATCGACGCGATCAACGAACTGCTGAAACAGCCATTCATCAAAAAGCGTCCGCCGGAAAATTGGGTATCTTTAGACCGGCGTGATCTGCTTTCTGCGCTTGGCCTTCCGGTCGACACCAAACTGGAATTCGAGATCCCTTCGACGACAACGGTGCGCCCGTTTCACGCGGTCGCCAAGTTGGCTTTCCAGAGGCTGCGGAGCAAGATCGAAGACAAGTATGGCGGGATCTATTCCGTCTATCGTCGGCACGCGCGCGAGCACGCGAAAACGGTGGTGGAAGACGCCCTTTGGATCGGCTTCCTGAGCAATGCGGACCTCCCCCAAGCTATCCTGTTCACGAAGGAAGGTTGGCTCATCGGCGAGGTGACACCTGGTAGTTCGGCCTGGAGCATTTCATTTATCGCGTCGAGAGAAGACGAACTCGACAAGATTGGCAATGACGCTCTTCGTATCGAACGTCGCGATGTAGATCGATTGCCCGCATTTAACGGCATTCGGATGCGCCATTCACGAAGCGGCGCCAACGTCGCGTACCGCACAATTCTCGTGGGGCACCCAAGGGATGCCCTCGCGACGCGAACCAATCCTGCGTTCGAGGAGCTGAAGGAGCGTTGCGCGCTGTTCGTTCGCGAGCACGAAGAAGGCTCAGAAGTGCAAGGGTTCATGTTTGATCTTTTGGAACAGGACGGCGCCAACCAAGGCGATTCCGAAAGCGGTGTAATGCATAGCCGGGATCTCGACATCGAGTTGCACTTGAAGGGTTTTGATCCCACCAAGTCGAGAGCATCGGAGGTTTAGGGTTCGACGTTGCGAACCATCGGAAGAGGCCCCGACGGCTCGTTTCGAGAGCGGTGCGCTGAGCCCAGCGCTGAAGCGTTCGTGGGCGGCTCCGCCTTCTCGCGGGCGGTAAGTGCGGCCAGCCTCGTCGCCTTTGACATAGACGCCCGCTTCGAGCCCACGGCTCAGGAGGAGCGCAATGTCGCGCGCATCGTTGCGGTCGGTCTTGTTGCGCTGGGCCGCGAGCGCCGCGCGCGTTCGCCGCGTGTCGAGGATGACCATGGGATATTTGCGCTTGGTCAGCGCCTTGTGCAGCCACGAGGCGGAGTCGCCGGTTTCATGGCCGACCTTTGAGAGCAATCGCCGATACGGTCGGAGCGCCAGCCCGATGGCCGTCGGCCTCATGGGGGTCTCAGCTTCAAAGACCCGCACGCCATCCTTGTCGACCGCGCAGATCGCAGTGGTCTCCTGAGACACGTCGAGCCCGGCGAACATCGCGCCGGTGGCGTTTGGTCTGCTCACACTTGGTCATCGGGACTTGCAAGGCAGAAGCCGATCTTCGCGGAAATCTGCACCCGAGCCGCTGCGCAGGAAACAGGCAGTTATCCGCGGGGACAATTCATCTAGGACCTTTTAAACTGCGGCGGCGACCGTACCTCTGCCAGAGGTCACGTTCGGTTCAATGGAGGCGAAAGGTAACCCGGAGGCGTGCGTTCCGCGCCGTCAGCAGTCGATCTCGCATTACGACAGTGGCGGAGCGGAGCGACCGCAACCTGCTGAGATCCTTCGGCCGGTCGGGCTCGCCGAAGCTCCCCGATGTTACCGCGCGCGAGACGTCGGCAACGAGCCCGGCCATCTCCGTGTCGGAAATATAGCCGCTGAGAGAAGGCACGAGTTCCATCGCGCTGTATCGTAAGTCCTGCTCGGCTAGGAGAATGCGCTCAGCCAGAATCTCGTCCTCTGGATTTGCCGAGGCATCGCGGGACCAGTAGTCGCAGGCGAGCGTCCACATCGTGAGGATGTCGTTGCGAACGGTCTCGACTTGTTTGCTTAACGCCTCGCGGCGGGCGCGATGGCCCTCGGCCACCAGCAACAGAATCCATGAAAAAATGCTCGCGACAATTGCAGGCGCGAGCAGTTTGTCTGCGATCCAAGAACCTAGATCACCCCACATCTAAGCGCTGACGGCTGCCTCTTGAACGTATTGTTTGGCGAGCGCGACATAGGGCAACAGCGCGCGTTCAGTAGCCGAAAACTGAAGAAGACGAACGACGCTCTCATTTGGATGTCGGCGCACGAGGCCTCCAAACGCTTCCTCTAGAAATGATGATGGGAGCCCAGCCACGCCGTCAAACTGGATGACAATCGGCTCACCGCTCTTCAAGGCGGCCACTAGCGCGCCCTCCAGATGCCGTTCGCGGAAATCTTCGCCGCTGAACGGGCCGTGCCGCCTAAATCTTCCCCCTGGTGTGCGGGAAAAGTCTCTGGCGATCGAAATCTCGGTCATGTCGGTCCTCAGGCTGCCTCTCCAGTGAAGATATTCCAATGGATCAAAGTTCCACAAAACGGAACCGGAAGTTGACGTTTGGTCAATTGCCCGTCCGAGTTGCAGCTCACATGGCCCCGGCCACTGAAGATGTGAACATAGGACTTCGGCCGCGATTCCGCGAGCTTCACCATGCGCCACAGCCCGTTCCCACGGCCGGCCGGGTTGGCGGCCGACGTCCGGCCATACTCGAGCGCGGCCTCGATCTGATCGGCATCGGTACTGAGGCCAAGGCGCTCAAGCAGCGGCTTGAACCATTCGTTTGAAGGAAGCGTCGCTGGGATGCCCTTGCCCTGGTCGTACACCGAGAGGTGAAGGCGGTTCTCCGCCAGATCGTATGCCCCGCCGGCCCACCACATTCCGATGCGGGGCACGAGCCCATAGGGCGGACAATCCCGGTACGCGTGCTCCTGTGCATTCCCGATGGCCTCGATCAAGCTCGCGTACAGTTCTTGCCGCTCCGGAGCATCGCCCGCGGCGGTCTGCAGACGCGTGAGAAGATCATCCGCTGCCTGGGGGTCGAGTTTGTCGCCTGAGGCAAGCCGGACAAATCGCAGGTGAGCTGTCTCGTTGTCATCCTGATCGGCCGCGGTGGACTCGCCCGAGCCGTCGACGATTTCGTAAAAGCCCAGGGCGCGAAGGCAAACGCGCAGCCACGGCGCCCATAGGACATCCTCGATCTTTGGCTTGAATTCCCGCACGCGGCGAATACGGTCAAACTCTGCCGCCACCACCAATGCTGCGTCGATCGTAAGTGTCTCAACGGGCGTGAGATCGGCGACGTATCTGCGCTTGGTCGCGGCGAGCGCCTGCTTGCCACGGAATTGAATTTTGACGAAGGCTGACCAACGGAGTTCTTCGATGAACGCCATGGTGCTTTCGAAATTGCCGAGACTTAGATCGTTTGGCGCAAGGAGCCGGGTCTCGGGAACGACGTTGCCCGCAGGCGTTCGGTATGTGCCGATTGAAACGGCTGGAGAGGGCAACGATAATCGTGCCGCGCGAAGCGCCACAATGTCTCGTTCAAGCTGTGCATGGACAAGCCGAATGTAGGCGATTTTGACGCTTCGTTTCGCAATTGCGCGACGAGCCCGACGCATCTGTCGAAGCTTTTGTTGGTTGCTTAGCCTTTTCATTTCTTTACAGCCGATAAGGGTCCGATTCTCAGATTGTCGCCACTTGTCCCGGAGCGATCGAGGGGGAAGGTCAGATTTCCAGGTAGGCGGAGGACGCGTTGTTGGCGTCTGCGGTGTCGCTGAACTGCCTGCGCGAAGGAGTCGGATCTCCGAACAGGCGTTTTGGAGACCCTCTACTGGGCCGCCACGATGGCCGCTTTTTCCGCGGCTCCTCCGCCAGTCCGCAGCGGTTCCGACATCCAGCTCGATCCCTTGAACGCTCGCCGCGTCCGTTCGAGCACTTCCTTCTTCGGCATCTTCTCCAGCGTCATGCGGCTGAGCGACAGCTTCGCCTCCAGAAGCGCATCGATCAGCACGTCATTGCGAGTATGCGTCGCGCAGATGGGTGGTGACAGGCTAGGGCAGCTGAAAGCTACGGATGACGCCCGCGCCATCGATCTCGACAATCATGTTCGGGCCGTCCGCGAAGAACGTCTCGGCGATCGGCAGCACTTGCCTAAACAGTTTGGCGGCGGCCTGGCCGATGACGTTGGGCATCAGGATCATGCCGGGATGGCCCCGGCCGGCGCCCGCCAGCGCAACGAAGTCGGATCCGTTCGCGGTCACGACGATCGCGTCATTCTTCACGGCAAACTTGTAGATGTCGTCGTCGGACGCGGCCTGCCCCAGGCCTACAATGTGAATCGTCCGCTGCGCGGTGTGACCAAGCGACCCCGCGATGATAACGAGGCTCTTAGCGCAGCACTCGTCAATCAGCAGAAACATGCTTGGTCACTTTGCGTCGCTTGATTGGTGGCCGTCCGCGCCGAGGGGTCACGCGATCGAATGTGACCGCGGCGTTGATCTGCTCAGTTGTGAGCTCCAATTCGCTTCGAATATCCCTCTTGGTCGCGCCGTTCTTGATCAGATCAGCAACGATCCGAACGGGAATACGCGTTCCTTTGAGAATATATTCGCCGCCCAGTATCGCAGGCTTGCTCTCGATAAAGGTCTTCCTGAGACGCTCAAGGTCGGCGTACTCACCTAGGATTTCGTCTCGAAGCGCTTTGATCTCCACTTGAAACGTATCGATTTTGGCGACCCTCTCACCCTTGGCAACGGCCGACGCCACCGCGTTCGACATTCGCTTTCGGAAAGTGGGCGCCAGTTCGGTCCGAAAGGGCGCCACAGCCTTGATGTAGACCAATGTGTCCACGCTGAGCGCTCGGGACTTCTTAGGCCCTGACGATCGAATGACTTTGGCGTCGATTTCCCGGTCGATGTCACGGGCCAGCATGCCGGTGACGAACTCCGCCTCCGGCACGGTTAGTTTGGTCTCAGCAGGTCTGCTCAAGTCCGCACCCTCTATAATTAATCCATGACGGTGGACTATTTAGTACCAAACGGGTTAAGTTTCAAGTCACCCAACCGGTGAGGGGCACGCAGGCACGGTTCCCCAAGACCTGCCCGAAGGGATCGGACCTTCGGACAGGCTGTCCAGAAGGGGCCTTAGACGTTGGGTATCTTCGCCGGCCTGGCATTTTGGCTGAACTTGTGAGGCTCGCCTATGTGGTCGTTCCGCCTCGCGAAGATCTCGAACACGAGGATGTCTACTCACCAGGCGCCAGAGATCGCGCGCAGGATGCATCGGCTTCTGAAGGCGCTGACCGAAGCTCCCACGAACGCGGCGCGGGCCGCGCTTCAGGCTCTTGCGGACGATCCTGATCTCAAAAAGCACCGCGACGTGTTCGTCTATAATTTGGATCAGCAAGTGCGCGGCGCTGCACAGCGTAGCCAAATGAACGAAGCGTCGGCGTTGAGTTGAAGGCCTTGCTCCAGTCGCAGCTAGAGCAGATTCCGTTCACACTGAAGCGTATCCGGCGGCGGTGAAGTAGTTTCGGCATTCGGTTTCTCCGAAGGCGGGGATTGCTTTTCCGATGACGAACCACAGGTCATCGACATTTCGGGCGGCTGCCTTTCGCAGGATCGCCTTGAGCTTTGCGAAGGCGTTCTCGATCGGATTGAGGTCGGGCGAGTATGGTGGCAGGTAACGCAACTCCGCGCCGCAGGCTTCGATCGCCGCGCGGATGGCCGGGTTTTTGTGCGCCGGCAGGTTGTCCATGACGACGATGTCTCCGGGCGCCAAAGTCGGCGCCAGCACCTCTTCCACGTAGATGCGAAACGCCAGTCCGTTCATGGGCCCATCGAGGACCATCGGCGCGGTCAGGGCGCCGTGCCGGAGCGCGCCGGTGAAGGTTGTCGTCTTCCAGTGTCCGTGCGGGACTGCGGCCACGCAGCGCGCGCCGCGCCTGGCCCGTCCGCAACGCCTCGCCATCTTGGTCGAGGCGCCGGTCTCGTCGATGAAGACCAGACGGGCCGGATCGAGATCAGGCTGCCCGGCCCGCCACGCCAGGCGCCGCGCGGCGACGTCGGGCCGCGCCTGCTCGGCTGCGTGCGCCGTTTTTTTTGAAGGTGACGGCGTGGCGGTCGAGGAACCGCCAGATCGTGCTCGGCGCAAACGTCGCGCCGTGCGCCTCGCGCACCAGTGTGGCGATCTCGACGAGCGTGATATCCTTGTCGGCATCGACGGCCGCGAGGATCGTCTCGCTGAGCGCCTCGATGCGGTGCGAGCGCCGGTCGCCGCCCTGGGATCGGGCTGAGACGACCCCGCTCTCGCGCCAAACCCGCACCCAGCGTACCGCGCTCGCCACCGCCACCCCGAACCGCGCCGCCGCCGCATTGCGCGACATGCCGCCCTCAACCGCCTCGATCACCCGCCCGCGCAGGTCGTCCGACAGGGATTTCACCATCCATGCTGGCCTCCAGTCTCCAGCAGGAAGCGTGAATCAGAATTCGAGTCCCAAGGGAATCCCCTCGATTCCATCAGTTCGGATTTTGCTCTAGTTGGCCACCCAAGCCCCCAAATGCCCAACACCATCGCGACGAACATGAGCCGACCCGAGAAATCGACCACCTTCAGCCACAGTGGGTCGTCGCAAGGAGCGCCTGCGCGTGGCGCCTGGCGGCCGGGCCAAGCGCCCGAATCGAACGGCATATTTCCCAGCCCCAACTGTCCGGCGACGCTTCCCGCCAATCCGCAGGCTGGGTGGGGGACGCATTGGATAGCGGTGCGCGCGCCGGACGCATTGATTATGGAGCCACCGGGCGCGAATCGCCAACCAGATTCTTCGCCACGCATCGCCAGTCGGCCTCACGCGCGCGCACGGTACGGCGCGCGGGTCCGAAGCAACCCTCGCCACGACAATGCTGCGCGGGCCTCACGCCTTATGCAGCTCTCCGCATCTCCTCTCGGGCCAGCAGAGCCCTGACGAATGCGTCCCACGTTTCCATCGCGGCGCGCTTTTCCGGCATGTACGTCCAGCGGTCGTAGCTCTTGGAGCTGACGTCCTGCAGCGTGTGGTTCTGCAGGCGGTCACGGATCTCCTTGGAGATGCCGGCCTGGCCTGCGAGTGTCTTCCAGGTCCGTCGCAGGTCACGGTTCGTGACGTGGGGGATCATCCCCCGATCTCGGTGACGCCACATGAAGGCGTAGAGCGTCTGGTGGCTGACGGGGCGCTCAGGATCCTTCGCCGACGGAAAGAGCCAACCGTGCTTGTTGGGGATGATGGAGTCGATGAGTTCGGCCGCGATCTCGGGCACGGGAATGGCGTGGGGCTTGCGGTTCTTGGTGGTGGACCAGTCGACAATGCGCTGCTGGGCGTCCCATTGATCCTTATGCAAACAGGCAATCTCTTCGACCCGCTGACCGGTTAGCATCAGGATGCGGACGGCGCGGGTGTACGGGGGATGAACCGGGGTACTTGGGTTTTCAAGCCAGCGATAAAGCGCTGCGAACTCGGTTTCTCGTAGCCAACGGGTGCCGACGATCTTGGGTTCGGTGGGGATGCCGGCCGCCGGGTTGACCTTGATCCGGAAACGACGTGGCGAGGTGTTTCGATAGTCATGCTCTGACTTCATCGCCCAGCTGTAGGCGGAGCGGACATAGCTCCGCACGTGATCGGCCATAGAGCGGGCGCCGCGTTCGTAGATGGGGCGGATTATTTCGGTGACTTCGTCAGGTTCGATTTCGCGGGCGGGACGCGTTCGGCCGAGGGTGTCGGCGATCTTGTCCAGGCCCTTCTTGGCCTCCTTCCAGGAACTCTTGTTGGCGCGTTTCAGGTAGGCGGCGTAGCCGTCAAAGAGGTCTCCCACGGTCCCAGGTTGGGTATCTACGGCGAGCCTGATGCTGCGGCCCTTTTGGATCAGGTCGGCGTAGTCGCGATGGAAAATTTCCCGCGCTTCCACGAGAGACATCGAGGGGTAGTCGCCGATCTTGGCCTTGATCGGCCTGTTCTCGCGGTACTGTTGGGCCATCCACACAGTTGTCACCCGTTTTGGCATCTGTCGGATGACCAGCAGGAGGCGGCCAACGCCTCGCCCTTCGCCGTCTCTCAGGGTCTCGCTGCGGCCAGTGAACTGGACGCGCTTGATTGCGTGCCGGATCGCGCCGTCGGTCAAACTGGGCACCGTGGAACCTCCTTGATTGGGTGCAGTAGGGGCAATTGGGCGCGGTAGTTACCGCACCCAGAAACACCCTTTGTTCTAAAACGGGAGGTCGTCAAACGAAGATAAAAGCCAAATGATTCAGAGGGATCGAGCGTGATTGATCGTGATCAAATCCCTCTGGCTCGGATGGTTGTGAACGAGGATCATGGACGCCGCGCGCAGCTCGAGCGCCCGGCGCACGACCTCGCGCGGGTAGACCGGCGCATGGTCTATCGTGCCTTCGCCCAGCACTTCATCGGCTAGGATCTGGTTCTTTACGTCTAGGAAGAGCACGCGGAACTGTTCGTGGGTCTCGTGCTGCAGCGTCACGCGGCAGTAGTCGATGAGCTTCGTCCACGAACCCAAGACGGGCTTGCGTTTCGCCTCCACACGCGCGGCGCGTTCGACGGCGGCCTGCAGCGTCTTCAGTTCCTGCGCCACGGACGGACCGCAGCCGTCCACCTCCACCAGTCGGCGCGGATCGGCGGCGAGCACGGCGGCGAAATCCCCGAAGCGCGCAATCAGCGCCTTGGCGAGGGGCTTGGTGTCGCGGCGCGGAATGATGCGGAAAAGCAGCAGTTCCAGCAGTTCATAGTCCGCCAGCGCATCGGCGCCTGTGTCCTCGAACCGTTTGCGCAGGCGGGTGCGATGCTCGTGATAGTGCGGGGCGGGATCAGCCGCGTGCTTCGGCGCGGCGTCGAACGGCGCAAACAACGCGCCCGCGTCTTCGACCTGCTGCTTCGGTTTCCTGCCCCCACCCGAAGCCATGATGTCAGCCGGGCGTCTGGTGCGGCTGGTGCAGGCCTTTGGGCGAAGCGGTGAAGATCTCGACACCGGTTTCCGTGACGCCGACGGCGTGCTCGAATTGCGCGCTCGGCTGCTTGTCTTTCGTAACGGCGGTCCAGCCGTCGTTGAGAACCTTCACGGACGTGCCGCCCGCGTTCACCATCGGCTCGACGGTGAAGATCATGCCGGGGCGCAGCGCGACGCCTTCACCGGGCCTACCGTAATGCAGGATGTTCGGCGGATCGTGGAACACTTGGCCGAGGCCGTGGCCGCAGAAATCGCGCACGATGGAGAAGCGGTCCGCTTCGGCGTGTTTTTGAATTGCCGCGCCGACGTCGCCCAGCGTCGCGCCGGGGCGGATCGCCTCGATGCCCTTCATCATGGCCGCATAGGTCACGTCCATGAGGCGCATGTCGCGCTTCTTCACGTCGCCGACGGCGTACATGCGGCTCGTGTCGCCGTGCCAGCCGTCCACGATGACCGTCACGTCGATGTTGAGGATGTCGCCGTCGCGCAGCACGCGCGGGCCCGGAATGCCGTGGCAGACGACATGGTTCAGCGAGGTGCACACCGTGTGGCGGTAGCCCTTGTAGAAGACGCAGGCCGGTAGCGCCCCCCGATCCATCACGAACTCGCGCGCCAGCGTGTCCAGGCGCTCGGTGGTCACGCCGTCCTTCGTCTCGGGGACGAGCATGTCGAGGCATTCCGCGGCGAGGCGGCCGGCTGCGCGCATGCCGGCGAAAGCCTCGGGGCCATGCAGCTTGATCTGGGCGGTCGGGCGGGCGGCGTTGGTGGCGGCGTCGACGAACATCTGGCTTCCATATGGGATTGGGCGCCGCCTTTACCATGGTTCGGGCGGTTGCTCTACGTCTTGGGGTAAAGCAGCATCTGCGTACAGCGGAAGAGCGCGATGGTCTTGCCGGCCGCCTCCGACGCGACGACGGCGTCCCAGACCTGCGTCATCCGCCCGCTGTGCGCGAGCCGTGCGTCGCAGCTGACCACGCCTTCCCGGGTGGTGCCGAGGTAGTTGGTCTTGATCTCGATGGTGGTGAAGCCCGTGGCCTCCGGCGGCGAGGCGATCCGGCAGCCATAGCCGCAGGCGCTGTCGGCGAGCGCCACGACGCTTGCGGCGTGAAGGTAACCGTTCGGCGCCATGTGACGCCGCTCAACCGTGAACCGCCCGCGCACGATCCCTTCGCGCGCTTCGGTCCATTCGATCCGCAGGAAGTCCGGCAGGGACCCTGTCTGGAGCTGGTTGAGGTGGGCGCTCATGTCCATGCGTGGTCTTCTCCCGGTGGCCATCCTGCGCGCCGCTCCGAAGGGAGTCGAGCGCCGCCGGGCGGTCAGATCGAAGGATCGTCCGGCGCTGCTTCAGCGCCAGCCGGAGGCGGCGCAGGTTGCGGCTCGACGGTCTTGGTCTTCGCCCACTGGTCGATCACCTCGGCGATGATCTGGATCGTCAGCGTGGAGGTCGCTGCGGAACGGGACGCGACGTAAGCAGCGCCGAGCGCGAGGGCGGCGCTGGCGAGCGGGGATCTCTCGGAAAGCGACTGCGCGGAGGAAACCAGCTTCGCCAGCGCGGCGATTTCGCCTGCGGGCGGCGCGTCGACGAGCGGCTCCGGTTTCGGCTTCGTCGGCGCGCGCTGCTGCAGCAGCACGAAGATCAGCGGCGCAACAAGCGCAAGCCCGACGATGAGCATGGCGATCGCCGGGGAAACGAACGCCGACAGCGCGGTGAACGCCGCAAAGGTGATCCAGATCAGCCCCATGACCGCGAGCGCCCCGGTCACGGCCACCAGGCCGCCGGCGGAGACGGCGGTGCGCAGTTTTTCGGTGATGCCGAACATGTTTCGTGGTCCTCGGTCGCCGTCATGGACCAACTCCGGCGCGCCGCCAAAGCGGTTCTCCCGGCAGGGCGGTCAAGCGACGACAGGCGCGCCGAGAGTGATGGCGTCCGGACCCATGACGCAGGCGTGGGCGTGGATCTCAACCCCGGCGGCGCGCGCCTCCGCGAAGGCCCGGGCGAACGCAGGGTCGAGGTCGGCGGCGGGAACAAAGCGCGTGCAGTCGCTCCGCTGGACGACGAAGAGCGCGGCGGCCCGGTCGCCCTCGGCGACCATCGCCGCGAGTTCGCGCATGTGGCGAGCGCTGCGGGCGGCTTCGCAGTCGGGGAACTCCGCGAGGCCCGGCGTGCGGCAGAGATGGACGTTCTTGATCTCGAGCCAGAGCCGCCGGCCGGCGTCGTCCGTCAGCAGGAAATCGACGCGGCTGGCCTCGCCGTACTTCACCTCCGCGCGGACATGGCGGTAGGTGGCAAAAGCCGGCAGCGCGCCGGCCGCCAGCGCTTCGGCGACCAGCTTGTTCGGCGCATGGGTGTCGACCCCCGCCCAGGAGGTTTCCGTCTCCACGAACTTGAGCGACCACGGCAGCTTGCCCGTTCCCGTCGCGAGCCAGACAGGCGATCCCGGCGCATCCAGCCCCAGCATCTTGCCGGAGTTCGCCACATGCGCGGTCGCCTCGGCGCCGTCTTCCAGCAGGACGTCGGCGAGGAAGCGCTTGTAGCGGCGCAGCAGCGTCGCGCGGACGAGGGGCTGAGAGAAGCGCATGGTTGGATTTCCGGGCGTGCGCGCGCTAGGTCAAGCATCATGACAACACCGCTCGTCCGTGCCGCCGTCCTTCTCATCGGGGATGAACTGCTTTCCGGCCGCACGCAGGACACCAACCTGCGCACCATCGCCGAGTTCATAGCTCCGCTCGGCGTGCAGATCGCGGAGGCGCGCGTCGTTTCCGATGAGCCGGAGGAGATCGTTGCGGCGATCAACGCGCTGCGGGCGCGCTACACGTATCTCTTCACCACCGGCGGCATCGGTCCCACACACGACGACAAGACAGCAGATGCGGTGGCGGCGGCGTTCGGCGTGGGCATCGACGTGCGCGCCGATGCGCGCGCCATACTCGAGGCGCACTACGGTACGACGAACATCAACGAGGCGCGCCTGCGCATGGCGCGTATTCCGGATGGCGCGACGCTGATCCTCAACCCTGTGTCCAAGGCCCCGGGCTTCCAGCTCGGCAACGTCTTCGTCATGGCGGGCGTGCCCTCGGTCATGCGGGCGATGCTCGAAGACGTCGGCGCCCGCCTCGACGGCGGGGCGGTGGTGAAGAGCGTCACGGTGCGCTTGCGCGGCGCGCGGGAGGGCGACCTCGCGGCGGCGCTCGCAGCGCTGCAGGAGGCCGATCCCGACGTCTCGCTCGGCTCCTATCCCTGGTATCAGCCGCCGGACGGCTACGGCGTGCATCTTGTCGCGCGGAGCGCCGATGCGGAGGCGCTGGATCGTGCACGCGCTGGGTTGCTGGCGATCGCGCGCGATGTCGGCGTCGAGGGCGAACTGGTCTGAGGCGACCGCCGGTCCGCACGCGGCGCGCGCGGACCGGAATCGCATTCGTGGTTACACGCGCTCGATGATCACGCACGGCGCCATGCCGCCTGCGGCGCACAGCGTGGCAAGACCGACGTTCAGATCGCGGCGTTCCATTTCATCCAGCAGCGTGCCGACGATGATCGCGCCGGTGGCGCCGATCGGGTGACCAAGCGCAATTGCGCCGCCGTTCACATTGACGATCGAGGGGTCGATACCGAGGTCGCGCATGAACTTCAGCGGCACGACCGCGAAGGCTTCGTTGATCTCGAACAGGTCGATGTCCCTGATCGACATGCCGGCCTTCGCCAGCGCCTTCTTCGCCGCGGGAACGGGGGCGTTGAGCATGAGCTCGGGGCTGTCGCCGGCGGTCGACATCGCGCGGATCCTTGCGCGCGGCTTCAGGCCGTGCGCGCGGGCGTACGCCGGCGAGGCGATGAGCACAGCGCCGGCGCCATCGACGACGCCTGACGAATTGCCCGCGTGGTGGACGTGGTTCACCTTCAGGCCCGGATAGGTCTGCTCGACAAGTTTCTTGAACGAGAGGCCTTCCTGGTCGAGCGGGGCTGCGTAAAGCGCCTCGAATGCGGGCTTCAGCGCCGCGAGTCCCTCAAGCGTCGTCTGTGGCCGCGGATACTCGTCGACGGCAAGCGCCACCGTGCCGTCATCGTGGTAGACAGGCACGAGACTCTTGTTGAAGCGGCCTTCGGCGGTCGCCCTGGCGGCGCGCTGCTGGCTTTCGTAACCGAGACGGTCCACGTCCTCGCGGGTGATGCCCTCAAGCGTGGCGATCACGTCGCCGCAAATACCCTGGTGGGGCTGCGGGTGCATGGCGCGCAGGTGCATGTTGTCCATGTCGATCACGCCGCTCGTCGTGCGCGGCAGCGTCGAGGCGTACGACATCGATTCCACGCCGCCGGCGAACACCAGATCCTGCATGCCGGACATGACGCCCATGGCCGCGAGGTTCACCGCCGTAAGCGCCGAGCCGCAGAAGCGGTCGAGCGACATGCCGGGCGCGTCGTTGTCAAAGCCCGCGTCGAGCGCGGCCATGCGGGCGATGCACGCGCCCTGCTTGCCGCTCTGGGTGCCGCAGCCGGCGATGACGTCGTCAACGTCGGCCGTGTTGATGTTGTTGCGTTCTGCGAGCGCCTTGAGGACGGGCGACAGGATGCGTTGCGGGTGAACGGCCGAGAGCGCGCCCTTGCCGACCTTGCCCACGCCGCGCGGCGTGCGCGCCGCATCGATGATCCACGCTTCGCTCATGGCGTACTCCCACAGGGATTGTTGAGGCATACAAAGCCCATTCAGGGTAGGTGCGCCAGATCACGCTACGGCGCCCGGGGCTTCCGGCGCGGCGCTTCGACGGAGCGGAAAATCAGGTTAGACGGGCGGGGCCCCGTGCGGACGTGGCGAAACCGGTAGACGCAGCGGACTTAAAATCCGCTTCCCGGAAGGGAGTGCGGGTTCGAGTCCCGCCGTCCGCACCAGGCCCTTATATTCGCCGGCCTCGCGAAGTCGTGACCGGAAGAGCCCCTTGGCGCCTCTGGAATAGTCGCGCGGGCGCACTACCTGCGAAGCCTCAACTCGGTCCGGGCCCCTCTGGCGTGTGCGGCGGCGCACGCGATGTCGGACTTCCCACGGGCGCGCTCCTCTCCCGGGCGCGCTTTCAAGGCGCGGACGCGGCGCCGCCGACGCCGACGGGAGACTTCCCTTGGACTTCTTAACTGGCGCATTCGCGGGCCAGCCGATCTGGCTGTGGCTCGCATTCCTTTCGTTCATCGGCTTCCTGCTGTGGGTGGACCTCGGCCTTCTCAACAGGAAGGACGGCGTCGTATCGCCCGCCAAGAGCGCTGCGATGTGGGGGCTGTTCGCCGCCATCGCGCTCGCTTTCGGGGCCTATGTGTATTTTGGCTACAGACCGCCGCCCGAATTCTATGCGGACCCGGCGAATCTCAACCAGCAGGCCGTGATCCAGTATTTCACCGGCTACCTGCTGGAGACGGCGCTCGCCTTCGACAACATCTTCGTCATCTCGATGATCTTCACCTACTTCGCAGTCCCCCGCGAGTACCAGCACCGCGTCCTGTTCTGGGGGATCATCGGGGCGATCATGTTCCGCGCCATATTCATCGGCGTCGGCGCAGCGGTAGTGAACCGGTACGCCTGGGCGCTGTTCTTCTTCGCGGCCTTCCTGATCTACACCGGCTGGAAGATGGTCGCTTCGGGCGGCGGTCACGAGATGAAGCTCGAGGACAACAAGCTCCTCAGGTTCATCCGCAAGATCGTTCCGGTGACGGAAACGATCGGGAACCACAATTTCTTCGTCAGGCGGTCGAACGAAAAGGGCAGACTCTCCCTTATGGCGACGCCGTTGTTCCTGACGCTGATCATGGTGGAGGCGGTGGATATCGTGTTCGCCGTCGATTCGGTGCCGGCCATCTTCGCGGTCACCCGCGATCCGTTCATCGTCTACACGTCGAACATCTTCGCCATTCTCGGCCTGCGCTCGATGTATTTCATGCTGGCGGCGGCGGTGGAGCGGTTCAAGTACCTGAAGTACGGCCTCGCGCTCGTGCTGGTGCTGATCGGCGTGAAGATCATCTGGAACTTCGGGCTCTACAAGGAACTGCACCTTGTGCCTTACCTTGAAGCGCACTGGTCCCTGATCGGCACATTGACGCTGTTGGGCGGAGCGATCCTCTACTCACTCTGGCGCACGCGCGACGGAGCCCCGGCAAAAGCATAACCGAGGCCGAAACCAAAACCTAAACGGCCGCCACGGGGAGAGCGTGGCGGCCGTTCTGGAGCAGATACTTCTGGGTACTTGAGCAGATTTACTTCTGGTGTCGGCGCCTACATGGCGCGCTTGATGGTGAAGACAGCACGGTCGTCGGCGGCGTCGACATTGTCGATGTCGGTGCTCATGTAGCGGGCGTCGAAAGAGAAGCCGGCGAGCACGTCGCCTTGCGGGCTCCAGGTCACGCCAGCGTTCCAGGTATTGTAGTTGTCGTCGATGCCCGCGCCGACGTCGAAATCGGCGTCGTCGGCCTGTTGCATGCCGAATGCGCCGGAAGCGGCGAAGGCGTCGTTGAACTTGTAGCCGGCGCTGGCTTCGGCATAGAGGCCGTTGCCGGTTTCGCCGGTGAACTCGGGCGAGAGGTAGATGGCGCCGCCGACAGCGAACTGGGGCGTCACGTCGATGCCCACCTTGGCGTAGGCTTCGATGTAATCGAGTTCCGCGCCGTCGTCGGACGCGCTCGGATAAAGGTAGCCGATGACGCCCAGGTCGAAGCCGACCTGATCGTTGAGGCGCGGCTTGAGGCCGGCATAGACGTCGAGTTCGAGTTCAGCGCTCTGCGCGGCGAAATCGATGCTGGAGCCCCAGACGCCGGCATAGATCGGGATGCCGCTCGTTTCGTTCGTGTAATCAAAGCCGCCCTGGAGGGCCGGATCGCCATCGGTCTGCGAAATGCCGCGGAACGCGTAGTCGCTCGTCAGCGCCACATTGCCGGTGATGGACGGACCGTCGGCGTAAGCAGCGCCCGCGAGGAGAGCGGTCGCCGCAGCGGTGGCTCCGATAAACGTCTTCATGAACTACTGATCCCTTAGTTACCCGCACCGACCGATCAGTGCGTCATTCCGGGACAAAATGGGTCAAGAGGGTGAAAGAGCGGTAAATGACAGTTCGCTCATGCACAAACGGATCGCCGCCCGACCGGTTTCCCGGCGGGCGGCGGCCTGTGCGCTCGCTGTATGAGGGAGGAGGACCTACAGCGCGCGCTTGATCGAGAGGATGACCCGTTCCTCGGTGATCGTGGTGTCGAGGTCGGTGTCCACGTAACGCAGGTCGAGACCGAAGCCCGCGATCGCGTAGGTCGCGCCGAGATTCCACGTCGTGTAGCTGTCGGTGAACGTCGCGCCGTCGGCGAAGTAGGCGGCCGCATCAACGCTCTGGTGACCGACCGCGCCAGACAGGGAGAACTTGTCGGTGAGGGCATAGGATGCCGCGCCTTCGGCATAGAGACTGTCGCCGCCGTCGAGCGTGAATTCGGGCGAATAGAACAGCGTGCCGCCGATGGTGAAGCCCTCGGCCGGCGAGATCTTCGCGCCGCCCTTCAGTTCCCAGAAGTCTAGTTCGCTCGCGTCGTCAGATGCGCTCGGATAAAGATATCCGACTACGCCGAGGTCGAACGTGACGGGCCCGACGGTAGGCGTGACGCCGGCATACACATCCAGTTCGAGTTCAGCGCTCTGCGCGGCGAAATCGATCGAGGACGCCCAGGTGCCCGCGTAGAAGATGCCGCTGGCCATGTCGAAGCCGCCCTGCAGGGCCGGATCCTGATCCGTCTGCGAAATGCCGCGGAACGCATAGTCCGATGTCAGCGCGACGTTGCCGGAGACGGTGGTCTCCGCGTTCGCTGCGCCTGTGGCGCCGGTCAGGGCGGACCCCGCCATAAGCGCCGCCCAGAATGCCTTCTTGAAAATCTTCATGGATATCTCCCGCGATCCCTGTTCCCGGCTCTCGCCGCGACTTCGCCTCCGTTCGGAGGCAGTAACGAAGGACATCAGAAACGCGGCCCGGCGGCGCCGTCACCGGACGGTCATGAAAACCGGCGCCATCGGGCCGGGTTGGGCGCATGTTGCACTGCAATAAGGCGCGCTCGCCCCAAAAATGGGCGCCTGACCGAGGGTCAGCGGGCGGCGAGGGGCGCAAATCCCAGGTGCATGCCCGCATCCACCATCAGGGTTTCGCCCGTAACGTGCCGTGCAGCGTCGGAGATCAGGAAAAGGCCCGCGTCGGCGATGTCGTCGGGCGTGGACGCGGCCTTGAGGGGCGTGGTCGCGATGACGTTCTGGCGGATGCGGTCGGTGGTCTCGTCGCCGAAGGCGTCGGTGAACCATCGAGTGTCGATGAAGCCGGGACAGAGCGCGTTCACACGGATCTTCGGCGCCAGCGCCCGTGCGAGCGAGAGCGTCATCGTGTTCAGCGCGCCCTTCGTCGCCGCATAGGCCACTGACGAGCCGATGCCCGTGACCCCGGCGATCGAGGAGACCATCAGCACGGACGGGCGCTCGGCAGCTTCGAGCAACGTCCGGCACGCGCGTACCATCTGGAAGGGGCCGACCACGTTGACGCTGTAGAGCCAGAGGAAGTCCTCGCTCTTCAGGCCCGCAAGATCGGCATGGTTCGGCACGTGCTTGGTTGTGCCGGCGTTGTTGGCGAGCACGTCGAGCTTGCCCCACTTCTTCGCCGCGTCGGCGATCTGGATGCAGGCTGCGTCATCGGACACGTCGCCTTGGGCGATGGTTACGTCGGCGCCGGCGGAGCGAACGAGATCGGCGGTGGCTTCGGCCTCCTTGATGCTCTTGGTGCAGTTGAGCACCACGGCCTTGGCCCCGCGTTTCGCCGCGCCGATGGCGATCGACGCGCCGAGGCCCGTGGCCGACCCCGTCACCAGCAGCACCTTGCCTTCAAAGTCGCGCATGGTCGGTCTCCTGTTCGCCGCCGTCTTTAAGCTCTCATGATGTCCGTTAGCGCGAAATCGTCACCCTTGAACAGGAGCGGGGCGTCGAGGGCCTTCGCTGTCGCGTAGACGAGACAGTCGCCGAAGTTCAGTCCAGCGGGATGGCGCCCCCTGCCAAAGGTACGAAAGGCTTCTCGGGCAATCCTGGCGTGCGCAGCGTCGAAATCGACAATGATCATGTGCGCTTCTGTCAGCCTTTGAAGTACAGCCCCGAAGAACGCGTGCCCAGCAGCGCCATACCGTCCCTCAAGCACAAGGGCGCATTCGACGTAACTCGGCGCGGCGAGCACAGACTGTCCAGCGTCTGTGATGGTTGCTGCAAAACGGGGCGCTTCCGGCTCTCCCTGCGCGATCGCCACGATTACCGATGTGTCGAGAACGATCATGAATCAGGGCTCATACCCGAGCAATTCTTCGTCACTGAGATCGGATAGTCTTGGCGCGGAACGCAAAGCAGCGCCAAGTTCTGCCAGTTCCCGCAGGATGCGTTCCCTGTCGGCAAGGGAAAGTGTCGGCGCCGGCGCATAGGGAGAAGATCGCTCAGCGACCCCTGACGGTCCGGCTGCTGTCTCGTGTTTCCTCAGGAATGCTTCGATTTCGCGGGAAACCTCAAGGAGCATCCCGGTTTCGCCGCTGAGAATGCGCGACACCGTGGTTCGGTCCTTGCCGAGGTATCGCGCCAGGTCGTCCTGCGTCTTCCTGACGGCTTTGAGGCGCGTCTTGAAATCGACGCCGTTCATCTGAGCACCCAATATGTGCGAAATATGCACGAAAATGGTGCCACACTGTGCGATTGCGGTCAAGCACGGTTGTGTGGCATCCCGCGCGGCCCATGACCCAGTCCAAGTCCACCGCCGCCGACCTCGGCGCGATCGTCGTCTGCACGCTTGCGTGGGGCACGACGTGGTTCGCGATCACGCGTCAGCTCGGCGTCGTCGATCCGGTGGTCTCGATCGTCTACCGCTTCGCGCTTGCGGCGGGGCTTTTGTTCCTGTGGTGCTTCGTGCGGCGCGAGCCACTATCGCTCAACCGCGCGCAGCACGTGGAGGCGTTCGGGCTGGGCTTCTTCACCTTCACGCTCAACTACGTGTTCGTCTACTGGGCGGAGGCGAGCGTGTCTTCGGCGGTGGTGGCGGTGATCTTCGCGTCGCTCGCCTTTGTGAACCTTGTCCTCTTCCGCGTCGTCTTCGGCCAGCGCGCAAGCGCGGGGGCGTGGATCGCGGCGCTTCTGGGGATCGCCGGCATTGCGATCCTGTCGTGGGGCGAGGTCACGCAGTCCCGGTACGATGCAGGAACGTGGACCGGCATCATGCTGGTCTTTGCGGGTGTTGCGGGCTCCGCCGTTGGCAACGTGTTCGCACGGCGCGGCGAGGCGGTCGGCGCGCCGGTGGCGGCGTCGACGGCATGGGCGATGCTCTATGGCGTAGCGATACTGGTGGCGTTCGGCCTCGCGCGCGGCGTGGAGTGGCGCTTCGACATGCGCGCGCCCTATATGCTCTCGCTGCTCTATCTTTCCGTGATCGGATCGGTCGTCGCCTTCTTGCTTTACTACGGCCTTGCGCGCAGGCGGGGCTACGCGATGGCATCCTACATTTCCGCGCTGACGCCGCCGCTGGCGATGCTCATCTCGACGCTGCTCGAGGGCAAACACTGGAGCGCGTACGCCTATGGCGGCGTCGCCTTCGTGCTTGCGGGGCAGTGGCTCTTGCTGCGGTCCAGAAAAGAGCACAATTGAAAACGCCCGTGGTTATTGATTTTTCGCTTCGGTTCACGTATCCCCACGGCCTCGTTCCGTAGAAAGACAAGGCCCCAATGCAAGCACACGCATCCAAGCTATCGCCAGCGCCCAACAGGCGCCTCGGCTGGATGCGTGCGGGCCAATGTCCGGAGCGCACTTCCTTCAGCTGAGACGTCGACGGCGCATCGTTTTCGCCGTGCGGTGACGTGCGCCCAGTCGCGGGCGCGCGCACGCCATGACTGACAGGAGGTCGCCATGAGGCTCATGGCGCGGCTGGCGCACGAAGTGCGTCCGGCCCAACCGACGCCGACCCTGCGCTATCTCGCCGGCGAACACGCCGAGCGCGTCGCGCATGTGTGGGCCGCCCCGCACGGGGCCTATCTGGAGATGCCGGCGCAACGGCGTCACCTCGCACACGTCGTGCTCGCCCTCGGCGCGCGCGAAGATGCGCGCAAGCTCGCGACGGCGCTCACCGGCGAACGCGCGGACGTGGTGGCGCGCCGCTATCTCGGGGATCCGCCCGTCGGCTTCGTGAAGGCGCTGGGTCGTATTGGCGAAGCCGCATGGGACGGCGTGGACTATCTGCGCCTCTACGAACTGTTCGCCGACGAAGGCGCGGCGTCCGTGCTGATGCAGACGCCGGCGATCACGGTCGCTGTGGTGAAGGCGCTCGACGATGTGCCGGCCGCCCTGCGTGTGCACGCCATAGCGCGTCACGTCGCGGGGACCGAGGCGGCGCGCGCGCTTGGCGATGCGTGGACGGCGATCCACACCGTGCGGGGTCCTGGGGTGGCGGACGCGGCGGTGGCGCGCTGGGTCCGGGCGACCGGGCCGGAGCGTCTCTTCGCCATGG
>WRPF01000266.1 GCA_009773335.1 Caulobacteraceae bacterium
CTGCTCGAAACGTCGCGCGAGTGCGTGCAAGACGTGTTCGATCTGCCCGCGCTGCGCGAGGTGCTCGGGCAGTTGCGCAGTCGGGCGATCCGGGTGGTCAGCGTCGACACGGCAAAGGCATCGCCGTTCGCGCAGAGCCTGCTGTTCAACTGGATCGCCGCATACATGTACGAAGGCGACGCGCCGCTGGCCGAGCGCCGCGCTGCCGCGCTCGCGCTCGACCGCGATCTGCTTCGCGACCTGCTCGGCGCCGAGGAGCTGCGCGAGCTGCTCGACCCCGGTGTGCTCGCCGATGTCGAGCTCGAGCTGCAGTGCCTCAGCGAGGGGCGGCGAGCGCGTAGCGCCGACGAGTTGCACGACGTGTTCCGCAAGACGGGCGATCTCACCGCGGCCGAGTGCCGCCTGGCTCGCCGAGCTGGCACGCGAGCGCAGGATAATCGAGGTCGGCCTTGCCGACGAGCAGCGGTTCATCGCCGCCGAAGATGCCGGCCGCTACCGCGACGCGCTCGGGTGTGCGCTGCCGCTCGGCCTGCCACGGGCTTTCACCGAACCGGTGCCGCTGCCGCTCGAAGCGCTCGTGGGCCGCTACGCGCGAACCCATGCGCCGTTCCTGAACGACGATGTCGCCCGTCGTTTCGGGGCTCCGGCCACGCGCATCACCGGCGCACTCGCCGCGCTCGAGCGCGACGAACGCGTCGTCCGTGGCGAGTTCCGGCCCGGCGGGGTGAACCGCGAGTGGTGCGACGTCGAGGTGTTGCGCCAGCTGCGGCGTCGATCGCTCGCCGCATTGCGGCGCGAGGTCGAGCCGGTCGAACAGCAGGCGTACGCGCGGTTCCTCACGATGTGGCACGGCATCCCCGGCGAGCGGCGTGGGCTGGAGGCGCTCGTCGAGGCGTTGGGCCTGTTGCAGGGTGCGCCGCTGATGGCCAGCTCGCTCGAGACCGACGTGCTGCCACTGCGCGTGCGCGGCTACCGCTCCACCGACCTCGACGAGTTGTGCACTGCCGGCGAACTGGTCTGGGTCGGCGCCGGCTCGGTGGGCGCCCACGACGGGCGGATCAGGTTGTTCTTCGCCGATCAACTGCCGTTGCTCGCGCCGTCGATAGAGCCCGCCGAGCCGCCTGGCGAAGCGCTCCACGACGCGATCCGTGAACAACTCGGCCAGCGC
>WRPF01000267.1 GCA_009773335.1 Caulobacteraceae bacterium
CCCCCTATCCTCGACGCATCGACTCGACGATCGGCATCCTCCTCGCCGTCCTCGGCATCAGCGTGCTCGCGATCATCCACGAGGCCGGCCACTACTTCGTGGCGCGCGCCTTCAAGATGCGGGTCACGCGGTTCTCGATCGGCCTCGGGCCGTCGATCTTCAAGTACCGGCCCAAGGGCAGCCCGACGACGTTCCAGGTCTGCGCCGTCCCGCTGCTCGCGTACGTGCAGATCGCGGGCATGAACCCGCACGAGGAGTACGACGCCGACGATCCGGGCCTCTACCCGAACAAGGGCGTGATCGCGCGGATGCTGACGATCGCCGCGGGGCCGGTCGCGAACTATCTGGCGGCGTCGCTGATCATGTTCGGCCTCTTCGTGTCGCTCGGCGACAAGCACACGGAGAAGACGTCGCCGATGGTGATCGACGAGGTCACCCCCGGCACGCCCGCGGCGCAGGCGGGCCTACGCGAAGGCGACGTGATCCGCGCCGCGAACGGGCGGCCGATCGCGGACGTCGACGATCTCATCGACGTGACGAGCGCGCGCCCCAAGCAGAAGACCCGCTACGAAGTCGAGCGCGACGGGCAGCGGCTCATCGTGACGATCACGCCGTACGCCGACGGTCCGCTGCGCGCCGAGGACGGCTCGCGGCAGTGGGTCGGCAAGATCGGCGTGCGCGCCGCGGTGCGGACCTTCTACACGCCGATGACGGTCGGCGAGTCCGCGACCGAGGCGCTCGTGCAGCCCGTCCTGATGTCCGTCGCGACGATCGCCGGCCTCGCCGCGATGGTGAAGGACTGCAGCACGGAGGGCGTGATGGGCCCGTCCTGATGATCGCGCTCATCTCGATCGCGCTCGGGTTCTTCAACCTCTTGCCGATCCCGGCGCTCGACGGCGGGCGCCTGCTCTTCCTCGCGTTCGAGGTCGTGACGCGCAGGCGGCCCAACGAGAAGGTCGAGGCGATGATCCACACGGTCGGGCTGATCCTGCTGCTCGGCCTGCTCGTGCTCGTGACGTTCCGCGACATCATGAGCTGAGCGCGCGGGACCCCATGGATCCGATCGAGTCACGCGTCGCCGGCAACGGGATCGATCACCACGTCGTGACGTGGGACGGCGGCGGGCGCGGCACGGTCGTGATCGCGCATGGCTTCCTCGATCAGGCGTGGAGCTTCGACGCCGTCGCGCGCGCGCT
>WRPF01000121.1 GCA_009773335.1 Caulobacteraceae bacterium
TCGCGTCGCCGTCGTCCTCGGACTGGCCGCGTGTGGATCGGCCTGTGAAGACGCATGCGCACCGACGACGGAACCGCCAGAGCCCGGACCGGCCGCAGTCCTCCACGGCTCCGGCTGGACGCAAGACGGTTCCGACCCGAGGTTGCCTTGGGTCGCAGCAGAGCGCCGCGCGCGTGTCGCGCCCGATGATCACACCTTCCACCTCCTGCTGGCCTCGGATGTGATCGTCGATGCGCACGGCCTCGCCGTTGGGTGGAGCCAGTTCCACGAGCCTGGCCGCACAGGAGGAAGCCCGGAGCTCGAGGACCGAGCGCATCGCTCCGTGAGCGCCGTGGTCGATCGCGTGCTGCGCGGCGACGTGCCCGGGCCGACGATCCGGCTCGACGTCTACTGTGCGCCCGCCGAGGATGGAGATCACGTCCCATGCTCGGCGCTCCGACGGCTCGTCGCGACGCCCGACGAGCGCGCCACGCTGTTCCTGCAGCTCGCGAACGATGAGATCCTCTACTTTGCGGGGCACACTCCCGCAGCGCTGCAGAGTCGCATCGACAGCGAGATCGTGGAGCAGGTCCGCACGCTTGGTCGGAACGCGAGCGTGCGGCTCGATCGCGCGCCGCACCCGCTGATCGAGGCACGGGCGGACGCGGAGATCGCCAGGATGACGCGCAGCCCGCTCGACCAGTACGATGCCATGCGCGCCCTGATCGCGCTCGGCGTCGAGGCCGTGCCCGCGATCGTCCGACACATGAACGATGTATCCGCTGCACGGAGCGGTGTAGCGGGACGCCCGATCCGATCGCAGCGTCGCGCGCATGGCGGACTCAACGACCTGGTCGAAGCGGTTGTCGGCGTGGCGGCGGAGCGGCAAGACCGCGGACGAGTTCTGCGTGGGGCAGGACTTCGCGCCGTCGACGCTGCGGTGGTGGTCGAGCAAGCTCGGGCGTGACGCCCGGGCACGAGCGATCGCGCTCGTTGCGCGTGAGCCGCCGCCGCCGCCGCGTGCCCTCCGTGTCGCACGCGTGATCCGCGCATCGAGCGCGCTCGCAACGCGAGCTGCGATCATTGTCGAGATCGCCGACGCCCGGATCGTCATCGCCGCCGACGTCGATCGCGACACGCTCGCGACCGTCGTCGACGTGCTGCGCGCCGGCACCGATCGCCACGACCGATGATCCCGAGCGGCGTCGAGATCTTCATCGGCCTCGAGCCGATCGACCTGCGCTGGAGCTTCGACCGGCTCGCCGGCCTCGTCGAGGAGCGCATCGGGCGCAAGGCGCGCAGCCGCGCGCTGTTCGTGTTCTTCGGCAAGCACCGCGCCGCGCTCAAGGTGCTGTTCTACGACGGCACCGGCCTGTGCATCTTCTACAAGCGGCTCGACCGGGGGACGTTCCGTGTGCCCGAGCCGCCTCGCGGCGGCACGACGAGCGTCATCGTCGACGAGCGGCTACTCGACGACCTGCTCGCCGGCATCGAGGTCGTGCAGCCGACGCGCACGCGCGCGCCGCGCAAGACAACGACACACTGATCGAACTCACGCGCACGACGCTTCTCGCGCGTGAAGAGGATCGACATCGCGATCGCGTCTCGCTACGAAGAGATCGCGATGAACGAGCACGCAGCGACCAAGGACGACGCGAGCGTGCGCATCGCGGAGCTCGAATCGATGCTCGCCGCCGAGCGGGCGCTGCTCACCGCCGAGCGCGCTCGCGCCGCGGACCTCGAGCAGGAGCGCGACCGGCTGCGTGCGTCCCACGAGCGACTGCGCATCGAGCTCGAGCTGCTCAAGCGACGCATCTTCGTCGCGAGCGCCGAGC
The DNA here is from genome assembly GCA_009773335.1 of Caulobacteraceae bacterium. Lineage (GTDB taxonomy): Bacteria > Pseudomonadota > Alphaproteobacteria > Caulobacterales > Aquidulcibacteraceae > VFBF01. Next base: position 1,815 of record WRPF01000121.1, read on the forward strand.
GCTTCGACACCAAGCAGCTCGAGATGGAGTTCGAGCAGAAGCTCCGCGAGCTCGACACGATGGCGGGCACCCTCGGCATGCCCGCCGAAGACGACGAGGGTGACGGGACGCCGCGCACGCGACACAAGCCCAAGGGCCGTCGCTCGCTGCGCAACCTCAAGGTCCCGGTCGAGCGCTTCGAGATCAGCGACCCCGAGCTCGAGGCGCTCGTCGCCGCTGGCAAGGTCGTCCGGCACGGCTTCGAGGAGAGCGAGCAGCTCGCCTACCGCCGGGGCGGCCCGATTCTGCTCGTGCGCGCGCGGGTCAAGTACAAGACGGTGCACGCCGACGGCTCGACCGACGTGATCACGACGCCGGCGCCGCCGCAGCTCTTGCCACGGTCAATCGCGGCGCCGTCGATGCTCGCGCGGACGATTAACGACCGGATCTGCGACGGCCTCCCGCTGTTCCGGCAAGAGGAGCGGTTCTCGCGCGAGACGACGCCGATCGACCGCGGCAGCATGTCGCGCTGGCACGAGCACCTGGGCGCGACGTTCGGCGCGACGATCATCGAGGCGATGCGCATCGACGCGCTCGCGACGGCGTTCTGCATCTCGACCGACGCGTCGGGGATCTCGATCCAGCCACCACGCATGCCGGGCCGACTCGAGCGGCAGCCGTGCCGCAAGGGCCACTACCTCGTGCAGATCGCCGACCGCGACCACGTGTTCTTCGAGTACCTCGAGCGCGAGACGAGCGACGCGATCGGCGATCTGTTCAAGGGCTTCAGCGGCTACGTGCAGGCGGACGCCAAGAGCGTCTTCGATGCGCTCTTCGAACCGCCGAAGTCCGAGGACGACGACGAGCGACACGAGATCGCGTGTTGGTCGCACTTCCGGCGCAAGTTCTGGGAAGCGGCGATCGCCAAGAGCGTCGTCGGACGCGAGGGCCTCGCGCGGATCGGACGGATCTTCGAGCTCGACATGACGTGGAAAGACAAACCTCCCGACGAGATCAAGCGGCTGCGTGAGGCGCATCTGCGCCCGCACGTCGAGGCGTTGTTCGAGTGGATCGAGGTCGAGGAGGCGAAGGTCCACGACCAGCGCGGCCTCGTGCGCTCGGCGCTCGGCTACGGCAACCGCCAGAAGAAGGCGCTCATGCGCTTCCTCGAGGACGGCCGACTCGTGCTCGACAACAACCGATCCGAGCGTGCGCTGCGCAAGCTCGCCGTCGGCCGCAAGAACTGGCTCTTCGCCGGCAGCAACGATCACGCGCAGAGCACCGCCAACCTGTTCACGCTCGTCGCGTCGGCGCGTCTGCACGGCCTCGACCCCGAGCGCTACCTGCGCGACGTCATCTACGTGCTGCCGTTCTGGCCCCGCGACAGGTACCTGGAGCTCGCACCGAAGTACTGGGCCGCGACACGCGCGCGCCTCGACCCACGCGAGCTCGACAGCGAGTGCCTGCCACTCACGGTGCCGCCGCCCGTCGCGGGCTGACCGCGGTCAACACCGCTCGGTGCATCGGATACGCGCCAGGTGCCCGCCGCGCGCGGTGGCTTGCCTTGCTCGCCACGACGAGCGCGACCGTCACGGCGGTCTGCGGTTGCGCGATGGACGTCGAGGATCCGGGATCGGCCGAGGGCCTTGGCCTGTG
>WRPF01000026.1 GCA_009773335.1 Caulobacteraceae bacterium
ACGGCGCACTATCAGACGGTCGCAAGGCCGTCATTAAACTCGGCGTTGAAGCAGCGCCCCGTCCCTCCGGCTTGGGATTGATAAGTCGGGCCACCGTCGGCGCCTGCGTCGACGGAGAACGAAAAGCGAGGCCGCGAAGCGTGATGCTTGTGCGGACGATGGAGCGTGTCTGATGAAATGCGAGGAGGAACGTGATGAGGACCGCCGGCGCCCCCGCCGGCATACGGTGTTGAAACAGGCAAAAATCTTTCAGGACGATCCACCTTGCCGGCGAGGGCGCCGGCGGTCCTGCTCGCGGACACTGGCGCGAATGTCGGAAAGGAGGACCGCGCACCTCCCGGTGCGCATGGGCGGAACAGGCAAGCGGAGACGGCGCGCGAAAGAAGCACCGGTTGCGCACCGGGAGGTGCGCGGTCCTGCTCGCCGGATTCACCGCTTCTCGGCGCTTCTTCCCCTGAACCCCTTCGCCACCAGAAAGATCTCCGGGCTGCCCGTGCGGCTCGACGGCGGCTTGGCGTGTTTCACTTCCGTGAAATTCAACTTCAGCAGTTTCAGCAAATCGGAATCGAGGCCGCCCTGGAAGGCCTTCGTCACGAACGCCCCGCCCGGCGCGAGCACGTCGATGGCGAAATGCGCGGCGGCTTCCGCGAGCATGCCGGTCTTGATCTGGTCGGTCGGCTTGTGCCCCGTGGTGTTGGCCGCCATGTCGCTCATCACGAGATCGGGCGCCCCGCCGAGCGCGTCCATCAGCGCTTGCGGCGCCGCGTCGTCGAGAAAATCCATCAGCAGCAGCGTCGCGCCCTCGAGCGGAACCATCTCCAGCAGATCGATGCCGACGACCTTCACCGCCCCCTTGTGCAGCGCCACCTGCGCCCAGCCGCCGGGCGCCGCGCCGAGGTCGCACACGCGCATGCCCTTCTTCAGCAACCCGAACTTCTCGTCGAGTTCGATAAGCTTGAACGCGGAACGCGCGCGCCAGCCGTCCGCCTGCGCGCGTTGCACATACGGATCGTTGAGCTGGCGCTCGATCCAGTTCTTCGAGGATTCGTTTTTCGCTTTCCGCGATTTCACCGCGAGCTTGCGCCCGCCGGTCGACGCTTCGGCGGGTCTGACCCAGCGACGCTTCTCTTCGGGTTCGTCGGTCATGTCGCCCCTCCGCGCACTGGCGCCATCAACTCGATCAGTACGCCTTCGCGAAGTCCGCGATCTGCGACACGCACGCGCTCCACTGGCCACAGACGCGACACCGCTTCCAGAATGGCCGAACCAGGAACAACAAGATCGGCGCGATCGGGACCGATGCACGGATGCGCGGCGCGGCCGCTCTTCGGCAGCGCGCGCAGTTCGCCCGCCACCTTGCGCACGTCGTGCATCTGCATCCAGAGGCCATCGACCTTCGAGCGCTGGTATTTCGGCAGGTCGAGATGCACGCCCGCGAGGCTCGACACCGCGCCCGAGGTGCCCACCACATGCGCACGCCCGATGTGGAAGGCGTTCTTGAACGGGTCGGCGCCGGCGAAGGCGCGCACATGGTCGGCCGCCGCCGCGCACATGGCCGCGTACCACGCGGGGTCCGGCGCGTCGGGTTCGGGAAACTGTTCGGCGAGCGTGACGACGCCCACGGGCAGCGAGGTCCACGCCAGCACCTTGGGCTTTGCGTGCGCGCTGCGCGGATCGACCCACGAAAGCTCCGTCGAGCCGCCGCCAATGTCGATCACCAGCGCCACATCCGCAGACGGGTCCATCAGCGCGGCGCATCCGAGCACCGAGAGGCGCGCCTCTTCGGCCGGGGTGACGATCTCGAGGGAAAGCCCCGTCTCGCGCTTCACCCGCGCCAAGAACGCCGGGCCGTTGGCGGCGATGCGACAGGCCTGGGTGGCGATGGCGCGGAGCTTCAGCTGCTGGTGGGGCGCCACGATCATGGCGCAGGCCCTCAGGGCCTCCAGCGCCCGGTCCATGGCCGCCTCTGAAAGCACCCCGCTGGCCGAGAGCCCCTCGCCCAGACGGATGATGCGCGAATACGAATCCAGCACGCGGAAGGCGCGCTGGGTCGGCTCGGCCAGCAAGAGCCGGCAATTGTTGGTCCCCAGGTCAAGCGCGGCATACACCACCTCGCCGGTGGGCGCGCCGTGCTGGGGGGCGAAGCGGCGGCGCGCCGGGCGCTCCGCTCCGTCCTTGTCTGCCATGACTTCCTGCCCTGTGCAGGCGCCCCATACAGGCGTCCGCCACTGACTGCTTTTGAGGCACATGCTAGCAAGGACTGTGGGTCACGTGAACCTCGCCCTTGTTGGAGCGAAATTGGCCCCCTACGTTTTCTGACGAAGCGGACACCCGCGGAGGAAGAGAGATGCGTGAAGCCAAGTTCGGCATCGGTCAGGTGGTCAAGCACCGTCTGTTCCCGTTCCGGGGCGTCGTCGTGGATGTCGACCCCGTGTTCAACAACACCGAGGAATGGTGGCTGGCCATCCCCGAGGCCATCCGGCCGCGCAAGGACCAGCCCTTCTATCACCTGCTCGCCGAGAACGAGGAGAGCCACTACACGGCCTATGTCTCCGAGCAGAACCTGCTCGTGGACGAGACCGGCGAGCCTGTCTCGCACCCGGCGGTGGCCGAAGCGTTCCAGCAGAACGAGGACGGCGCCTACAAGTTGCGCCCGACGCTGCTGAACTAGGCGCGCTGGAAGGCGTAGAAGTCAGGGCCGAGAGGCAGGACCCGCGTCAGGGCATCCAGCGCGACGCGGGTTTCATCAAGGAGCGCGGGATCGGCGAGGTCGCCCGGCGCCAGTGTCTCGCGATAATGCGCACGCACCCAGTCCTCGATCCGCGACGCCAACGCGTCGTCGAGCAGAAAGCCCGACGTGATCATCGCGCGCTCCGCCGCCGTCGCCGCAACGCGCAGGCGCAAGCAAGCCGGCCCGCCGCCATTCTTCATGCTCTCGCGCACGTCGACGAAATCCACCCGCCCGATCGGCCCGTTGCCGGAAAGCATCTTTTCGATGAATGCGCCCGAGCGCGCATTCTCCTCCGCCTCGCGCGGCGCGATTAGCACCTGGCGGTCTCCGCCCGGGACTGTGACGAGCTGCGAATTGAACAGATACGACGTGATCGCATCCGCCAGCGGCACGTCGGCGGCGGGCACCTCCACGAAGACCGGCTCGAACAGCCCGCGCGCCTTCGCCGTGATCTCCGCGAGCATCGCCGCCTTGTCCTCGAACGCCTGCTCGTGAAAAAACATCGTGCGGCAGTCGGCCACCGCCACCACGTCGTTGTGGAACGCGCCCGCCTCGATCGCCGCCGTCGACTGGCGCGCAAACACCGTGCGGGCCGGATCGAGCCCGTGACGACGTGCGATGGCGCGGCAGGCTTCAAGGGTCTGGCGCGCAGGAAAGCCGGTGCGCGTTTCCTCACCCGCACGGCCGTAGACGAAAATTTCCACGCCTTGCGAGCCGTGATCCGCGCACAGACGCATGTGGTTGGCGGCGCCTTCATCCGAAAATGTCGATTGCAGCGGCAGCGGATCATGCACCGCGAACGTATCGTCGCGTGCGAAGATGCGGGCGAGCGCGCGGGTCGTGCCTTCGCCTTCAAGCGCGCGGTGCAACATGGTGGAGAGATTGGCGGTCGAGAGATGGATGCGGCCGTCCGCCGTGTCGGCGCCCGGCGAGACGGTCGCAGCATTCGCCGCCCACATGGCCGACGCCGCCAGCGCATTGCGCGCAAGACGCTCTTCGCTCTTCCAGACGGCTTCCCAGACCGCGCGATCGTCGCCGGAAAAGCCAAGCGTGCGCAGGAACGCCATCGGCAGCCGTTCCAGCGGCGGCAGCAAGCCTTGCGGCACGCCCATCGCCATCAGCCGGCGCATCTTGGCGATGCCTTCGAGCGCCGCATCACGGGGACGCGCGACGGTGTCGCGATTTTTCGCCGAGGCGAGATTGCCTTCCGACAGACCTGCGTAATTGTGCGTCGGCCCGATCAGCCCGTCGAAGTTGATTTCGACGGCGGTCATGTCGGCAAGCCGGGCGCAGGGATCGCGACTGCCTTGTCCGCGCGCTGCGTCGCCACCGGATAGGCGACGTAGTCGGCGGCATAGGACGCGCTCGGTCGCGCGCTGCCGGAAAGCCCCGGTCCGCCGAACGGCATGGCGCCGGATGCGCCGGTCGTCGGGCGGTTCCAGTTGAGCACGCCCGCGCGCAGTTCGACGCGCGCGCGCTCCCACAGTTTCGGATCGTCGGAAATCAGACCGCCCGCGAGCCCGAAGCGCGTGGCGTTGGCGAGTTCGAGCGCTTCGTCGAACGACCGCGCACGCCAGACCTGCAGCACAGGCCCGAACAGCTCCTCGTCCTGTGATCCGAGCGCGGCCGTCATGTCGACGATGGTCGGGCGCACGAAGGCGCCGTCACGCACGAGCGGCTCGATCGCTTCACCGCCACGCGCGAGCAGGCCGTTCACATAGTCTTCCGCCTGCACCGCCGCATGTTCGCGCACGAGCGGCCCCATGAACGGTTCGGGTTGTGCATCCCAGGCGCCGACGACGATGCCGCCTGCAATCACCTTCAGCACGGCGATCACCTCGCGGCCCCACGCATCGTCCGGCACGATGAGACGGCGCGCACATGAACAGCGCTGACCGCTGGTGACGAAGGCCGAATGCGCGATGAGATTGGCGGCGGCGCTGACATCCGCCGGCGGCCAGGCGATCAGCGGGTTGTTGCCTCCAAGTTCGAGCGCCAGCACGATATCGGGGCGCCCCGCGAACTGGCGATGGATGAACTGGCCAGCGTGCGCGGAGCCCGTGAACAACACGCCGTTGAGTTCCGGATTCGCCAGAAGCGCGCCGCCCACGTCGCGCCCGCCCTGCACCATGTTCAGAACGCCGTGCGGCAGCCCCGCCTGCGCCCAGCATTCAAGCATCACGCTGGCTGTGCCCGGCGTAAGTTCGCTCGGCTTGAACACCACCGTATCGCCTGCGAGCAGCGCCGGCGCGATGTGGCCGTTCGGCAAATGCGCGGGAAAATTGAACGGTCCGAACACGGCCATGACGCCGTGCGGACGGTGATCGAGGGTCGCTGCGCCGAACGCTGTCTTGTCGTCGCGGTGGCCGGCGCGCTCTGCCTGCGCCTTGATCGAGAGCTCGATCTTGCCGACGACGGAGGCCGCCTCGCCCTTGCAGTCCCACAGAACCTTGCCAGTCTCTCGCGCGATCGTCTCGGCAAGTTCGCCGGCGCGCGACTCCACGGCCTTTGCATAGGCGCGCACGATCGCGATGCGCTCCTCCAGCGGACGACGCGCCCATGCAGGAAACGCGCGACGGGCTGCGGCGAATGCGTCTTCCACGTCGTCCGTGGATGCGGCCGCGCCTGACCATACGGTTTCGTTCGTCGCGGGATCGGTCGATGTGAAGTCTTCGCCGCGTCCGCGGCGCCACTGGCCGTCGATGAAGAGTTCAGCGCGCATCGTTGCACCAGATCAGGGCTGTTTCGCCGTCTTGAAGTCCCAGCGCCTCGTGCACGCCCGCGCCCGCAAGCGCTGCGCCGTCCTGCACCTCGATCTCGGCGGACACGCAGCGGAACGCGGCCACCGAGGGCTTCGCCGCCAGCGCGCGCACCGGGTTGGCGACATGATCGACGCGCTTCAGCGGCATGCGCCGCGATTCGCGGAAGGTGCGTATGGAATCGCGCGGCGCGGTCACGAGCGGCCCGCCGTCGAAGATGTCGACGACATGCTCGTACCGGAAGCCCTCCCACAGCAGCAGTTTCAGCGCGCCCTCGCCCGCCGGGTGGCACTTGCCGATCACCGCGCGCGCCTCCTCCGGCAGAAGATCCGCGTAGATCGGGTACTTCGGCATGAGATCGAGGATGAACTGGTTGTCCGTCGTCGCGCTCATCGTGTCGGCTTCGGGGAAACTCATCTTGAAGAAGTGACGCCCGAGGTGTTCCCAGAACGGCGATTTGCCGTCGCCATCCACCACGCCGCGCAGTTCGCTCACCACCGACGGCGAGAAACGCTGCGGCGCCGTCGCCATCAGCATGTACCGCGCCTGCGCCAGCATCCGCCCGACGCCGCCGACGCGGTGTTCCGGCTTCACGAAGAGAGACCCCACCTCCGTGCAGCCCGTGAACTCGTTCACGAGGATCAGCACTTCCATGTCGTAGCGGCGGTTCGCTGCGGCCGACGCCTGCGCGATCCTGAGAACACGGAAATTGTAGAACGGCGGCTGTTCGCCGACGCACGCCTTCACGCCCGCCACGCCTGCGAGCGCTCCGGTCTCGCGGTGTTCCAGGATCAGCAGGTAGCGCTGGTCCGCGCCGGGCTCGGCGATGTCGGCGGCGAAGGTCGCGGCGGATTTCCGCAAACGCACTTCAAGCGCCGCGTCGTCGGCCTGCAGGCTCGTGAAGCCAGGGCCGGCGAGTTCGCGCAGTTCGCGGAACGCCGGCAGATCGCTCTCGCGCGCCGGACGGATGACATAGGCGCCGGTGGTCATGCGGTCGCCATCGCGGAACGGAGCGCGCGCGCATCCCAGACCCCGCGCGCGAAGTGATCGAGCATGAGGAACGAGAGCTTCGCGCGCTCGCCGAAGCTGTCTTTCAATACGTACTCCTGATCGCTGTGCAGGTTGGCGCCGCGCACGCCCAGCGTGTCGACGTTCGGGCAGCCGGCAGCAAAAAGATTGTTGCCTTCGCAGACGCCGCCGGTGGCGTGCCAGGCGAGATCGACGCCGATCAGCGCGCCTGCCTCGTGCACCCAGCCGAAGAGCTTCTGCTGCACCGGCGTCATGGGCTTGGGCCCACGCGTCACGCCGCCGTGCAGGTGCGTGCGGATGCCGTCGCGGTCGCCCACCGCCTCGACCACGCGCGCGATCTCGGCTTCGATCCATGCGCGCGACGCCGCGTCCGGCACACGCACATTGAAGCGCACCACCGCGCCGTCCGGCACCATGTTCACCGGCGAGCCGCCATCGACCGCGCCGATGTTGACCGTGACGCCCTCGCGTTTGCCGTTGAGCGCATCGAGGCGCATCACCGCGTCCGCCGCCGCAACCACCGCACTGCGCCCGGCGTCGAACGCGCGGCCCACGTGCGCGGCCTTGCCGGAAAGAATGAGACTGTAGTTGCCCGAGCCCTTGCGCGCGCCGGCGAGCGAGCCGTCGGGCAGCGCGGGCTCGTAGGTCATGCCCACATGGGCGCGGGCGCCGAGGTCGGCGAGCAGCGGCGCGCTTGCGGGCGAGCCGATCTCCTCGTCGGGGCTGAGCAGCACTTCGTAGCCGACATTCTGCGCCGTCGGCGTTGTCTCTAACGCCTTCAGCGCCTCAAGCATGACGATGATGCCGCCCTTCATGTCCGCGACGCCCGGGCCTCGAAGAATTTGTGCGTCAAGATGCTCGGGCTTCTGGAACGGATGGCTGGCGGCGAAGACGGTGTCGTAGTGGCCCGTCAGCGCGACCTGCACAGGCGCCTGCGGGCGGACCCGGAGGCGAATCGCATCGGTGTGGGCGCGCGCCTCGATGACGCCGTCCGCGCGGACGCGCTCGCTCTGCGCCAACGGCACGCGCTCCACCGCGCCGGGCAGATCCGTGAACGCGTCGCAGAGGAGGTCCGCCATGCGGGCGAGACCGGCCAGCTCGAGGCTGCCGGAGTTCACCGCCGACCACGCTTCGGTGCGCACGATCATCGCGGGCGCCGCCGCGTCGAGCGCATCGAATGTGCGGCTCTGGTAGGGAGATGGGGTCAATACTGGCATGGCGCTCACCGGCAATGTCATGCGCCCGCGGCGCGCCCGGTTCAATGCGTCTGGTGAACGCGCGGACGTCCGGCGCGGTGGAAGCCTTCGCCAAAAAAGAAACGGGCCCGGCGTAAGCCGGGCCCGCTCTTTAAGCCTTCGCGATCCGGTTACGGACGGAAGGAGATCGTGACAACCGTACGGCGATTGAGCGGCTCACGGACGCCGTCGCGCGTGGCGCGATCGAGTTCCGCTTCGCCCTTGCCGTCCGACGTGACAGCGCCGCCGTCGATGCCGCGCGAGACGAGCGCATCACGGACGACCGAAGCGCGACGTTGCGACAGGCCGACGTTGTAGGCCGGGCGACCCGACGTGTCGGTGTGGCCGATGACCAGAACGCCGGAGACGTTGCACGCCTTGGCCTGGTTGACGGCGGCGTCGATCGTGTCGAGCGCAGCCTGGTTGAGGTTCGAGCGATCCCACTCGAAGTACACCTTGAACTCCGTCGTCGGGCACGCAACGGCGACCGGCGGGGGAGCGACGACCGGCGGCGGCGGAGGCGCTTCCACGACCGGCGGCGGGGGCGCTTCCACGACCGGCGGCGGCGGGGCGGCGAACTGCCAACGCAGGCCGACCGTGGCCGACTGGTGCTTGTAGTCGGCAGCGTAAGCACGCGCGCTCGCGCCGTTGCGTCCGTTGAACTCCAGATCCGGGATCGAGAGGTAACGATAGCCAACATCGAAGCTCAGCTGCTCGGACACCTTGAAGCCAAGCCCGAGAAGACCTTGCAGGGCGAGCGCCGTGTCGCTGTCGTCGAAGAAAGCGGACACGGCTTTGCTCGCAGCCGGGCCATCCGCTGCGTTCGCGTCAACGCGTCCGACGCCGACACCGACGCCGAAGTACGGCTGGACCGTGCCGCTCTTGTTGAAATCGAAGATGCCATTGAGCATCGCGGTGTACACTTGCGTGTTGCCGCCGTCCTGAACCGTCGGGCCGCCCTGGATGGCGTTGTACCGATGACCGAGTTCGCCTTCGAGACGAACGCCGCTGCCAAATGCGTAGCCAAGGCCAACGTCGGCGCTCCAGTCGTTCTCGAGGGCGAGGTCGCCGCCGAACGCCGGCGTGGCCAGCTTGTCGGTGTCGAGGCTGCCGTCGAAGCCGTAGCCGGCGTCGACCTTGCCGTACCAGCCTTCCGTTGCGAACGCCGGGCCGGCGATCATCACCGCCGCCAGAGCCGTCGCGCCCTGCAGAACTTTCTTCATGTCGTTCCCCTCAATAATTCAGCGATACCGTCGCAACCATGGTCTAGCCGCCCTGGCCACGCAACTTGTTACGTTTCTCAGGCGACCGGAACACGGACGGAGCCGCATTCAAGTCACCCCTACACCGTTTTCCCAGCCAAGGCGATACTCATTAACGCCTAACTGTATGCGGTCGCCTTAGTGACGCACGAAGGCCACAATGGGTTCCTCTTCCCGACGTTTCAATTGACGAATACTGAAATGGATGCCCGCGAGACCGAAACGAATCGGGTCGCGAGACAGGGTTTCGCGACCCGCATTCGGTCACCAGCTGTAGGTGGCGCGGGCGTACAGGTACCGCCCGTTGAACCCGAACGGCGAGTAGGACGAGAAGGCCGTCGCGCCCGAGGTGTTGATCGAGGCGGGCGTGGCGTCCGGGTACTCGTCAAGCAGGTTTTCGGCGCCCAAGGCGAACTGGAAGCCCTTACCGGCGTCAAACCGGCCCTCAAGGTCGAACAGGGTCTTCTGGCCGAGATTGATGTCGCCGGCGGGGCTGCCGCCCGGCGATACCACGGCTCCATAGTAGGTGCCGCGGAACGTCGCGCCAAACCATCCATAGTCCCAGTTCGTCGAGAAGGTGACCTTCTCCTTGGGCTGTCCGTCTTCGAGGGTCATCTGCGCCACCCGTCCGAAGAGCGTGGGCGGCGCCACTCCGACGGGCAGGACCCCGGCGGGCTGGGCCGGAAGGCCGGTGATGTCGGTCTGGTTGACGTTCGCGCCGACGGTGAACTCCCAGTCGCCGGCGTTGTCAGTCGGCAGCCGGTAGTTCAGCACGATGTCGACGCCGAAGCTCTCGGTGTCGACGCCGTTGATGAAGAAGCGCGCCGCATCCACGTTCGGGTTGGCGGCCTGGACGATCGCGCGGATCGCTGCGTCGGTCGCCGAGCTGCCGGCGCCGAGGTTTTCGGACAGCACGATGCGATCGGCGATCTTGATGAAGTAGGTGTCGATCGTAGCGCTGAACCGGCCGCTGCGCGCCACCGCGCCCAGCGAGAAGTTCTCCGATTCTTCCGCATCGAGCGGCTTGGCGCCCAGCGCAGTCGCAACCGACGAAGTCGCCGGCACATGCAGGACCTGCAGCGGCGTCAGCGGCGGCAGGTTGACGAAGTTCGTGGCCGTGGAGCCGAAGAACGACTGCTGCAGCGACGGCGCCCGGAAGCCGGTGGATACCGCGCCGCGAAGCGCGAACGTGTCGTTGAAGTCGTAGCGCGCAGCGACCTTGCCGGTCACCGACGAGCCGAAGTCCGAGTAATCCTCGACGCGCACCGCGCCGGACAGGAGAAACGCGTCGGTGACGTTGGCTTCGAGGTCGAGGTAGGCGCCGATTGCGGTGCGGTCCTCGTCCACCTCGTTGATCGGCTGGAAGCCCGGAAACACCTGCGCGCCCGGCACCGCCACGCGGCCCGGCTCGACCTGATACCCGCCCTGCCGGTAGGAATCAGGCTCGCCCGCCTGGATTTCATAGGTTTCGCGCCGCGCCTCGATTCCCGCCGCGACGTTGAGCGGCGATGCAAGGAAGCTGACCGGCACCGAACGTACGGCGGAGAAGTTGCCGACGAGTTGCGCGTAGATCAGCGAGCCCGCGTCGAAACTGCGCTTGCTGGTCGGTCCGATCGAGGCATTGAGCGTGTTGTCGACGCCGAACTGGATCTCGTTGGAGCCGTAAACGACGCTTGTGTCGAAATCCCAGCCCGCCGCTTCAAAGCGCAGGCCGCCTGCCGCTTCATAGTCGGTGATCTGCGGGTGAATGAGCGGCAGGAAGCCGTCCGGGTAGATCGAGATGATGTTCTGGCTCGCCGGCGGCGGCGTGCCCGGCAGTGCGGTCTGCACCGCGCGACGCCAGAAGCCGGCGGAAAGCGCGTCGCGGTCCTGGTAGCTCGCCCAGCCGTAGAGTTCGGCGGAGCCCAGGTCCACGCCAGCGTTGGCGAACAGCGTGTACTGTTCGAGTTCCGGATCGCCGAACGCGGAGTTGAGGCGGTTGATCGTCTGTTCGCGCGGATCGTAGGCGCCGGCGATCAAGGGATATTGCTGGCGGGCGTCCGGGGCGCCGCGCACGGTGCGCTCGGCGTCCTTGTATTCACCCGAGATGGTGAGGAAGCCGTCCTCGCCGAGCGGCAGACCGACCCAGCCGGATGTCGTGATCGTGCGGCCGTCAGAAACCTCGCGCTTCTTCAGGTCCTGCGGGACCGTCCAGTTCGGGGCTGGCGAACCCGAGTTGCCGGAGGGGTTGGCAGTCGGCGTTTCGACCGTCGTGTGGCGCTCGCCGTAGGTCACGGTGACTGCCCCGCCGTCGCGGGCCTCGCGCAGGCGTACGTTGAGGACGCCGGCGATGGCGTCCGAGCCGTATTGCGCTGAGGCGCCGTCTCGCAGCACTTCGATGGAGCCGATGGCGCCCGACGGGATCGTGTTGAGGTCGACCGCCGAAGAGCCGCGGCCGATGGAGCCGTTGACGTTCACCAGCGCCGTCGCGTGGCGGCGCTTGGAATTGACGAGCACGAGCGCCTGGTCGGGCGCGAGACCGCGCAGCGTGGCCGGACGGACGGTATCGGTGCCGTCGGTGATGGCGGGACGCGGGAAGTTGAACGACGGCAGCGCATACGACAGCGCCTGGCTCACCTCGGTGGTGCCGGCCCTGCCGAGCGCTTCCGCCGTGATCACATCGACGGGCGCCACAGTATCGAGGCGCGAACGCCCCTGCACGCGGGTGCCGGTGACGACGATCTCGTCGCCTTCGGTCGCGGTGGGCGCAGTCGTCTCCTGCGCGCTGACGACCGGCGTGGCGGCGGCCCAGAGGCCGAGAGCGCCAAGTCCAAACAAAAGCGCGCGATGGGATACGGTCATGCCTCAGGCTCCTCGGCAGATTGGGTGGTCACTCGAAAACGCGAATTTGGTTAACAATCGCTTCCCAAGGTTCGCACCACCCTGACCTCCCGCGCTTCCGCGATACATATACAAGCGCTTAACAGTGCGTTTTGGCCGCCACGTCGTGTCGGGAATGCAACACTGTCCGGGCGATCGCCCCGTCCCGCCGTTACGCCATGACGTAGCGACGCGACTTGCGCGTCTGGCGGCGCGCGCCGAAAACAACCGCAAAGCCCCCGGAGGAAAAGATGTCCGCACCCGCGCCCACAGCCCAGGAGACGTTTTCCGGAACCAAACCCGTCGACGAGCGTCACGCCATTGACGAGGGCGCGCTCGCCGGGTGGCTGACGGCCAATGTCGAAGGCTACGCCGGGCCGCTGCAGGTGCGCCAGTTCAGGGGCGGCCAGTCGAACCCGACCTACCAGCTGGTGACGCCAGCGCGGAAATACGTCCTGCGCCGCAAACCGCCGGGCAAGCTCCTGCCGTCCGCGCACGCCGTGGACCGCGAGTTCAAGGTGATCTCGGCGCTCTACCCGACGGGCTTTCCCGTCGCGCGGCCGTTCGGCCTGTGCACCGACGACAGCGTCATCGGCACCTGGTTCTATGTCATGGACATGGTGGAAGGCCGCATCCTCTGGGATGGCGCGATGCCGGACTCCAATCCAGCCGAGCGCGCCGCCGTATACCGGGCCAAGATCGAGACGCTGGCGCAACTGCACAACACCGATGTCGCGGCGGTGGGGCTCTCCGACTTCGGCAAGCCGGGTAACTATTTCGGCCGCCAGGTGGACCGCTGGACCAAGCAGTACCTCGCGTCCGAAACGCAGAAGATCGAGGCGATGGACCGGCTCATCGACTGGCTGCCGAAATCGCTGCCGAACGACGACAGGACCTCGATCGTCCACGGCGACTACCGCCTCGACAACATGGTGCTGCATCCCACCGAACCGCGCGTGATCGCGGTGCTCGACTGGGAACTTTCCACGCTCGGCAATCCGCTGGCGGACTTCACCTACCTGCTGATGAACTGGGTGATGCCGCAGGACGGCGGGCGCAGCGGGCTTGCGGGCATGGACCTGAAGGCCGCCGGCATTCCCACCGTGGACGAAGCGGTCGCGATCTACTGCAAAGCGACAGGCCGCGAAGGGCTGCCGGAACTCGACTGGTACTTCGCCTACAACTCCTTCCGCCTCGCGGGCATCTGCCAGGGCATTGCAGGGCGCGTACGCGATGGCACGGCGGCCTCCCCGCAGGCGGTGGCGATGGGCGAGCGCGTGCCGCTGCTGGCTGAGGCCGCGCGCGGCTTCGCGCGCAAGGCCGGCTTCACCGGGTAGGAGCAGGGCATGCCGTGGGACCCCGCGATCTACCTTCAGTTCGGCGCGGAGCGTTCGCGACCGGCGGCGGACCTCCTCGCGCGCGTCCCGAACGAGAAGCCCGCGCGGGTGGTCGATCTCGGCTGCGGGCCGGGCAATTCGACGGCGCTTCTCACCGCCTGCTGGCCCGAAGCGCGCGTGACAGGCGTGGATTCCAGCGTCGAGATGATCGAGGCGGCGAACGCCGCCAACGTGGACGCTGAATTCGTCGTCGGCGATTTCGAAAGCTGGGAGCCGGCGGCGGCGCCCGACGTCATCTACGCGAACGCAGCGTTCCAGTGGTCGCCCGATCCGGTCGCACTGGTGAGACGCATGTTCGCACACCTGGCGCCCGGCGGCGTGCTTGCGTTCCAGGTGCCGCAGAACTTCGACCAGCCCTCGCACGTGGTCATGCGCGAGGTCGCCACGAACGGGCCGTGGGCAGAAAAACTCGACGGCGCGCGCTGGTACGATCCGGGCGGCTTTGCGCGCGGTCCCGACTACGCACGCGCCCTGCAACGCGCACGCCGCGACATCTGGACGACCGACTACCTCCACATCCTGAAGGGACCGGACCCGGTGTTCCGCTGGATGGCCGGCACGGGCTTACGTCCGTTTCTCGATCGCCTCGAGGGCGGCGAGCGCGAAGCGTTCGAGGACGAGGTCATGACGCGGTTCGCGGCGGCCTATCCACTCGAGAAGGACGGCTCGACCTTCTTTCCGTTCCGCCGGCTGTTTGTGGTGGCGGCGCGCAACTGACGGCGATTTGCACGACGCGCGCACGCCGACTATGGAGGCCGCCAGCCATCGGGGAGAACGGACGTGAGCGACAGGCGGAAGCGGCGGATACGCGCGATCGGCGCCGGCATCGGCGTCGGCGCGGCGGTGACGTCGGCGCTGTTCGTGCTGGCGCTGATCGGCCTTTCCGGCGCGACGACGCACGCCGACAACAACCCGCCCTGGGTCAAGACGCTCAGGAACTCGCTCGCACAGCGCGGCTTCGACTGGATCGACATAGACGTCGCCGACAGGGTGGCCACCGTCTCCGGGCAAGCGCCCGACGTGGATTCGCTGCAGTATGGCTTCGATGCGGCGGAACAGGCGCTCGGTCGTGAACCGGAGGTCTCTCTCGTCGTCGACGCGACGCATCTGGAGGGCGGCCCCGCCGGCGTTGGCGCGGCGTTGCAGGCGCTTGGCGCGGCGCCGGATCTGGCCGCCTGCCAGCAGGCCTTCACCGCCACGCTCGACGGCCGCAGCATCAATTTCACACCCGGCAGCGCCGCCCTCGACGGCGACAACCGCCGCCTGCTCGACACGCTCGCCGGCGTCGCGCTGCGCTGCCATGCCTTTCGCGTCGAGATCGCCGGCCACACCGACCTTTCCGGTTCGGCGCAGCGCAACCAGATGCTGTCGGAGGCGCGCGCGGGCACGGTGCGCGACTATCTCGTCGGCAAGGGCGTGATGGAAGGATCGCTCACGGCGGCCGGATACGGCTCGACGCGGCCCGTCGATCTGGCGCGCACGCCGGAGGCCGACGCCCGCAACCGCCGCATCGAATTCACGGTCGCGGCGATCTGAGTTGACCGCCCGACCGGCGCGTGGAACGTGCCTCCATCGAATTCAGGGGGATGGAGATGCGCATGTTCGCTCGAAGCGTGATCGGCGCGGCGCTGGCCGCAGTGGTTCTTGCCTCGGCCTCGGCGCAGACACAGCAACCGGCCGAAACCTACATCGAGGCGGGCCGCGTGCTCGCCGATCCCGCCACCGGTCGTGTCGAGACGGAGCGCACCATCGTCGTCGCCGACGGCAAGGTCGTGCGCATCGACGCAGGGTTCACGACCGCGCCCGGCGCGCGCGTCATCGACCTCAGGGACAAGTTCGTCCTGCCGGGCCTCATCGACAGCCACGTCCACATCACCCACGAACTGGGCCCGAGCCAGGTGCTCGACGAGGTGACGACGACGAGCGCGGACGCCGCCCTTGAAGGCGCGATGTACGCGAAACGCACCGTCGACGCGGGTTTCACCACCGTCGCCGATCTCGGCGCGCCGAACGAGGCGATCTTCGCTCTGCGCGGTGCTATCGCGCGCGGCGCGATCACGGGGCCGCGGATCGTCGCGGCGGGCACGGCGATCACGCCCACGGGCGGCCATGGCGACGTGCACGGCTTCACCGAGGACGTGCTGCACGCCATCGCCACGCCGACGACCTGCAACGGCGCCGATGACTGCCGCCGCGTGGTGCGTGAGCAGATCCGGCGCGGCGCCGACATCATCAAGGTCACGGCGACCGGCGGTGTGTTGTCCAACACCCGCGCGGGCCTCGGCCAGCAGCTCACCGACGACGAACTCAAGGCCATCGCCGACACCGCGCATGCGCTCGGTCGCCGCGTCACCGCGCACGCGCACGGCGTCGACGGCGTGAACGCAGCGCTCCGCGCCGGTTTCGATTCCATCGAGCACGGCACCTATCTCGACGCGACGTCGATCAAGCTCTTCCGCGACCATCACGCGACGCTCGTGCCCACCGTCCTCGCGGGCGCGTGGGTGAGCGAGCGGGCGCGCGACGAGCACAGCTACCTGACGCCCGCGCAGAAAGAGAAGGCGCTCACCGCCGGGCCGCTGATGCTGGACATGCTGCGCCGCGCGCGCCTCGGTCGCGTCAACGTCGCCTTCGGCACCGATACCGGAGTCTCGCCGCACGGCATGAACGGCCGCGAGGCGGAGCTGTGGGTCGAGGCCGGTTACACGCCGGCCGAGGTCATCCGCGCCGCCACCGTGGGCGCGGCGGAACATCTGCAGCTTTCCGCCGTCGTGGGCGCGCTGAGGCCGGGCATGAGCGCCGACATCATCGCCGTGGCGGGAGACCCGACCGCAAACATCTCGCTGCTGCGGGACGTGCGGTTCGTCATGGTGCGGGGCGCGGTGGCGAAGCCCTGAATACCGGATGGAGACTGGACAACCCCGCTGACGCGGCTTAGGCGCCGCTCATGATTGAGATATACCGGCGGGACGCCGACGGCGCAGTGCGGCGCGCAAGCGACTGCGAGATCGCGCTCACCCAGTCCGGCCTCGTCTGGATCGACCTCGACGATCCGAACGACGCCGAAGAACAGCACGTCGAGACCACGCTCGGCGTCGACGTGCTCACGGCCGCCGAACGGTCGGCGATGGAGGAATCCGCGCGCTTCTACGAAGAAGCCGGCGCGCTCTACCTGACCACCACGCTGCTCGGCCGCCGCGACGAAGGGCCGTTCCTGAGCGGGCCGGTCACCTTCATCCTCACCGGCAAGGGCACGCTCGTCACCGTGCGCCACATAAGCCCGCGCGCCTTCGATATCGGTCACGGACGCTCCTCCGCACGGATCGAGCGCGCCGCCGGCGGCGCCGACGTGATGGTCGCGCTGATCGAGGGCTGCGTGGAGCGCATCGCCGACGTGCTGCAGGAGAGCACGCGCAGCGCCCACGCGCTTTCCGCACAGGTGTTCGCCGAGGGCGATGCAGCGCCGCATCTCCCGACCACGCTGCGCACGCTCGGGCGCCTCGGCACGCTGACCGCGCTCTCGCACGACAGCCTCTCCACGCTCCGGCGCGCGGTCGCCTACGCGGCGCAGACCCCGCCGAAACCCTACGGCCTCGACATGGGCAAGCTGGTGGCGCTCGGACACGACATCGAGCAGCTGGAACGCGCCGTCGAGGCCTTCCAGAACCACCTCACCTTCCTGCAGGAAGCGACGCTCGGCCTCGTCGGCGCGGCGCAGAGCAATACGCTGAAGGCGCTTTCCCTCGCCACGATCGCTTTCGTGCCGCCGACGCTGATCGCATCGATCTTCGGCATGAACTTCCAGGCGATGAGCTGGTTCAAGACCGAGTGGGGCCCCTGGGTCGGGTTCACCCTGATGGCCGCAGCGCCCGCAACCCTGTTCGGCATCGCCAAATGGCGGCGCTGGTTTTAACGGAATCCGCGTATAACTGCTTCACGGACAATGGGTTACATGGAGCATCCGTCATGAAGAAGGTCATTCCGGCTTCCGCCGCCGTGGTCGCAACCATGGTCGCACTGGGGTCGCTGGGCGGCTGCGGCACGACCTTCGCGGACCGCACGCTCTCGGGCGCCGCCATCGGCGCGGGGACTGGCGCGATCGTGGGCCCCGTGGGCGTGGGCGCGGGCGCGGTGGTTGGCGGCGTCGTTGGCGCGGTCACGCCGCCGAAGAAGGTCAATCTCGGACGCCCCATCTGGGACCGCTGATCCTCGGTCATTGACGGCGGCGGCCCTGCCGATGCATGGGACGCCGCCTATGGCATCCCTCGAATTTTCCCGACGCTACGCGATGGCGCACCGGCTCCTGTCGGTCGCTTCGCCCAAGTGCGTCACGCCCCACGGGCACAACGAGACCGTGACGGTGCGTCTGGCGTCGGCCGTCCGCTTCCGGTTCGGCGGCGCGAACATGGAAGCGCCGTTCGAGGCCGCCAAGGGCCGGTGGAAGGAATGGATCGACGCCCACGTCGATCACGCCTTCCAGCTCAACGCCGCCGATCCGCTGATCGGCTTCTTCCGCGACAACGAGCCTGCGCGACTGCCGCACCTCATGGTGTTTGACGGCGATCCCACCACCGAAGCGCTCGCTGCCGCGTTCTGGCTGAAGCTCGATGCGTTCCTTGCAGCAGATGGTCTGCCGTTCACCGTAGAGCAGGTGCGCGTGCAGGAAACGCCGACCAACGCGGTCGTACTCACCCGCGAGACCTTCGATCCCGCCGGATGCGGCCTGCCCGACAGCGCGTGGCCGCGCCGCCCGGACTGGAGCATCAACGACCTCTAATTCGCCGGCGCCTCGCACGCCCACGCCGACGGCGCCGCCGCACACGCTTCGGCGCCGCCGCGATAGACTTGCCCGCCCTTCATCACGAACGCCATGCGCTCAAGCGCCGTGACGTTCGTCAACGGATCGCCGTCGACGGCGATGATGTCGGCGAAGCGCCCCGGCGCGATCGCTCCGAAATCGTCTTCACGCTTCAGCAGCTGCGCGCCGGTGCGCGTGGCCGCAACGATCGCCTGCATCGGCGTCATGCCGTAGCGGACCATGACGGCGAACTGTTTCGCGTTGTCGCCGTGCGGGTAGACGCCTGCATCGGTGCCGTAGGTGAGGCGCACGCCCGCGCGCACCGCCTTGCGGAAATTCTCGCGCTGGATATCGCCGATGTCGCGATCCTTCCGGATGTTGACTTCCGGCACGCCGTTGCGGCGGCCTTCGGCCTGCGTGTAGTCGGTATTGTAGATGTCCATCGACAGGAACGTGCCGGCCGCGCGTGCGAGCCGGATGCCCTCGTCGTCGATGAGGCTTGCGTGCTCCACCGAGTCCGCGCCCGCGCGGATGGCGATCTTGATCCCGCCCGCGCCATGGGCATGCACCGCGACAGTGCGTCCGAGATTGTGCGCTTCCTCGACGATGGCGCGGGCTTCCTCCAGCGAGAAGTGCGTCGTGCCGGGCGAGGTGTTCGAGGAGAAGACGCCGCCCGTGGTGGCGAACTTGATGAGGTCGGCGCCGAATTTCACGTGCTCGCGCACCGCGTGGCGCACGCCCTCGACGCCATCGGCGACGTCCGAAGATGAATAGCGGTACTGCGGCGCGAGGTGGTTGTCGTCGCCGTGGCCGCCGGTCATCGAGATCATGCCGCCGGCGGCGAAGATGTGCGGGCCGGGAATGTCGCCGCGTTCCACGCCGTCGCGGAGCGCCCCGTCCGCGTAGGAGTCCGATCCGAGATTGCGCGCCACGGTGAACCCCGCGAGCAGCGTGCGACGGGCGTTCATCGCGCCGAACACGCCCGCCCGCGCCGGGGTGATGTGATAGCTGTCGAGGTAGCTGACGGTGGCGTCCGTCGTCAGGTGGACGTGCGTGTCGATGAGGCCGGGCAGAACGGTCTTGGTCGACAGGTCGATCGTCGGCGTGCCGGCGGGCAGCGAGGTCGCTGCGGCCGGACCTACGGACACGATGCGATCGTCCTCGATCACGATGATCTGGTCGGTGAGCACGCGCTGGGCGGTCACGTCGATGAGGCGACCGGCCATGATGGCGACGCGGCGCGGCGCGGCTTCCTGCGCGAGGGCGGGCGCGGTCACGAGTGCGAGAATCGCGAGAATTGCTGCGAGATTTCGGTTCAAGCTGGGCTCCGGAAAACTGTCACAAGGCATAGTGCAAAACGGACGCCCGGCGGGCAGGCCGCACACCGCAGAGGCGAATGCGGGGCGAAAGATCGCCCCGCTCCGGTCACTTCATCGTGTAACGCACCGGCAGCGTCTTCAGGCCCGAGACGAAGTTCGAGCGCGAGTTGCGGGGCGTCCCGGCGAGGCTGATCTCCTCCAGACGCGGCAGCAGTTCGTTGAACAGCGCCCGCATTTCCATGCGCGCCAGGTGCATGCCGAGGCACACGTGCACGCCGTAGCCGAACGCCACCTGCTTTTTCACGTCCCGGTCGACGCGGAACTCGAACGGCGCCTCGAACACCTCCTCGTCGCGATTGCCGCTTGGATAGTGCAGGCACACCGCCTCGCCCGCCCTGATGGTCTGGCCGCGGATCTCGAAATCCTCCGTCGCGGTGCGCATGAAGTGCATTACCGGCGTCGCCCAGCGGATCATTTCCTCCACCGCGTTGGGCATGAGCGACATGTCAGCCTTCAGCTTCGCCATCTGGTCGGGAGCCTTGATGAGCTCAAGCATACCCGCGGCGGCGACGCTCGACGTGGTGTCATGGCCTGCGGTGGCGACGATGACGTAATAGCTCATGGCCTCGCGGTCGCCGATCGGCGCGCCGTCGATCATGCCGTTGGCGATGATGCTGGCGACGTCGTCTTGCGGATTGGCGCGGCGCGCGGCGGTGAGATCGCCGAAATACTTGAACAGCACCTGCGCGGTCTGGAAGAGATCGACGCCGCGGTCGCCGGTGTAGCTCTCGGCCTGCGCCGTGCGATCTGTCTCCGCGATGACGTCGGGATCGCCGGGACCGAAGATTTCCTGCGTCAGCTTGAGCATGAAGGGCTCGTCTTCGCTGGGGACGCCGAGGATCTCCATGATGACGCGCAGTGGATACCAGACCGCCACTTCCTTCACGAAATCACACTCGGGCCCGAGCTCCGCCATGCGGTCGACATGGGCTTTCGCAATGTCGGCGATGCGCGGCTCGAGCTTCTTGAGGTTCGGCGGCATGAACCACGACTGCGTGAGCTGGCGCAGCTTCATGTGCATGGGATCGTCGAGATCGACGAGTGTGCGGAAGAGGTGCGTGTCGCCGGTGACCGACTTCACCCACTCCTCGCCCTCGATCGGCGAGAGGTAGGTGCGCAGGCGGTTGACGAAGATGTCGCTGCGCTTCTCGATCTCAAGGATGTCGGTGTGCTTGGTGACCGACCAGAACGGGCGAAACCCCGTCGGCTGCATCAGGCGCAGCGGCTCCTCGCGGCGCAGCTTCGCAAACAGCGCGTGGATTTCGGCCGGCTCGGCACAGACGTCCGGATTGACGATGGCGTCGTCCACGCGGTCGCGCGTATAGCCAGGAAATTTCGTGCTCGCGCCGTCGGCCATGATGTGCCTCCCGTGGTTTTGTGACGGGAGCCTACAGCATGGCGCAATCCGGGTCAGCGGCGCCGTGGCGTCAGGCGCGCGCGAACCATGGAACAAGGATCAGCGCGCCCAGCACGATCTCGAACATGACCGGCACGAGGTTGTGGCGCGAGCCGGCGCCGTCCAGAGCGATGGCAGCGACCCGCCCGACCGCCGTGCCCCACCACATCGCCCCGCAGACGCCCGCTGCGCCAAGGGCGGTGAAGTAGGTCGGCAGCCCCCACAGCGCCTCCACCTCGCGCGCCGCGCAGGCCATGAACACGAGCGCGAAGGCATGGGTCGCCAGGAAGAGCCCACCGTACGTGCCGCGGAACTCCGCGAACCCGCCGGGCTTCTCCGGATCGTCGCGCAGCCGCACGACGCCGGCCGCCCAGCGCGGATTGATCAGGCCGTACGCGCCCATCGCCGCGCCGACCGAGAGGCCCGCGACGCTCGTCCAGAACGGCGCGGTTTCCATGGGGTCAGTTAGCCCGCAACGGGCCGACCGTTAGAAGCACCATGGCCCCGTTGCTCGGCAGTCCGGTCACACCTTCGGCGCCGTTGAGGACAGCAGCCAGCATGGCATATCCCCAGCATCGCTCGGCCCGACCTTCGAGAGATGTCGCAAGCAGTTCGTCCACGCGGTGCGTTTCGCCGTACGCTTTGAGTTTTTGCGCGTGTTGCAGCATCTCGGCGCGAAACAACCCGTTGGACCAGCCCCAGTGCCAGCTCACAATGCCCGGCCTGGATGGATCATCGACATAGGCGCCCACTACCTGGGCGTCCGCGATCGCCTTCGCGCCGTCCGGCCAGGTGAAGTTCACGGCACGTCGATCCTGGTCGATCGAAATACTTGCAGTATCGAGGGCGTGCCCTCGATAGTCTCGCGGCATGTGCTTGAGCACATGCGTTTTCGCACGCTCAAGCACATCCCCGATTGGCCCGTTCAGGTCCGGCGTCGCGGCCATCAGCGGATACCCGGCACGTGCAGACGGCCTTCGGCTTCCGCCTGCTCGCGCGCAGCCGTCCCGGCATGCTTGCCGAGCTCCATGCGCGCGATCGTGCGGCAGTGTACTTCATCGGGACCGTCGGCCAGGCGCAGCGTGCGCTGGTGCGCGTACATGGAGGCCAGACCGAAGTCCTGGCACACGCCGCCGCCACCGTGCGCCTGGATGGCGTCGTCGATGACCTTGAGCGCGATGCGCGGCGCTGCGACCTTGATCATCGCGATCTCGGCGCGCGCCACCTTGTTGCCGACCGTATCCATCATGTAGGCGGCCTTCAGGCACAGAAGGCGCGTCATCTCGATGTCGATGCGCGCTTCGGCGATGCGCTGTTCCCAGACCGAGTGGTCCGACAGGATCTTGCCAAACGCCTTGCGCGTCAGCAGGCGCTTGCACATCAGTTCGAGCGCCCGTTCCGCCGTGCCGAGCGTGCGCATGCAGTGGTGGATGCGGCCCGGTCCGAGACGGCCCTGCGCGATCTCGAAGCCCTTGCCCTCGCCCCAGATCATGTTGTCGACCGGAACGCGCACGTCCTTCAGTTCGACCTCGAAGTGGCCATGCGGCGCGTCGTCGTAGCCGAACACATGCAGCGCGCGCACCAGCGTCACGCCCTTGGCGTCGAGCGGCACGAGGATCTGCGACTGCTGGACGTAGGACTTCGCGTCCGGGTCCGTCTTTCCCATCACGATGGCGACTTTGCAGCGCGGATCGCCCACGCCGGACGACCACCACTTGCGGCCGTTGATGACGTACTCGTCGCCGTCGCGGCGGATTTCGGTCTGGATGTTGGTCGCGTCCGAGGAAGCCACCGCCGGCTCGGTCATCAGGAAGGCCGAACGGATCTCGCCGTTCATCAGCGGCTTCAGCCATTTGTCCTTCTGCGCGCGGGTGCCGTAGCGCTGCAGCACTTCCATGTTGCCGGTGTCGGGCGCCGAGCAGTTGAACACCTCCGAGGAGAAGCCCACGCGACCTGTGAGCTCCGCGATCGCCGAATAGGTGACGTTCGAGAGCTGCGGTCCTTCAAACTCGAAGGTGTCGTCCACATGCGCATGCCCGTGCGACGGCGGCATGAACATGTTCCACAGACCTGCGGCCTTGGCCTTCTTCTTCAGGTCTTCCACCACGGGAATGACCTTCCAGCGTTCGCCCTCGTGGTTCTGCTTCTCGTAGACCGGGATGGCCGGGATGATGTGTTCGTCCATGAACGCCTGGACCTTGCCGATCCAGTGCTTGGTGGTCTCGTCATGCTCGAAGATCATCGGCCTTCTCCCTTTTTCCATCGGTTCATCTGGTTTCCGGGCACGCTACCGGGGGCTTCGGGCAAGGGCAATCGCACGGGCGCCAGACACGGCGACGCGGGGCGCGCGCTGGACCTCGCGGCAGGGCGCCGCTAAGGCGCCCGCGATGAGCATAATCATGGATCTCCGCCACACGGACCTCGCCAACGCTCACGTGCGGCTGGCGCCTCTGGAGGAGGCGCACCGGGCGCCGTTGCGTGAGGCCGCGGCCGACCCCGGCACATGGACGCACTGGCCGCGCGACATCATCGGCGCCGGCTGGGACGCGACGTTCGACTGGCAGCTCGACGAGCAGGCCGCCGGGCGCTGGCTTCTGCACACGGTGTTCCTGCCGGACGGAAGCGCGGTCGGGCAGACCTGCTACCTCGCACTGCGGCCCGAGCACCTCGGCGTGGAGATCGGCGGCACCTGGTATGCGCCGGCTGCGCGCGGCGGCGTGGTGAACCCCGCCTGCAAGCATCTCCTCCTCGGCCACGCCTTCGCCTGCGGCGCGGAGCGCGTGGAACTGAAGACCGACAGCGAGAACGCGCGCTCCCGCGCGGCGATGCTGAAGATCGGCGCGACCTTCGAGGGCGTCCATCGCCACCACATGCTCCGGCCCAACGGCACGTGGCGCGACAGCGCATGGTTCTCCGTGCTGGCCGCGGAGTGGCCGCGCGTGAAGGCGGGGCTTGAAGCAAGGCTGGCAAACGCCTGAACAGCGAAAATGCGGTGATAGATTCCACGCGTTCCCGCACATTTCCCTCTCCAGCCCATGCGCGCCAACAAACGCATGTGAATCTATCCGACCGGAATAGCGCCCGTGGGATGATGGCTCCGTCATCAACCGGAGACGGAGCCAGAGACGGTCCCCATGCAGATCCACCGACCCCTTCAACACCACATCGCGAAGCTGACGACCGCCGCCAGACGCTTGCGCCTCTGGGTGGTGGAGCTGCTTGCGTGGTGGGTGATGACGTCCGGGGATCGAAACGCGCGGATCGCCTTGCAGCACGACATCATCGAGGCGCGGCGACAGACGCGCGATCTCGTGTTCATGGCGATGGTTGCGCGGATGACGTTCCAGAAGCGCACAATGCGGTGGATGCGTCCGCCGTCGGCGCGAGCCGGGTTCCGGTATGCCGCTCGAACGTTGCGCGTGCAGCGCATCTATACGCGCGGCCTTCGGCTCAGAACACTGAAGGACATTCGCGCCGTCCTCGATGATTTCGAGCGCATCGTCGAACGCGCCATCGCACGCGTGCCGAGGCAAGTGATCACTGGCGCCCTCGTCGCCGTCGCGCCGCCTGCGCTGATTTTCAGCAGCGCCACAATCGCACACGCGCCCAATGGTGCAGACACGTCATGACCCGCGAAACAGGACCGCGGGCCTATGGCCCGCATTTCGGTGTTGAGGCCACGCGAGATTCCAACGGAGTCTGGCGCCGAGGGCGTATGCGGGCTCCAAAAAGCGCACCGGGGCCCGCGGTCCCACTCTCAAAAACCGGCGAAAACTCACGCCCGCTCGAACACCGCCGCCATGCCCTGTCCGCCGCCGATGCACATGGTTTCGAGGCCGTACCGCGCCTTGCTCCGCTGCATCTCGTGCAGCAGCGTCGCCGCGATCCGCACGCCGGTGGCGGCGATCGGGTGGCCGAGCGAGATGCCGCCGCCGTTGACGTTCAGCTTCGCGCGATCATCCCAGTTCCACTGCTTCAGGACGCCCAGAACCTGCGCCGCGAACGCCTCGTTCAGCTCGACGAGATCGATGTCCTTCCACGCAAGGCCCGTGCGCCTGAAGAGCTTGTTCACCGCCGGCACGGGGCCGAGACCCATGGTGCCAGGATGACATCCCGCCGCCGACCAGCCGACGAGAAAGCCCATCGGCGTAAGCCCCAGCGACGCCAGCTTGTCCTCGGCCACGATGAGACAGGCCGCCGCCGCATCGTTCTGCTGGCTCGCATTGCCCGCCGTGACCACGCCGCCCTTCATGATCGGTCGCAGCGCGGCCATGCTTTCCACCGTCGCATCGGAACGAAAGCCCTCGTCCGTCTTCACGACCAGCGGATCGCCTTTTCTCTGCGGCACGGAAACCGCCACCAGCTCATCGGCGAATTTTCCCGCCGCCCACGCCGCCGCGGCGCGCCGATGACTTTCCACCGCGAACGCATCGCTTTCCTCGCGCCCGATCCCGCATTCCTTCGCGACATTCTCGGCCGTCTCGATCATGCCGGAAATGACGCCGAACCTCTCGACAGGCTGGGAGCGCTCCCGCCCACGTTCAAGTCGATCATGCAATGTCGTCGAGCCAGACCGCGCGCCGCCGCGCATGTCGGTGGTGTAGTATTCCACGTTGCTCATGCTCTCGACGCCGCCGGCGATCACCACATCCGCCGCGCCGGTCTCGACCATCATCGCCGCCGTCGCGATGGCCTGAAGGCCGCCGCCGCAGCGACGGTCGATTTGGAGTCCTGGAACTTCAATTGGCAGTCCGGCCTGCAGCGCCGCCCAGCGACCGACACACGGCGTCTCGCCATTCGCATAGCTCTGCGCGAACACCACGTCCTCGATCAGCGCGGGATCGATCTTCGTCCGCTCGACGACGGCGTTCACCACCGTCGCCGCAAGATGCTCGACGGCGACACCCTTCATGGCGCCGAGAAATTTTCCCACCGGCGTACGGACCGGACTGACAATAGCGGCGCGGCGCATGATCGGCTCCTTCAGAATGCGTTTGAAAGTCTAGCGCCGCCGCAGAGACGCAACGAAAAATCCATCGCACCCGGCGCGGCGCGGCGTGAGCTGGAGACGGCTCGCATCAGCGTCCTGACGGCAGGTTTCCACCAGGTCTGCCAGAGGGCCGGCAGGGACGGCGAGCGGCGCAGGCGCGAAATCGCCATTGCGCGCCAGAAAGCCGGCGACGGCGTCCTCGTTCTCCTCCGGCAGGACGGAGCACGTCACATACACGATGCGCCCGCCCGGCTTCGCCAGCGGCGCGGCGAGGTCGAGCGCCTGCTGCTGTTCCTCAAGCCGCTTCGCCAGTGCGTTCGGCGTCAGCCGCCACTTCGAATCCGGCGCGCGCCGCCACGTGCCCGAGCCCGTGCACGGCGCATCGACGAACACCACATCCATCTTCCCGTGCAGGTCTGCCAGCACATCCTTCGTCCGCGCCGGCGCACGCACCTGCACATTGCGCACGCCCGCGCGATCGAGGCGCTCGTGCAGAGGCGCAAGACGGCGTCCGTCCACGTCGAACGCGTAGATCTGGCCCTTGTTCTGCATCAGCGCCGCCAGCGCCAAGGTCTTGCCGCCGCCGCCGGCGCAGACATCCGCGACCTGCATGCCCGGCGTGACGCCCGCAAGCGCGGCGGCGATCTGGCTGCCCTCGTCCTGCACCTCGAACCAGCCTTTGACGAAGGCCTGCTCGGTCGCCCACGGAAACGTGCGGCCCTGCGTCCATGGAATGCGCACGCCGTCGGGCGCGTGCTGCGTGACGGGCGGCGGCCCTTGCAGACGCGGGCTTTCGCCCAGCGCCCCCACGAGCTTGTCGCGCGTGGTCTTCAGCGTGTTGGCGCGCAGGTCGAGCGGCGCGGGCGCGGCGAGGCTGGCGCCTTCGTCCGCACGCTCGTCGCCGAAGGCGCGCGCGAGACTGGCGTCGAGCCATTCAGGATAGTCGCCGCGCACGAAGGCAGGCGCGCCGTCGAGGCGACTGGCGGGGGTTTCGCCCAAAAGCACGGCGCGTTCTGCATCCGGAGGCGGCGGCGGGGCGTGCGGATCGTTGAAGGCGACGATGAGAGCGTCCGCATCCGCATTGAAGCCGAACCGCTGGGCCCCCAGCACCCATGCGCGCGGCGCGTCCTCGCCGAAACGGAACGCGCTCGACTGGCGCCAACGCAGCGCGCCGAACACCATGTCGCCGATCTCGGCGCGATCCTTGGAGCCGGCGAAGCGATGCGAGAGCATCCAGTCGCGCACCGCGTCGGCGGCGGGACGCTTGCGCGTTTCCATGTCGGTGAGAAATTCGATGGCAGCCTGCAGCCGCGCGCCGGTGCGCATGGGTGGAACCCCTCTAAAACGGCGGGCATAGGGCATGACGCCGGAACAAGTCCAGCACTCGCCCCCCGGGTGTGCGAAGGTGACCGCCGTCACACCCACGGGTCCGGTGACGCCGGATATGGATTTGCGCCCCGTTTGAAACGACGCCCGGCCACCCGCGCCGGCGCACCTGGAGGAGTAACCATGAAGAAGATCGCCGCCGTCGCCGCCCTGTCGTTCCTGGCGCTCGCCGGGGCCGTCGCCCCGGCCGCCGCCGAATGGAACCTGCTCGGCGTACGCGAAGTCCGCGACCGCACGGACCGCGACACCATCGTCGTGGAGGGCCACCGCACGTTCACCAAAGTGCGCTTCTGCGTCTACCGGAAGCCGGTGAATTTCAAGGACGTCGACATCATCTTCCACAACGGCGGCCATCAGGACGTGTCGGTCGCGGCGCTCATTCGCCCAGGCGACTGCACGCGCGCGATCGATCTCGAAGGCGGCGCGCGCGACATCGCCAGCATCACCTTCCTCTACGAGGCAAGCAGCCCCGGCCGTCACCGCGCGACGGTGCGCGCATTCGGCGAATAGGTGCGCAATCAGGTGCGCTACAGGGCGACCGTCATGTAGCGCACCGTCTTGCCGTTCGGCAGCGTGGCGCGGCCCGCTTCGCTGAATCCAAGCCGCGCGTGGAACGCGTCGGACCCCGGGTTCGGCGGATCGAGATTGACCTCGCAGCAGACCATGTCGTGACCGGCGGCGCGGGCCTTCGCGAAGAGGTTTTCGTAGAACGCACGGGCAAGCCCGCGGCCCCGCGCGACGGCGGAAATCACGATGCGATCCACATAGGCGAAGCGCCGATGGCGTTCGCGGAACCACAGATAGTTCACGCTCTGATACGCAGCGCGCTCGTCGAACACGAGAAGGTAACCCGCGTCGGGTTCGACGACATTGGCGACGAAGGCGTCCGCCATCATCGCCCGCAACGATTCCACATCGAGATGCGACGTCTCGACCTCGTTCTCCGCACTCAGCGCAAGCACCCAGGCGAAGTCGCTCTCCCGCATCGTGCGGATCGTGGTCACGCCTTAACCGCCCAGCGGATAGTTCGGCGCCTCGCGGGTGATCGCCACATCGTGCACATGGCTCTCGCGCAGGCCCGCCGCAGACAGGCGCACAAAGCGGGCCTTCTCGCGCAGTTCCTTGAGGTTTGCCGAACCGACATACCCCATCGCGGCGCGCAGGCCCCCGAGCAGCTGGTGCACGATCGGCCCGACGGGGCCCTTGTAAGGCACCTGG
This sequence comes from Caulobacteraceae bacterium, assembly GCA_009773335.1. GTDB lineage: Bacteria > Pseudomonadota > Alphaproteobacteria > Caulobacterales > Aquidulcibacteraceae > VFBF01. The sequence goes on from WRPF01000026.1 coordinate 28,440, forward strand.
CCCTCGATGCCTTCCGGCACAAGCTTCATCTGGTCGGTGACTTCCTTCTGGAAGTAGCGGTCCGCCGAACCCCGCGCCATCGCGCCGAGCGATCCCATGCCGCGATACGACTTGTAGGAGCGGCCCTGATAGAGAAACACCTCGCCGGGGCTCTCCTCGCTGCCCGCGAGCAGCGAGCCGATCATCGCCACCTCCGCGCCCGCCGCGAGCGCCTTCGCGAGATCGCCCGAAAACTTGATGCCGCCATCGGCGATCACCGGCGCGCCCGCCGCGTGCGCGGCCTCGACCGCATCCATGATCGCCGTGAGCTGCGGCACGCCGACGCCGGCGACGATCCGCGTCGTGCAGATAGAGCCGGGGCCGATGCCCACCTTCACCGCGTCCGCGCCCGCATCGAGAAGCGCCTTCGCACCATCCTTCGTGGCGATATTGCCGGCGATGATCTGCACGCGGTTGGATTCGCGCTTGAGGCGCTCGACGGCGTCGAGCACGAGGCGCGAATGGCCGTGCGCGGTGTCGATGACGACGACGTCGACGCCCGCCTCGATCAACGCCATGGAACGCCGGAACCCATCTTCGCCCACCGTGGACGCCGCGCCCGCCCGCAGGCGGCCCTGTTCGTCCTTGGCGGCGTTCGGATGGCTCTGCGCCTTGTCCATGTCCTTGACAGTAACGAGCCCGACGCAGCGGCCATTCTCGTCGACGACGACGAGCCGTTCGATGCGGTGCTTGTGCAGCAGGCGGCGTGCCTCCTCCTGCGAAACGCCCTCGCGCACGGTGACGACGTTCTTCGTCATCAGCGCGCCGACCTTCTCGTTCGGATCGTCGGCGAAGCGGATGTCGCGGTTGGTGATGATGCCGACGAGCTTGCCGGGTTCGCCGTTCTGCGACGGCTCCACGACGGGAAAGCCGGAGATGTTCATGCGCTCGCGCAGCGCGGTCACATCGGCAAGGGTGGCGTCCACCGGCATGGTCACCGGGTTCACCACCATGCCCGACTCGAAGCGCTTCACGCGACGGACCTCGTCGGCCTGACGCTCCGGGGTCATGTTACGGTGGATGACGCCCATCCCGCCCGCCTGCGCCATGGCGATGGCGAGACGGCTTTCCGTCACCGTGTCCATGGCGGCGGAAATCAGAGGGATGTTGAGGGTGACCGTGCGGGTCAGGCGGGTGCGCGTGTCAGCGTCGGCGGGAAGGACCTGAGACGGGCCCGGCTCGAGCAGCACGTCGTCGAAGGTGATGGCGTCACGGATTTCCATGGACGGCTGGTAGAGATTCTTGGCTCGGATGGCAAGGGCGTGACGCAACATTGGCTATCCAGTCTGAAGTCTCTACACGTCGAGAGAAGGCTTTAGAGGGGACTACGCACATGCTTATTTGGCTACTGATTTTCCTGTTTGTGATGGCCCCGGCTTTCGCCGCTTGGGAAAACCAGCGGGCAGATGCCAAAGCAACTCGGCTGGCTGAAGAAGCGCGCAGGGAAATTGCCGCTGGCCTAACTGTACCGGAACCGCCGCCGCCCCGCCGCCTGTCGACTTGGCCCTACATTGCAGTCGCAACGTTTATCGCCACGGCGTGGTCCTTGGCGAATGCAGATACGTCATCTGCTACGCCCGCCGAAGTGGCTAGCACCAAGATCGGCGTTGGAATCATCGCCGCCGCCATTGTCTGGATCGTGTTTCAAATATTTGTCTTCTCCAAAAGGATGAAGGTCGGCGCCTCATTGCTCATATTTGTTGTGATAGCTGCGCTATCGGCGAGCATCTCCTATGGTACCCTGCTTTCACCAGTGTTGGCCGATCTGGCACATCAAATGAGGTGATCGCCCAATCGACGCTCACTCGCCAATGTCAAAGCTCACCCCCTGCGCAAGCGGCAGCGTCCGGCCGTAGTTCACCGTATTCGTCGCGCGCCGCATGTACGCCTTCCAGGAATCCGAGCCCGCCTCGCGGCCGCCGCCGGTTTCCTTCTCGCCGCCGAACGCGCCGCCGATCTCGGCGCCGGACGGCCCAATGTTGACGTTGGCGATGCCGCAATCGCTGCCGGACTCGGAGACGAAGAGCTCCGCCTCGCGCAGGTCATTGGTGAAGATCGAGGAGGAGAGCCCGGCGCTGACGGCATTGTTGAGCGCGATGGCCTCATCGAGATCGCGATAGCGCATGACGTAGAGGATCGGCGCAAACGTCTCGCGCAGCATCGGGCCTTCGTGCGCCTTCATCTCGACCAGCGCAGGCTCCGCATAGAAACCGTCGGCGCAGCCGGCGATCTCGCGCCGTCCGCCGCCCGAGAGGTGCGCGCCAAGCCCGCGCGCATCGCCGAGCGCGCGTTCCATGCCATGCCAGGCGCCGGCGTCGATCAGCGGTCCGACGAGAACGCCCGCCGCACGCGGGTCGCCGATTGTCACGCCCGCATAGACTTTCCGCAGCCGCGGCAGGAGCTGGTCGTAGACGCTTTCGTGTACGAACAGGCGCCGCAGCGTGGTGCAGCGTTGGCCCGCCGTGCCCATGGCGGAAAACGCGATGGCGCGGAGCGCGAGGTCGAGACTGGCGCTGGGCGCGACGATCATCGCGTTGTTGCCGCCGAGTTCGAGAATGGCCTTCGCGAACCGCGACGCGAGCTTCTGGCCGACGTCACGACCCATCGCCGTGGAGCCCGTCGCGGAGACGACGGGCACGCGATCATCGCCGACGAGCGCCGCGCCGATGTCGCGTCCGCCGATCAGCACCTGCGAGAGCCCTGCCGGCGCATCGCCGAACCGCGCAAGCGCGCGTGCGAACACGGCCTGCACGCCGAGCGCCGTGAGCGGGGTCTTTTCCGAGGGCTTCCACAGCACGGGATCGCCGCAGACGAGCGCAAGCGCTGCGTTCCAGCTCCACACCGCCACCGGGAAGTTGAAGGCGCTGATGATCCCGCAAGGCCCTGCCGCGCGCCAGCTTTCCATCATCCGGTGCTCGGGACGCTCGGTGGCGATGGTAAGGCCGTAGAGCTGGCGCGAGAGGCCGACCGCGAAGTCACAGATGTCGATCATCTCCTGCACCTCACCCTGCGCCTCGGAGACGATCTTGCCCGCCTCGAGCGTCACCAGTTCCGCGAGATGCGCTTTCGATGCCCGAAGCTCCTCACCAAAGAGCCGCACGAGTTCGCCTCGTCGCGGCGCGGGCACGAGCCGCCAGGCGCGGAACGCCTCGGCGGCGGCGGCGGCGGCCTCGTCGACTTCGCCCACGGAGGTTTCGCGCACCGCGCCGATGACCGCGCCGTCGATGGGAGAATGGGCGGCGAGCGTGCCGCCCGTGTAGGCGGCGGGATCGACGCCGAGCGCGGCGAGCGCCTCGCGCGACTGGCGGACGGTGCTGGAGGACGGCATGGGGGCTCCGGAAAAGGGAAACGGTGTGTAGCGCGGCCTTGTGGAACCGAGAACACTTGCCGATCCGCACTTGCCGATTTGCTCGGGCGCACTCACTTAGCCTCCGTGGCCAGCCATCCAGATACCCCCGAGCGCGGACCGCCTTACGCAGCCTTCCGCGCCTTCGAGGCGGCGGCCCGGCATGCGAGTTTCGCCAAGGCGGCCGACGAGCTGGGGGTGAGCCCCGCCGCCGTCAGCCAGCAGATCCAGTCTCTCGAAGCCTATGCGGGCCAACCGCTCTTCCGCCGCCTCGGGCGCGGCGTGGAGCTGACGGACGTGGGCAAGGCCGCCTTCCGGCACGCCGCCGAAGGCCTCGGCGCACTGTCGGAAGCGGCCCGGGTCATGCGTCTGCCGCTCCGGAGCCAGCGGGTCTCGGTGTCGGCGGCGCCCTCGTTCGCGATGAAATGGCTCGCCCCCCGGCTGGAGCGCTTCAAGGAGCTGCACCCGGATGTGGAGGTCTGGATCTCGGCGGACATGGCGGTGGTCGACTTCGCGGTGGCCGACGTCGATATCGCCATCCGCTACGGCGCGGGCGGCTACCGGGACGCCAACGCCGAACGACTGATGGCAGAGAGCGTGCTGGCGATCTGCAGCCCGCAACTTCTGGACGGCGATACCGGCCTGAAGACGCCGGAAGATCTCGCGCGCTTCGCACTGCTGCACGACGAGAGCCCGGATCAGGATCCCTCGTGTCCGTCGTGGGAAATGTGGCTCATGGCGCGCGGCGTCGAAGGCGTGGATGCGCGCAAGGGCCTGCGGCTAAACCCGTCGAGCCTCGTCGTCGAGGCGGCGATCGCGGGCAAGGGCGTGGCGCTCGCCAAGCGCCAGCTCGCGGCGGCGGACCTCGCGCTCGGCCGGCTCGTGGCGCCCTTCGGCGATGCGGGCACGCCGATCAACTTCGCCTACTGGATGGTCTGGCCGCGCGGCCGCACGCTGACGCCGGCGCTCAAGTCGTTCATGGAATGGATGCGCGTGGAAGCGCGCGAAGGCGAGATGGATTTCGGCGCGGGGATTTAGAGCCACTCCGGAACTGGCAGCCCCTTCGATTCCAGAAACGCGCGATTGAACATCTTGCTCTGGTACCGGCTGCCGTAGTCGCACAGGATCGTGACGATCGTCTTGCCGGGCCCGAGTTCGCGGGCGAGGCGCATGGCGCCGGCGATATTGATGCCGCTGGACCCGCCGAGGCAGAGCCCTTCCTCACGCACGAGGCCGAACACGATCTCCAGCGCCTCCGCATCCTCGATCCGCCACGCGCGATCGACCTTCACGCCTTCGAGGTTCGCCGTCACGCGGCCTTGCCCGATGCCTTCGGTGATCGACGTGCCTTCGGCCTTCAGTTCCCCGTGCGCGTACCAGTTGTAGAGCGCAGCGCCGCCCGGATCGGCGAGGCCGATCTGCACGGCTTCACTTTTCGATTTGAGATAGTTTGAGATCCCGCCGAGCGTGCCGCCCGAGCCCACCGCGCAGGCGAAGCCGTCCACCTTGCCGTTCGTCTGCGCCCAGATTTCGGGGCCGGTAGTTTCCTCGTGCGCGCGGCGGTTGGCGGTGTTGTCGAACTGCTGGGCCCAGAAGCCGCCGCGCTCTTCCGCCAGCCGGCCCGAGAATTTCACATAGTGGTTCGGGTCGCTCGCGGGGACGGCGTCGACCTCGACGAGTTCGGCGCCGAGGAGCTTCACGGCGTCCTTCTTCTCCTGCGCCTGCGTGCGCGGCATGACGATCACCGAGCGATAGCCGAGCGCATTGCCGACCATCGCGAGACCGATGCCGGTATTACCCGCCGTGCCTTCCACGATCGTCCCGCCCGGCTTCAATAGCCCGCGCCGTTCCGCGTCGCGGATGATGCCGAGCGCCGCGCGGTCCTTCACCGACTGGCCGGGATTGAGAAATTCCGCCTTGCCGAGAATTTCGCAGCCCGTCTCCTCCGACGCCCGTTTCAGGCGGATGAGCGGCGTGTTGCCGATGGCGTCGATGATGGAGGGAAAAATCATTGTTGGAAAACCTGCGCCTGACCGATGATCCGCACTCTCAGCCCTCACCCTGAGCTTGTCGAAGGGCGAGGGCCTGGCTCTACCGTTTGCGCCAGTCATCCTTCGACAGGCTCAGGATGAGGAAGGCAGCGGAGCCGAGGAACCCTATTGCACCCCGAGCTTCTTCTGCAGGTCCGACGAACTCGTCGTGTACTGGAAGCGCAGCTTCCTGTCGGGATAGATGTAGCGGAACGCCTGTTGGGCCATCAGCGCGCCTTCGTGGAAGCCCGAGAGGATCAGCTTGAGCTTACCGGGATACCAGTTGATGTCGCCGATGGCGAAGATCGTCGGCGTCGACGTCTCGAACTTCTCGGTGTCCACGGGGATGAGGTTCTCGTGGAGATTGAGGCCGAACTCCGCGACCGGCCCGAGCTTCATGGTGAGGCCGTAGAAGGCAAGCAGCGTGTCGGCGGGAATGTCCTCCGCCACGTCCTTGCCCTCGACGCGGATGCTTTCGAGTTTCGGCGCTGTTCCGTTCAATGCCTTCAGGTCGCCGATAACGAGGCGCATCTTGCCGGCCGCCACCAGCTCCCGCATCCGCGCGACGGAGTGCGGCGCGGCGCGGAAGTCGTCGCGGCGATGCACCAGCGTCACGCTCTCGGCGACGCCGTTCAACGCGATCGTCCAGTCGAGCGCGCTGTCGCCGCCGCCGGCGATGAGGAGCTTCTTGCCGCGGAAGCGCTCCATCTTCTTCACGGCGTAAAAGACGCTCTCGTCCTCGTAGCCTTCCAGATCCTTCAGCGGCGGCTTCTTCGGCTGGAACGAGCCGCCGCCGGCCGCGATGATCACCACCGGCGCGCGGATGACCGTGCCGTCCTCGGTGGTCAGCGTCCACTTGCCGTCCTCGCCCTTTTCGAGCGCAGTCGCCATCTGGGAGAAATGGAAGGTCGGGTGGAACGGCGCGATCTGCTCCAGCAGCCGGTCCGTCAGCGCCTGGCCCGAGATGATCGGCCAGGCGGGAATGTCGTAGATGGGCTTTTCCGGGTAGAGCTCGGCGCACTGGCCGCCCGGCCGGTCGAGCACGTCGACAAGGTGCGCCTTGATGTCGAGCAGCCCCAGCTCGAAGACCGCAAAGAGCCCCACTGGCCCCGCGCCGATGATGATGGCGTCGGTCTCGTGGCGCCCGCCCGGCGGCGTTGCCTGGTAGAGCGCCGCACCGGCGTGGGGGGTATGGCCGTCCATCTTGTTCTCCAGAGCGCTGGAACCGGTAAAGCCCATGGCCTATCCATGCGACAAGCCCCGCTTGAGCCACAGGTAAGGGCCGGGGCCTGCGTCCGGGACCGTCCCGACAATAGGTTCAGGCCGTCGCCTTACCCCAGACTGACAGGAACCGCGCGCGCATGTACCGCTACGATGCCGTCGACCAGCGTATCGTGGATGAGCGTGTCGCCCAGTTCCGGGACCAGACCGCCCGCTTCCTCGCCGGCCGCCTGAGCGAGGACGAGTTCCGGCCCTTGCGGCTCCAGAACGGCCTCTACATCCAGCGCCACGCGCCGATGCTGCGGGTCGCGATCCCCTACGGCCTGCTCGCCACGCGCCAACTGCGGATGATCGCCGACATCTCGCGCCGCTACGACAAGAGCTACGCCCACTTCACCACGCGCCAGAACGTCCAGCTCAACTGGCCCGCCCTCGAGCGCGTGCCCGACATCCTCGCCGATCTCGCGACCGTGCAAATGCACGCCATCCAGACGAGCGGCAGCTGCATCCGCAACGTGACCACCGACCACCTCGCGGGCGTCGCCGCCGACGAGATCGTCGATCCGCGCCCCTACGCGGAAATGATGCGGCAGTGGTCCACGCTGCATCCCGAGTTCGGCTCCCTGCCGCGCAAGTTCAAGATCGCCTACAACGGCGCCAAGGACGATCGTGCGGCGTCGGCCGTCCACGATCTCGCCTTCGATGTCTACAAGGGCGCCGACGGCGAGGTGTTGTTGCGCGTGAAGGTCGGCGGCGGGCTGGGCCGCACGCCGCGCATCGCCATCGCCATCCGCGAGGATCTGCCCTGGCGGCACATGCTCACCTACACCGAAGCGATCATGCGCGCCTACAACCGCTTCGGCCGGCGCGACAATCTCTACAAGTCGCGCATCAAGATCCTCGTGGAGACCATCGGCGCGGAGAAATTCGCCGAGGAGGTCGAAAGCGATTTCGTCCATCTCGTGGACGGCCCGTCGACGCTGACCGAGGAAGAACGCACCCGCGTTTCCGCGTGCTTCACTGATCCGCCCTATCTGTCGGACGCCGAGGCGGACGCGGACCTGTCAGACTTGCGCGCAAAGCACCACCGCTTCGACGCGTGGCTGCGCCGCAACGTGACCACGCACAAGCGGCCCGGCTACGCGGCCGTGACGCTGTCGCTGAAGCGCACAGGCCCGGCGCCCGGCGATGCGACAGCAAAGGAAATCGACGACGCCGCCGACCTCGCGGACCGCTACGCCTTCGGCGAAATCCGCGTGTCGCACCACCAGAACCTCATCCTCGCCGACGTGGCGCGGCGCGATCTCTTCGCGCTGTGGCAGGACGCAGACGCGGCGGGCCTCGCGCAACCGAACATCGGTCTGGCGACGGACATCATCGCGTGTCCCGGCGGCGATTTCTGCTCACTCGCCAACGCCCGCTCCATCCCGCTCTCGCTCGCGATCCAGAATGAACTGGAGGATCGCCAGGAAGAGATAGGCGAACTGGCGATCAAGATTTCCGGCTGCATCAATGCGTGCGGCCACCATCACGTCGGCCACATCGGCGTCATCGGCGTCGACAAGAACGGCGAAGAGTGGTTCCAGGTGCTCGTCGGCGGACGTTCGGACGCCAACGTGAAGATCGGGGAAATCCTCGGCAAGGCGGTTAAGGCGGAGGAAATCCCCTCGCTCGTCTCGCGTCTTGTCGATCTCTATCTCGCGGAGCGCGCCAACGGCGAGCGCTTCATCGACACAGTGGCGCGCATCGGCGTCCCTGCCTTCAAGGCTGCGGCTTATCCTGAAGCGAAGGCTGCAGCATGAGCGTGCTGATCAAACTCGACGCACAACGGCGCCCCTTCATCGCGGCAGGCGAGGCGAGCGCGCCTGTCGTTGCCGCGACGAAGGCGCCTGCGAGCACCGCCCACGGACGCGGCGATGCGCGCATCGCCACCTATGTGAAGAAGCCCGGCGAACAGAAGCCGGAAAAGGACTGGCGTGCGGAGGGCTTCGTCCCGCTCGCCGACTGGCTCGGTGGCGAACGCAACCAGCCGCCGGTGCTGTTCCCGACCGACGACCCGCTGTCGCTCGACGGGCTTCTCGCCGGCGTCGCTGTGATCGCCGTCGACTTCCCCAAATTCAGCGACGGGCGCGGACTCTCCACCGCAGCATTGCTGCGCCGCCGCCTCGGCTATGCCGGCGAACTGCGCGCCGTGGGCGATGTGGCGCGCGACCAGCTCTTCCAGATGGCGCGCTGCGGCTTCGATGCTTTCCAGCTGCGCGCCGGCCAGGACGCCGAGGACGCGCTGCGCGCCTTCACCGATTTCGGCGAGGTGTACCAGTCCGCCACGGACGGTCACGCGCCGATCTTCCGCCGCCGCGCGGAAGCGGTCGCCGCCGCCGAACGCAAGGCCAAAAAGCAATGACCGGAACCGTCTATCTCGTGGGCGCCGGGCCGGGCGCGGCCGATCTCCTCACGCTACGCGCCGCGCGTCTGCTCGCTGCCGCCGACATCGTGCTCCACGACGCGCTCGTCGATCCCGAAACGCTGGCGATGGCGGCTGGTGCGCGGCTGCTCAACGTCGGCAAGCGCGCGCATCGCCCCTCGACGGACCAGAGCTTCATCAACCGCCTCCTCGTGCGCGCGGCGCAGCGTCACGCCGTCGTCGTGCGCCTGAAAGGCGGCGATCCCATGCTGTTCGGGCGCGGACAGGAAGAGATCGACGCGTGCCGCGCGGCGAACGTCGCCGTGGAAGTCGTTCCCGGCGTCAGCGCGGGGTTCGCCGCCGCCGCCGAGATCATGGCCTCCCTCACGCACCGCAGGATCGCGCGCTCCGTCGTGTTCGTGACGCCCGCGGTCGCAAGAGGTCTCGACACAGACGATCGTTGGGCGGACGCCGCCGCCGCCGCCGATACCGCCGTCATCTACATGGGCAAGCGCGAAGCCGCCCGCGTCCGCAGCGCGCTCGCCGTGC
>WRPF01000122.1 GCA_009773335.1 Caulobacteraceae bacterium
CAGCGCCTCGGCGGTCTCCCCGCCCTTCGCGGCCGTCGCGCCGGGCGCGTTCACGGTGCTGTCTCTCGCTTTCGGCGGCTGGCTGATCGCGGCGACGCCGTTGCGCGGCCAGACGCGCGCGCCCTCCCCCGAAGTGCGCCGCATCGGCGAAGTCGCGCACGAACTGCGCACGCCGCTCAACCACATCCTCGGCTTCGCGCAGGTGATGCAGCAGCAGCTGTTCGGACCGCTGGCGCCGAAATACGCCGAATACGTCGACCTCATCGTCGAGAGCGGGACGCGCATGAACGCGCTCGCCAGCGACTGGCTCGACATGGCGCGCCTCGACGCAGGCCGCTACGACGTGACGCCCGAACGCTTCGACCTCGCCATGCTTGCACGCGACGCGGTGGACGCCGCGACCATCGCCTCGAAATGGAATGGCGAGATCGTCACGCAAGACGCCGATGCCGCCCTGCCCATCGACGCCGACGCGCGCGCCGTGCGCCAGATCCTCGACAACCTCATCGTCAACGCGACGAAGTTCACACCCGAAGGCGGCCGCATCGCCGTGCGCCTCGCAAGCGGCCCGCGCGCCATCGCCATCGACGTCCTCGACACCGGCCCCGGCCTCTCCGACGCCGACAAGGCGCGCCTCTCGCGACCGTTCGAACGCGGCGAAGGCGTGGGCGCCGTGGAAGGCGCAGGCCTCGGCCTCACGCTGGTGAAAGCCCTCGCGCACGCGCACGGCGGCCGCTTCGAGATCCTCGACGCGCCGGGCGGCGGCGCGCTGATGCGCGTGCTGTTGCCGGCGGCGAAGGCGTGAGCGATACCGCATGGCGTCGGGGAGCCCGCCATGATCGTCCGCACCGGAGACTTCTCCGATCCGCAAATCCTCGCCCTGCTGCGCGAACATCTCGCGGGCATGCACGCGAACTCGCCGCCCGGATCGGTGTACGCGCTCGGCCTGAGCGGCCTCCAGCGGCCCGACATCGCGTTCCTTGCGCTGTGGGACGCCGCCGATCTGCTCGCCATCGGCGCGCTGCGGGAACTGACGCCGCACACGGGCGAGATCAAATCCATGCGCACGGCGCAGGCGCATCTGCGCAAGGGCGCCGCCGCACGCCTGCTGGAACACATGATCGGCCTCGCACGCACGCGCGGCTATACGCGCGTGAGCCTGGAGACCGGATCGGGCGACGCCTTCGAACCCGCGCTCGCGCTCTACCGCAAACACGGCTTCCGCAACGGCGATGCTTTCGGCGACTACGAAGCAAGCGCCTTCAACCAGTTCCTGCATCTGGAGCTGGCCTGAGGGCGCGCCGGCGGACCAACACGCAAGGAAATATCGGGAGGTGGGCATGATCAGAAAGTATGTAGAGAACGCAAGGACGTTTCTGCTTGTGCTGGGGATCGTCACGCCGCTTGGGTTTGCGGCTACTTCGATGGCCACAGCGCAGGAGAGATCGCCTCAAGCGGAACTGGAAAATGCGCGAAAGGAGCTTGGCGACATATTCCGGGGCTCGCGTCGCGGCGCCATGATGCCAAGTGGCCCATGGTACACCGAGCTGTTCGCCCGCGCTGCAGTGGCGAGCGAAGAACCGCCTGCCTGCATGATGCAAGTGCTTACCGTCGTAGGGACGCACATGCTCCATCCGGACGCTCAGCGCCGCCTGGAACTCGGTACGCGCTTTCGACTGCTGAGCCGCAACGACGGCGCTTCACCGACGCTCCCCGACGCAGACCTTGCGAGCAGATGCGAAAACGAACCGACAAACCTCCGATGGTTCACAGGGGACGCCTATGCCGCCCAAGAAAGCGTCGCCGCTGCGTGGGCCGCCTCCGGCGCACTCCTTGCGATCGCGGCGGGGAAATCCACATATGAGGGAAAGGACCTTTCGCGCTTCGCCGATAGACCGCAGACTCGTGACTCGCAGTTCGCGCTTTCGATCGAACAGTTCGCGAAGGATGCTGGGGAGGACGTGAGCTCGGTATCCATCGAACGAACGAACGGGGATACCTTCGTCGCAACCGTTACGTTCGGCGGCGGCGGAATGGCGGGATGCCGGCTGGAAGTCCGGGCCGCCTTCACCCAACGCTACGAGAGAGACACGAGATCTTTCGACACGCAATTGTCCTCCATCGAGATCGGCGCCGTCGAGTTCTACGTCGTGTAACCGACGACAGGCGTGCTCTCTCTCCCTCCCCTCAATGGGGAGGGTGGCCTGAGCGCAGCGAAGGCCGGGTGGGGCGCGCGCGCGGGATGATCGGGCGACTGGCACGTGTGGCGTGGCTCGTTCGTCGCCTCGCGTGCATTTCCTTCAAGATTGAGCCCGCGCCCCACCCCCGCCGCTTACGCGGCGGACCCTCCCCGTCGAGGGGAGGGAGAGCACATCTTCCTGAAAAAGAGTGTGGTCAATCGGGGGGTGCTGAGTGCGCAGTCCCTACCCCGCCGCCTCCAGCGCCGCGACAACACTCGCCACCGTGCCCACGACATTCTCGGTCACGGCCACGCCGCGGAAGATGATCATCGTCTTGCCGTGGCTGTCGCGCACGGCGGCAACCTCGGCGGGATTGATATGGACCTCAAGCCGCGGGTCGGCGGCTGAACTGAACTTCACGAAACGCGCCATCTTCTGATCCTGTCGGTGTGCGATGCGGAATGCTTGGACGCGAGGGCTTAAGATTGTCGCCGGGCGCGCAGGCGGGGCGCCGAGACTGAAAACGCGGGGACAGATTGCGCGCGTCACCGCACCGATCGCCACATATTTCCGCGCCTCCTCCCCCTGAAAGGGGGAGGTCTGGTGGGGGTCTGACGGGGCGACGAAAGTGTTGCAGGACAAGGCGATTCAATCGCCACGCACGGCGCCGACCCCCTCCTTCCTCCCGCTTTCAGGGGGAAGAAGAGCACCGCGCGTTCCGCAATCTATCCGACCGGGTTCGCGGGCATGGGATCATCGCTTTGTTTTCAACAGGCCCCAAGGGCAGAGACGGAGCCCAGGACCACCCATGCAGATCCACAAACCCCTCCGCAGCAGCATCGAAAAGTTCAAAACCCACGTCCGGTCCCTCCGTATCTGGGTGCTGGAGGTGTTTGCGTGGTGGGTGCTGGGGTTTGGAACCCGCGAGGAACGCATCGGTCTGCGTCGCGACATACGTGATGCGCGTCGCGAGGTGCGTGAGCTGATTTTTCTGAGCATGGTTTCGCGGATGACGTTCCGGAAGCGCGCACGAAAATGGATGCGTCCGCCATCGGCGCGCAGCGGTTTCCGTTATGCACAAAGAAGGCTGAATCTCATCCGGCTCTACACGCGCGGAATCAGACTCAAAACGCTCCGCGACATTCGCGATGCGCTGAACGATTTCGAGCGCATCGTGCAACGCGCCATCGCGCGGGTTCCGAAATCGATCTCCACCGGACG
>WRPF01000027.1 GCA_009773335.1 Caulobacteraceae bacterium
CGCCCATCTGACGGATCAGCGCGCGCACCTGGGAGCGGCTGAGATCGGAGAGTTCGAGGGCGCCCACCGCCGTTTCGAACCGCGTCTCCCAAAGACGCTTTTCGCGCGGTGTCGTTCGCTTTGAGGCGCCGCGCTCGGCGAAGTAGCGCTGGGCAAGGTCGTTCCATGTGCGCACGGCGCCCACCCGGTCGCGATGGCGTTCAAGCCTGCGATCACGGGCGGGGTCGCCGCCCTTGCGGACTTGGCCGAGGACGTCCTGCGCGAGGCCGCGTGCGTCCTTGAGCTTCACTGCTGGAAACTGGCCGAAGCTCACGCGCGATTGTCGCCCCTCGAGACTTCGATACCTGAAAGTCCAGGTCCTCTTTCCGGCGCCGGTAATGCGCAGGGCCAATCCGGGCGTCAGCGGATCCGGATGCTCGGTCTGCTTGCCCGCTTCGGGGCCTAATGACGCCAGCGTTTTGTCCGTGAAGCTTACCTCGGCGCGCCGCATTCTGTGACCTGGGTTTGTGACCTATCTCGTGGATCCGACAGCGGGCCCGCGATCATCCTACAAAAGCCGCCTTGGGCAATCTAGGTCACAAATAGGTCACAGGAATTCGATCCCAACCGCCACAGCGCGAAACTGAGAGAAACACGAGGGGTCTAACAGAGCATTGTTTTAAAAGGAAATTTAAATCCACATAACATTACGAAACAGACAGAAACCATGGTATCATGTTACTCTTAATCAGCGGGTCGCAGGTTCGAATCCTGCTACACCCACCATTGCCTGCGGCAGGCATCCGGCGTGGGCCGGGGGCGACGGGTTGTCGAATTGTCGACGTTGAAACGTCCATGACTTCCGTGATCTCCCGCCGCGCGTTCGCGCTCTCCGCCGCTGTCACGGCGTTTGCCGGCGACGCCTTTGCGCAGGCGCGCATCGCGGGCGTCCCGCGCACATACCGCTACGCGCAGGCGCCGGGCGTCGCCGCCGACCTGCAGAGCCTCGATCTCTACGCCGCGCCGGGGCAGGGTCGTCCGCTCGTCGTCTTCATCCACGGCGGCGGCTGGCGCATTGGCGACAAGGGCATGGGCGCTCACGGACGTGAGAAGGCGGCGTTCTTCAATGCGCTCGGCTACGCCTACGCCAGTCTCAATTACCGCCTCTCGCCGAACGTGCAGCATCCTGTGCACGTGGACGATGTCGCTGCGGCGTTCGCATGGCTGCACGACCACGGAGCCGAACTTGGGTTCGATGCAAACCGCATCTACGTGATGGGCCATTCCGCCGGCGCGCATCTCGCGGCGCTCGTGGCGACCGACGCGCGGCGGCTGGCGAAGTACGGCAAGCCGCTCTCGATCCTGAAGGGCGTGATCCTGCTGGACGGCGCGGGATACGACGTCACGCTGCAAGCGCCTGCGGTGATCGCGCGTGGCGGATTTCTCGGCGAGATGTATTCCGGCGCCTTCGGGACCGATCCTGCGGTCTGGCGTGATGCATCGCCCACGCTGCACGTCGCGCGGGGCCAAGGGGCGTCCCAGGGCATTCCGCCGTTCCTGATCGTGCATGCAAGCCGCCCGGACTCCACGCGCCAGTCGCTGCAACTGGCGCAGGCGCTGCGCAGTGCGGGCGTCGATGCACGTATTTTCGAGGCGCGCGGCTACACGCACGCGCAGGTCAATCGCCGTATCGGCGAGCCGGGCGAGGCTATCACCGGCGAGATCGAGGCGGCGCTGCGCCGCTGGGGCGCCTAGACGAGGTCGCCGCGCTCGATGCCTCTGCACGCCTGCTCGGCTTCCCAGCGCTTGCGCAGGCGCGCGAGCGTCTCCCGGAACTTCGTGCCGGTCGGTTCGGCGTTGCGGATGCGATCGGTGCGGAACGTGCGGAATCCGTTGCGCAGCTCGCACCATGCGGCGACCAGGCGGATGTCTTCCGTGTAGGCGATCAGGAACGGCCAGATGATGCGCGTGGTCGTGCGGCCCTCGCCGTCGTCGTAGGTGATCTCCATTTTCTGTCGTTCGCGGATCGCGGCGCGGATGCGCGCGACGTCGAAGGAATCCTGCGCACGCTTGCGGAAGGAGATCGGCCGCAGCGATGCGTCGAGCACGATCACGCGCAGCTCTTCCGGCACCGCCTGGTTGAGCTTGGCGATGAGATCCTGCGCGCCGCGTGCGAGCGCCGCGTCGCCGCGCTGGGCCACCCACGCAGCGCCAAGCACCGCCGCTTCGAGTTCATCATGCGTCAGCATCAGCGGAGGCATGTCGAAGGCGCTGTCAATGACGTAGCCCGTGCCCGCCTCGCCGCGCACGGGCACGCCTTGCGCCGTCAGTTCCGCCATGTCGCGATAGAGCGTGCGCAGCGCGACCTCCAGTTCATTGGCCAACTCGCGGCCGGTCACGGGCCGGCGCTTGCGGCGCAGGATCTGGATGATCGCGAAGAGGCGTTCGGTGCGTCGCATGGTTGCCCGCTCTGCTGACAGACTGCTGCCACAAGGCTGTCAGCAGGGCAAGGCTACGATCTCGCCATCAGGCATGCTGCGGGGCGGCGGCCAGCGAGGAGAACGACATGACGACGTTGTATGGATGGGGCCCGATGTTCGACCTGCCGGGGCCGAGCCCGTACGTGATGAAGGCCGACATCCAGATGCAGATGCTCGGCGCGCCCTTCACGCGCGCGCTCGCCGAACTCGACTCCGTGGCCAAGCACAAGGCGCCCTATGTGGTCGATGACGGCGTCCTCATCGAGGACAGCACGTTCATCCGCATGCATTTCGAGAGGAAGCTCGGCAAGGATCTCGACGAGTGTCTTACGCCGGCGCAGCGCGGGCAGGCGTGGGCGGTGGAGCGGCTGCTTGAGGACCGGCTCGGCCTCATCATGGTGTGCGAGCGCTGGCTGGTCGACGCCAACTTCGACAAAGGACCATCGCAGTTCTTCGCCGACGTGCCGGAAGCGATGCGTGCGCAAGTCATCAGCGAGGTCCGCGGCGGCGTCGCTGCATCGATGAAGGGTCACGGCATCGGCCGGCACTCCCGCGAGGAGCGCATGCTGCTCGCAGAACGCGATGTCGGCGCGGTGGCGGCGATGCTTGGCGAGGGGCCGTTCCTCTTCGGTGCGAAGCCCACTGCGGCGGACGCGGTCGCCTACGGCGTGCTCGCGGCCTGCGGCACGCCGTTCTTCAGTACACCGCTTGTGGCGCTGATCGATGCACAGCCCAACCTGCGGCCGTACCTTGCGCGCATGGAAGCGCGTTTCGTCCACGAGGCGGCGTGGCCTTCCATGGCTGCCTAGACCCTGATCGTTTTTTGACTGAAACAGTCAAAAACGTGAATCAGGGTCTCAGCATCAATTTAGAGCACGATTCACGTTTCAGGCTGATTCAGCCTGAAACGATCGTGCTCTAGGGGGCCGCTCAAAGGAACGCGTGGAGCTGTTCCATGAAGTGATCGAACCGGTCGTGGTGCAGCCAGTGGCCGGCGTTCTCGAACAGCTCCACGCGCGCGTCCCTGAAGTGCTTCGCGCGGCCGTCCTCCACCGGGTTCGACGCCCAGCTCTTGTCGCCGTAGAGCAGCAGTGTAGGGCACGCGATCGCCGCCCACAGCTGCGCGATCTCCTCGTGGGTGATGTCCACCGGCGCCCACACGCGCATGTAGTTGTCGAACTTCCAGCTGTACGTGCCGTCCTCGTTCTGGCTGACGCCGTGCGCCGTGAGGTGGCGCGCCTGCTCGTCGGAGAGATAGCCGTTCTCTTCCTTCATGCGTTCCAGTGCGCTTTCGATGGTGGGGTAGCGCTTCGGCGCGCGCCCCGCCGCCTGACGCTTTTCCTCGATCCATTTGCGCCAGCGTTGCTGGAAGGGCGCGGCTTCGCGCTGTGCGATCATCTTCGGCGAGGGGCCCAGGCCCTCGATGGCGACGAGGCGTTTCACGTTCTCCGGGTAGAGGCCCGAATACCGCAGCGCGATGTTGCCGCCGAGCGAATGCGCCACGATCGTCGCCGGCGCGAGGCGCAGCTGGTGCATCAGTTGCGCGAAATCGTAGATGAACGAGCCCATCGAATAGTCGCCGTCGGGCGACCAGGCGCTGTCGCCGTGACCGCGCAGGTCCGGGGCGACGATGCGCCAGTCCTTCGCCAGCGCGCGCGCCGTCCAGTCCCACGAACGGCAATGGTCACGCCCGCCATGCAGCAGCACGAGCGGCGGCGCGGCGGGATCACCCCACTCCACATAGTGCAGCCGCAGGCGCTGCGAGATGAAGGCATGCGAGGTCGGTCCGCGGTCCATCGAGGTATCCGTTGTGGCGGCGGACAGGTCCGGCCGCGTTTCCCCGCTACCATACAATCGCGCGCCCGCCATCCGGGCGGCTTGACGTGGCGCGTCCCCCGGCCTTCCATCGCCGCATGATACCCGGCCTCATGCAGCCCGCGCCGCTGCAGATCATCGACATCGCCAGGTTCGCCGCCACCGCCCACGGGCGGCGCGAAATCGTCTCCCGTCTCGTCGACGAGCCTGTCTGGCGCTACGACTATCGCGGGCTGATGACGCGTGCGGAGCGCGCCGCGAAGATGCTCGAAGCGCTCGGCGTGCAGAGCGGCGACCGCGTCGCGACGCTGGCGTGGAACACGCACAGACACCTTGAGCTCTTCTACGCGGCGCCCGGCATCGGCGCGGTGCTGCACACGGTCAATCCGCGCCTCTTCGACGAGCAGATCGTCTACATCCTCAACCACGCGGAAAGCGGCGTGCTGCTGTTCGACAAGACCTTCCTGCCGCTGGTGGAGCGTCTCGCGCCTGAGCTGCCGCACATCCGCGCCTACGTGATGCTGAGCGACGAGGCGCGCCATGGCGCCGGCGCCGTGAACGCGCTCTGCTACGAGACGCTGCTCGCGCGCGAGAGTGACGGCTTCGAGTGGCCTGTCGTCGACGAGAACGCCGGCGCCTTCCTCTGCTACACCTCCGGCACCACGGGCGATCCGAAGGGCGTGCTCTATTCGCATCGCGCGATCGTTCTCCACTCCATGGCGGCGGGGTTGAACGGCGCGTTCGGTTTCGATGCGTTCGACGTGGTGATGCCGTGCTCGTCGCTGTTTCATGCGACCGCGTGGGGCCTGCCGTTCGCAGCGCCGCTCAACGGCTGCAAGCTCGTCTTCCCGTGCGAGCGCATGGACGGCGCCAGCCTTCAGGAACTGATCGTCGACGAAGGCGTGACCTTCTCCGGCGGCGTGCCGACGATCTGGACGATGTATCTCGCGCATCTGGAACAGACCGGCGAGACGCCGGGCGAGTTGCAGCGCGTGGTCATCGGCGGCTCAGCCGTGCCGCGGGCGATGGCCGAGGCGTTCAAGAAGAAATACGGCGTCCGCGTGCTGCAGATCTGGGGTATGACGGAGACGTGCCCGCTCGGCGTTGTGGCGACGCCGACGCCGTCGCTTGCAGCGCTCGGCGAGGAAGCGCTCGACGAGGCGATCTGGACACGGCAGGGCAGGCTCCAGTTCGGCATCGATCTGCGCATCGTCGACGATGACGGCAGGGATGCCCCTCGCGACGGCGAAACCTCGGGCGCCCTCATGGTGCGGGGCCCGTGGACCATCCAGCGCTATTATCGCGCTGAAAAGGACGCCGCCGACGCCGACGGCTGGTTCGACACCGGCGACATCGCCACCCTCGACGAGCACGGCTTCATGCGCATCACTGACCGCAAGAAGGACGTCATCAAGTCCGGCGGCGAATGGATCAGCTCGATTGATCTCGAGAATGTCGCGGTCGCGTGCCCCGGGGTGCGGATCGCGGCGGTCATCGGCGTGCCGCATCCGAAATGGGAAGAGCGCCCCGTGCTCGTCATCGAGGCGCACGAAGGCGCGGCGGTCTCCGAGGCCGACGTGCTGGCGTTCCTCGCGCCGCACATCGTCAAGTGGTGGACGCCGGACAAGGTCGTCTTCGACACGGTCCCGCTCACGGCCACCGGCAAGATCGACAAGAAGGTACTCCGGGACCGCTACAAGGCGCTGCTCTCGGGGGACCGATAAGGAAGTCGTTCGTTTTGACGAACGATCGATCCTGGGCGATCACGCACCCATGAGTTCTCTCGACGACGACGCGATCGATGTCCTGCGCCACTATCCGCGCATATACGTGGCCTGCCACGTCGACCACGAGGCGCGGCGCGGGCAGGGGGCCGGCGTCAGCGCGCGCGACCAGACGATCCTCGCGCATGTGCCGGACGCAGGCGTTCGCCCGCAGGCGCTGGCTGCGCACCTCGACATCGCCGCATCGACCATGTCCGAGGCCCTCGCTCGTCTTGTCCAGCTCGGTCTTGTCGACCTGCAGCCGAGCGCCGACGATGCGCGTGGCAAGATCGTGCGCCTCACGGGCGCTGGCAAGGAGGCGTTGTCGCAGACATCGGTGCTTGAACTGTCGCTCGTACGCGCCGCGCTGGAACGGCTCGACGCAGGTGACAGGAACACGGTCGTGCGCGGCCTCGAATTGCTGGCGGACGCCGCGCAGGCCGCGCGTCACAAGGGGGAACAATGATGCGCTGGGTTCTCATCGTCGTCGGCGTTCTGGTCGCGCTCGCGGCCTCCATCTACGGGCTGGGGATGAGCACGCCCCGCCATCACCTCGCCGAAGTCGAAGGCGTCGTGTCGCGCCCGGTGGCGGACGTCGCCGCGACCATCCGGGCCGTGGAGAACTACAGCGCCTGGCGTAGCGGCGTTGTCGTGGAGAAGATCGCGAGGACCGAGGGCGCCGTGACCTATGTCGAGGTCGCGGACGGCGATCGCATCGCCTACCGCCTCACCGAGCCCGAACGCGATGCGCGCTTTGTCAGTACGATCACCGACGAGACCCTGCCGTTCGGCGGGGCGTGGACGGTTTCCCTCACCTCGGAGGGCGCCTCGACGCGCGTGCGCATCCGCGAGGAGGGCGACGTGCGCGACCCGCTCTATCGTTTCTTCGCCCGCTACGTGTTCGGCCACACGTCGACCATGAAGACCTACCTGAAGAACCTCGGCGCAGCGCCCGCCGAGGTTGCGTCGCCGCCAGGCTGACGCCCCGGCTGGCCGCGCGGCTTGACCCCGGGCGCCGCCCGCGCCACACGCCACCGCAATGGAAACGCCCGAACAGAAACCTGACGCCCCGCGCCCGCGGGGGCTGGCGGCGCTCGCGGATTTTGTGACCAACATGGACGCCCGCGCGTGGCGCGCCGTTTGGATCACGCTGGCGATGTTCGTCGTGGTGGGCGCGATGCTGGTGGTGGGCCGCCTCGTCCTCGGCGATCAGATCGAGATCGCGGTGAAGTCCTGGCTCGGCGGCGCGGAACGGGGCCACTGGGCGCTGCCGGCCGCCATCCTCGCCTTCACGATCGCGGCCTTCGTCGGTGCGCCGCAGTTCGTGCTCATCGGGGCCTGCGTCATCGCTTTCGGGCCGGAACGCGGCTTCTGGTATGCGTGGATCGCCACCATCGCCTCGGGCGCGGTGACGTATTTCACAGCGCGCTTCTCCGGGGCGCAGAAGATCGTCGCGCGCTACAGCGGCGCCACCGGCGGGCGTTTCACGCGCTTCATGGGCAACGCGCGCAACGCCTTTTTCGCCTCGATGATCGTGCGGATGCTGCCCACGGCGCCGTTCATTGTCGTCAACATGAGCATGGCGGTGGCGGGGATGCCGTTCCTGCCGTTCATCCTCGGGCTCGCGGCGGGCGTCGCGCCCAAGACCGCCATCGTCGCTTTCGCGGGCGACGGGATCATGGATGCGCTCGAGGGCAATGTGGGCGCGGCGGCGCTGGGCGGGGGCATCGCCATCGCGATCTGGTTCGTGGCTGTGGTGCTGGTGCGCCGGTTCGTGCGCAATCCGGCGACGGAACCGCCAGAATCAACCCCTTCGCCGCCAAACTGAGGCAAGACCCACCCGGCACAGCGATCCAGCCGGGAGGCGGCGCAAAAACATTGCGCCGAAGTCGCATTTCGGCTATCTGACCCGCATGATCCGTCCCCGGACCCCCGCGCTTCTGCTCCTTCTGGGCCTTAGTTGCCCCCGGGCGCGCTTGTCCCTGGCCTGACGGCCACGCGCTTCGGGGGTTTCGGTTTCCACCCCTTTGAGGAGCGCCCGCCATGCCGGCACACGTAAAGATCTTCGACACCACCATGCGCGACGGGGAGCAGTCCCCCGGCGCTTCCATGACCCTCGACGAGAAGCTGGAGCTGGCCCAGTGGCTCGACGCCACCGGCGTCGATGTCATCGAGGCGGGCTTTCCGATCTCCTCCAACGGCGATTTCGAGGCCGTCCGCGCGGTCGCGGGCGTGGTGAAGGAAAGCGTCGTCTGCGGCCTGTCGCGCGCCGGCGCCAAGGACATCGACCGCTGCTGGGAAGCCATCAGGGGCGCACAGCGCCCGCGCATCCACTCGTTCCTGTCCACTTCGCCCATCCACCGCAAGCACAAGCTGCAGATGGATCAGGACCAGGTGCTCGACGCGATCACGTTCTCGGTCTCCCATGCGCGAAATCTCTGCGACGACGTGGAGTGGAGCGCCGAGGACGCCACGCGCACGGAGCGCGATTTCCTGCGCCGCTGCGTCGAGGCCGCGATCAAGGCCGGCGCCACCACCATCAACGTGCCCGACACCGTCGGCTATTCGTTCCCGCAGGAATACGGCGAGATCTTCGCCGACCTCATCGCCAGCGTGCCGGGCGCCGACAAGGTGGTGTTCTCCGCGCACTGCCACAACGATCTCGGCCTCGCGGTGGCGAACTCGATCGCTGCGGTGATGGCGGGCGCGCGCCAGATCGAATGCGCGATCAACGGCCTCGGCGAACGCGCGGGCAATGCGGCGCTGGAAGAAGTGGTGATGGCGCTGCGCGTACGCGGCGACGTGCTGCCGTATGAAACGAAAATCGACTCCACGCGCCTGATGCGCGCGAGCCAGATGGTCAGCCGCATCACCGGCTTTCCCGTGCAGTACAACAAAGCCATCGTCGGCAAGAACGCGTTCAGCCACGAAAGCGGCATCCATCAGGACGGCATGCTGAAGAACGCCCAGACCTACGAGATCATGCGGCCGGAGGATGTCGGGCAGGGCGGCACGTCGCTGGTGCTGGGCAAGCTCTCGGGCCGCGCGGCGTTCAAGGACAAGCTGGCCGACCTCGGCTACGAACTGGCCGCGAACGAATTCCAGGATGCGTTCACGCGCTTCAAGGAACTCGCTGACCGCAAGCGCCACGTCTACGACGACGACATCATCGCGCTGGTCGACGACCAGATCGCCCACAGCCATGACGCCATCCAGGTGAAGCGCCTGCGCGTCGTCGCCGGCACCGAGGGCCCGCAGACCGCCGAGCTCGATCTCGAGATCGACGGCGAACACCGCTGGACCACCGCGCGCGGCAACGGCCCGGTGGACGCGATCTTCGCCGCGATCCGCTCGCTCATTCCGCATGATGCAAAACTCGATCTCTATCAGGTCCATGCCGTCACCGAGGGCACGGACGCGCAGGCCGAAGTCAGCGTCAGGCTGATAGAGAACGGCCGCGTCGGCGCCGCGCGCGCCGCAGACGCCGATACGCTCGTGGCGAGCGCGAAGGCCTATGTAGCGGCGCTCAACCGCCTCGCGGCGAAGCGCGCGAAGGGGCAGGACGCTCAGGAAAGCGCGGCCTGACCGGCGCATTGACACCCTGATTTTCGCTCGCCAGTATCATCCGAAAGAAATGCGCGCGACGCGCATTCTGGGATGGTGGGGGAATCATGCGTCTCGTTGTTTCGGCAACCCTTGCGGTTGCGCTTGCCGCCTGCGCGACTGCGACTCCGATTCCCGCGATGCGGCCGTTGACGTCATCACACATCGAAACGATGGGCGCGACGCCGGTCACGGTATCACAGAACAACAACGGCATCGAAAAGAGCTGGTTCTTCACCTCCACCGCGGCCGCCGGCGCCGCGTACGGGCTGATCGGCGCGCTCGTGACGGTGGCGATGGACGCGATCATCAACGCCGGTCCGTCGCGGCGCGCGCAGAAGGCCGCCGACGAAATGGCGGAACTCATGTCGGTGGATACGCTGAACGCGTCGCTGGCCGAGAAAATTCGCCAGCACGTTCCCGCGGAGGCGCCGGGACCCGGCGTGACCTTCTCCGGCGTGCAGTCGGTGCAGCGCCTCGGGGTCTCGACCGTCGACAACGACGTCGTCGACATCTCGGTGAGCTACACGCTGTCGGAGGATTCAAGCACCCTGCGGGTGATCGCGGCGGCGTCGTACCAGAACACGGCCACGCCTTACGCCCCGCCCTACCAGTTCAAGGGCGCGGTTCCGAAAACCGAGACCCGCGGCCCGGCCTACCGCAACTGGTTCACCTATTATTCCGCGCAATTGCCCGTGCCGACCCTGACGCCGGAACTGCGTGAACGCCTGATCGCCTCGATCCAGGACAGCGCGCGCGACGAGAGCGGCGCACTTCCCGCGGAAGGCGCCGACGGGTTCAAGTCCATGAGCAAGGAACTGGAAAACGCCCGCGACGACAAGCTGACGAAGGACGAGATCGCGATCTTCCTCACGCGCGAATGGCTGCGCGAGGACGGCGCACTGCTGCGCAAGGAGGTCGAGCAGGCGCATGAATTCGTCGCCCGCTACGTGCTGGCCGATCTCAACCGTCCGGTCGCCCCCAGCATCGCCGGGCAGGACGAACTGCTGGAGACGATGGCGGATGAACGCACGGTGCGGCGCATCGGCACGGGGAGGGACGCGGGCTCATACGTCTCTTCGGCGGGCGGCGTCGCCTCGTTCTCCACCTACGGCAACGCCATCGGGATTGCGCACGCGAACCAGGCGCGGATCAAGACCGTGCGCGAAGCGGCGCGCGCCACGGCGGCGCGGTGAACGGTCGGCGCGACCGGTCGGAGGGGTGGAGCATGCGGCTTGATTCAGCGGCGCGCGCCGCGGGTGCGGCGCTTGTGGGGCTGGCGCTGGCGGCGTGTGCGACGCCGCCGCCCGTGTACCGGCCCATCGGTCCCAAGACGGCTCTGGGATACCGGGACACGCCCAACGCCGACGGCAGCCACACCGTGCTCGTCGTCGCCCTGACCGCAGCAACCGCGCACGAATTCTGGGATCGCCGCGCGCATGAACTCTGCGGCGAGACATTCCACAAGAACATCTTCCGCGCGGAAGTTCCCGTCGTGACCGTCCATGGCTACGCCTCGAACGGCTACAGCGGCGGCTCGTATGCGGTCGACCAGTACGGCTTGTTGCATCTTGAAGGCTATCTGCGTTGCGAAACCGCAGCGGCGACCGCCGAACCCGCCGTGAGCGCGCCGCCGGAAATCCCGGCCGTGACGATCGCGGAAACGCCCGCGCAGCCGCCTGCTGAAAGCGCGCCGCTCGCCGCGGCGACGCCCGTAACGCCCTGAACCAGAGCCTCCGCTGGGGAAGGCGCGCGCCGGTGTCGCATGACGCGTGCGCGCATGCCGGCTGCAATCGGCGCACGGGTGTGCTCATCTGACGACATACCCCGCGATCAAGCGGGGGGGGAGGCCGCGATGGATCTCGGCGCCAAGAAAGCGTTGCTCGACGTGATCCTGCAGCGCGCGGCCGACCAGCTCGGCGATCTCACGCCGCATGTCATGGACGCATTCTATCGCCGCTTTCCCGACGCGAAGCTGCGCTTTGCGGATCTCGCGAATGGCGAACGCCTCAAGCTTGAACAGCAGATGGTCGAGCAGGCGCTCTATTGCTTGATGGTCTGGCTCGATGGCCGGCCCCAGATCGAGATCATCTTCCACACCACCATTCCCCACCACGCGCAGACGCTCAGCGTGCGCCCGGAGCTGTTTTCCGAACTGATCGCTGCGGTGCACGCGACGATCGCCGCGACCATCCCGGCGCAGGAAACCGAGGAAACGGCGGTCTGGAACGAACTCCACGCCGGCATGAAGGCGCTGATCGCCGACATCGTCGCGCAGAACGGACTGGTCGCGGCCTGAAAGCGTCTGCAGGCGCGCTTCTCCGTTGAGCTTTTGCGGCGCGTTATCCGCGCACGCCGTCGCCCTTCAGCGTTTCCAGATAGGCCGAGAGATCGCGTGCCTGTTCGGGCGTCACCACGATATTCGGCATGCTCGGATGCGCCGAGTGCAGCCAGACATTGAGCGCCATCGTGTTCATGCCGGGCATCCGGCCGATCGCCTCGAAGGGCGGCGCGGCGGGGTTCGGCGAGGCGGTTCCCGGCGTCACCGCGTGGCAGGCGGCGCAGACCTCCTGTGCGAACGCGAGCCCCCGCGCCACAGCGGGATCGGCGGCGGGGACAGGCGCTGCCTCCTGCGCCGGCGGCGCGCAGACACAGGCCGTGGCAAGGCAAAGCGCCGCGAGCAGGATCAGCCGTCGCATCCGTACCTCCCCTATGCATCCCCGGTCGGTGGTCGCGACCGGGCAGGGACATCATCGACGCAAACGCGCGCGGCGCGTTGATCGGGGTCAAAGGCGGCGCGCAGCCGCGAAAGTGTGGGAACGAACGCGCGCGTCACCTTGGCGAATGGCGTGATCTCACGCCCTCCTCTCGAGAAACTTCTGCAAAAGTGCTTCACGCCCTCACCCTGAGCCTGTCGAAGGGCGAGGGCGCCTTGGCGTCGGCGTGCCAGCGATGCCCTCCTCCTTCGACAGGCTCAGGATGAGGGTTGAGATGGGGTGTTTTGCAGCGGTCTCATTGAGGGGAGGGAAAGATGAGTTTGCCGGCACGTGAGCTGCGAAAGTGCGGGGATAGATTGCGCGCGTCACCACACCAATCACCACATATTTCCGCGCCTCCTCCCCCTGCAAGGGGGAGGTCGCGCAGGGGTCTGACGGGGCGACGAAACGCTTGCATGACAAGGCGTTTTAATCGTCGCACACGCCGCCGCCCCCCTCCTGCCTCCCCCTTTCAGGGGGAGGAAATGAGATTTCTTTCCACAATCTATCCGACCGGACTCCCGATCATGGGATCATCGTCTCGTTTTCAACAGGCGATGGAGCCCGAACCTGTCCATGCAGATCACCAGACCTCTCCGCAGCAGCATCGAAAAGATCAAAACCCACGTCCGGTCCCTCCGGATCTGGGTGCTGGAGGTGTTTGCGTGGTGGGTGCTGGGGTTTGGGACGCGCGAGGAGCGCATCGATCTTCGCCGCGATATCCGTGACGCGCGCCGCGAGGTGCGGGAGCTTGTGTTCCTTTCGATGGTCTCGCGCATGACGTTCCAGAAGCGCACGCGGCGATGGATGCGTCCGCCTTCGGCGCGCAGCGGCTTCCGCTACGCGCAACGCAGGCTGAATCTCATCCGCCTCTACACACGCGGACTCAAACTCGGATCGCTCCGCGACATTCGCGATGCGCTGAACGATTTCGAGCGCATCGTGCAACGCGCCATCGCGCGGGTTCCGAAAGGCGTCTCCACCGGCAGGCTCATCATCACCTGGAGCGCCGGCCCCTCCGCCGACGTAACCCCGTCGACAGCGGAAGTGGGCGCCCACGCACCAGACACGTCATGATGTCGGCGAGTGGGACCGCGCGTCTTCAGACGCGCATCAGGTATCTGACCAAACGCAAGATTCCCCGGAGTCTGGCGCCGCGGCCCCATGCGCGTCTGAAGACGCGCGGTCGTGCTCGCCGGACGCCGCAAATCACCCCAGAAAGCCCCCAATGCCGCTGACCTTCATCTGGATTCCCATCGTCGTTCTCGCCGCCGGTCTGCAGACCGCGCGCAACGCCGTGCAGCGCGGGCTGCTGGAGGAGGCGGGGCCATGGGGCGCCACGCTCGTGCGTTTCCTGTTCGGCCTGCCGTTCGCGGCTGTGTGGTACGCAGGCTGGGAAGCGGCGACGCCACGCGCGGACGCGCAGATGGACGCCGCCTTCTTCTTCGCCTGCGCCGTGGGCGCCGCCGCGCAGACCATCGCCACCGCGTCCTTGCTGGTCGCCATGCGCCGATCGAGTTTCGCTGTCGGTTCGATCTTTTCCCAGGCGCGCCTGCCGCTGGCGGCGGTCATCGGCTTCGTGATGGGCGACGATCTCTCGCCCTTCGTGTGGATCGGCGTGTGCGTGGCCACGCTCGGACTTGTCCTGCTGAGCTGGCCGAAGGATGCGCGGTTCGGAAAGGGCGACTGGAGCGCGGCGGGGTTCGGCTTCGCGGCCGGCGCGCTCTTTGCGCTCTCGGCGAACGCGTTCCGCGCGGCGAGCCTCGAAAGCGCGCCGGGCGCGCCGTGGCTGGGGGCGGCGGTCACGCTCGTGGTGGTGCAGGGGATGCAGGCGGGCGTGCTGTCGGCCTGGCTCGCGTGGCGCGACCGGCCGGCGCTGATGGCGGGGCTGAAGGCCTGGCGACGCTCGATCGGGGCAGGCTTCACAGGCTTTGCGGCCTCGGCGCTCTGGTTCACCGCCTTCGGCATGGCGCCGGCGGCGGCGGTCAACGCGGTGGGCGTCTCCGAAATCCCCATCGCCGCGTGGGCCGGGCGCAGGCTGTTCCGGGAAAAGCTGACCCTGCGCCAGATTCTGGCCGCCTCGCTCACGGCCGCAGGCGTCGTCGCCTGCGCGCTGGGTTCCCTCTGAACCCCGCGCCCGCTAGAACCCCTCGCCCCATGGCCAATCTCTCCCTCTCCCGCGTCTCACAGGTTCTCGAACGGTTCGAGGCGGTGGAAGCGCGTCTCGGCGCGACGATGGACTCCACCGAGATCGTCAAGCTCTCCAAGGAGCGCGCGGAGCTCGAGCCGGTGGCCGCCGTGATGCGCACGCTGATCGAGGCGCGCCGCGAGGTCGAGGACCTCGAAGCGCTCGCGAGCGATCCCGAAATGGGCGCTATGGCGAAGGAGGAGCTTCAGGCGCTGCGCACGAAGCTCCCCGAGATAGAGCGCGCCGCGCAGCTCATGTTGCTGCCGAAGGACGAAGCCGAAAAGGCCTCCGCCATTCTCGAAATCCGCGCGGGGACGGGCGGGGAAGAGGCCGCGCTCTTCGCGGGCGATCTCTTCAAGATGTATTCGCGCTACGCCTCCAACCGCGGCTGGAAGGTCGAGGTCGAGGACATGAGCGAAAGCGATCTCGGCGGCTATCGCGAGATCGTGGCGAGCGTGACGGGCGAGGGCGTGTTCGGACGGCTCCGCTTCGAGAGCGGCGTCCACCGCGTGCAGCGCGTGCCCGCCACCGAAACGCAAGGCCGGGTGCACACGAGCGCGGCCACCGTCGCGGTGCTGCCGGAAGCGGAAGACGTGGACATCGAAATCCGCGACGCCGACATCCGCATAGATACCTTCCGCTCGTCAGGCGCCGGCGGCCAGCACGTCAACAAGACGGACTCGGCGGTCCGCATCACGCACATGCCGTCCGGCATCGTCGTGACGTCGAGCGAGAAGTCCCAGCACCAGAACCGCGCACGGGCGATGAAGGTGCTGGCCGCGCGCCTCTACGACCAGCAGCGCGACAAGCTCGACCGCGAACGCGCCGCCGACCGCGCGACGCAGGTGGGTTCCGGCGACCGCAGCGAACGCATCCGCACCTACAATTTCCCCCAAGGTCGGGTGACCGACCACCGCATCAACCTCACGCTCTACAATCTGCCGGAGGTGATGAACGGGACCGCGCTCGACGAGGTGATCGAGGCGCTGCTCGCGGAAGATCAGGCCAAGAAGCTGGCCGCGCTCGAAGGCGGAGAGTGAACGGCGGCCCGTCGCTAGGCAGACCGTTCGTCATATTCATGCGCGCCACCTTCGATAGCGCCGACCGAAAACGCCAATGCGGACAAGGAAATCCTCGCACGCGAGCGATGATGCAAGGGCGCCGCAGTGCCGACAAAAATGTCATCCCCTCACTTTGCAACTCTTACGGATGTGTCAGGGTGTCCGCAGCGGAAGACGCACGATCCACGCGATTGGCGCACTGCGGGAGGAAACATCATGCGTAAGACCAATTGGAAATTGGGGTCGGCGATCACTTTCGGTCTCGCCGCGGCGGCGGGACTCGGAGCGACGGCCCCGGCCCAGGCGCAGCAGACGCCCGAGGCGACCGACACAAACACCGTCATCGTTACCGCAACCCGTCGCGAACAGGCCCTTCAGGACACGCCAGTCGCGATCACCGCGGTCAACGAAGAGGGCCTGCAGCGCGCCAATATCGTCAGCACTGCTGATCTCCAGCGCATCGCGCCGACGCTGATGATCCAGAACTCGAACTCGGAAACCGGCGGCTCGACCGTGCGCATCCGCGGCGTCGGCACCACCGGCAACAATCCGGGCCTTGAAGGCGCGGTCGGCGTGTTCATCGACGGTGTCTATCGCCCGCGCTCCGGCATGGCGATGAACAACCTGTTCGACATCCAGCGCATCGAAGTCCTGCGCGGCCCGCAAGGCACGCTGTTCGGCAAGAATACGTCGGCGGGCGCCATCACCGTCACGCCCAACTTGCCGCATCTCGGCGAGTTCGACGCGTCGATGAAACTCGGCGTCGGCAACTTCAACAGCCGTGACATCGAAGGCATGCTCAACATTCCATTGGGCGAAACGCTCGCGGCGCGTGTCTCAGGCGCCTGGCAACAGCGCGACGGGTATGTCGAGGACGTCCGCACGCACAACGATTCCTTCAACCGCGATCGCCAGCTCGTGCGTGGCATGCTGCTGTGGGAGCCTGCGGACAATATCTCGTGGCGCGGTACGGTCGACTACGCGAAGAAGGATGAAGACTGCTGCCAGGCGGTCTACAGGATCATCGGCGGCGCCTCGCTGCTGCAGAACAGCCTCGTGCCCGGCTTCACGATCCCGAGCGATCCGACGCAGTACAACTCGATCAACAGCCCGAACCGGCCGTTCGTCGAGCAGACCGAAGACACGGGCTTCGCCAGCCATCTGACGATCGATCTCGGCAACGACGTCACGTTCAAGAACATCATCGCCTATCGCGATTTCGACGCTGTCAACAATATCGACGCCGATTTCGGCTCCGCCGACATCCTCTACCAGAACATCGACACCAACCAGACGCTCGCTTCTTTTGAAGCGACGCTTGAAGGTTCATGGGGAAACCTCGACTGGCTCGTGGGCGGCTACTACGCGGAAGAAACCGCCGATGTGATCAACAAGACACCGTACGGCACGCAACTGGCCACCTATATTACGGCCGCCACAGGCGGGTTGATCAACGCCGCGACGGCGGCGGCGCTCTATCCTGCGGGCGGTGGCGCTGTGCAGGCGGATTTCACGCAGGATGGCACGAGCTGGTCCATCTTCACGCACAACCAGCTGCAGATCACTGACCGTTTCGGCGCGGTAGTCGGCGTGCGGTACAACCACGAGGAAAAAGAAGGCGGGATGACCCGCTACACCACAAATAGCCCCTCCTGCGGCGGCGGTCCGTTCGATGGCCAGGGTGCGGCGCCCCCGGCGATTCCCAACTCGCTGCGGCTGCTGTGCCCTCGGCCGACGTACACGTCCATCATCGACGAAAATGAAACAACCGGCACAATCGGCCTGAACTACAAGCTTACCGACGACATCATGGCGTATGTCTCGGCGAGCCACGGCTACAAGGCCGGGGGCATCAACCTCGACCGCGATGCGCCCGCCGCAGCTGGCGTCAACACGGCGTCGGGTCTCGTAACGGGCACGCAGGCTCAGGTGAACGCGGCGGCGGCGTTTTCTCCCGAGTTCTCCGACTCCTGGGAACTCGGCATCCGCAGCCAGTTCTTCGACCGCACGCTCACCCTCAACGCCACCTACTTCCACACCGACTACGAAGACTTCCAGCTCAACACGTTCAGCGGGATCGGCTTCTCGATCGCCAATGCCGGTTCAGTGGAGAGCAAGGGCTTTGAACTCGAAGGCGCGTGGCACGCCGGCGAAGGCCTCGACTTCACCTTCGGCGCCGCACACGTGGTGGCCAAGTACGGCGACGAGGCGTTGCTCAAGGTCAACCCATCCGACCAGCTGGCGGCCCCGAACGGTGACCCGCCGCTCGCCGGCCTGACGCTCACCAACGCGCCGAAGTGGAACCTGTCTGGCGGATTGCACTACGAGCACCCGACCGGCATGGGCGAGATCAAGGGCTTCTTCGATCTCAGCGCGAACTATCGCACGCACTACAACACAGGTTCCGACCTCTGTCTGTGCAAGGTGCAGGAAGCGTTCACGACCTTCAACGGCCGCCTTGGTCTCTTCCAGGACGGCGCCAACGGCTGGGAAGTCGCGCTGTGGGGCACCAACCTCACGAACCAGTACTCCCAGCTCATCGCGTTCGACACCGTGTTTCAGACCGGCTCGATCTCCGAATTCCCGGCGCCGCCGCGCATGTATGGCGTGACGTTCCGCAAGAACTTCTGAGAAAAGCGGTCGACACGAAAATCTGGAGGCCCGTCCGCAAGGACGGGCCTCTTTTCGTTTCAGCCGAGCATCGGAAAGAACACGCCGCCCGCGTGCAGGACGAGGCCCACGAGCCCGCCGATCACGGTGCCGTTCAGCCGGATGAACTGCAGGTCGCGTCCCACATTCTGTTCGAGTTTCTGCACCACGGTGTCGGCGTCCCACGCGCGGATCGTGTCCGACACGAGGCGCGAGACATCCTGTCCGTGACGCGCGGCAAGCTCGACGACGAGCGCGCGCAGGCGATCGTTCAGCGCATCGCGCACCACGACATCCTCCGTCAGGCCTTCCCCGAGCCGGCGCAGACCCTCCACCGCCCAGGCGCGGATCTGCGAATCCGCCTTCGCCAGATCCTTGCGCAGCGCTTCCTTCAGATGAGCCCATGCAGCGTCCAGCGCTTCTGAAACGGCAGGGTGGGAGAGCACTTCGCTGGTCATCGTGGCGATGCGGGCGTGCATGACCGGATCGTTCTTCAGTTCGCCTGCAAAACGCGCGAGGATGTCGGTCACGCGCTTGCGCAGCGGGTGATGCGGATCGCGCGCCGTTTCGACGATGAGATCCTCCATCGCGCCGATCATCGCGCCCGACGCCTGTGCATCGACGGACAGCATCCGCCAGAGCCAGCCGGTGCGGTCGCGCACGCGCGCGCGGATCGTCTCCTGATTTTCCTCCAGCCACTTCCAGCCCTCCGCGAGTGCGGCGTCCAGCAGCACCTGATGCTTGCCCTGCGCGGCCAGCGCCTCAAGCATGTTGCCGATCGCGGGCGCGACCTGCTGTGCGGCCATCGGACTCGACGCCTGCTTGCGCAGAAACTCCGCCACCGTCTCGTCATCGAGCGTATCGAGGATCGCGGGGATCGCCCCCACAAGACCATCGGCGACGCGCTGGACCTGATCGCGGTCGCTGAGCCAGCGTCCGAGCGCCATCGCCATGTCCTGCTTCGCCACCCGCTCCGCGACCAGCGCAGGGGCGAGAAAGTTCTCCGCGATGAAGGCGCCGAGCGCGTCGGCGATGCGTCCCTGGTTTTTCGGAATCACCGCCGTGTGCGGGATCGGCAGCCCGAACGGCCTGCGAAAGATCGCGGTGACGGCGAACCAGTCCGCGAGGCCGCCCACCATCGCCGCTTCGGCGAACGCCTGCACATAGCCCCATCCCTGATGGACGCCGCCGAACACATGCACGCCGATGTAGAGCGCGGTCATCGCGACCAGCAGCCCAGTCGCTGCGCGGCGCATCTGCACGAGCGAAGGCGGGTCGGCGACTCGTTCCAGGAGGGGGAGGTCTGGCGTCGTGGAAGACATTGGCTCTCCTGCAGCAAGGCCGGCCGCATTCCGTTCGGGCTGCGGCCATGCGCGACCGCCTTGGAACCACTATATGGGCGCGATGACTTTGACTCTTGTCGTCGCCTGGACGAAAGCGCGCCGCGCCCTGGAGGCGGCGGGTGTGGATCTGCCCGTGTTTGACGCCCGGTTGCTGCTTGAGGCGGCGGCGGAAGTGAAGCGGCTCGACATCCTCACCGATCCGCACCGCGTGGTCAGCCCGGAGGCCGTCGCGCGCCTCGACGCGCTCGTCGCCCGGCGCGCGGCGCGGGAGCCGCTGGCCTACATCCTCGGCACAAAGGCCTTCTGGTCGCTTGACTTCGCCGTCGGTCCCGCCGTGCTGACGCCCCGGCCGGACACCGAGACGGTGGTGGAGGCCGCGCTCGCGGCGCTGTCGACGGACCGCCCGGTGCGCGTGCTCGACCTTGGCGTTGGCTCCGGGGCGATCCTTCTCTCCATCCTGTCCGCCCGGCCGTTGGCGACCGGCGTCGGCGTGGACGCCAGCGCCGATGCGCTCGTCTTTGCCCGGGCCAACGCCGACGCCCTCGGGCTGGCGGCGCGGGCCTCGCTGATCCACGGCGACTGGGGCCAAGGGCTGGAAGGGCCGTTCGACCTGATTGTTTCCAATCCGCCGTACATTCCGGCCGGCGAGATCGCCGGGCTGGAACCGGAAGTCTCGGTCCACGAACCGCGGCTGGCGCTGGACGGCGGCGCCGACGGGCTCGACGCCTACCGCCGCCTCTGGCCGGACGTGGCGCGCCTGCTTACGCCCGGCGGGCGGTTCGCGGTGGAGATCGGCAAGGGGCAGGGGCCGGACGTCTCGGCGCTCGCCGAGGCGGCGGGGCTTGAGGTCGAGGCGGTCAAACCCGATCTCGCCGGCATCGGGCGGGTTGTTCTGGGTCGGAAGGGGCCCTTCTGAAAAATCATTTGGCGGCGGGGCCCGTAGCGGGTATCTTCCACTTGCGCGGAGTCGCCCGGTAGGCGGATGGCGGCTTGTGCAAATACCCGATGGCCCTCGATCACCCGACTTCATGGGTCATTGTCCCGCGCGGTGAGCGTCAGCCGCGGGACACAAGCGCCCCCGGCCCCCACCGGCAAGTCGCGAATGTGAGCCGAAGCACACCGGTCGGAACAACAGTCTTCGTGGACGATTGATCGAAGAGCGCAAGCGCAAGCGACGAGACGCAACCCAGCCAAACCAGACGACCCGTCCGCGCGCCCCTAACAACGCGCGGCGCCAACCAGCAGGAACCCGATGGGCCCCCATTCGCACATGAAGCATCAGCAGCGCCAACGCGGTCGCGGTCGCAAGCCCGGCGGCGGCGGAGGGAGCGGCGGCGGCGGGCACCAGTCCAACCGCGCGTTCGAGAGCAATGGGCCGGACATCAAGGTCCGCGGCTCGGCCTCGACCGTCTACGAAAAGTACCTGCAGCTGGCGCGCGACGCGAACTCCTCCGGCGACCGGGTGATGGCGGAAAGCTATCTCCAGCACGCCGAGCACTATTATCGCGTCCTGCGCGCCATGCAGCCGGCTCACCAGCCCGCGCCGGAGCAGCGCTACGACCAGCAGCAACGCTTTGGTCACGATCCCGACCTCGACTACGACGAGAACGGCGATGAGTACGAAGCCGGCGCCGAGCAACAGCCGCGTGAAGGCGGCGAACAGCCGGGCCCGGAGGCGCGCGAGGATGCGCGCCCGCCGCAGCAGGCCTATCGCGAGGATCGCGGTCCTCGAAACGATGGGCCTCGAAGCGAAGGCCCGCGCGGTGAAGGCGACGAGGAATTCCGTCGCGGCCGCCGCAACCGCCGCAACCGCTTCCGCCCGGATGGCGAACGCGGCCCCCGCCTCGAAGGTGAGAGCACGGAAGCCTACGAGGCCCGCGAGCCGCGTGAAGATCGCGCGCCCCGTGACGAACGTCCGCCGCAGCAGGCGCGCGAACCGCGTGAGCCCCGTGAGGAGCGCGCGCCGCGCGAAGCCCGTGAACCGCGTGCCGAAGGCGACGAGCGTCCGCCGCGCCGTGAACGCGCGCCGCGTCCGGCCGTTGCGGAACCTGTCGAAGGCTTCGCCGACAGCCCGAAACCGGCGTTTCTGGCGGGGGATTGATTTCAGGTCGGGCGAAAGGCCACACGCCCCTTGTGTGATATTCTCGCCACACCTACCTCCCACGCGATATCGGGCAAGTCTCCCGCACGCATTGGAGGGATCACATGGACCTCGAGAAATTCACTGACCGCGCCAAGGGCTTTGTGCAGGCGGCTCAGACCATCGCCATGCGCGAGGGCCACCAGCAGCTTGAGCCGCAGCACCTGCTGAAGGCGCTGCTCGACGACCGTGAAGGTCTCGCGGCGGGCATCATCCGTGCGGCCGGCGGCGATCCGGTCCGGGCGCTCAACGAGGCGACCAACGCCGTCAACGCGCTGCCCAAGGTGCAGGGCGGCGGCGACAAGCTCTACATGGGAACCCCGCTCGCGCGCGCGCTCGACGCCGCCGAACAGGCTGCAACCAAGGCCGGCGACAGCTACGTCACCGCCGAACGCCTGCTGTTTGCGCTGGCGCTCGGTTCGGACAAGGCAGGCGAGGCGCTGAAGAAGGCCGGCGTCACGCCGCAGACCATCGAAAAGGCGATCCAGGAGCTGCGTCAGGGCCGCACCGCGCAATCGGCGAGCGCGGAAGACCAGTACGAAGCGCTGAAGAAGTATTCGCGCGATCTCACCGAGGCCGCGCGCGCGGGCAAGCTCGATCCGGTCATCGGTCGCGACGAGGAAATCCGCCGCACGATCCAGGTGCTGAGCCGGCGCACGAAGAACAATCCCGTGCTCATCGGCGAACCGGGCGTGGGCAAGACCGCCATTGCGGAGGGCCTCGCGCTGCGCATCGTCAACGGCGACGTGCCGGAAAGCCTGAAGAACAAGAAGCTTCTCGCGCTCGACATGGGCTCTCTCATCGCGGGTGCGAAGTATCGCGGCGAGTTCGAGGAGCGCCTGAAGGCGGTGCTCACGGAAGTGACCTCCGCCGAAGGCCAGATCATCCTGTTCATCGACGAGATGCACACGCTGGTCGGTGCGGGAAAGAGCGAAGGCGCGATGGATGCGTCGAACCTCTTGAAGCCCGCGCTTGCGCGCGGGGAGCTGCACTGCGTGGGCGCCACGACGCTCGATGAGTATCGCAAGCACGTGGAGAAGGACGCAGCGCTCGCGCGACGCTTCCAGCCCGTGTTCGTCGGCGAGCCGTCGGTGGAAGACACCATCTCCATCCTGCGCGGCCTGAAGGAAAAGTACGAAGTCCACCACGGCGTGCGCATTTCCGATGCCGCGATCGTGGCGGCGGCGCAGCTTTCCAACCGTTACATCACCGACCGCTTCCTGCCGGACAAGGCCATCGACCTGATGGACGAGGCGTCCTCGCGCCTGCGGATGCAGATCGACTCCAAGCCCGAGGAACTCGACGAGATAGATCGCCGGCTCATGCAGCTGAAGATCGAATCCGAAGCGCTGAAGAAGGAAACCGACCCAGCGTCGAAGGACCGTCTCGGCAAGCTGAGCGATGAAATCGGCAAGCTTGAAACGAAGTCCGCGGAAATCACCGCTAGGTGGAGCGCAGAGAAATCCAAGCTCGCGGGCGCGACCAAGGCGAAGGAAGAACTCGACCGCATGCACGCCGAACTCGCCGATGCGCAACGGCGCGGCGACTTCGCGCGCGCGGGCGAGATCAAGTACGGGCGCATCCCCGAACTCGAAAAGCAGATCTCCGCATCCGAAGGACCCCTTGATGGAAGCGTGGGCGCGGGCCTGATGAAGGAAGTCGTAGACGCCGAAGCCATCGCGGGCGTGGTCTCGCGCTGGACGGGCGTGCCTGTCGAGAAGATGCTCGAAGGCGAACGCGCGAAGCTGCTCGCGATGGAAGATGCATTGCGCGGCCGCGTGATCGGCCAGGAGGAAGCGCTGCGTGCGGTCTCCGATGCAGTTCGCCGCGCACGGGCGGGTCTGCAGGATCCCAACCGTCCGATCGGGTCGTTCATGTTCCTCGGGCCGACGGGCGTCGGCAAGACCGAGCTCACGAAGGCGCTCGCATCCTTCCTCTTCGATGACGACAGCGCGATGACGCGCATCGACATGTCGGAATACATGGAGAAGCACTCTGTCTCGCGCATGATCGGCGCGCCTCCGGGTTATGTGGGTTATGAGGAGGGCGGCGCGCTCACGGAAGCGGTGCGGCGGCGACCCTATCAGGTCGTGCTGTTCGACGAGATCGAGAAGGCGCACCCGGACGTGTTCAACGTGCTGCTGCAGGTGCTCGATGACGGGCGCCTGACAGACGGGCAGGGCCGCACGGTCGACTTCAAGAACGTCATCCTCATCATGACGTCGAACGCCGGCGCGCAGTTCCTCGCCGAGCAGGCGGAAGGCGGCGATATCGAGGACGTCCGCGACCTCGTCATGGGCGAAATCCGCGCGCGCTTCCGGCCGGAGTTCCTCAACCGGATCGACGAGATCATTCTCTTCCGTCGCCTGCAGAAGGCGCAGATGGGACAGATCGTGACGATCCAGCTGAAGCGTCTGGACAAGCTGCTGGCCGATCGCGAGATCACGCTCGATCTCGATGAACGCGCACGCACGCGCCTCGCGCAGCTCGGCTACGATCCCGCCTACGGCGCGCGTCCGCTGAAGCGCGTGATCCAGCGCGAGATCCAGGATCCGCTCGCGCGGCTCATCCTCGAAGGCCGCATCCACGACGGGGAAACCGTGCGCGTCAGCCATGACGGCAACGACTTCCTGTTCAACGGCGCGACGCAGAAAAAGGCGGCGTAAAATTCGCTTGAGCCGGTCCCTGGGGCAGGAGGGCTGATGGCGCTGTTCGAAGAAAGGGGCGGCGTTTGAAGTCGAAGGTGTTTCAAGAGTCCGCCACCGCCGTTTCACGTCGGTTCGGCGTCAGTGCGAAGGCTTTGAGGGTCTACGAGGCACAAGGGCTCCTCAAGCCGCCGCGCACGATTTCGGGCTGGCGAATCTATCGGCAGGCAGAGATCGAGCGCATCGGGGTCATCCTTGCGCTAAAGCAGCTCGGCCTGCCACTGAAACGGATCGCCACGCTGCTCAGGGGCGATGGCGATCTCGCGACAGTCCTGCTGTTGCAGGAGCGCGCGTTGCAGGATGCCAAGGCCGATGTCGAAGAGGCTCTGGCGCTCGTGCGGGCTGCGCGAAAACACTTGGCGAAAAACGGCTCCCTTTCTCCGGACGATCTTGGAACCCTCGTCAGGAGCACAGCGATGACCGAATTCAAATGGACGCCAAAGATGGAAGAGCTGGCGCAGAAACACTACACGCCTGAACAACTGACGGACCTGCGCGCGCGGCCGTTCACGGCGGAAGATCAGGCGCGAGTGGGCGCCGCATGGGTCGCAATTTTCGCCGATGTAGCTGCGTTGGGCGCGAGCGCCGATCCCGCCAGCGAACAGGCGCTCGCCATCGGGCGTCGTGCGCGGGTTCTGATCGACGAGTTCACGCAAGGAGACCCAGCGCTGTTCAAGGCCGCAAGCGCCATGAACGCCGAGGCGCTCAAGGATCCTTCAACGGCGGCGTCCATGCCGGCGACGCAGGCGCACTGGACGTTTCTGGGAAAGGTGTTCGTCGAGCTCCGAGATCACGAGAACGGCATGGTCTGAAGCTCAATCCCCCAGCGTCGTCTGCGGCGCCGGGGCGAGCCGCGTTCGCCGCTCTTCCCACGCCGCGAACAGGCATGCGGAAATGATCAGCGCCGCGCCCGCATAGACTTGCGGGCGCGGCGTTTCACTGAAGAGCACATAGCCGAAGAACGACGCCCAGATCAGCGCAGTGAACTCGAGCGGCGCCAGACGCTGCGCTTCGGTGCGCGCATAGGCCTTGATCAGCAGGTACCAACCGGTCGCGCCCAGCGTGCCCATCACGAGGAACCACGGCAGATCGCCGAGCGGCGGCAGCGGCGACAGCATGATCGCGGGGCCGGCGACGATCGCCATAGGCAGCAGCGTCTGCATGAGGCCGACCACGGGCGCGCCATCCTTGTCGGCGCGCTGTCTCAGCAGGGCGATGGAGAGGGCGTAGGTGACAGATGCTGTCAGCGCCGCTGCGATTCCTGCAATGCGCTCCGGGGATTGATCTTCAATCGGCTGACCATTCGCGGCGATCACGGCGCCGATGAAACCTATGACGCCCGCCGCAACATTGGTGACGCGTGGTTTCTCCCCGAGCAGCGCCCATGCCGCGAACGGCACAAGCAGCGGCGCGACAAAGCCGAGCGTGATCGCCTCGACAAGTTCAAGCTGGCCCAGCGCATAGAAGAAGCACCACGCCGACGTCGCGATCAGCACGGCGCGCAACGCGTGCGCGCGCACCATCTCCATCGTGATGCCAGGTCGTCCCGCCGCATTCCAGATGGCGCCCGCCGCCGCCGCACCGAACACGTATCGCCCGAGTGCAATGGCCAGCGCGCTGTTGGTGATCGACAGGTGCTTGATCACCGCGTCCATGACGCAGAGCAAAGCCGTGCCGATCGCGGCCAGCGCGACGGGGGAGAGGCGGGAAAGCATGTGGCCTTCTAGACTGCGTTGCGCGCGCATCGAAACCAGAATTCTTCCCCCTGGATCGCGCGATCCCTGCAAGGAGATCCGGACGTGTGGCGCAGAGACTTCCGTCCATAAGGCGCCTCGGCGCCCGCTGTTGTGCGCCGAGGTCGCCTCAGTCGCCGAAAGCGACAGCCGCTGACCCGACAAGGATGGTTTCCTTGTCAATATGTCATTGATACTTGACACAAGGCGGTCCGTCTAGTAAAATAATCTTGTCATTCGGTCATGGAGTCTTGTCATGGGTACGCCAGCAGTCTCTCCGCCCTTGAAGCCGGCCATGCCTCCCATGACGCCGAAACGCGCACGGCAGCGCTATGTCCGGTCTTTCGGGTCGAGCATCTCCGCCTACGTCGTGCTCGTGTTCGGCGTGCCGCTTCTTCTGCGCCAGTACGAGATCACCGGGCCGTTGCTCTGGCTGCTCGCCGTCCTGCCCGCCCTGCCGCTGCTCTTCATCATCTACGTGCTGGGCCGCTACCTTCTGGAGACCGATGAGTATGAGCGTGCGATCCAGACGCGCCGCATGATGGCGGCGCTGGGCGCGATGCTCGCGGTCTGCACGGTGTATGGTTTCATGGAGACCTTCGCTGCAGCGCCGCATCTTGAGCTGTTTCTCGTCTTCCCGATGTTCTGCGTCTTCTGGGGGCTCTCGTGCATCTTCATCCGGACTGCGAAATGAAGAACCGGCTTCGCGTCCTGCGCGCCGAGCGCGCCTGGAGCCAGGCCGATCTCGCCGATCATCTCGGCGTGTCGCGCCAGACTGTGAACGCCATCGAGGTGGAAAAGTATGATCCGTCTCTGCCGCTTGCCTTCAAGATCGCGCGCCTCTTTGCGCTGCAGATCGAGCAGGTGTTCCAGGACGAGACTGATCATGCCTCGAAGGCGGCGGAGTAGGAGGCCGCAGTGTGTATTGCTGGTGACCGCAGACGGAGTTCCGCCAGCCCGAGGCCCGACGTTTCCGGGTTGAAGCACACTGAAACCTCGCCGACAGGAAACCCGTTCATGTTTGAGCGCGTCTGGCGCCGGAGCCGAATGGGATCGTGCTCGCCTGTAGCCGAATAGCGGAGGTGGAAATGAGAGCGATTGCGTTCGATGAGGTCGTCGCCGGGCGGGCGCCCAGCCTGCCGCTGAGCGAAAGCGAGAAGGCGATGCTGTTTGATCTTGCGCTTGCTGCGACCGGACGGGAGTCTGGACGTGCGGAGGCCCTGCAGGTTGCGCCGGTGATCGATGCGTTCGCGCGGGCGTATGTGGCCATTCGTGACCGCGAAGAAGGACTTGTATGATTTCCGTGGCGGTCGTCGCTGCGCGTTGGGGAGAGTTTGAATGCACAAGGTTCTGATGGCGGCTGCGGCGGGCGTGATGCTGCTCGTGTCGGGATGCGCGACATCGAAGGAGAGTGCGGCGGCGATTGGCCCGCCCCAGCCCGCGCTATGGGTCGTGCGCGATGCGGACTCCACGCTCTATCTTTACGGCACAATTCATCTGCGCAAACCGGGCGCGCGCTGGGGCGGTCCGGCCGCTGAGACTGCGCTCAACGAAGCGCAGGAAGTGTGGACCGAGCTTGAGATCGACGCCTCGAAGGAAGCGGCGATGCAGGGGCTTGTCGTGCAATACGGCATCGACCGCGAGCATCCACTTTCAACGAAAATCGACCCGGCGCGGGCGCCTCAACTCCAGGCCGCCGCTACGAAACTCGGTTTGCCGCCGAACGGCTTCGACGCGATGAAGCCATGGCTCGCGAGCCTCACGCTCACCGTCGTGCCGATGGTGCAGGCCGGCTACGACCCGAACGCCGGCGTCGACCGCGCCGTGGATCGCATCGCGCGCGCCGGGGGCAAGACCATGCGCTGGTTCGAGACAAACGAGGAGCAGATCCGCTTCCTGTCGGGCGTGTCGGAACCCCTGCAACTGCAGATGCTGTACGAGGCGCTCGACGAGATCAACGAAGGCCCAGCCGCGCTCGCGGCGATGGAAGCGGCCTGGGAAAGAGGCGACGATCGCGCGCTGGCGACGGAAATGGTCGCCGAGATGGCGCGCGACTATCCCGAACTTTACGAAGCGCTCTTGAAGAAGCGCAACGCTGCATGGACCGAAGTGCTGACGCGCGAACTCGCCGGGGCGGGCGTGGATTTCGTCGCCGTCGGCGCAGCGCACCTCGCGGGCCCCGACAGCGTGCAGGCCATGCTGCGCGCGCGCGGTCTGGCCGTAGAACGCGTCACGCCCGCGCCGTACTGAATCCCGCTGCGCGCCGGCTCATTCCGATCCGTGGATACGATCGCGCCTCGAACGTTACGGACGTTCGAGGCGCCTCTTCATGCCTTTGCCTGTAGAGCGCTTTTTGAGACCCGTGTTCGATCAAGCAGGAAGCCAAGCGCGACAATGACGAGATATGCGCCAAGCGCCATCGGCGCCGCCGCCTTGAGGTTCGCAGGCGCCGGGCCCAGCTTGTCGAACGCGTAGAGACCGCAAAACAGCGTGATCAGCGCCCATGGCGCGATACGCCCTGCGATTGCGATAGGCTTGGTCGCGCCGAGGTAGAGAAAGAACCCGACAAAGAGCACGATCGCTTCCGCGCCCACGCCGAGCGCGGGGATGTCCCACCAGCCAAGCCCGACCTTCATGCCGTTGAAGGTGAGCGGCAGGTCCGGCGCGTGAACCAGGAAGTCGAGCACCCAGTGCGAGAACACGCAAAGCCCGATCAGCATCGCCGCCCCCCATCCGCCGCGCGGATCGAAGACGCGATAGACGATCATTCCGGCAAGTGACCACGCGAGCGCGCCCGGCAGGCTGTGCGTCCACGGCATGTAATCCAGACGTAGCGCCGAGAGCGCCATGAACCCGGGTTCGATGCGACCATACTCGATGCCGGTCATCACGAAGATCGCCCATGCGACATCGACAAGCTGCACCGCAAGAAACGCCGCGCCGAGCGATGGCGGACGCTTCGCCGCCTTCACCGCAAAGGCCGGCCCGTAATGGCCTACGAACATGGATCCCTCCCGCCGTCGTGAGGGGCGATGCTGGCCCGGGCCGGAACATTCGTCCAGCGGTTTGGGCGATCAGGCGAGGCGCGAAGGGCTGGTGGGCGATCCGACGAACGCCGCCAACCCATCGGCGACGGCATGCGGCTCCCGCAGGGCGCATTCCCAGACCACAAGGCACGACCAGCCCATGGTCTGGAGCGCAGCCATCGACGTTTCATCGCGCGCGCGGTTGCGTGCGATCTTGGCGGACCAGTAGCCCGCGTTTGCCTTCGGCGCGC
Organism: Caulobacteraceae bacterium; assembly: GCA_009773335.1. Classification (GTDB taxonomy): domain Bacteria; phylum Pseudomonadota; class Alphaproteobacteria; order Caulobacterales; family Aquidulcibacteraceae; genus VFBF01. Next base: position 29,493 of record WRPF01000027.1, read on the forward strand.
GGGCGCCGCGCGCGCAGTCGTGGCCGTGCCAGAAGCAGCCGTGCACGAAGATCGCCTTCCGTCGACCGCGGAACACGATGTCGGGTCGCCCCGGCAGATCGCGCGCGTCGAGGCGATAGCGATGACCGAGCGCGCGCAGCAGGGCGCGCACTTTCAGTTCAGGTCCGGTGTCGCGGGCCTTGACGGCGCGCATGACGGCGGCCCGTTTCTCGGGGGCGAAAACGTCGCTCAACCAGCCTTGCGTCGCACTGGTGCGGTGCGCGCCGCAAGGGGTTCAAGCAGGTGCGCCGAGAGCCAGCGCACGACGGGCGCGGCGACCCCGTCGCCGACCAGATGCAGTCCCTTCGACTGGCTTTCCGGCAGCGGGTACTCGTCCGGCAGCCCCATGAGCCGCGCCCCTTCGCGCGCCGTCATCAACCGCGATCGCACGCGCTGTCCGTCAACGAACAGCAGCGTCTGGCGACTCGATCCGCCCGCCGGAGTGCGAAGACATCCCGCGAGGCCGTCGAACCGCACTTCAGCGCGCTGGCGCTTTTCGCCGTTCTCGATGCGCACGCGCTTGAACAGCGCGCCGACTGCAGGCGCGTCGCGAGCCTGTTCCGCCACGACTTTCGCGCGTTGCAGCGGACTCATCATCGCGATGAGTTCGCCGGTCTGCGCATCGCTGTGCCATTGGGTCGACGGCTCGTCCTCCACGAGATCGGCGAGGTGCGTGTTGCGCAGCGGCGGCGCGGGCAGTCGCCACCAGATCCAGCGCTTCGCGACGTCCGGCGGCAGGCGGGCGGCCGAGGCGCGAACACCGTCGCTGTGGAATGGCGCCGCCGGCTCACTCGCGCGCAGCGTTGCCTCGGGCGCATTTCGCGTGGCGATGATGAAGATGCGCGGTCGCGACTGCGGCACGAAGTGCGCCGCGTCGATTTCGAGCGCGCCGAATGCGTAGCCGCCGTCCGACAGCGCGCGCGCCAGCGCTTCAAAATCGCGCCCGCCATGCGAGGTGAGCAAACCGCTGACGTTCTCAAGCACAAGCGTCTGCGGCGCGCGGCCTTCCCGCGCAAGCCCTTCGACGACTTTCCAGAATCCCCAGAACGCCCCTGAACGGGGCGCCGCCAAACCGCCGCGCGCGCCCGCGAGCGAGAGGTCCTGACAGGGGAAGGAGGCCCATGCGAGGTCCGCGTGCCCGGGCAGGGCGTCGAGCGGCAGCGCGGCCACATCGCCCTGGCGCATCACGCTGTCGCCCCAGGCCCGCCGGTAGGCGTCCGCCTTGCCCGGATCGAGGTCGTTTGCGAACGTCACGCGCCAGAACGACCCCAGTCCGAGGCGCGCCATGCCGCCACCTGCGAAAAATTCGTATGCTGAGGCGTCGGAATCACGGTGCATCGGGGTATAATAGCCTTATCGGCCCCGCCGCGCCCGAAAGCGCGTCCCGAAAATGCGGGGGATCAGGAGGCAGGGGGCATGCAGATCAGCAAGTTCGCGGGGATGGCGGCGGGACTGGTTCTGCTCGCCGCCTGTGGTCAGGGCGGCCCGGGCGCGCCGTCCGGCGGCGGATCCGACGGATCGAGCCGGCCGGCGATCACGGAAGGCGAGATGAAGGCAAAGGCCCAGGCCATGCTTGCCGCGCTCGGCGCGCCGGCCACGCCCGAGGTCAAGGCGATCTACGCCGGCGAGTTTGAAGCCGCCGGGGCCGAGCCCGACTGGAGCGCTACGCTGCTGGCGGACTACGCGCTGTTCAGCCGTCCGGGGCTCGACGAGATCAACGCCATCCCGTCCCCGCGCGATGTACGTGCGCAAGGCATGTACGTGGAGGCGGGTTCGCTCACCATCACAGTGCGCGCGGGCGAATGCACCTACGGCGAAGGCGGCGAAGCCTATCCCTTCAGCGCCACCGTGCTGTTCGAGGGCGTCGCCTACGAGGGATGCGCGCGCTCTGCCGCGAATGCGCCGACGGCGTCGCGGAGCTGGTCGAACGCCCTGTCGCAGTACCTGCCGGCCATCGACGCCTGCCTTGCGCGGGTGCAGGCCAAGCCAGGTCGCGTGACGATCGCCTATCCGGGCGAAGAAGGGCAGACATCAGTCCGGCTGCTGGAGTCTGATGGCGGGCGTTCTGAATGCTCTGTCGCCGCTGATGGAACCACGGTTATCTCCGTCGAGCCGCTCTCGGACCGCAACACCGTTGCGGGCGAACGTGATCCGCTCTTCACGCGCGCGCCATCTCCGCCGCCGCAGGGGGCCTGCCTTACGTCCGAGGATGTGGCGGGCTCGAACGGCGCGACCATCGGCTACCTGACGCGCAAGACCTGCTGAGATCAGAACAGGGCGCCGTAGGCGACCTGCAACATCTCTCCGACTTCGCGAAGCGCGACCATGCCGATCCGGATTCCCGCCCACGCCAGCGCGATTGAGACCAGTGTCAGCGGCACGCTGAGCAGCACCAGACGTCCATCACGTTGCAGCAAGGCCAGCGCCGTCGCTGCGACCGTCACGCCCGGCATCCAGTTGCCGAGCGGTATGGGCAGGATGAGCACGAACGCGAGAAACAGCGTCTGCAGGCCGAGGAACTGCGTGAACGGCGGCTTCACCAGAAACGCCCATCGCGGCGCCACATAGCGTTCGATGCGTTTCAGGATCGGCAACGAGCCGTTGATCGCCATCTGCAGCGCATGGCGCGAGATACTCCAGCGCCGGACCCGCGCCGGCAGCCAAAGATCCCCGCGCCCCAGAATGAGCTGCACCGCAGGCGCAACCATCATCACGCCGAAGATCGTCGACAGGCCGGGGATGTTGGGAATGCAGTTCGGCAGCGCGAGCACGAGCAGGAGAAGGCCGAACGCCTGGCCTTCGAGCCTCTTCAGGATCTCGCCCACGGTCACATGTTCCTCGGGGAACGCGTCCATCAGGTCCTGCAGCAGCTCGGAGGCCGGCGGCAGGTGCTCCTTGGCGTGAGGTTGGGCGAGCGGCTGATCCATAGTGTGTTGCACCACCCCACATGGGGCGCGTCGCAAGGTTCGGCCAGTGGCTGAAATTACACGGTCGCACGCGAATCGTGGATAGCGGCGCCATAGCCGGCGGATAGAAAAAGGCGCGGAACCCGGAAGTTCCGCGCCTTCAGTTGTGGGCCGTAGGAGCGGCCGGGCAGAAAAATCAGTTGCGCGCGAAGACCGTGGCCTCCGGCGCCGCCGCACGCTGGTTGCAGCGGGCGAGATCCTCGGCCGACAGCTCACCGATGGCGGTGATCTGGCCGACTTCCTTGGCGAGTTCGCCGCAGACGCGGGCGGTCACGGAGCGGGCGAACTGCGCGGTGCAGGAATCGCCTTCGCAGGTCCAGACGACGCCGTTGGCGATGACCTGGGCGCGTTCGGCGACCGGGGTCGCGAGCTTGGCGGTGACATAGGTCTTGCCGGCGGCGAGCGCGCCCGTGGAGATGCAGAGGGCGGCGATCGCAGCGACGACGAACTTGGCTTTCATGGGGAAGAACTCCGGGGCTGGTCCGTCAAAGTTGACGGACGCGTCACTCAACACACAGTCCCACGATACCGGGTCCGTCATGACTTGCAAGCAGAAAAATGAATAATGTCGAAAATGTTCAGGAAACCGTCATCACGCCACCGTGAGCCTTGAATTCACCCCGGCGAGCGGGGGCGGTAGGTGAAGTCGTAGTTCGGCGCCCAGGTCTTGCCTCCGTCGCCGGAGGTCTCGCCGACCTGACGGACCGTGCCATCGGGATTTCGGGTGAAGGTCATCCGGAGGGAGGTCCTGCCAGCCTGGCCGGGAGTGGCTTCGTCCGGCGCCACGAGCACCATGCCGTCGCCGGTCGGCGCGCCCTCGTAGCGGGTGATTTCGCCCTGGCTGTCGGCCCAGAACTGCAACCACCGGCCCGTCGTGGCGTCGAACAGGTTGAGGCTGCGGCCGCTGTAGGGCGATCGCATGGAGGTCCACTGCTCGGTGATGATGCAGCCGGCGTCCCGGGCCTCGATCACGCTCTTACCTGCGAGCGTTTCCGTTCCGGTGGCGTAGGCATCCCATTCGCCGATCCAGAAATCAAAGGCACGGTGCGCTGCGCCGCTGCAGCCGACAGGCGGCGACGCTGCCGGCGGCGAAGGAGGCGGAGCGGGTGACTGCGTGGTCGTCGCCTGCGCGGCCGCTACGTCACTCATGGATTGAAGTGCGGCGATTGCGAGAACTGCCGCGACGATAGCCTTGACCATGGCGTCACTCCCTCTGACGGTGACTTCAAAGAGTGTCCGTCTCAGCCGCCCCGCGCAACGTGTGCGCGACGAACGTAGGGCTGGAGACGAAAAGAGAGAGGCGTCGCACCATGGACTTCAATATTCCCAAGGATGTCGCCGACTATCTCGTCGTGCTCGACAAGTTCATCGAGGACGAGATCAAGCCGCTGCAGGCGCAGGACGACAACGAGCGCTTCTTCGACCACCGTCGCGAATGGGCGCGCACGGACTTCGACAATGGCGGCCTGCCGCGCCACGACTGGGAGCTCCTGCTCCGCGAGGCCAAGCGTCGCGCCGACAAGGCCGGACACCTTCGTTACGCGCTGCCGAAGGAATATGGCGGCCAGGACGGCACCAATCTCGGCATGGCGATCATCCGCGAGCATTTCGCGCGGAAGGGCCTCGGCCTCCACAACGACCTGCAGAACGAACACTCCATCGTCGCCAACATGCCCGGCGTGCTGATGCTGCGGGACTTCGGCACCGAGGAGCAGAAGAAGACGTTCATCCCCGGCAGCTTCGACGGCACCTACATCGCCTGCTTCGGGCTCACCGAGGCCGAGCACGGCTCCGACGCCACGCACATGGAGACCCGCGCCGTCCCCGAGACCCGCGACGGCGTGAAGGGGTGGCGCATCGACGGCGAGAAGATGTGGACCACCGGCATGCACGTCGCCACGCACATCATGTGCTTCTGCCGCACGAGCGGCGCCGCCGGCGACGCTGCGGGGATCACCTGCTTCATCATCCCGGCGCGCGACCCTGGCGTGAAGATTGAAGAGTACCTTTGGACGTTCAACATGCCCACAGACCATCCGCGGATTTCCATCACCAATGTGTGGGTCCCTGAGACGGCATTGTTCGGCAAGCTCGGCGGCGGTCTTTCGCTGGCGCAGCATTTTGTTCACGAGAACCGCATCCGGCAGGCGGCGTCGTCGTGCGGCGCGGCGCTTTTCTGTATCGAGGAGAGCGTGAAGTACGCCCGCAAGCGCAAGCCCTTCGGCGAGGCGCTGGCGAAGAACCAGGCGATCCAGTTCCCGCTCGTCGAACTCGCCACGCAGGCCGAGATGCTGCGGCTGCTGATCTTCAAGACGGCGTGGGAGATGGACCAGATGCCGAAGCCGGAGGTCGAGAAGCGGCTCTCCGACAAGGTGTCGATGTGCAACTACTACGCAAACCGGCTCTGCTGCGAAGCAGCCGATCGCGCGATCCAGGTGCATGGCGGCATCGGCTATTCGCGCCACAAGCCGTTTGAGCACATCTATCGCCACCACCGCCGCTACCGCATCACGGAAGGCTCCGAGGAGATCCAGATCCGCAAGGTCGCCGGACACCTCTTCGGCTACATGGGCCCGCGCAAGCGCGAGTTCGCGGAGATGGAGGCGGTGTGGGAAGCGGAGAAGGCGGCGAAGAAGAAGGGGTGAGTATGGCTCCGAAAGCGTCGGCGGCATGCAGCGCCGGCGTCCCGCCGGCCCCTTTTCGCCTCGCGCAGGAGAGATGAAAGAGCCGGCAAGTTGCCGGCGCTACGGGCCGGCGGTGCTTTCGGCGCGCTTTGTTTGCAGGGTGGGGACCATGCATGAAACGCCAAACGTCGTGCGCACGCGTGGCTATCTTCCGCACGTTGAGGGCGGCGGTTACGTTCAACACGTGGTGTTTCGCGTCCTTGACGCCATGCCGCCAGAATCCGACGGCGTCAGCTTCGATGACGAGCGCGCGCGTCTTCTGGCGATAGAGCGGTGGCTCGACACGGGGCATGGAAGATGTCCGCTTGCCCTAGAGGCGGCGGCGGATGTGGTCGTAGACACGCTCAACCACTTCGCCGGTGCGCGGTATGCCTTGCATGCTTTCGTGGTGATGCCTAACCACGTCCACGCGCTGGTCGAGCCTTTTCGCGAGCATGCGCTCTCTGCGATCGTGCATTCGTGGAAGTCCTTCACAGCCAAGCGGATCAATGCGCTGGACGGGCGAAGCGGGCCGTTCTGGGCGCGAGAGTGGTATGACCGCTTCATGCGCGACGACGCGCATTTCCACCAGACGATGAAGTACATCGAGCGCAACCCCGTGGTGGCTGGGCTATGCGAGGCGCCGGAGGCGTGGCGGTGGTCATCTGCCGCGAGGCGCTCGGCCGGCGCGCGTTGAGATGAAGCATGCCGGCAAGTTGCCGGCGGTACGGGCCAGCGGCGCTTGTGGCGCGGTCACCGCAAAATCACCGGCGGCTTGTAGCGCCGGCAACTTGCCGGCCCCTTTCTTTTGCCCCACGCTTTGTTCGACCCGACAACGATGATCCAGTGGAAACACCATGTCCGACCCGATCCTCCTTTCCACGACGAGCAGTGTCCTCACCCTCACGCTCAACCGTCCCGATGCGTTGAACGCGCTCAACCGCGCGCTGATGGAGGCGATGCGCGGCGCGCTCGCGGAGGCGGCGAAGGACACGAACGTGCGCGCGTTGCTCATCACCGGCGCAGGTCGCGGCTTTTGCGCGGGCGCCGATCTCACGGAGCCGGCGCGCGCAGCGGAGGGCGGTCCGAAACTCTCGCCGGGGCAGCGCACGTCGGAGGCGATGACCTCGCACTTCAATCCGCTGGTGCGTGATCTCTACCAGTTTCCGAAGCCCACCATCGCGGCGGTGAACGGCGTGGCGGCGGGCGGCGGCGTGGGGCTCGCGCTGGCGTGCGACATGGTGTTTGCGGCGCGCTCGGCGACGTTCATCCAGGTGTTCGCGCCGAAGCTCGGCCTTGTGCCGGATGTCGGCTCGTCGTGGCAGTTGCCGCGTCTCGTCGGGGTGGCGCGGGCGCGCGGCCTTGCATTCCTGGGCGATCGCCTTTCTGCGGAAGACGCAGAGAAGTGGGGCCTCATCTGGAAGTGCGTCGATGACGGCGCGCTGATGGAGACGGCGGGCGGAATCGCGGCGACACTCGCCGGCGGGCCGACAAAGGCGTTCGTGCGGTCGCGGGAACTCTTCGATCAGGCGTTCGAGAATGATTTCGTCGAGCAGATCGATCTCGAACGGCGCTATCAGCAGGAACTCGGCGACACCGAGGATGCGCGCGAGGGCGTGATGGCCTTCATCCAGAAGCGTCCTCCGCAGTTCAAGGGCAAGTAGCAGTGGGCCACGTCAATCCCGAACGCGAAGTCTTCGCGCAGTTCAAGAATCTCCCGCGCGATCATCCGATCCACATGCTCAACCTCGTCCGCCTGAAGCCGTTCGCGGACTACGAGGATGGTCGTTCGGCGACGGGCGCGGAGGCCTACCGCGCCTACGCACGCGAGAGCGGGCCGATCTTCGAGCGCCTCGGCGGCAGGCAGATATGGATCGCCGCGCCGGAACTCATGCTGACCGGACCTCAAAGCGAGACATGGGACATCGCCTTCATCGCCGAATACCCGAGCGGACAAGCCTTCATCGACATGCTGCGCGATCCCGACTACCGCGAGGCGGTGAAGCATCGCACGGCGGCGGTCGAGGATTCACGTCTCCTGCGCCTCAGGCCCGGCGCGCCGGGCGCGCATTTCGGTGAGATGGCCTGAGCGCTCCTGTCTCGGCAGAAAGAATTCGGCCCCGGCTTTCACCGGGGCCGTCTTCATGTCGTCAGCCGACGGCGCCGCCGCGGGGCGGCGTGTCGCCGGGATCGCTCGGCTGGGCGTTGGCGCGCGCATCGCGGCCGGCCGCCTGGAACGAGCCCATCAGCCCGACCGGGCCGCCGTGCGGGTTCGGCATGGAGTCGCCCGCGGGCGCCGCCGAGGTCGTCGCCGCGCCGCCGGGCCGCGCGCCGCCGAAC
>WRPF01000123.1 GCA_009773335.1 Caulobacteraceae bacterium
CACGGCCCAACCCGGCTTGACCGCTTCATCGCCGAGCGGCTCGATCTGAACCGGGAGGCGCGCCTGGCCGATCTCAGCCGGGGCATCGAAGATAGCGACCTTGCCCGCCGGGTGCGTTCGCGCGCCGATGAGCTGATCCGGCTCGGGCTCGCCGAGCGCAAGGACCGCGGGGGCGTGCGGTTTGAACCGGACTGGCGCGAGCGTCTCGACGGCCTGGAGAGGCATCTGGACGTGCGCCGGCGTCTGGTGCGGGACCGGCAATACGAGCGCGACCTCGACCGCGCCGGCGACAGGCTCTCCAGGGAAACCGGCAAGCCGTTCCAGAAGGCGCCCGAGCAGGCGCAGACTTGGCGGGTGCGAGACAGCCTCGACATCGGCGGCAGGAAGCACGTCGCCCTCGAACGCCGGGACGCTGTCACCCTGGCGCCCGCGCCCCGCGGTATGGACCTGAGCCCCGGCCAAAACCTGCAGCTCGGGCCAGACCGGACCGTCCTCAAGCTCGTCCGCGGCCTCGGGCTGGACCGCTAGGTCACGGCCAGCCTGTTTCGGACAGTTTCCCTCACCGCGCCCCGGTTTCGATTTCCTGTGACCTATGTGTGACCTAGGTCGATTTTTTGAAGTCCGGCGGCGGCGTCTTTTAAGCGGAAACCCTTGGGGGCAATGGTGGGTGTAGCAGGATTCGAACCTGCGACCCGCTGATTAAGAGTCAGCTGCTCTACCAACTGAGCTATACACCCGCCGGCCAGGATCGAATCGTCGCTCGCCCCTGACGCGAAGGGGCCGGACCATACAGTCGCGCGCCCGAATTGCAACATCGCGTTTACGCTGATTTTCAACCTGCGATGCGGTGCCCAAACACAATCGCGGCGTTGAAGGCGAAACACGCCAGCGAGATCCAGAACAGCGGCGACACGCCCTGCCCCGTCCGCCGGATCAAGCGACGCTCCGCGATCCAGCCGCCCGCGACCAGCACCGCCGATATCGCGACCAGCCAGAGCTCGCGCGCATGGAGGAATGTGTGGAACCGCAGAACGCCGCCCACGAGCGCCGCGCTGGTGGCGAGACCGGCGATGGAGGCGAGGATCGGCAGGCCGCAGCAGATCGCGTGCAGCGCGACCACGGCCACATGCGCCCAATGGGTGCGGTGTGCGCCACCCACGCCGACGCCAGCGTGGGCATGCGCTTTCACGCCCTGAATCACCGTGGGAACGCCGCCGTCGATCATCGACTCGCCTTCAGTAGCGTTACATTATAACAAGCGCACATTCCCCCATTGCGGGGGCGACGTCAAGCAGCAGTCGCGAAATTTCGCCTGACCCGGGCAGACACCCCCTTGCCGGTAAACCCTGAAAGGCGCAAAACGGAACGCGAATTTCGAGGGAGTCGCACATGATCTCCGCACTGATCGTCGTGCGTGACATGATTATTGCGCTGGCGTTGAGCTGGATCGGCGTGAGCGTCGAACCAGCCAGGACGGAGCCCTGCTCGCTCAAGGGCGCGGACGCCGGCACGTGCGGCCAGCGCGGCGTCGGCTTCGACTCCTCAAGCTGCGACCTGCGCTGAATCGCGGCCAGACGCCCGTCGCAGGCGCAAGGGCGTCCCTCGATCCGGCGATGAGTTCCCCACTGGCGTGTGATTCGCCTTGTGGCGCGCGTGCGCCCTTGTCCTGACATTATTTTACGCTTCCTTAAGGTTTAGTGACGCGCGCGATCGGGCGCGCAACTTGCTGTTCGCCGCAACGGGCGCCGTTTCGGAACGCGTTCACGCGACGGGAAAGAGACCGGTGATGGGACGCAAGCCGCTCGAACGCAACGAAATCGCCGAAGACGCGCCAGTCACTCATGACCGACCGCTTCAGTCGGTCCGGCTGGTGGAGCGCGCCGGCGGATGGATGGCCACCGCCTCCTTCGCCCTCGCCGCCGCCTGGGTGTCGGCCACGTTCACCATCGCGATCGCCGTGCTCGGCGCGACGCGGATCGCCTCCATGACCAGCGTCGAGACTGCAGCCCTCGTCTTTGTAGCGTTCCTCCCGGCAGCGTTGCTTGTCTTTGCGGGCGCCGCCGCGCGCGAGGGGGTGCGGGCGCAGGCGCAGGCGCGCCGCCTCGCCGATGCAGCCGACCGCATGATGAACCCATCGCCCGTCGCGGAGGCCGCCGCCCGGCGCCTCGGCATCTCCGTGCGCGGTGAGATCGCAGCGCTAGACCGTTCGCTCGGCGAGACCCTGTCCAAGCTTCAGGCGGTGGAAGCCGTGATCGCTCGCCAGACGCAGGCGGTGGAGCAGTCGGCCGCAACCGCGCAACAGGGCGCGGGGCATCTGGTTAACGGCCTTGAGCGTGAACGCGCCGTCCTGGGCAAGATTTCTGAGGACCTCGCCGCTCAGGCTGTACGCGTCAGCGAGGCGATCGGCCGCCAGACGCAGGCGATCAGCGCCTCCGCCCGCGAAGCCGACGCACAGTTGCGCGCTGCGGATCAGGTCCTTGAAGACCGCGTCCAGTCTTTCGGCGCGACCGCCGCCCTGATGGGCGACCGTACCGCGATGCTCACGCAGGCCGCCGCACAGACCAATGGCAGCACGCAACGCCTCGAAGCTGCCCTTGCAGGCGCGCTGGACACGCTGGCCAAGGCCACGAGCCTGACCGAAGCCGCGAAGCAATCCACCGAGAGTGCGACACTCGCCGCGAGCGCCACGGCGGGCGCAGTTCGCGACACCGCCGCCCGGGCCATCGACGACGCCAAGCGCGTCGCCGAGCTCATCCGCGCAGAAGCGCAGGCCGTCGAGCGGGAAGCCGCGACCGCCCTTGAGCGGCTGCGCGAAGCCGCCGAAGCCGCCCGCTTCGCCGCTGAAGGCGCGCGCGCCGCCACCGGCGCACCGCCCCCGCGCCCAGATCGCCAATCCGATCGCCCATCGCCCGCCGGACAACGCCCGTTCTTCTTCACCAATGGCTCCGCCAAGGAGCGCGAAGGCGCACGCCGCGACGCCGCCGACCGCCGCGCCTTCGACCGCATGGAAGCCGACCGGCTCGGCCAGGTCGCACGGGCTCCGGAGATCCTGAGCCGCCGCGCCGACGACATCGGCAACGCGCCGTCGGCCCGGCTCGCCGAGCACCCGCAGGCGCGGATGACCCTGGACGAGACTGTCGCCGCCGAGCGCAGCAACCGCGAACGCTGGACGTGGCGCGACATGGTCGGCGCGATCGAGGCGGAGACCAGCGTGGAGACGCTGGAGCGGCCTGAGCCTGTCGTGAAGCCGGCGCCCGCGCCGCAACCCGCGCGGACCTTCATCCACGCCGCACCGAACGAGTATGAGGCGCGCCCGGTCGCGCGCCGCGCGCCGGTCGCCGCCGGACCCGCCGTGCCGGC
>WRPF01000028.1 GCA_009773335.1 Caulobacteraceae bacterium
GGCGGCGCCGGGGGCGCTCCGGACGCGGCCGGATCAGCCGGGGTCGCGCCCGGGGTCGTCGTCTTCGGCGCGGTCGCTTGCGCGTAGAGCGTGAGGAGAGAGTAGGTCAACGCGTTCATGATCTGCCCTTAATTAAGCCGACTAACCAACCGGACGTGTAAGCCCGTATGCCCTGTTTCCGGCGAAACTCGGTCCGCCTTGTGTTCCGTTCATGTGTTGATGGAAAGACTGCGCCTCGCGCGTGGCCCCTCGCTACCGGAGCCTCCTCCCACCGCACGCCCGACCCGCCGCCTCTTCGCGGTCTTTGCCGTGCGCACACCTGCAGCTTCTAAATTTTCGGAAAACCCTCCGTTGTCAATGGCGCTTGAGCATACGATCGCCGTTAATGGCGCCACTGTGAACAGTTCGTCGGGGCCCTGAGCCGCGCAATAACGTTGCGTGACGCTTGCGCGACACCCTCGCGCGCGAAACAAACGCCCGAAACGCGATCCCCGGCGTCTGATCGCCGGGATGACCCAAAAAAGGGGAGAGACCTTCATGCACCCGCGCGCCCACGCCCAGACCCACCCCGACAAACCCGCCATCGTCATGGTCGGGTCGGGCCGGACGGTGACCTTTGGCGAACTGGAGCAGCGCGCCGACAGGACCGCCCAGTTCTTCCGCCATCTCGGGCTGAAGACTGGCGACGTCATCGCCATCCTCATGGACAACATGCCGGAATACTTCGAACTGGCATGGGGAGCGCAACGGGCGGGCCTCTACTACGTCTGTGTCTCGACGAAGCTCACGGGCGGCGAACTGGCCTACATCCTTGAGGACAGCGGGGCCAAGGCCCTGTTCATATCGCCCGGGCTGGCCGCAGCCGGCCTCGCCGCACTGGCCGAGCCCGGGCCGCAGGCCGCAGGCGTGCCGGGATTTTCGGTCGGCGGGCCAATCGCGGGTCTTGAGGATTTTGTGGCGGCGCGCGACCGCTTCCCCGACGCGCCCATCGCCGACGAAGCCGCCGGCGCCGACATGCTCTACTCGTCGGGCACCACAGGCCGTCCCAAGGGCGTCCGCGTCGCGCTCTCGGGTCTCGCAATCGATGCGCCCAGTCCGCTGATGGCGTTGACGCAGGCGCTCTACGGCCTTGGGCCGGAAAGCCGCTACCTCACGCCCGCGCCGCTCTATCACGCAGCGCCGCTGCGCTGGACGATGACGCTGCAACGCTTCGGCGCAACGACGTTCATCATGGAGAAGTTTGATCCGGAGGGGTATCTCGCCGCCGTCGAGAAACACCGGATCAACTCAAGCCAGCTCGTGCCGACGATGTTCGTGCGCATGCTGAAACTGCCGGAAAACGTGCGTGCGAAATACGATGTTTCCAGCATGAAGATGGCCGTGCACGCCGCAGCGCCCTGCCCGGTCGTCGTCAAGGAACAGATGATGGCATGGTGGGGACCCGTCATCCACGAGTACTACGCTGGCACCGAGGGCAACGGTTTCTGCTCGATCGGGCCCGAAGACTGGCTGCGCAACAAGGGATCGGTCGGGCGCGCCATGCTCGGCGAACTGAAGATCTGCGACGAGGACGGCGACGAAGTTCCCGCCGGAACCGAAGGCGCCGTCTACTTCGCGAACGGCCCGGAATTCCAGTATCACAACGCTCCGGAGAAGACCGCCGACGCACGCAACAAGCACGGCTGGTCGACGCTCGGCGACGTCGGCTACGTGAACGAGGAAGGCTTCCTATTCCTCACCGATCGCAAGGCGTTCATGATCATTTCCGGCGGCGTGAACATCTATCCGCAGGAGGTGGAAAACCTGCTCGTCACGCATCCGAAAGTCGCTGACGCGGCCGTGTTCGGCATCCCGAACGAGGACTTCGGCGAAGAGGTGAAGGCCGCGATCCAGCCGGCGAACCCGGCGGAAGCGGGGCCGGCGCTCGAGGCCGAACTGCTGGATTTCTGCCGGGCGCATCTCAGCCACATCAAGTGTCCGCGCAGCATCGATTTCCATGAGGAACTACCGCGACACGCCACCGGCAAACTGTACAAGCGGCTGCTGCGCGACGCCTACTGGAGCGACAAGAAAAACAAGATCGTTTAGTTGCATTTACCTTGCCTACCCGGCGCCGGAATGGCGTCGGATCAGGCGGGCGCGAGACTTGCAGACTCCTCGACGAACGAATGGCGCGAACGCTGGTTCGTCCCATTTGAGGAGTTTGGAACCATGTGGATTGAGAGCGACGATTATATCGGGCTCGATCGGCGTTCAGGTGTGAAACGCCTGCGGCTGCGCGAGCGGCGGCGCGTGACGCCGGAGGAACGCGAGTTCTCGCTTGCGGCGCTGATGCGTCAGCTGCGCGCCGCCGCCATGGACCTGCGTGACGCCAGGAAGCGCCGCCGCTTCAAACTGCGTCTCGCGGCGACCATCATCCAGGCGCGCATGTCCGGAAACGGCCCGGCCGCGATCGAACTGCAACGGCTCGACACCACCATCGCCGAAGCCGACTTGGGCGAGCCGCGCTCGGCGGCCGTCATCGACCGCTTCCTCGGCAACGTCGCCAACATGATCGAGAACTAGAGCGGTTGCCGAAAAGTCTTGTTCGGTTTTCGGACGAGAACCGCCCCGATCGCAAATGTAGACCCGTTTTGTCCCGACTGGATTGAATCGATCCAGTCGGGAACGGGCCTAGAAACCGCCCCGCCGCTGAGGGCGTACTGGCAGGCATGATCGCTTCCCGCCGCACGTTCCTCTTCGCCTCGACCGCCGCCCTCGCAGGCGGGTGCTCGCCGTCGGCCGCAAGGCCCCGCCCCGCGACAGCCGCCGCCGAGGCCGCCTTCGCCAGCTCCCCGTTCCGCGCGTTGACCGACGCCCAGTGGCGTGCGCGTCTGACGCCAGCGGCCTACGCCGTGCTCCGTCGGGAAGACACCGAACGTCCGGGCTCCAGCCCGCTTGAGGACGAACACCGTTCCGGGACGTATGTGTGTGCTGGGTGCGACCTCCCGCTCTTCCAGTCGGACTGGAAGTACGAGAGCGGCTCCGGCTGGCCCAGCTTCTGGGAAATCATGAACAGAAACATCGGGATGAAGCGCGATCTCGTGATCGGGTATCCGCGCACGGAGTACCACTGCGCCCGCTGCCTGGGGCACCAGGGTCACGTCTTCGACGACGGCCCCCGCCCCACGGGCCTGCGTTACTGCAACAACGGACTGGCGCTTCGCTTCATCGCCGCAGCGTGACCTGTCCGGCCTGTCTCGGGCTGGCCTGTCTCGGGCCGGCTTGTCTCGGGTCGGGACGCAGTTTCGCCTGCGCGGCGCACCAGGCCCCCGGCCCTTAACCCCCTGCGGGATCGGAGCATCCTCTGCGGGGAAACGGCCGCGGCGCGAGCCTTGCTCCGCCCAGCGGGCAATGATTGGCGAAGAAACCTTCCATCCTGACACCAGGGCGCTGCTCGCCTACGGGCGCGCGCTCGCCGGCGCGACCGACCCGGGCTCGCGCCCGGCGCCCGGCGCGGGCGCGGACCGGTTGGTCGAGCGCCTGTTCGTCATGGATCGCCAGCCATCAGGCGCGCTGCGGCTGCGCACCTTCGGCGTCGAGCTGGTGAACCTCTTCGGCGACGATCCGCGCGGGCAGGACTTTCTGCAGTTCTGGCCTGCCCCGGACCAGGCGCTCGTCAGCGCCTTCGTGAGCACCGTTTGCCAGGCCGGCCAGCCCGGCGTCCTGCGGGCCAACGCCGAAACGGAAAGTGGAAAACGCCTCGGCGCCGAAATCCTCATCACGCCCTTGCGCGTTCCGCCTGTCACGGTCGAGCGCACGCTGGGGCTGTTCCAGCCGCTCGGCGGGGAGACCCTGCTCGCCGGCGAGCCCATCTGCCGGATCACGCTTGGCACGATGCACCCGCCCGCCACGCGCCGGGCCGGCAATCTCCGCCTTGTCGTCAACAACGCCCGACGAGGCTCCTAGAGCATCCTCCGATCAATCCGAATCGAATTGATCGGAGGATGCTCTAGCGCGCCACGCGCCTTAGGTCGCCGATCGCGGCCGATCAGGAATCGATGACGTCAGGCCCCGGGGACGCGCTTTCACTCTCCGAAGAGCGCGCGCTCACATCTGCTGTGCGCGGCCCGTGGCTCGCAGGTTGCGCCGAATGCTGCAAAGCTCGCGTCACCATGGCCGACAAACGATCCTTGGCTACGGGCTTCAGCACATAGCCGAGCGCGCCCGCATCGATGGCGCGAACTACCATGGCTTCCTGGCCATGCGAGGTCACCATGATAAAGCGGGCGTCTGGAAAGCTGGCCAAAATCGCTCTTACGGTATCGATGCCGTCCATGCCGGGCATGGTGATGTCCATGGTCACCAAATCCGGCTTCACCAGCGCATAGTCGCGGATGGCCTCTTCGCCATCCTTGCTGATACGCACCACCTGATGCCCAAGCTCGCTCAGCATGACCTTGAGCTTTTGCGCCATGATCATGGAATCGTCGACAATCATCACACTGAGAGCCATCAGAGCACCGCTTTTTGAAGGTTCAGATGGTCGTCGAAAAGAATGCGCGGCCCGACGAACGCGATATCAAGCGCACCTTCTGGAAACCTGATTGTGAGCGCAGCAATGGTGGATTCGTCGCGCCCTTGGATGGTGCGCGCCCCGACCATAAGCACCGGCGGCGACAAGGTGATGAGTTCGCCGCGACGGGCGAGGTCGGCGGTGCTGTTGCCGACGATGACGTTCACAACATCGGAGGCGGTCTCCCGGATCCACACCTCTTCGTCGTCGCAGGCGATCGCCAATCCCGAAGTGTACTCCCTCGTCATCGCCCGAATGAGCGATACGTCGTAGCTGTATGCGATGTAGAGGCCGGCGCGGGAGCCCACCCCCACGATCGCCGTGATCGGGCGCAGCACCACGCTTTTCTCACGATGGGTGAGACGGTCGACGCCGATCGGCGTCAAGCCAAGCTCGTCACTCATGAACGCGAGCGTGCGGGTCTCGACGACCTGCATCACAACGGTGATCTCGTGATCGAGCTTAGGCGTCTTTGCGGGAGCGTTCATACGGCCATCCTCTCAACCTCGGCTCCGCACTGGTCAGCGCCATGCTCGGTTTCGTAGGGCAAGGTGAACCTGAAGGCCGTTCCAATACCCAGTTCTGTCTCGACTGCGATGGCGCCCCCGAGGCGATCCAACTCTGCTTTGACAGCAGAGAGGCCGACACCGCGCCCGGACACTTGATCAGCCACATCGCGCGAGGACAATCCTTCACGGAAGATGATCTCAGACAGCGCCAAGCGCTTGACGGCGGCCCCATCCTCGCCGCTCGCGATGAGCTTGCGCTCAAGCACCGCGCGGTCGACGCCCGCGCCGTCGTCAGCGATGAGGATTTCGAGGGCGCCGCCACGGTCATGCACGACGCACCGAATTGACCCGGCGGACTGCTTGCCGGCGTGGATGCGTGCTTCGGGCGCCTCTATGCCGTGATCGACCGCATTGCGGAAGACGTGCACAAGCGAACGGAAAAAGGCGCTGTAGCGCTCTGGCGAGAGCGTAACGTTGTCGCCTTCGATGATCACAGGCTCCAATTCCTTCTCAAGGCGCGCGGCCAAGGTGGGCGCGCCCCGACAGTGGAGACCTAGAGCGGACTTGACGTTGAACCTTCCAAGCGCCGTGAGCGATTGCAGCAGCAGCCGCAGGGGCGTCGCCGCAGCGTGAGCGGGATCGCAGATAAGCGCCACACGCGCCAATTGCTCCATCGCACGAACGTCGACCTGCGCTACGAGGATCCGCCCTTCGGCGGAATCGAAGCCCGGCCCCAGAAACTCAGCGGCGGTTGCTATGTCCTGCTCAAACGCATTGGCCAAGCTATCAAGCTGGAGCAATTCAAACGCCGATGCTGGCGACAGGCATACAGTCTCGGCGAACCGGGTTTCAACCTTATGGATGCTGTCTGGACATAGCGGAAAACTGAATTGGGCGAGCAGGCCTTTGAAGGTGTGAAGGCGCCGATAAAATTCGCTGCGCCCCGCATCCGAGTCGATGCGTGTGATCAATTCCCTCAGGTCTTTCTGGAGAAATCCCCGATAGTCGTTCACCAGCGCCGCTAGTGCTTCGCTTTCCGTGAAAGCGAGCACGATCATCTCCAACCGCTTGCGTTCAAGCTCGATCTCGTGCGCGAGCACCGTCGTCTCCGTCACGTCCGTCAGAATGAGCATCAGGGCGCCGGGATCGGCGAGAAGCTTGTAGCCCGTCTTGATGAACGTCCCGTCGAGCTTGAACTCCTTGGGCAAGAGATCGAGCTTGAGCTCGCGCGCGAAGCGGTTTCCGTCGCTCAACACACTCGCGAGCGTTGCGCTCATGACAGCGTGCGCTTCGCCTCCCGTTGGACACAGTAGGTCCACGATGTTCCCACCGGCCGGAGATCGCCCCAGAATGGTCTCGCAGGCGGCGCTGAATTGAGGCCCGACAGTGAGATCGCGATCAATGGTCAGAAATCCTTGCTCGGCATTGTCGAAAAGATTTCGGACCGCTGCCTGGTTTTCTGTCAGCGCCTTGTTGGCGGCGCGAAGATTCTCCGCCTCGCGCTCAGCCAAAAATTCGAAGCGGCGGTCGGCGAACACGCACACCATCGACAGACAGAGGATGAGAAAAAGCCCCGTCGCGACGGCGACGGCGAGCATCAAGCGCGAGGCGGGATCGACCGCGCTCGACAAAGAGGCCGACATCTCGATTGAAGTGGCGGCCATGGCCGTGTAGTGCATCCCGCATACTGCCACCGACATGACGACCGCCGCACCGGCGCGTTGCCAAGACTCGGTAAGATTGAGCGTTAGCCAAAGTGCTGCGGTTGCGGCCACCATCGCAATGACGATGGAAAGGCCAACGCCGAGTGCATTGTAGTGAACATCGCCGTTGAGGATGAGCGCGCTCATTCCCGTATAGTGCATCGCCGCGACGCCAAGACCGACAATTGAGCCGGCGACGACCTGACGCACGATAGAAGGATTGGACCGGGCAACCAGGTGAAAGCCTAGCGCGACGATGGCGATCGCCGTCACCAGCGAAAGTGCGGTGAGGTCGAAATCGTAGGCGACCGCCATGCCGACATCCATTGCCAGCATAGCAATGAAATGCATCGACCAGATGCCGCCGCCGAGCACGAGCGCGCTAGCGCCAAGCCAGATCCAGCGCGCTCTCCCTGCTGCCCGCCGCAAGCGCGAACCCATGTCGAGTGCAGTGTAGGAGGCAAGCAACGCCGCGACGAACGACAACGCGACGAGCGTCCAATCATGACTCATGTGCTGATGATCCATTACGGACGCGAACCTCCTCGCCATACCGCGCGCAGGGCACATCGCGGCAAGACCGGCGCGATCCCATCATGGGTCAGCGACCTTTCGCGAAGATTAAGTCGGCTGACAAAGCGGAGGAAAAAGAGGTTTTAAGCCGCGCGTTCGCCATCCTCGGCGATCAGCGCGTCCTCCGGGGCCATTGCCTTGCGGCCGAGGATCATGTCGGCGGCCTTTTCCGCAATCATGATGGTCGGCGCGTTCGTGTTGCCGCCCACGAGCGTGGGCATCACCGAGGCGTCCACGACCCGCAGACCCTCCACCCCACGCACGCGCAACGTCTCATCGACCACCGCGCGCTCGTCTGCGCCCATCCGGCAGGCGCCGACAGGGTGATAGATCGTCTCCGATGTCTGGCGGATCCAGGCGTCGATCTCGGCGTCGGTCTTCACGTCCTTGCCGGGCCGGATTTCAGCGCCGCGCAGGAAGTCGAGCGGCTTCTGGCTCGCCACATCCCGCGAAAGCTTCACCAGATCGCGCATGGTGCGCCGGTCGAGATCGGCGGCGAGATAGTTCGGGTCGATCGCCGGCTCGGCGAACGGATCGGCGCTCTTCAGCATGATCGTGCCGAGACTTTCAGGCCGCAGCTGGCACGCGTGGATCGTGAAGCCGTCCTGCTTCATCTGCGTGTTGCCGTGGTCGATCATGATGGCGGCGACCAGGTGCAGCTGCGCGTCGGGCCGGTCGAGTTCGGGCCGCGTCTTCAGGAAAGCCCCGGATTCAAGGAAGTTCTGCCGCCCCGGCCCCTGCTTGCGGAACATGTAGTTGAGGCCGGTCTTGATCTGGTTGATCCCCGCCTGCGCGGAATAGGCCGTGATCGGCTTTGTGCACTCGTTGATGATGCAGACGTCGAGGTGGTCCTGCAGGTTGCGTCCGACCTCGGAGAGCGGCGCATTCACTGCGATGCCGAACTTCGCGAGCAGCGCGGGATCGCCGACGCCCGAGAGCTGCAGGAGCTGGGGGCTCTGCACCGCGCCGGCGGCCAGCAGCACTTCCTTGTCGGCGTAGATGCGCTGCGCCGGCTTGCCCGGCCCGCCCGCATACTCGACCCCGACGGCGCGTCCCTTCTCGATCAGGATGCGCGTGGCGTAGGCCTGCGAGATCACGGTCAGGTTCGGCCGGCCGATGGCGGGGCGCAGATAGGCGAACGAGGCGCTCCAGCGCTCGCCGTCCTTGATGGTCAGCTGGTAAGGCCCGAAACCTTCCTGCTGATGGCCGTTGAAGTCCCGGGTGACGGGATGGCCCGCCGCCGCGCCCGCCTGCACGAACGCCTTGTAGAGCGGGTTGTGCGAGGACGGCCGCGAGACATGCAGCGGCCCCTCGCCACCGTGCCACGGATCGGCGCCGGCCTCGAACGTCTCCGCCCGCCGGAAGTACGGCAGCACGTCGCGGTAGCCCCAGCCGGCCAGGCCCATCTGGCGCCACTGGTCGTAATCGCGGGCGTGGCCACGGATGTAGATCATGCCATTGATGGAGCTTGAGCCGCCCCAGCCCTTGCCGCGCGGCCAGAACATCCGGCGGTTGTCGCAGTGGGCCTGCGGTTCGGTCCAGAAGCCCCAGTTCTGCGGATTCTTGGTGGGAATGAGCCTGCCCGCGCCGGCGGGCATCCGCACCAGCAGGCTTGAGTCCTTCGGCCCGGCCTCCAACAGCGCGACCCTCGCCGCCCCGTCCTCGCTGAGCCGCGCCGCCAGCACGCAGCCCGCGCTGCCCGCCCCGACGATCACATAATCCGCCCGTGTCACAGAACCCGCTTCAGCCACGGACGCCTCCCTTGATGTTTGCGCAATGCTGCCGAAGGCGGAGCCGTGGCGCAATACATGACGCCTGCGTCATCGTTCAGCATCGTAAACATTTTCTTCACCACGCCGGGCCGAAGGTACGCCGATATTCGGAGATCATCGACCTTGGCCGCCAATCTCGCCCGCGCGCACGCCCTGATGCACCTCGCCCGGCGCGAGGCGCCGGACCGTCGCCGCTTCCGCCGTCTGGAACTGGTGATCGGCGGGCGCATGATGGAGCCTGACGGGCTGGAGCACGACTGCCGCACGCTCGACATCTCGCCGGGCGACGCGCGCCTCGCCTCGCCCGCAAGAACCTTCGCCGGGGAGAAGATCATCATCTACCTCAAGGACATCGGCCGCGTGGAATCCTCGGTCGTGCGCGTGCTTGAGGAAAACACCTTCGCGGTGAAGTTCGAGGCGAGCGCCCACAAGCGCGAGCGCATCGCCGAACAGCTCACCGTCCTCGCCAACCCGTCGAGCGGCGTGAGCGACGAGCGCCGCCACATCCGCCACGACGGCGCCAGCGTTACGTCCATTGAACTCGAAGATGGCTCGACGATGCTCTGCGAGATCATCGACTTCTCGCTCGTGGGCGTCGCCGTGCGCACCGCCAGACCGCGCCCGCTGATCGGCGCGTGGGTGAAGGTGGGCGCGCAATATGCGCGCGTCTCACGCTACATCGAAGGCGGCTTCGCGATGGACTTCGCCATGAAGCCCAAAATCGCCTAGTCTTTCTTGCCCCTGAGCAGCGCCACGATCGCCATCGCGTGGCCGTGGCCGAGGCTAAAATCGTCCTTCAGCCACTGCACGATCTCGCCGGCCTTCACGGCGGGATTCAGTTTGCCCTTCACCGTGAAGCCCTTCTTCTCGGCCATCGCCTTGAAGTCGGCCGGCGACTTGCCGGTCTTGGCCTGGATGTTGTCGAGATAGGCCTGAAAGGACATGAGCGTTCTCCGAAGCAGCCCTTTATAGCCAGAAGTCGCCGCTCTGGACGAGGCTGGCGGAGTTGACGCCGACGAGGACGATCTGGTCGCCGTTGGAGAAGTTGAAGACGGCGTCGGCGCCGGTCTGGGTGAGCGTGTAGGTGATGCCGGTGCCGGCGTAGGCGGAGAGATCGATGCGGTCGTCGGTTCCCCCGGCGACGAAGTCGGAGACGACGTCGTGGCCCGTGCCGGGAAGATAGAGGAACGTGTCGTTGCCCGCCCCGCCGTTGAGCACGTCGTCGCCGGTCCCGCCGTTGAGGATGTTGTCGAGCGCGTTGCCGAAGATCGCGTTGGCGAGGCCGTTGCCGTAGCCTTCCGTCGCCGTGCCGATGAGGTTGAGCTGTTCGAGATTGGCGCCGAGGGTGTAGCTCGCCGTCGAATACACCGCGTCGAAGCCCTCGCCGACGTTCTCGCCGATGGCGTCGCCGGAAGAGTCCACGCCGTAGCTGTCGGATCCGAGCCCGCCGAACATGATGTCGTTGCCGGTATTGCCTTCCAGGATGTCATTGCCGCCGTTGCCGGTGAGCACATCGTCGCCGTCGCCGCCGCCGAGATAGTTGGCGAGATCGTTGCCGAACAGCGAATTGGCGAGGCTGTTGCCGAAGCCGTTCACGGCGGCGCCGATGAGATTGAGCTGTTCGAGATTGGCGCCGAGCGTGTAGTCGCCCGTCGTATAGACCGCGTCGAAGCCTTCGCCGACATTCTCGCCGATGGCGTCGCCCGAAGTGTCGACGCCGTAGCTGTCTGAGCCCAGGCCGCCGAACATGATGTCGTTGCCGGTCGCGCCTTCGATGATGTCGTTGCCGCCGCCGCCGGTGATCACGTCATCGCCCGCGCCGCCGCCGAGATAGTTCGCAAGCTCGTTGCCGAACATCGAGTTCGCGAGACTGTTGCCGAAGCCGTTCACCGCCGCGCCGAGAAGATTCAGCTGCTCCAGATTGGCGCCGAGCGTGTAATCGCCGGTGGAATACACCGCGTCGAAGCCCTCGCCGACGTTCTCGCCGATGGCGTCGCCCGAGGTGTCGACGCCGTAGCTGTCGGAGCCGAGACCCCCGAACATGATGTCGTTTCCAGCCCCGCCTTGCAGGATGTCGTCGCCGGCGTTTCCGGTGAGCACGTCGTCACCCTCGAAACCCGAGAGGAGATTGTTGAGACCATTGCCGACCATCGCGTTGGCCAGCGCATTGCCGAAGCCGTTGATCGCGCCGCCGATGAGGTTGAGGCCTTCGAGGTTTGCGCCCAGCGTGTAATCGAGCGACGAATAGACCGTGTCGAAGCCTTCGTCGGGCGACTCGGTGACGACATCGCCGGCAACATCGACGCCGTAACTGTCGGAGCCGAGGCCGCCGATCAGCGTGTCGGCGCCCGCGCCGCCTTCGAGAACATCATTGCCCCCGTTGCCGGTCAGCCGGTTCGCCGCACTGTTGCCGGTGATCGTGTCGGCTCCCGATCCGCCGGTCGCGTTCTCGATCACGACACCCGCGGCGATCGTGAAGCCGCCGAATATCCCGCTCGCGAAAGACACGTAGCCGCCGCCGCCGACCTGGTTGAGCAGGGTCGCGGGCCGCAGGTCGAGCGTCGCGTCACGGGTGCCCGAGTACGTCATCGTGTCGATGCCGCCGGTATCCCATATTCCGAGATAGCCCGTCCCGCCGGTGTTGGTGTTTTGCAGCGTGTACGTATCCGCGCCCGCGCGGAAGGTCGTGTTCACGCCGTACTTCTGCTGCAACAGCGCGATGTCGAGCGCCATCGGGGTCATCTGCGAGCCGTAGTTGTTCGACGGCGCCGAGCCGGGCGGGCCGCCCGGCCAGCCGTCGTTGTAGGTCATCGTCGTGAACACGCCCTGGTTCAGCTGGAACGTGCCGTACGAGCCGAAATTGTCGACCACGCCTTGCATGATCTGGACGTCCTGACCGTCCTCGTGCGGGTGTGCGAGCCCGAGACCGTGGCCGAATTCGTGGATGAGGGTCACAAAGCCGAGGCCGCCCGGCGCAAGCCCCGCCGTCGTCCAGCCCGACGCCGTCGGCGCGAACTGGCCGTAGCCGACGCCGCCGGAGGTGCCGAACTGGCCAAGGACGTTCGTTCCCAGCGTGCTGAGGGACAACACGAACCGCGCGCCCGCCTGGGTGCTGGTCTCGGCAAAGGTGAGGTTGGTGACGTTGGCGAACGTCTGCAGCGCCGCCATCGCCGACGCGCGCTCCGCGGCGGTCCAGTTCTGCGCGGGCGTCTGCCCCTGCACCGTATCGCTGGTCGTCGCGAAATAGACCGTGATGTTCTGCTGCGAAACAGTGAGGCCGAGTTCGAGCGTGTCGAGCGGGTTCTGCGGCGCGCCGGTGTTGGCTGTGAGCGTGTAACCGTTGCCCGTCGTCGCGGCGTCGAAGGCGCGCGCGTTGAGATAGTATGTCCCGGTGGTCACCGCGGTGAAACGCATGAGGGAATCAAGAATGCTCGACGCCCCCGGCGCGCCGTCGTCGTCGATCGACAGGAGCTGGCCGGTGGACGAGCGCAGCTCGAGATAGGGATCGGTCAGCGGCGTCCCGCCCGTGCCGCTGAGCGTGAAGACGTAGTGCTGCCCGGCGACGAGATCGACGCGATACCAGTCCTGGTCGGAGCCGTTGTCGAGCGAGCCGACGACCGTGCCGCCGATGGCGATGGTCGCGGTCGACGTGGTGTCGCCAGGGATCGCCGCGGTCTGTTGGACCGGATCGGCGAGCGCCTTGCCCATGCACGCCGCGCAGCCGCAGAAGTGGCCGACGCCCCGGGAGGCGACCACCTCGTCGTCGGGAAGGAAGTCGAGCGTCTGCGGCCCTTCTCGGCCCCCTTCAGGCCCCGGCTGCCCGCCAAACCCACGTAGGGATGCCCCGATGAAACGCGCTGCCGGCATATTCTACCCCCCAATTTGAGCCGCGGACGAACCGTCACGACGGTACTAGCGACTCCTCGGCGCAGACGAAACCCGCCTTTCTGCGTCCGGTCAGGCGGCGCAGGCAATTGAAGCTGAAATGCGGCAGGCGACGATGGAGCGGGTAAGGGGAATCGAACCCCTGTCACTAGTTTGGAAGACTAGAGCTCTACCATTGAGCTATACCCGCGAAGCCCCGTCCGAGGTTCGGGGAGCGGTCTTTTGGTTCGTGCGCGTCGTTCCGTCAAGCAGCGGCGCTCAGAGCGCCTTCAGCCACGGCAGCAGCAACGCATTCACCTCATCGGGGCGTTCCTGCTGGGTCCAGTGCCCGCAGCCAGCAAGGATGTGCGCGCCCTGCAGATTGGGCAAGGCGCCCTTCATGAGCGCCACCACATCGACGCCAGGCGACATTTTCAGCACGAGATCGCGCGAGCCGCCGATGAAGAACGCCGGTTGCTCGATGCGCCTGCCCTCAAAGCGCGAGAGAAAGGCGAAATCGCGGGCGTGATTGCGATAGCGGTTGAGCGGCCCACGAAAGCCAGACTGCGTGAATTCGCCGACGTAGAAATCCTCGTCCGCTTTGGTGAGCCATGCCGGGAACGGCTGCGGGTCCGGCAGGCGGTGCAGCAGCGTATCCCCGTGCGCCTTGTCGGAGGGCCATGTTTCGTCGGGCGCCTCGCCGCTGATCGCGTAGTAGAACTTGCGCAACGCGGCGCGCACGTCCGCTTCCATCTCGGCTTCGGCGACGCCCTCGTCCTGGAAGTAGACCTGATAGAAGAAGCGTCCGCGCTTCGTGAAGACCTCGGCGACCAAGTCAAGAAAGGACGCCTTCGGAACGCCCGTGTACGGCACCGACAGCCCCGCAACAGCGCGCACGCGATCGGGCCGCGTCAACGCCGTGTTCCAGACGATCGGTGCGCCCCAGTCGTGACCGACGAGAATGGCTTTGCAATCGGGAGCAAGCGCCTCGATCACGCCGGCCACGTCGGCGACAAGCGTCTCCATGTCGTAGGCTTCGACGGCGTGGGGTTTGTCCGAACCGCCATATCCCCGCACGTCGATAGCGCACGCCGTGAAGCCCGCAGCGGCGACTGGCGCGATCTGGTGACGCCAGGAATACCAGCTCTCGGGAAAGCCGTGGACGAACACAACAAGCGGGCCGGAGCCTTCCACGACCACGCGCAAGCGGATGCCGTTGGACTCAATCATGCGGTAGGCGGTGGTCATGTGTCGTACCTCAAAGGCGCTTCATGGCGAAGGCGCGACCGGATGCGGTTTTCAGATAGCGCTCGAACGCCACCGCTTGGGCGTCGTCCGCGAACGCAATGTAGGTTTTGAGCGCCCATCGTGCATATTTCGACGTGCGCGGAACACCGCCGGCATTGTGGCGCTTCAAACGTGCATCCACGTTGTCGGTCAAGCTGGCGTAGAAATGCTCCGCGTCGGAAACACTGCGAAGAATGTAGACGCACTTCACGTCTGGCCCGCCTTCGCCCCGCGGGCTTCGGCGCGGCAGCCTTCGCTAGCTTCGCCGCAACATCGCACCAAGGCTTGCCGAGCCGTAGCTCGCGAAGCAAGCGAAGGCTGGTGGAAGGGGCTGGATTCGAACCAGCGTACGCTCTCGCGGGCAGATTTACAGTCTGCTGCCATTAACCACTCGGCCACCCTTCCAGACCAGTCGTCGGCCCGGGCGGTTAGCTCCCGGGACGTACCGCTTGGACGTTCGCGGCGTTGGCCTATAGAACGCCCCGTCCAATGCGGAGGCGCGTCTTATAGTGAGGTCATCCCCCCCGCTCAATAGGCGTGGCTCAGGCAAAGGCCATCAGGGCAAAGGCGGCCAAAGGCCGGATGGCGACGCCGCCGACACCCGCTGGATCTGGGGCGTCCATGCGGCGCTGGCCGCGCTCGCCAACCCCGCCCGCACGGTCGAACGCCTCGTTGCGTCCCGCAACGCCGCCGACCGGCTGCCGCACGGAACGAAGGTCGAGGTGCTGGAGCCCGACGCCATCGACCGCCTCCTGCCGATGGGCGCGGTCCATCAGGGCCTCGCGGTGCGCTGCGCGCCGCTGGAGCCGGAGGATCTGCTCGACACCTGCACGCCGCCCGATGGCCGCCCAGTACTGGTGCTCGACAGCGTCACCGATCCGCAGAATGTCGGCGCCATCTTCCGGTCGGCCGCCGCATTCGGCGCGCGCGCCATCGTGATGCAGGACCGCAAGTCGCCGCCGCTCACCGGCGCACTCGCAAAAGCCGCAGCCGGCGCCATCGAGATCGTGCCGCACGCCCGCGTGGTGAACATCGCGCGCGCCATCGAGGAACTCGCCGAGGCCGGCTACGTCACCGTCGGCCTTGAAGGCGAGGCCGACATGTCGCTCGCGCAGGCGCTCGACGATCTGCGTCCGCCGGTCATCGTGCTGGGCGCCGAAGGCGCGGGATTGCGCGATCTGGTGGCCAAGACTTGCGACGTGCGCGCGCGTATTCCGATCGCGCCGCACATGGAAAGCCTGAACGTGTCGGTGGCGGCGGCTGTCGCGCTCTACGAGGCGGCGCGCCGCAGATCCTAGTGCGCTTTCGCCTTCGCGCCGCCGCCGCGCAGGAAGAAGACCTTCTTCACGGCGAAGAACATGGCGATGATGATGGCAAGGCCCACATAGAGCGCAGCGACCTGCATCCAGTAGGTCGGCTCGACGACCGGCGGCAGTTTGAGGTCGCCCTTGCCGAAGACGATCGGCTTCACCGCCTCGACGACCGCATAACAGATGGTGGCGCCGAGGGTGAGCGTCAGCCACTGCCCCCAGTTCTGCATGATGACGACGGCCAGAAGCGCAATGATGAGGCCTTGGGGGCCGTTCACCGCGTAGAACCCGCCCTGCAGGAACTCCATGCCCTGCGCGGTGTAGGATTGGATGGTTTCCACGGCGCTTGCTCCCCGAGCGATGACGATGCCCCGACCTTCCTACCCGGTGCGGCGGGCGATTGCCAACCGGGGCGCCCTTCCCTGG
Source organism: Caulobacteraceae bacterium (assembly GCA_009773335.1). GTDB lineage: Bacteria > Pseudomonadota > Alphaproteobacteria > Caulobacterales > Aquidulcibacteraceae > VFBF01. Next base: position 16,000 of record WRPF01000028.1, read on the forward strand.
TTAGTCTCCGCCGCCGAACATCTCCGTCCACGCCGCCACGTCGGCATCCTCGATCTTCTTGAAGAGCACGTCCGGCGGCGTGAAGGCGTGGCCGCGCGGCAGCGCATCGAGGAGCCCCGCTTCGCCCGCCTTCGGCCACCCCCGGTTCGCCTCCGGCACGCCCATGGCGTCGAGCACCGTCCTGGCCGCATCGGGGATGAACGGCTGCGCAAGGATCGCGAAGAGCGCGACGAGATTGAGCCCCGTGCGCACGCCGACGGCGGCGTAGGCCTCATCCGTCTTGAACGCCGTCCAGGGCGCGGCGACCTGCAGGTATTCATTACCTGCCGCCCATAGCGCGCGCAGTTCGGCGGCCGTCTTGCGGAACTCCATCTCCTCGTTGAGCTGGGTCAACGTCACGATACGCTGCGCGACATCCACCGCGAGTTTCGCTTCAAGCTCCCCCGGCGCTCCGCCTTCGGGCACTTTCGAGTCGAACTTCGCCGCGCAGAAACGCGTGATGCGGTTCACGAAATTCCCGAACACGTTGGCGAGATCGGCGTTCACGGTCTGCTGGAACTGTTCGAGCGTGAAGGCCGCGTCCGAACTCTCCGGCGCGTTGGCCATCAGATACCAGCGCCAGTAATCGCTCGGCAGCAGATCGAGCGCTTTGTCCATGAAGATGCCGCGCTTCTCGGACGTGGAGAACTTGCCGCCGTACCACGTCACCCAGTTGAACGCCTTCAGGCGGTCGACGAGCTTCCACGGTTCGCCCGAGCCCATGATCGTGACTGGGAAGCTCACCGTGTGGAAGGCGACGTTGTCCTTGCCCATGAACTGGACGTAGGTGACGTCGTCGGCGCCCTTGTCGGTGCGCCACCAGCGCTCCCAATCTCCACCTGTGGCCTCGGCCCATTCCGGGCCGGCGGCGATGTATTCGATCGGCGCGTCGAACCAGACGTAGAACACCTTCGTCTCGAAGCCGGGCCGTGGGTTCCCGCCCTGCGTCACCTTCACGCCCCAGTTGAGATCGCGCGTGATCGCGCGGTCGATCAGGCCTTCGTCGAGCCATTTGTAGGCGATTGAGCGCGCGAGATGCGGCCACTCCGTTGACGCATCCACCCACGCGCGGATGCGCTCCTGCATCTTGCCCTGCAACAGGAAGAGATGCGCGGTGTCGCGGACTTCCAGATTGGTGGAACCGGAGATTTTCGAGCGCGGCTGTTTCAGGTCCGTCGGATCGAGCAGGCGTCCGCAGTTGTCGCACTGGTCGCCACGCGCGCGCTCGAAAGCGCAGTGCGGACATGTGCCCTCGACATAGCGGTCCGGCAGGAAGCGGCCGTCGTCGATGGAATAGATCTGCTTCGACGTGCGCTCCTCGATCAGCCCCGCCGCTTCGAGCCGTTCGCAGAAGTGCTGCGTGAGCTTGTGGTTCGGCGGATTCGACGAACGCCCGAAGTGGTCGAACGAAAGCCTGAAGCCCTCGCACGCCGCCTTCTGGATCAGGTGCTGCTCGTCGCAGTAGGCGCGCACATCCTGCCCGGCCTCGGCCGCCGCGAGTTCTGCGGGCGTGCCATGCTCGTCCGTCGCGCACAGGAACAGCACTTCGTGGCCCTGCATCCGGCGGAACCGCGCGTGCACGTCGGCCGGCAGCATCGAGCCGGCCAGATTGCCCAGGTGCTTGATGCCGTTGATGTAGGGAAGCGCGGAGGTGATGAGAAAGCGTGCCATGAGGGCCGCGATGTAGGGGCTCTCCCCGCCGCCTGACAACCCTTCCTGCCGCTGCGGCGCCGATTGACCCTCGACGCCGCGCCCCGGACAGTCCCGCGCCAGCAAGGGAGCCCGCCATGTCCGCCGCCTACGAACACCTCCTCGTCGAACAGAACGGCGCCGTCGTCACCGCCACGATGAACCGACCGAAGAGCCTCAACGCGCTCAACCGCAAGCTCGTGGACGAACTGCGGGACTTTTTCGTCACCCTCTACTGGCGGCGCGACGCGCGCGTGGTGGTCCTGCGCGGGGCGGGTGACAATTTCTGTGCCGGCCTCGACCTCAAGGAGCGCTCCAACGGGCCGCGCACCACCGGCGCCGGTCTCGATTCCCAGCGCTCGATCAGCGAGATCGTCATGGCCATGCGGCGCTGCCCGCAGCCGATCGTCTCGGTCGTGCAGGGCGCAGCCAGCGGCGGCGGCTTTGCGCTGGCGCTGGCGTCGGACGTCCGGATCGCCACCGCGACGACGCGCATGAACGCGGCCTTCATCCGCATCGGGCTGTCGGCCTGCGACATCGGCGTGAGCTATTTCCTGCCGCGCATGGTCGGCAGCTCCGTCGCCGCCGAATTCATGCTCACTGGCCGCTTCATCGACGCCCAGCGCGCGCACCAGCTCGGACTCGTGAGCCGCATCAGCCTGCCCGAAGATGTCGAGACCGAGGTGAAGGGCTTCGCCGACGACATGCTGCACGCCACGCCGCTCGGCCTGCGCCTGACCAAGGAGTGCCTCAACCACGCCATCGACGCCCAGGGGCTTGAGGCCGCCATCGCGATGGAGGACCGCAACCAGATCCTGTGCGCGCAGGGCGAAGATTTTCAGGAGGGCGTCCGCGCCTTTTTTGAAAAGCGGAAGCCCAACTACGCCGGCTGATCAGACGCGCTTGTCGCGCAGGGCCTTCCAGTGATCGAGACGTTCCTTCACGCGCATCTCCATGCCGCGTCCGGTCGGCTCATAAAATGTCCGGCGCGGCATCTCGTCGGGGAAATAGTTCTGGCCGGAAAAGCCGTCCGGCGCGTCGTGGTCGTACGCGTAGCCCTTGCCGTAGCCGAGGTCCTTCATCATCCGCGTCGCGGCATTGCGGATGTGCATGGGCGGACCGAGCGCGCCGGTCTCGACGGCGGCGGCTTGCGCGGCCTTCCACGCAGTATAGACCGCGTTCGATTTCGGCGCGCACGCCAGATGCAGGACGGCCTGCGCCAGATGCAGTTCCGCTTCCGGCGCGCCGAGAAAATCCACCGCATCCTTCGCCGCGAGGCACACCAGCAGTGCCGTCGGATCGGCGGCGCCGACATCTTCCGCCGCGGCGCGCACGAGACGGCGGGCGAGGAACAGGGGCTGTTCACCGCCGGCCAGCATGCGGGCGAGCCAGTAGATGGCGGCGTCGGGATCGGAGCCGCGGATGGATTTGTGCAGCGCGGAGATAAGGTTGTAGTGCTCCTCGCGGTCCTTGTCGTAGACGGGCGCGCGCTTCTGCAGGAGCTTTGAGAGCGCTGCGGAATCGAGCGGCTTTCCTTCGGAGAGAGCGAACACTTCTTCAGCCAGGGTGAGCAGATAGCGCCCGTCGCCATCGGCGAGATCGCAGAGCAGCGCGCGCGCTTCGGACGTTATCGGCATGGGCCGGCCGAGCGTTGCTTCCGCGCGGTGCAGGAGCAGCTCCATCGCATCGGCCTCCAGGCGCTTCAGCACGAACACCTGGCACCGTGAGAGCAACGCCGCGTTCAGCTCGAAACTGGGATTTTCCGTCGTCGCGCCGACGAGGGTGACGACGCCCTCTTCGACGAAGGGCAGGAAGCCATCCTGCTGGCTGCGGTTGAAGCGGTGGATCTCGTCCACGAACAGCAACGTGCCCTTGCCTGTCGCGCGGCGTCCGCGGGCGGTCTCGAACGCCTTCTTCAGATCGGCGACGCCGGAGAAGACCGCCGAGATCTGCTGGAACTCCAGCCCCGCCCCGTGCGCGAGCAGCCGCGCGATGGTAGTCTTGCCGACGCCGGGCGGGCCCCACAGGATCATGGAGGCGAGCCGCTTGCCGGCGATCATCCGCCCGATCGGCCCGTCGGGGCCGAGCAGGTGATCCTGCCCTACGACCTCGTCCAGCTTCTGCGGCCGCATCCGGTCCGCGAGCGGTCGCGGCTGCTCCGGCGTCAGGCCCGCGGCTTGGAACAAATCACTCATGCCGTGAGCATAGCATGCGGGCCGCTAGCGCCCGAAGTTCAGCGTGCCGACCTCCCCGCCGCGCTCGACCTCGATGGCCCAGCGCGTCTGCGCGCCGAGCAGGCGTTGCAGATCGGCCCCCGTGCGCACGCGCTGACCGTTCACTGAGCGGATGACATCGCCCGGGCGGAAGCCTGCCCGCGCCGCCGTACCGCGCGCGTCCATCGCCTGGATGTAGACGCCCGTCGAGAACGGGTTGAGCCCCGCTTCCTCGGCGGCCGCCGGCGAGAGCGCGACGACGCGGGCGCCGCTCATCGGGTTTTCGCCTGCAATATCGCGCGGATCGGGCGCGGGCGTGCGCGGCGGCGCGTCGACCCTTGCATTGACCGTGCGTTGCGCAGACCCGCGCACGATGCGCAGCGGGATCGTGGCGCCGGGGCGTTGCGTGGCCGCCTGATAGCGCACGGCCTGTTCGTCGAACACATCGACGCCGCCGACCGCGAGGATCACGTCGCCGCGCTGCACCCCTGCGCGTTCGGCGGGGCCGCCGCTCCACAGTTCGGTAACGAGCACGCCGCGCGGCCGGTCGAGTCCGAGGCTGCGCGCGAGATCCTGCGTCACAGGCTGCGCCGCCACCCCGAGCCACGGCCGCACGACCGAACCGCTCGACAGCGCCGATTCAACCACCCGTTTGACCATCTCCGCCGGGATCGCGAAGCCGATGCCGTTCGAGCCGCCGCTTTCGGAGAAGATCGCGGTGTTGATGCCCACCAGCGCGCCGTTCATGTCCACGAGCGCACCGCCCGAATTGCCGCGATTGATGGCCGCGTCCGTCTGGATGAAGAAGGCGAAATCGTTGATGCCCACTTCCGTGCGCGCGAGCGCGGAGATGATGCCGCTGGTGACGGTCTGCTGCAGGCCGAACGGGTTGCCGATGGCGATGACGAGATCACCCACTTCGGCCTGACGGGTATCGGCGAAGGCGAGCGCGGGCAGCCGCTCCGAACCGGGCGTGATGCGCAGCACGGCGAGATCGGTTTTCGGATCGGCGACGATGACCTTGGCCTCGAACTCGCGGCGATCCGACAGCACCACCTTCAACGCGTCCGCGCCTTCGACCACGTGATTGTTGGTCACGATCACGCCGTCCGCGCGGACGATGACGCCGGAGCCGAGGGATTGCTCGATGCGTTCGCGGCTCATGCCGCCGAGCGCGCCCGGGGGCACGCCGCGCATCATGTCATCGAGGATCGAGCGGCGCTGGCGCACGACGCGCTGGGCGTAGACGTTGACGACTGCCGGAGACACCTGCCGCACGACGGGCGCCAGCGAAAGCTGCATTTCCGTGCGCGAGGCCGGCGCGCGGCGCTCGATGGGGGCGGCCTGCGTGAGCTGGAACTCAGCGCCGTCGGCGGACGTGTTTTGGGCCGTGCTGGGCGCCTGCGAGCAGGCGATCAGGGCGAGGACGGAGAGGGAGAGAATACGGGCTGTTCGCATCGGATCGGGGCCTCGTTGCGATGGGGATTTGGGTCGCCTTCTGGTCAAGGCGCGTGGCGGCAATGTGGCGTGGGGTGCGTGCTGGAACAACGGTTCCGGCGAGCAGGACCGCCGGCGCCCTCGCCGGCATGGGCCGGCGCCGCCAGACTCCACCGGAATCTCGCGAGACGCGAACATCGAATGCCGGCGAGGGCGCCGGCGGTCCTGTTTCCCTGGTCATGATGTGTCTGCGCCTTCGGCTGCAGGTGTGGGGGTGATGAAGTGGAGGACGGGCATCGATGCAACGATGACCAGCCGTCCCGTCGAAACCGACTTCGGCACGCGCGCGATGGCGCGTGTCACTACGGTATCGAGATCATCCAGCGCCCTTCGCATCTCCGCGAAGTCCTTGAGCGCAATACCGCGCGTATAGAGTCGCACCATGTCGATGCGCCTGAATGCGTAGCGAAAGCCGCGCGGCGCCGAGGGCGGGCGCATCCAGCGGCGGCGTGTGTCGGTTTTGCGAAACCGCATCCGCGCACACATCATCAGGAAGATGAGCCGGCGCAGTTCGCGGCGCGCCTCGATGCGCATGCCGTTGAGCGCAATGCGCCCTTCCCGAAACCCGATCGCCTCCACCAGCCAGACAGCGATCTCCAGCAGCCAGAGCCGGAGGCTCTGGGCGTGCGCTTGAAGATCGGTGCGTGTGACGGGGGAAAAGATCTGCATGGGGTTCGTCCGTGGCTCCGCTGGCCTGTTGAAAACGGAGCGATCATCCCACGGCCGGGACCCCGGTCGGATAGATTCATGTGCGTTTGTTGGCGCGCATGGATTTGCGCTGGGGAAAGTGTGGGAATGCGGAGATTCAGTCCCCCTAATTTCCGGGCTCGATCCCTTTTCCCTCCCCTCAATGGGGAGGGTCCGCCGCGCACGCGGCGGGGGTGGGGCGCGCGCGTGATGCAAGGGCGAAGAACGCGGGTGGCGCGGATCGATTACCGCCTCTCGCGCTTTTCCAGCGACGCTGAGCCTGAGCCCCACCCGTCGCGACTTCGTCGCGCCACCCTCCCCATTGAGGGGAGGGAGAGTGGACCGAACCCTACCGCGCAATCACCGTCATCCCGCCCATGTACGCCACCAGCGCCTCCGGCACGGTCACGCTGCCATCGGCGTTCTGGTAATTCTCCAGCACCGCCACGAGCGTGCGGCCGACGGCGAGACCCGAGCCGTTCAGCGTGTGCACGAACTCCGTGCCTTTCTGGCCGTCCCTGCGGAAGCGCGCGTCCATGCGGCGGGCCTGGAAGTCGCCGCAGTTCGAGCACGAGCTGATCTCGCGATACTTGTTCTGGCTCGGCAGCCAGACTTCGAGGTCGTAGGTCTTCCTCGCGGAAAAACCCATGTCGCCAGTGCATAGAGCCATGGTGCGGAACGGCAGGCCGAGGCGCTTCAGCACCTCTTCCGCGCAACGCGTCATGCGTTCGTGTTCGGCGTCGCTGTCCTCGGGCTTCGCGATCGACACCATCTCCACTTTCCGGAACTGGTGCATGCGGATCATGCCGCGCGTGTCGCGACCGGCGCTGCCCGCTTCCGAACGGAAGCACGGGGTGTCGGCGGTCATGCGAATGGGCGTGGCGAGATCGGACTCGCTCAGGATTTGTTCGCGATAGAGATTGGTGAGCGAAACTTCGGCGGTGGGGATGAGCCAATGGCGACCAAGCCTCGCGGCAGTGTAGACCTTGACGAATTGCTCTCTGACCGCCCAACTCGCATCCTTTACCGCCTTGCCCAGTTGGACTTGGTCAAACTCAGCATAAGCAATTTGATCCAACGTGTTGAGCAAGCGCGTTGGCACACCGATCTCAAAGAGATCTTCTTCAAACTTGGGGAGTTGGCCGGTTCCAAACGCCGCATTGTCTTTCACCAACAACGGCGGGCTCACTTCCTGATAGCCGTGCGTCTCGGTCTGCAGGTCGATCATGAAGGCCGCGAGCGCGCGTTCGAGCCGCGCGAGCTTGCCCTTCAGCGCCACGAAGCGCGCGCCGCTCATGCGGGCGGCGGCTTCGAAATCCATCATGCCCAGCGCTTCGCCGATGGCGACGTGGTCCTTGACGTCATTGGAGCGCGGGCCTTCAGGCCCGCCGGCGTAGCGAGCCTGAAGGCTCGCGCTCCCTGGGCTCCAGACGCGCACCTCGATGTTGCCCTCTTCGTCCTTGCCGTCGGGCGCATCCGGCGCGGGCGTGTTGGGCAGCGATTCCAGAATGCGTTTGAGTTCGCCCGCGACGTCCTCTTCTTGCTTCGATGTCGTCTCGATCACGCCCTTCAGCCGCGCGACCTCTTCCATCAACCGCGCCGCTTCCGCGTCGTCCTTCTTGGCCTTCGCCGCGCCGATGGCTTTCGATGCCGTATTGCGGCCCGCTTCGGCGTCCTGGCGCTGCGTCTGCAGCGCGCGCGCCTTCACGTCGAGATCGAGGATCGAGGCGATCTGCGCGCGCTGCTCGTCCGACAGCGAACGGCGCAGCATCGCCTTGGCCCAGCCCTCGAAATCCTCGCGGATCGCTCTGATGTCGTGCATTTCTCTTCGTCCTTACACTCCGTCATTCCGGACGCGCCGGAGGCGCGATCCGGAACCCAGGGGTTCAAGCGAGCCCGGTCCACTGGGTTCCGGGTTCGCGCTTCGCACGCCCCGGAATGACGGTGTCTAGTGGCAGATAGTGATCGGAAAACTCAAGGCGCCAAGAGTCACGGAGCCGGCGCGCTCGACGGGGCGCTCGCGTCCTTCGCCCGCGATTTCTCGATCAGCCACACGAGCCAGATCGAGGCCTCGTAGAGGAGGTAGACCGGCACGGCCATGATCGTCATCGACATCACGTCCGGCGGCGTCACCAGCGCCGAGAAGGCCGCGATCGCCAGCACCGCGTAACGGCGGCCCTTGCGCAGCATCGAGGCCGTCACGATGCCCACGCGCGCCAGCAGCGTCAGCACCACCGGCACCTGGAACACCGCGCCGAACGCCAGCGCCAGCGTCGTCACGAGGCCGAGATACTCGTCCACCTTCGGCAGGTACTTCACCCGCACGGGGCCGGTGAGCAGCTCCTGCTTCAGCGCGAATTCGAGCGCGAACGGCAGCGCCACGTAGAACACGAACGCGCACCCCAGCAGGAACATCACGGGCGCGGCGATCAGGAACGGCGCGACCGCCTTGCGCTCGGTCTTGTAGAGCCCCGGCGCCACGAAGGCGTAGCCCTGCCAGGCGATCACCGGAAACGCGATCACGATGGCGGCAAACAGCGCGACCTTCACCTGCACCGCGAAAAAACCCATCGCGCCGGTGTTCACGAGATCGAGCCCGGCCTTCGCCGCCTCCGCCCCGCGCACGGCGGTGATGGCGGTGAGGAAGGGTTGCGTCAGGAACAGGAAGACCTGCTTGGAAAAGAAGAACGCGCCGACGAAGCACACCAGCAGCGCCGCGCACGCCACCCACAGCCGGTCGCGCAGTTCGGTGAGATGCGAGAGCAGCGGCGCGCGGCTGTCCTCGATCTCGTCGGGCGTCCCGGCGGCGCTCATGTGGAAACCCGCGCCGGTTCTGGCGCGACCGCCGGAAATTCAGGACCGCCGGCGCCCTCGCCGGCATTCCCGGCCGGGTCTGGGGCGCTCTCGATGGTTTCACCGCCGTCTGCCGGCGAGGGCGCCGGCGGTCCGGCATCGAAAGCCGCCGGCGCGGGCAGCGGCTCGAGCACGCGCATCTGTTCCATCTCGGCGTCGCTGAAGATCTGGCCGCGGCGCAGCGCCTCGACCTCCTTCTTCAGTTCGTCCAGTTCGGCCTGGCGGGCGAGTTCGTCGAAGCCGGTGCGGAACTCCGCCGCCAGCCCACGCAGGCGCGCCATCTGCCGGCCGAGCTTCCTGAGCATCAGCGGCAGATCCTTCGGGCCGACCACGAGCAACGCGATCACGCCGAGGACGAGAACTTCGGAAAAGCCGAGACCGGGCAGCATGGCCGCTTTGGGGCTCCCTCAGGCGCCGGTGCGCTCGTCGTCCTTGCGGGGGGTCTGGTCGCGCAGCTGGGCTGGCGGCTCGGCGGCGGGCGGCGGGGCATCGGGATCGCCGAGGCCCTTCTTGAAGCCGCGGATGCCTTTGCCGAGGTCTTCCATGATGTTGGAAATCCGTCCCGGGCGTCCAAACAGCAGGAACGCAAGCGCGAGAACGATGAGCAGCGGGATCAGACCGGGCAGATGCATTGCCGCGAAACTCCAAAAAGACCGAAAGACCGGGGCGGTTACTCTTCCTCGCCGCCGGCGTAATCCACGTAGAAAGCAGCGTCGCCGGCTTCGAGGGGATCCTCGTCCGCGGCGGGCGCGCCATCCGGCCGCGGCACATCGAACGCGGCCTCGACCCGCGGGTCGATGAGCCCGGCAGCCTTCAAATCGTCCTTGCCCGGCAAGGCGTCAAGCGACACGAGGCCAAAGTGACTGAGGAAACCCTCGGTTGTCCCAAACGTGAGGGGCTTGCCGGGGCTGCGGCGGCGGCCTCGCGGGCGCACCCAGCCGATCTCCAGCAGCAGGTCGAGCGATCCCCGGCTGAGCGAGACGCCGCGAATATCCTCGATCTCGGCGCGCGTGACCGGCTGGTGGTAGGCGATGACCGCCAGCGTCTCCATGGCCGCCTTGGGCAAGCGCCTCGGCGCGGCGCGGGTTTCCGCAAAAAGGCGCGCGAGATCCTTCGCGGACTGGAACCGCCATGCGCCGCCGGCCTCGACGAGTTCGACGCCGCGGCCCGCATAGGTCCGCTTCAGGCCCATGAGCACCGCCGCCACATCCGTCCCCGGCGGCATGCGTTCTGCGAGCGCCGACGCGCTCATCGGCTCCCCGCCCGCAAACAGGAGCGCCTCGGCGATGCGCGCCGCCTCGTGCAGCGGGCCAATCGCGGCCCCCCCTTCACCGCCCATGTCGTTGGCGCTTTCCGGCGGGGTGAATGCGTCCTCGACACGCATGATCGGATCGGCGACGGGTTGCGGCGGGCGGCTCATGACGCGTCGCCCTCGTGCGGCCGGCGACGGCGCAGATAGAGCGGCGCGTACTGGTCGGCCTGACGCGCTTCGAGCTTCTGGTCGCGCACCAGCTCAAGCGAAGCCCCAAAGAGGCTCGCCACATAGGATTGCGGCTCCGGCGCCTCGGGGCCGCGCTCGCGCCGCGGTTGCAGCGCGCCGATGGGCCGCCAGTCGTCGAGGCCTTCGAGCATTTCTTCCAGCCGATGGCGCGCGGCCTCCAGCGTGTAGACGCGGCGCGGCTCTATGCGGTGATCGATGCGGATGCGCCGCGTGCGCCCCGCCGTGTACGCCGACAGCATATCGTGCAGGCTCGCGGTCCACTTTAGTTCGCGGGTGACCGCGATGGGTTGCGGCGCCCAGTTGAGAAACACGTCGCGATCAAGCTGCGCCAGCGCGCCGAGCTTCGCAGCCGCGGCCTTCGCCTCCGCGAGGCGCTGCAGTTTCAGCGACAGGTGCGCGGCGATCGCTTCGGGATCGGGCTCGTCGACGGGCCGTTCGGGCTTCGGCAGCAGGAGGCGCGACTTCAGCAGCGTCAGCCACGCCGCCATCACGAGGTATTCGGCGGCGAGATCTATGCGCGTGCGCACGTCCTCGATAAAGGCGAGATACTGGTCCACCAGCGGCGCCAGCGCGATCTGCGCGAGATCGACCTTCTGATGGCGCGCGAGGTCCAGCAAGACGTGCAGCGGCCCCTCGAACCCGTCGAGGTCGAGCACGAGCGTCTCGCCCGCATCCGCCTCCTCGGCGGCCTCGAATGTGACTGCGTCTTCGCTCACTCGTCCGTTCCGGCGACCAACTGGCCTACTTGCCGACGACGAGGCACTCCTGGCCCAGCGATTTCACCTGGCCGCAGAACTGCGCCGCGTCCGCCCGATCGGCGAAATACCCGGCGCGGACCCGGAAGTATATCCCGCGCTCCCCAAGGTCAGCCTGCTGGACGTCCTTGCGGGCGGCCCCGAACAGCGCGGGCGAGCGCCGGGAAAACCGCGTCCAGGCGGCGTCCGCGGCGTCGGCGGACTTGAGCGAGGCGATCTGGGCGAGGAACGGGCCATCCGCGACGATCCGGGGCGAAATGGCGGAAGCAGCCGGCCGCGGGACAGCGATCTCGGCCTCCTCGGCGGCGGCGCGGACCCTGGCCGGCGCGCGCGGAACGGGCGGCTTGCCGACCAGCGCCTGATCGATCTCGGCGGTCGCGGGCTCTTCCGTGGCGCCGCCGACATACTGTGTCTTGAAAGCCCCGGAGTCCGCTTCGATCACCGGCGCGTCGGCGCCCTGCGGCGCGCCGCCCGTGAAGCTCCAGATCAGATAGGTGATTGTCGCCACGACGATCAGCGCGATGGCGAACGTCGGATAGCTGGAGCCGCCCTTGGGTTCATCTCGCTTTGGCGGGGCGCGGCGGACGCGCTCGCGCGGAAACTCGATGGCCCCATCCGCCTCCGGGGGCGCGTAAACGCGGCGCTGTGCGTGAGCCATCCCGGCCTCCGATCCAATCCGAATCAGAAACACCCAAGGTGGTTAGGATTGGGTTTATGGACCCAGCCCACGGTGTCCTTGAACTTTTCCCCAATGGAAAGTATGTAAGGAAACGTCGCCCGAAGTAAGGAATCCGCATGTCTACTTCCACGCTCACCAGCAAGGGTCAGATCACCCTGCCCGCTGACGTGCGGCGGTCCCTCGGCCTCAACGCCGGTGACAAGGTGATGTTCATCGAGGAGCGGGACGGAAAGTGGCGCCTGCTGGCGAAAAATCTTCCAGCCAGCGCCTTGAAGGGCATTGTGCCGAAACCCGAGAAGCCGGTGTCCCTTGAGGACATGGAGGAAGCCATTGCGGAGGGGTGGCTGCGGCGCAGCCGGCCCGATCGCTCGGAGTGATTGCGATCGATACCAATGTGCTTGTTCGATATTTTACGCAGGACAATGCGCAGCAGGCAAAAGCCGCCGCCGTATTGATCGAAGACACGCTGACAGCCCAACGCAGCGGCTTCATCAGCACTATCGTATTGTGCGAACTACTTTGGGTGCTGCGCAAGTTTTATGCGGTGGATCGCGCCGCCGCCGCCAACATCATTGAAACGGTGCTGGCGGTGGATGCCCTGACCGTAGAATGCCGCGACGCAGTTGCGCGCGCCGTGCTCGATTTCCGCGCGGCCCAAGCGGATTTCGCCGACTGTCTCATGTTTGAACTGGCCCAAGAGCAGGGCTGCACCGAATTCGTGACGTTCGACAAAGCGTTTGCGCGACGGGCCGGCGTGCGCCTACTCGCGTGATCAGATTCGCGAGGCTGAGCCCTACCGCAGCTTGGCTATGCCGATCCCGTCCGCTTTCGCGCGGTCCTTGATGGATTCCTCGCTGCGCGTCATCGCCTTGGAGATCGCCTTCAGCGACATGCCCTTCTTGGCGAGCGTGTGCAGCTTCTGCAACTCGTCGTGCGTCCACGGCTGCTTGTGACGCTCAAATCGTTCGGACATTGCGACTTTCCCTTCACGCCAAATTCTCAATCAGGCCCAGCGTTCAAGATTGAACAGACGGCGGTGTTCTTCCACGGCGTAGGCGTCGGTCATGCCGGCGATGTAGTCGCAGACCACGCGCGCGGTTTCCGGCGTCCCCGGCTTGCCGGCGCGGTCGCGCCATTTGTCTGGCAGTGTTTCGGGCTCCGCGAGGAACAGCGTGAACAGCTCCTTCAGGATGCGCTTGGCCTGGCTGCGCATGCGCGCGACCTTGTAGTGGCGGTACATCTTGGCCATCAGGAAGCGCTTCAGCGTCGCCTCGTGCTCGCCCATCTCGGGAGAGAAGGCCACGATCGCTTCCGGCAGGTTGCGGACGTCCTCGGCGCTCTGCGGCTTGTGTCTGGCGGCGCGGCGCTTCGTTTCATCCACCAGATCGTTGATGCGCGCGCCGATGAGACGGCGCACCGCCTCGCCCGCCCAGCGTGTCTGGTCGATGTCGGGAAATTCGGCGCGCACTTTGCGGAACATGTCGCCGACGAAGGGGAGATCGTAGAGTTCCTCGATCTCGAACAGGCCCGCGCGCAGGCCGTCGTCGATGTCGTGATTGTTGTAGGCGATATCGTCTGCCAACGCCGCGACCTGGCCTTCGGGGCCGGACCACTGGTGCAGTTCAAGCTCGTGCTCGCGGGCGTATTCGCGGATGGCGAGCGGCAGATCGGCGAGTGTGCGCTTCGCGTTGATCAGCGGACCGTTGTGTTTGACGACGCCTTCGAGCGTCTCCCAAGTGAGGTTGAGCCCGTCCCAGCGCGGATAGCGCGCTTCAAGCTTGGTCAGCACGCGCAGCGTCTGGGCGTTGTGATCGAAGCCCTCGAAGGGCTTCATGCATTCGTCGAGTTCGTCTTCCCCGGAATGGCCGAACGGCGGGTGGCCGAGGTCGTGGGCGAGCGCCACCGTCTCCGCGAGATCTTCATCCAGCCCCAGCGTGCGCGCCACGGACCGCGCGATCTGCGCCACTTCGAGGGAGTGCGTGAGGCGGGTGCGGAAGTGGTCGCCCTCGTGGGCGATGAAGACCTGCGTCTTCTGTTTCAGGCGCCGGAAGGCCGAGGCGTGGATGATCCGGTCCCTGTCCCGCTGGAACGGGCTGCGCGACGGGCTTTCGTCCTCGGCGTGCAGCCGCCCGCGCGAGCGCGTCGGGTCCGTCGCCCATGGCGCGGGCGGGGTCGCCCACCATGCCTTGCCGCTTGCTTCGCCGCTCACCCGCTTCTCCTTGGCTTTGCGAACCTCCATATAGGTGTTCGTAGTCCTTACGAAGGATTGCTCCGTCATTCCGGACACGCCGGAGGCGTGATCCGGAACCCAGGGGACCGGGTGCGCTTGAACCCCTGGGTTCCGGGTTCGGCCTGCGGCCGCCCCGGAATGACTGCAAACAAGGATTTCACCTGTGACAGATCTCACTTTGAGCCCCTCCGCCGCCGCCCGCATCAACGCCATCTCGGATGGCGGAGGCCTGCGCGTGGCCGTCGAGGGCGGGGGCTGCTCGGGGTTCTCCTACGAGATCGACATCGTGCCCGGCCCCGACGCCGAGGACATCGTCATCGAACGCGACGGCGCCCGCCTCTTCGTGGACCCTGTCTCCATCGCCTTCCTGAAAGGCTCGGAAGTGGACTGGGTCGAGGAGATCATCGGCTCGAGCTTCAAGGTGCGGAACCCCAACGCGAAGTCGAGCTGCGGGTGCGGGGTGAGTTTTTCGGTCTGACTTGACCTTCCCCTCCAGCGTTGCGTTAGCACTGGCGCAAACGGAGGCCCACCCCATGGACGTCGACACAGCGATCAGATCCCGCATCTCCACGCGCGCGTTCAAGCCGGCCCCGCTGCCGGAGAAACTCGTGCGCGAGATCCTCGATGTGGCGCGCTGGGCGCCGTCGGGCGGGAACGTGCAGCCGTGGAAGGTGGTCGCGGTGGCGGGCGCAGAACGCGACAAGGTGATCGAGCTTGCCCGCGCGGCGGCGATGGCCAATCCGGCTGGCGAAGTCGGCGACCATCCGATCTATCCCGAAGACCTCTGGGAGCCCCATCGCTCGTGGCGCTTCAAGGTGGGCGAGGACATGTATGCGCTCCTCGGCATCCCGCGCGAGGACAAGATGGCGCGCTTCGCCCACCTCGCGCGCAACATGGAATTCTTCGGCGCACCGACGGCGCTCTTCTTCATCATCGACAAACGCATGGGTCATGGGCAATGGGCGCACATGGGCATGTTCATGCAGTCGGTCGCGCTGGCCGCCGAGGCGCGCGGCGTCGCCACCTGCATGCAGGAATTCTGGGCCCGTTCGCGCGAGACGCTGAAAAAGCATTTCGCGCTGCCGGACACGGAAATGATCTATTGCGGCATGGCGCTTGGGCGCGCCGACCCGACGGCGAAAGTGAACACGCTGCGCTCGGATCGTGCGGAGGTGGATGAGTTCGCCACTTTCAAAGGTTTCTGAAGGGATCGCGCGTCTTCAGACGCGCATAAGCGGATCGCGGCGGACACAGAGCTTGCAGGAAACGCCCCGTGCGCGTCTGAAGACGCGCGGTCCCGTCCTATCCCTTCTTCGGCCCCCGTCCGAAATCCATCACGCCGTCTTCCGATACATCGACGATCGCGAAGAAGATCCCCATCACGAGGAGCCAGCCGAGCGGCGCGAGGATCGCGGGGCCGGCCCAGTGCTCAACGCCCTGCCGGTGCAGCGCCCACGCATACGCCGTGGCCGCGATGCAGGCGACAGGCAGCGTCCACGCGGCGAACACCGCGATCGCGTAGAGCCGTTTCGACTGCCACCACGCCCGCCCGTCGGCGGTCATGAGCTTGCCCGCCCGGCGCACGGCCGCATAGGCCAAGAAGAAATTGAACGCTGTGAAAGCGGCGAGAAAGACGGTCATGGCGGCAAACCTAGCACGGCTGCGCCCGCAAGTGATCAGATTCCGTCGCCGTAGGAACTCAGCACGGCCTCGTCGAGGAGCTGGTCCATCTTCTTCGACGGCGACTCTTCGCAACAGACCCCGCCCACGGGCCGCGCCGGGACGCCGGCCACGGTGCAGCGCGCCGCGACATTCGTCAGCACCACGGAGCCCGACGCGATGCGCGCCTCCTCGCCGACCTCGATGTTGCCGAGCACCTTGGCGCCCGCGCCGATCAGCACGCCGCGACGGATCTTCGGGTGACGGTCGCCGCGCTCCTTGCCGGTGCCGCCGAGCGTCACCGAGTGCAGCATCGAGACGTCGTCCTCCACCACCGCCGTCTCGCCGATGACGATGCCGTGCGCGTGGTCGATGAAGACGCCGGCGCCGATCTTCGCAGCCGGGTGGATGTCGACGGAGAAGAGCTCGCTGATGCGGCTCTGCAGATAGAACGCCAGTTCCTCGCGCTCGTGGCGCCACAGCCAGTTGGAGATGCGGTACGCCTGCAGGCCCGCATAGCCCTTGTAGTAGAGGAACGGCTGCAGATAGGTGCGGCACGCGGGATCGCGCTCGCGCACCACGCGCATGTCGCGTTCGGCCTGGCGGGCGATTTCGGGTTCCGCGAGATACGCCTCCTGCGCGACTTCGCGTAGATGCAACGGATTCATGTCCCCGCCGCCGAGCTTGGAGGCGAGGTGGTAGGAGAGCGCATCCTCGATGCGCTCGTGGTGCAGGATCGTGGCGTGGAGGAAGCTCGCCAGCAGCGGCTCTTCCGCCGCCGCCTGCATGGATTCCACGCGCAACTGAGACCACACGCCGCCGGAATTCTCCAGCGAGCGCGGCGCGGATACGGCGCGGGTCTGTGTATCTGCCATTGCGCGTTCTCCGCTCGACTACTTCCCAAGCATCGCCGCAGCGAGGCCTGCATCAATCTCACCTGTCACAGCCATGTGGTGCGCGCGCAGCACCGCGGCAACCGTCATGGCGTCCATGATCCGCCCGGCCGCCACATCCGCAAGGACTTCGCGGAACGGGACCAGACGGTTACGCAGGACCTCCACCGGCTCCGGCGCATGCACGCCGGGGAAAAGCCCGGTCGCAAGATAGCATATCGCCTGCTCGTCGGTGACCGAATTGGACAAGTCCATCTTAACTATGGGCTCAAGACGCAAGGCGCGCACGCCCGCCTCCTCCTCCAGTTCACGCCGCGCGCAGTCGAGCGGGTCTTCCCCCGCCTCGCAGCCCCCTTCCGGCATCTCCCACGAGTACCGCGACAGCGGCACCCGCCACTGGCCGACCAGATGCACCTGCCCCTCGTCCGTGACCGGCAGCACGCCGACCGCCAGCTTCTTGAACCGCACGATGCCGTAGATGCGCTGCTGCCCGGCGGGATCGATGACTTCCTGCTCGACGAGGCGGAGCCAGGGATTGTCGAAGGCGGTTTTCGCCGAGAGGAAACGCCATGGATTGTGGTCGGTCATGATCGAAACGGATTATTGATGCGCACTGCGCCGAACTTCTGCCCGTGCTGCATGTCTTCGCTATGCAACACTTTGCAGCCGCATTCCTGGGCGGCGGCGATGATGGTCGCGTCATACACATGCACCCGCGTTTCCGCCGCAATGTCGAGCGCCCGGTCGTGTGTGGCGGCTTCCAGCGCCGCCACGCGACACGAAGCCCGCACGGCGCGCAACACTTCCCGCGACTCCGCAATCGTCAGTCCGGCCTTGCGCATGGCGACGGCGACGAACTCATTGAGCACCTGAACGCTGACCACGCCACCCTTCGCAATCAGCTTCTCCGCGCGGTCGGCTTTGTCCGTTTCAGCGGACAGCAGGTAGAGCAATACATTGGTGTCGAGAAACGCCTCACTTGCGGGCATTTGCTTCAAGCCTGTCGAACCGGAAGCCTTCGGGCAGACGACCACGATACTTGCGCAGGCGCGCTAGAAGTTCGGCGGCGTCCGCGCCCTTCTCCACGGCGAAGGCGCGCTTGCCCGCGACTTCGATGACGATGTCGTCACCCTCTTCCAGCCCCAGCGCCTCGACCACAGCCTGCGGCAACCTGATGGCGAGACTGTTGCCCCACTTGGAAACCTGCATCGACGTCGCTCCGGATATACAATACGGCATCTAGTATATCCCGCGCCAAAAGTCCAGCTTCCCGACCCGGACTGGCGGCCGGTGAAAGTCGCTCGAGGATGTGTCAGGTTCGCATCATGCCCATCGATCCCTTCTCCCGTCCGCTCGTTCCGGCGCGCACATTCGACCAGCTTGAGACCGGCGAGCGGTTTCCCTGTCCCGCGCGCACGCTGACGGACGCGCATTTCACCGCGTTCCAGGCGCTCAGCGGCGACAATCACCCGATCCACTATGACCGCGAGTACTGCCGCGCGCAGGGCCACCACGATCTCCTCGCGCACGGGCTGCAGGTGCTGTGCCTCACGGCGGCGGGCGCGGGACTGTTTCCGCATGTGATCGCGGAAAAGCTCGTCGGTTTCACCGAGGTGCGCGCGAAATTCCTGAAAGGTGTCTTTCCGGGCGACACGCTCTATCCGCTTCTCGAAATCACCGAACTGAAGCGGCAAAACACCACCGGCGTCGTCACCATGCGGGCCACGGTCGAAAACCAGAAGGGCGAGATCGTGCTCGAAGGCAGCCACGCGTACCTCGTGCGGCTCTAGCCCGGCTTGCAGCGGATCGCGGTCCGCGCCATGTGCGCAGGGAACCGTTCCCCTTCCGAGGCGCCCCCATGTCCATCGATCCCGCTCTCGTGCCCGCCGCCCCGCGCGAGAACGAGCCGACCGCCCTGCCGCACGCCTCGCTCGACACGCTGAGGCTGATGGCCGTGCGTCGTTCGCCGAAACCCTTCCATCTCGCCGAACCCGCGCCCGACGCGGCCCAGCTCGCCGCGATCCTCACGCTCGCTGCGCGCACGCCCGATCACGGCAAGCGCGCTCCCTGGCGCTTCATCGTGTTCGAGGGCGAGGCGCGCCATCGCGCGGGTGACGCGCTCGCCGCCGTCATGGCCGGACAAGGCGATGCGACGGAGGAAACGATCAAGGCGACACGCGAAAGCCTCGCACGCGCGCCGATGGTGATCGCCGTGGTCTCCGCCGCGAAACCGCACGTGAAGATACCGGAATGGGAACAGGTGCTGTCGGCAGGCGCCGTCAGCTACGGACTCATCCTCGCAGCACACGCCTTCGGGTTCGGCGCGGTCTGGCTCACAGGCTGGCCCACCTACGATGCCGGCGCGCGCGCGGCGCTGGGCCTCAAAGACGATGAGAGGCTCGCCGCGCTCATCCACGTCGGCACGCAGTCTGAATCACAGCCGGAGCGCGCGCGCCCCGACATGTCGGCCATCGTCACGCGCTACTAGCGCCCTGCGAAGATCAGCACGCCGTCCTCAAGCCGGTTCACGACCTCGGCAATCAGCGGCGTCTCGACGACAAAGCATCCGAATGACCGTCCCGGCTTGCCATGCGTGCGCCGCCAGTCGGCGTCCATGTACGGCGCGGAATGCAGCACCACTGCGCGCTCCTCGGCATTGGAATTGCGCGCCGGATCGAGCCCGCGCAGACGCAGAGAAAGGCCGTGTGCGCCCATGTAGCGACGCAGCGCGATATAGGGACCGAGCGAGGAGGCGTTGGAGCCAGGATCGTTGGAGAAGACCTGCGGCACGCCGACATGCGCCGGATCGGAGCCCCTGCCGTGCGCCGTGAGATAGGCCGACACTGCGCCGGTCGTGAGATCGACCACGTAAAAGCGCGGCCTGTCCGAAGGACGGGAGAAATCGACGACCGCGATGCGGTCGCGCCGGGCTTCGGCGTGGGCGCTCCAGACCTGAAGCGCCTGCGTGAGCAGATCGCTGCGCACCGCGCCCTGGGGATCGACGACGACGCCGTTGAGGACGACGCTCGCCTGAGCGGGGGTCGCGAAGAACAGAACGGCCAGCGCGGCGATCAGCAGTCTCATCGTCGTTCTCCCGGACAGATTAACCCCGTCCCCGATTAACCGCGCCCCCGATACGGCGCGACGCCCTGATCCGGCAGCCAGAGCCCCTCGGGAGGCGCACCCGTCTGCCAGAACACGTCGATCGGGATGCCGCCGCGGGGGTACCAGTATCCGCCGATACGGAGCCACCGCGGCGCGATCGCGTCAACGATGCGCTTGGCCACATAGACCGTGCACGCCTCGTGGAAGGCGCCGTGATTGCGGAAACTCTGCAGGAAGAGCTTCAGGCTCTTGGACTCAACGATCCAGTCGCCCGGCGCATAATCGATGACGAGATGGCCGAAATCGGGCTGACCGGTGACCGGGCACAGCGAGGTGAACTCCGGCGCCGCGAAGCGGGCGAGGTAGAGCGCGTCGGGGTGCGGGTTCGGCGCACGCTCCAGGATGGCGGTTTCGGGCGACGTGGGCGCCTCGACGTGCGCGCCGAGCTGGGTGAGCCCGGTTGTGGAATGGTCTGACATACGAGGTCTGCTAGCGCGCGCCGCCGACGCGCGCCAGCATTCCCCCTCAGCCTTCCTCGTAGATGCCGAAGGCGTTCCGCACCGGATCGTTCGGGTTGATCCAGTCGTGATCCAGACCGGCGAGCTTGCGCAGCGCCGCCTGGATGTCCGCCCCGGACCGTCCGACGCGCACCCCCGCCTGACGCACCGCCAGGATCGTCGCCTCACGCTCCTCGGGGCCGAGCAGCGCGTTGCCGACCCCGCGCGCCTCCTCCAGCCGCCAGCCGAAGAAGCCGTCGCGGGCGAAGGCGAGCGCTGCGGGCG
>WRPF01000268.1 GCA_009773335.1 Caulobacteraceae bacterium
GTGCTGGCGTGCTGGGCGATCGCCGCGGTGGTGAACGCGACCACCCTCGCCGCGACGCCCACACTCGCGACGGCGACCGCGCATGATCACGGCGCAATCGCCCACACGGGCGTGGTGGTGCTCGCGGCACTCCTGATGCGCGGCATCTGGCGCACGGGCCTGCGCGCATGGCTGGGCTCGCTCGGCGACTCCTTCAGCCCCGGCGGCGGGCACGCGCATGCACACGGGCACGCGCATGCACACGACCACGCACACGCGCACGACGACGGGCACGCGCACGACCCGGTGACGTGAGGCTCGCAGGCTCGGACGCTTCCGCCTGGAAGTCACACGCATGCGCCTGTTCTGCACCACGGGGCGAGCGCCGAGCCGGGCACGGCTCTCTCGGCGCTCACGCCAACCCCGGGTTTTGCCCTTTGGGGGTTGTCATTCGCTACGCCCCGCGAGCGAGTCCCACTCGTCGCTCACCCCTTCGACGACGATGATAGCACGGCGCCACCAGGGCCGCGGCCTACGCGACCTCGATGCGGTGAATACGCCGGGACTTCTCCTGGATCCAGCACGGAGTTAGGACGCTCGAACGCTTCGGGCATGCTATGCCGCGCCCGTTCAGCACGAGGATCAGCGTACCCAAGCGCCGCTACTTGTTCGCTTCGGTGAGCGCACGGCGGAGCGTCATCGCCTGATCCCCAGGGCCTTGCGGAGTCTAACCCAGCGCGCGTAGGCGACGTGGTCCTCATCGGCAACGATATCGTCACTCGTCACCTGGAGGCGCGCCTGCGCGGGCGGCCGAAAGCGACGAACGAACGCGATCCACCCGAGCCCGCGCGCGAGCGCGGCCGATGGCTCCGGAACGTGCGTGGCTCGCTCCTGGAGAATACGCGCTTCCGCGAGGCGCTGTTGTGCGACCCAGCGGCGCAGGTCATCGGGGTTGGTGCGCATCGATGACAGCGTAGCACGACCACCCCGCGTCGCGGCGAGACGCCAAGAGAACTGTCTATCCCTTCTTCTTCTCCGTCCGGATCAGCACGCCTTCGCGTTCCAGCGCGTCGAGGCGGGCGTCGTCGAAGCCGCACAGCGCTTGCAGCACGGCACGGT
>WRPF01000124.1 GCA_009773335.1 Caulobacteraceae bacterium
CGCCGCTCGCGATGGCGTCGGCGAAGGCCGCCAGCAAACGCGTGCGCGCCGCGGGATCAGTGTCACGGCGGGGATGGCCCTCGCGCACCGCCCGCCGCGCGCGCGACGCGATCTGTCGGCAAGCCTCCTCGCTGCGTTCGAGCGTGTGGGCTACGTCCGCAAACGGCGCGCCGAACACGTCATGCAGCAGGAACGCGGCGCGCTCGACAGGAGTCAGGCGTTCCAGCGTCAACAGCAGCGCGAAGGAGAGATCGTCGGCGAGTTCCGTCGCCGCGTGCGGGGACAGCGCCCCGGCGTCGAACACCGGCTCCGGCAACCACGGGCCGACATAGATCTCGCGCCGTGCGCGCGCACTCTTCAGGCGGTCGAGGCAAAGCCGCGTGACCGTGGTGACCAGAAAGGCTTCTGCGTTGTCCACGTGCTTGGCGCCACTGAAGCGCAGATACGCGTCCTGCAGCACGTCTTCGGCCTCCGCACGGCTCGACAGCATGCGATAGGCAAGCCCCATCAGGCGCGATCTGTGCGGCCCGAGCGGATCGTCCGCATCCGTCATGCCGCGCGCCGCACGACATCGACGGGGTGATCGCCGACGTGCACGCGACGGCATTCCCTCGCAAACCCAAGTCCGTTCTTCACCATCGGGAACATCCGCCCGATCTGGAGCGCGAAGGTGAGGTCGATCAAGCCGTTTTCGCCCCAGAGCGCGCGCACGGCCTCGCGCGCGTCGTCGGCGCCGGACAGCCCGTGCGCGACTGCCTCGGCGAACCGGAAGCCGAGCGCAGTGTCCGCCGTCATCGCGTCCGCATCTCGGCGCAGCACCGCCGCGATCTGTGTATGGTCGATCTTCGCCTCCCGCGCCATGTTCACCACGAGCTGCGTACACGGCCCGCAGTCTTCAGCGAGCGCGCCGACGAGCTTGGCTGCGTACCACGCCTCCTTCGGCGCGGCCTCGCGGTGATTGGCGAGCGCAGCCACTCGCGCAAAACGCATGAAGGCGCGCGGCGACGCGGCGTGGATCGCGCGCATGTAGCCGACATCGTAGTCATAGCGCGCCGAGAACGCGTCGAGCGCGCGCCGGATGAAGTAGCCGAACATCAGAATTCTCCCCTCGCAGGCCAAGTGATGAAGAGCCCGACGGCGGCGGGCAGCGCGATCGCGGCCAGTTCAACGCCGAGATGGTGCGTGTGCCCCTGCGCCGCGCCGACGAGATGCAGGAGCGAGTGAAAAACCAGAAACCCCGACGCGCCCAGAGCCGCCAACTTGAGTTTCGGCCGCCACGCAAAGGCAAGGAACGCGATCCCGCCCGCGAGGAAGGCAAAGCCTACATCCGCCACGAAGTGCGGATTGAACGGTCCCGTCTCCGCCACGCCCGGCGTCCGTGCGAACCAGACCCGCGGCGCGAGCAGCATCATGAGCCCGTTCGCGAGGTGAAAGAGCCCGAGCGGGCCCGCAACTATCCTTGTCTGCATGTCACCCTCCGCCACCTAGACGAGATAGCGCGGCCGGATGTGACGTGCGGCCGGAAAAATTGCCCGGCTTGTGCCGCGCCGTTTTTCAGCTTGCCCGCGCCGCCCGCAGGTCTAGGCTCAGTCCAGCGGGGGGCGTGCGAGGAGAAACGCCAATGGCCGTAGCGAAAGTCATCGAAGTCACCGGCGGCTCGAAGAAGGGCCTGGAGGACGCCATCATCCAGGGCGTATCGCGCGCGTCAGACAGCCTCGATCAGGTCGAGGGCGCCTGGATCCAGGACATCAAGCTCAACATCAAGAACGGCAAGATCGACGAATGGCGCGTGAACATGAAGGTCACCTTCATCCTGAAGTGACCTGACGCGCCTCAACGATCAGCGATCGTCGCCTCCTCACGCATCTTGCGGCCCCACTGCCACAGGCCCAGCGCCAGCACGAGCATGCCGGCGATCATGCCGAGATAACCGACCATGTTCTCGCGCAGCGCGTCGCGGAGCGTGAAGGGCGTGTAGAGGGCGATGGCGATCACCAGCCACACGAGCGCGGCGCCCGTCTTGATCAGCGTGTCGCCGAACAGGAACTGGAAGTCGACGCTCATCTTCGAACGCTGGGCCATGGACGCTTTCTCCGGATGCGGATGCATCCCTTAGCGCGAGTCGCCGCGGTGCGGGACGCCCCACGCTTTTCGCCCGGCCCGCGTCGCGGCTTGCCGGGGTGCGGCCAAGGGTTAATGTCGGTCGCCTTCTCCTGTCGGGAGCGGGCCTTGCGATCAAGGAAACGGGAAATCGCCATGACATCGTTGCGCTCCGGAGCCGCCGCCGCGGCAATCGCCGTCCTCGTTTCGGGATGCGCGCTGACGGGCGAGTTCACCCCATCCGATTCCCTGATCGGCGCGTGGCAGGTCGAGGATATCGACGGTCAGGGCGTCAGCGGCGGCCCGGTTACGGTCACCTTCGACGAGACCAGCCGTGTTTCCGGGTCGGCGGGCTGCAACCGCTTCACCGGCGCGTATGCCTACGACTCCGCCGCCTCGTCGCTGAGGATCACCCCGCTCGGCTCGACCCGCATGATGTGCGCGCCGACGGTGATGACGCAGGAGCGGCGCCTGATCGCCGCGCTCCAGGATGCGACCTCGGTTGAATCAACCGAAGACGGCGCCACCGTGCTGAAGACGCCGACCGGACGCATCCAGCTACGCCGCCGCGGCGCGCCGCTGCAGACCGCCGCAACCAAGGCCGGCAAACCGCCGGAAACGGCCCCGCCGGCGGCCGCCAATCCCTACGGCGCGTCAACGCCGCTCGCCACTGCGCCCACGGCCGCCCCACCTGCCAACACACCGCCTGCCTACACGCCGCCTTATGCGTCCGCGCCGCCGGACGCCGTGCCGGACGTCTCCGCGCAGGTCTCGGCGGCAGGCGAGCTCTATTTCCTTGAACGCATCGCGTTGCCGCCGGGCGCCGTGGTGCGCATCCAGCTGCGCGATGTCGCGCGCGTCGGCGCGCCGGCTCTCGTGCTCGCACAACAGGAATTCGCGGCCGGAGCCGGCGGGCCCTATCCATTCTCGATTTCCGCGCCGTCCAACGTCGTGCCGGCGAACGCTCGGCTGACGCTGTTCGCGCAGATCCTCTCCGCCGGGCGGCTTCTCTTCATCACCGATACGAACAATCCGGTGGCCGCCGCCGGAACGACATCGGCAATGAGCATCCGGCTCGTGAGCGCAGCGCCAGGCGCGCGACCTGCGCCGGCGCCTGTCGCGACGCCGGACGCCGCGCCCCGCGCCG
>WRPF01000269.1 GCA_009773335.1 Caulobacteraceae bacterium
CATCTGCGTCGTGCACTCGAAGGCGTCGCGGTGTGGTTCCCGTGGTGGGATCACTCACTGCGTGCGAGACGGGAAGGTTCGGTGGTTGCCGTTCGCTCCGCGCAGCTCGCGTTCGGCGCCTCGTGCGCGACGGCGATCGCCTCGTTGCTGCTCGGCGTGCTCGAGCGGCCGGCACCCGCTGTGCTCGGCTGGTCCGAACCCGACGCGCCCGCTCGCATGTCGCCCTTCGTCGGACTCGGACTTGCCACGCCCACGCAGGTCGATGCGTCCGAGCGCCCGCGCGCTCCGGCGTCCGCGTCCGTCGCGCCGGAGCCGGTCACGCCGCAATCGATGCGGTTCACCGTGTTCGACGTCGAGATGCCTGGCGCCGCGATTGCGATGCAGCAGGTGGCCTTCATGCAGTTCGAACCACGCGTGTTGGATGCCGCGCTCGTGTCCGCCGGCCTCGTCGACTGCGACGCGCCCTGGTACGGCACGGGCGGTCCCGTCAGGGTGAAGCCGAAGCTCGTGTACGGGCAGCGCTGACACCTCGATCGATCGCGCGGTGCTCGTGATCGCCGCCTCGCGGTCGATCAGCGCGCCGGACTCAGCGCGATGCGGATCTCGAGGCCTGGAGAACGGTTGATGCCGCGCACGTAGCCGTTCATGCGCTCGACGAGATCGCGCACCAGCGTGAGGCCAATGCCGGTGCCCTTCTGGCGCCGCGTCAATTCGCTCTCCCCGCGGAAGAACGGCTCGAAGATGGTTTGAAGTTGGCCTTCGGCAATTCCCGGACCGAAATCGCGGACGAACAGCACCTGCTTGAACGCATCCACGTCCAGTTGCACGGCCGGCAGCGAGGAGGGCACGTCCAGCGTGACCGCGAAGCCCTCGCGCTCGATGTGCGGCGTCATCAGATCCAGCACCTCGCGCACCGTCTCGCCCACGTTGGCGCGAACGACCTGCATCGGGCGCTCTCCGCGTCGCAGTTGTGCGTGCTCCATCACGTTGTTGATGAGGCGCGTCAGGCGCTCGCCCTCGCCGGTGATGGTGGCGTAGTACTCCTGGCGCGTCGCCTCGTCCTGGACCATGCCGTCGCGCAGCATCTCGCCGTACATGCGAATCGCCGTGAGCGGCGTCTTCAGTTCGTGGGTGACGGCAGCCACGAAGTTGTTGCGGCGCTCCGCGAACAGCACCTGCACGGCGACCATGCGGTAGAGCGCGAACAGACCGAGCACCGCCGCGGCACCCAGGAGCGCGGCAAGCCCGTAGAGCGTGCTGCTCGCATCCTCGTCGTCGAGGCGCGACAAGCGCAGAAATACGCGCTGCGAGTCGAGCGGGGGTGCGAGTTCGTGCGTGAAGGCGTACGCCTT
>WRPF01000002.1:0-2680 GCA_009773335.1 Caulobacteraceae bacterium
GTGCAGCCACACGAGCGCGCCGCGCGGCCGCGACGCAGCCGTGCGGCCGAAGCGTTCGTTGAGGCGGGCGCGGTCTTCCTTGCCCTGGCTCGCGCGCCACTGCAGCAGCGGGCCGGTCAACGGCGCGAGCACGCCGGTGGCGGTGCGATAGAGTCTGAGGCCGAGCGGCAGGCTCATGCGGCGGGCGCCGGTTCTGGCTGACCGGTTTCGACCGCCGCCGGCTCGATCGTCGCCACGCCCGCGCGCTGGTCCGCCTCCTGCGCCACGCGGGTCAATTCAACTTCGAGCGCAAGCCGCGCCGCCTCCATCGCCGCATCGTCGGCGTCGCGCGCCACGCGGACGAGCCCGCCCCACACGAACGCGCCGCGCCCGAACGGGGCGGGCAGCACGAACCGGTCCCAGGAATTGAACACCTTGCGCCGTCGCGTCGCCCAGCCGAGGCAGATCATCGGCGCGCCGGTGAGCCTGGCGAGCTGGATGACGCCCGGTTGCACGCGCATGCGCGGGCCCTTGGGGCCGTCGGGCGTGATCGCCACGGAGCCGCCGCTGCGGATGTGGCGGACCATGCCGCGCAGAGCTTCTGCGCCGCCCTTGCGCTTGTGCGCCTTGTCGGTGGAGCCGCGGATCACGTCGAGACCCACCATCCGGCAGGCCTGCGAGATCGCCTCGCCCTCCTTCGACTGCGAGATCAGCATCAGCGTCCGCGGCGCGCCCTCGCTTTTCCGCCAGCCGACGTGGGACTGCATGATCCGGCCGTGCCAGTAGCACACGATCACCGGCGCACCCGAAGCCCAGACCTCTTCGGCGAGTTCGCAGTTCACCCGCTCCCAGCGCGTCGTCCAGCCGCAGAACAGCATGTAGGCGCCGACCAGACGGCCGATCGCCATGCGCAGCAACGAGGACAGGGAAGGCATGCTCATGGAGGGCTTGGGGCGCCGCGCTCTGTCGCCCGGGTCTGTTGTCCGGGCCCGAACGCCCTTATATGCGGGGCCAGCGACCGGGCGCCAGCCGTGGGCGCGGTCCCTCCGCACAGCATCAGCAGACCCGGCGACATTCACCTTGGCCAGCGTTCCCGACTTCCCCGACAGCCGGTTCGACCTTGGCACGCCCGAGGGTCGCAAGCGCGCGCGCCATGACCTGATGTGGGTGGACCACGGCTTCCTCCGGGTCATGTTCCAGAACCTCCACTGGATCTCCCCGGAGATGGCGCGCGCCAACCAGCCCTCGCCGGAGCATGTGCGCCGCTACGCGGCCATGGGAATCAAGACGATCATCAACCTGCGCGGCGTGAACGACAGCGGCCAGTATCATCTGGAGCGCGAGGCGTGCCTTGCGGAAGGGATCGCGCTGGTCGATTTCCCCGTGCGCTCGCGCGATGTGCCGACGGTGGAGCAGATCTTCCGCGCAAAGGAGATCTTCGAGACGGTCCAGTATCCCGCGCTCATGCACTGCAAGTCCGGCGCGGACCGGGCGGGGCTCATGGGCGTGCTCTACAAGCACTTCCGCCTCGGCATTCCCATTGCCGAGGCCATCGAGCAGCTCTCGCTCAAGTACCTGCATGTGCGGCAGGGCAAGACCGGCATGATCGATTTCTTCTTCGACTCTTACCTCGCGGACAACGCGCTTGAACCGACGCCCTTCGAGCAGTGGGTGCGGGAGAAGTACGACTACAAGACCCAGCGCGAGAAGTTCATGGGCCAGTGGTGGGCCAACATTCTCGTCGACAAGATCCTGCGCCGAGAATAGCAGGACCGCGCGTCTTCAGACGCGCCAAGTCTTTCAGAACAAGGTGCGCCTCTGAAGCCGCGCGGTCCCGTCTGTCGTGTCAATCGGCGCACTTGTAGGACAGTCCCACCTCGGCGCAGAAGTCCGGCCATTCCTCGCTCTCGCGCCAGGCCGTGCGCAGACCGCTGGAACTCATGAGATCCATGTAGCGCCGGTCGTGGCGCAGCCGTGCGAGCGCGGGGGCCGCCGCGAGATCGGCGCGGAAGAGCGCAAGCGGGCCTTCGTAGGCGGCATCCGGCGAGAGCGATCCATCATGACCTGCTGGCGTGTAGCTGTGCGCGGCGGCAGCCGTGGCGAAGGCGGCGTCGAGGCGACCCATCAACCCGAGCGCGAAGACGGCGTCCTCGGCGTGCGCGGGCTGTGCGGTCGCGAAATCGCGCCAGATTTTCTCGGCGGCGGGGATGTCCGTGCGCCGTCGCAGCGCCGCGATCAGCGCGCGGTATCGGCTCACGAGCGGCGGGCCGACCGATGCGGGGCGCTTGTCGTCGGCGAGCAACGCATCAGCGGCGTCGTAGCGGCGATCGAAGATTTCAAAGAGAAGCCGCGTGTTCCAGCTCGTGTTCGGCGCGATTTCGCCGGCGCGCGCGAGCAGGGCGCGTGCGCGTCCGCCATCGCCCTGCGCTTCGAGCGTCCAGATCAGCAGGATCTGCGGATCGAGCGGATCGAGCGCGCGGGCGCGTTCGAGATCCATCCGCGCCTTGCCGAGATAGCCCATGTCCGACAGCACCCGCGCGCGGGCGCGCAGGATGATCGCATCGCCGGGCGCGATATCCGCGGCGCGGTCGAGCAGGCGGCGCTGTGCGCGCCAGTCGCCCGGCGTCTGCAGACCCGCGAGCACCGCCAGCGCGTAGGCGCTGCGCGGTTCGATCTCGAGCGCGCGTTCCGCGGAAGCGCG
>WRPF01000002.1:2712-40638 GCA_009773335.1 Caulobacteraceae bacterium
CGCGGTGATCGGGGGTCTCCTGCAGGCGCAACTGGTCGGCGCGGATGAGCTGCGCGCCGGCAAGCTCGCTCCACGCCTTCGCGAAGCCCGGCGCGTGCGCTACGGCCTGCTGCAGCATGCCGATGGCCTGCTCGACTTCTTCGGAATTGCGCGTCAGCCGCGCGGTGCGGCCAGCGAGATAGAGATCAAGCACGTCCGGCGCCACGTCGTCGGCGGCCTTCGGATTGGCGGCGCGCACGCGGCCCGTGGCGCCGGTGACGACCTCGCCGGCGATTTCCTCCTGCAGCGCGAACGCAGCGGCGATGTCGCGCTCGAAGCGCTTGGCCCACACCACGTCGTTGCGACGCGTGTCCACGAGATGGGCGTCCACGCGCAGGCGATCTCCGTCCATGCGCACGACGCCGTCGACGATATAGCGCGCGCCGAGCTTGCGTGCGACGCTGGCCCCGGTTTCCGAAGCGACGCTGAAGCTCGATGCTCGCGCAGCGACGCGCACATCCGGCGCCTGCGCCAGATCCATGATGATTTCATCTGCGAGGCCGGTCGCGATGCGCTGCGCCTTTTCGCCGTCCGGCGCCTCGAATGGCATGACGGCGATGAGCGGTAGCGCAGGCTCCCGCGTGACAGCGAACAAAGCGACACCGCAGATCGCCACTGCAATCCCCGCCGCCATTGCCGCCCGCCAGGGCCGACGCACCATCAGACGCAGGCGCCCCACGGGCCCGAGATTTCCCGAGAGGGCGAAGACGGGGATGCTGGTCTCCATCTTCTCCAGCAGAACCGGGCCCTTGCCGACGAATAGCCGTTTCAGACGCGGGCCCAGTGGCGAGACCATGGCGTCCGATGCGACCAGACCGCGCGGTGCGGCGAGCGCGCGCAGGCGCGCGGCGACATTCACGCCGTGGCCCAGCATGTCGCCGCCTTCGAGCACGGTGACTTCGCCGATGTGGGCGCCAATGCGCACGGCGGTGGTTTCGCGCAGTCGACGAAGAATGAGGATTGCGCTCGCGAGCGCATCGCGGGCGTTGGAGAACTCGGCCATGAAGCCGTCGCCGGCGGTATTGAAGACGCGGCCTCCGTAGCGGCGCACGGTGCGGTCGATCACCTCCGCCGTCTCGCGCACAATCGCCGCCGCGCCCGCGGAGTCGCGCTCCGACATCGCGGAGAACCCGGCGATGTCGATCGAGACGATGGCGGCGAGCTTGCGCGCGCGCACGGCGGGCATGGGGAGCCTTTCCGCTTGGGAGGAGGGGCGTGTCTACCACCCCCTCCGACGGATTGTCAGGCCGTGATCGAGGTTCCGCCGTTGAGGGCCACGAGGTAGCGCTTGACCAGCTTGTCGACGAATTCGGGGGACTTGAGCTTCGAGATGTCGATCGTGCGCTCGATGAGCGTCGCCTGGCTGAGCAGCGTCTGGTAGGCGATCTGGTCGGGCAGGCCGTAGGCCGTCATGATCACCTCGCGCCCGACGGGGTCGCCGAGGATCTTGTAGGCGGAATCGAGGGAGGCCGCGCGGTCCTTGAAGGTCAGCGCGTTCGAGACGCCCGGCGCCGAAGCGTCGAGGGACTCGCGCCATTTCACCTCCGCATAGGCGTCCTTGATCGAGGCGATGTTGAAGGCCTGCTTCAGGACCGTCAGGCCCTGATTGTGGAAGTCGTAGGTCTGGGCGGTCTCCAGCCAGGCGCTGCGTTGATCGCCCATCTTCACGGCAAGGGAGTCCGGGTCGGCCGAATCCGATTTGAGCGTCTTCGACACGAGACCCTTGTAGCCTGCAAAGTCCCCGAGACCGTTGGCGGTCAGGAAGACTTTCGTCGCGATCGGATCCTTGAGAAACTCATCGACCGTCTTGGCGCTCTTCAGCCGCTTCTCGAAGGCGTCGAGCTCACGCTTGATCTGCGGCTCCTTCGACTTGGCGACGACATACTTCGTGCCGTTTTTCTCGGCGTCTCGGAGCGTGAGCACCGGATCGCGCTGCGCGGCCTGCGCCGTGCCGGATCGCGCGCTGACGATCGTCGAGATGAGCGAGGATGAGCTCGACGAACTGGACGCAAACAACGTCGACGCGAGGGATGAGCTGATCTTCATGCCGCAGGCAGTCTAGCAAGACGTCGTTAAGAAATCGCTTGCGGGTGATCAGGCCTGCAGCTGGAGGCGCGCCAGCGCCGCATAGGCGCCCCCCTTGGCCATCAGGGCGTCATGGCTGCCGGACTCCACGATGCGTCCAGCGTCCATGACGAGGATACGGTCTGCGGCGCGCACGGTGGCGAGGCGGTGGGCGATGACGAGGGTGGTGCGGCCTTCCGAAAGGCGCGTGAGCGCATCCTGCACGCGGGCCTCGCTCTGGGCGTCGAGCGCGCTGGTGGCTTCATCGAGCAGCAGGATCGGCGCATCGCGCAGGAAGGCGCGGGCGAGCGCGATGCGCTGGCGTTCGCCGCCGGAAAGCGCCGATCCCCGTTCGCCCACGCGCGTCTCGTAGCCCTGCGGCTGCGCGAGGATGAAGTCGTGCGCGGCGGCGGCGCGGGCGGCGGTTTCGATCTGGTCGAAGGTCGCGCCCGGGCGGCCGAAGGCGATGTTGGCGCGGATGGTGTCGTCGAACAGCGTGGTATCCTGGCTCACGAGCGCTACGGCGCCGCGCAGGGATGCGAGCGTGAGATCGCGCACGTCGACGCCGTCCACGGTCACGCGGCCGGCGGTGGCGTCGTAGAGGCGCGGGATGAGGTTGAACACCGTCGATTTGCCTGCGCCCGATGCGCCGACGAGCGCCACGGTCTCGCCCGGCGCCACGGCGAAGCTCACCTCGGAGATCGCGTTGTCGTCGCCATAGGCGAACGCCACGCTCTCGAACGCGACGCGGCCCTCACGCGTGGCGAGCGGCTTCGCGCCGGGGCGGTCGGTGACCTGTTCCTTCTCGTCGAGCAGCGTGTACACGCGTCCAAGCGCTGCGATGCCTTCGTTGAAGAGCGTGTTGAAGGTCCCGAGGCTTCGCGCCGACGGCGATGCGATACCCACGGCGGCGATCATGGCGAGGAGGTCCTTCACCTCCATCTCGCCGCCGACGATCCGAACGCCAGCGACCGTCAGGACGACCGCTAGCGCGACGCCGCCGAGGACCTCCATGAGCGGCTCCACGCGCGCGCGGTTGTAGACGATCTTCATGTTCACGCGCCGGCGTTCCTCGAACGCCGCATTCGCGCGGGACTCCTCATGCGCTTCAAGGCCGTAGGTCTTGACGAAGCGGGGGCTCGAAAACGACTCCGAGAGCAGGCTGGTGAGGTGTCCCATCAGGAGCTGGGCGCTTTCGGTTTGCTTGCGTGCACGCCTCGCAATCGCCGACAGCGGCGGCCCGGCGAACAGGAAAACCGCTATCACCATGAGTGCGACGACCCAGTCGAGCCAGAGCATCGAGAGGAGTGTTCCGATCAGCGTCAGGCTGTCGCGCACCACCACCTGCATCGAGCGGACGAGACCTTCCGCAATGACGTTGATGTCATTGGTCAGCCTCGACACCGACTGCCCGGAGTTCTCGCGATGCGAGCGCGCGAAATCCGCGCGAACGAGCTTGGAGAACATCGCGCCCTGCAGGTCGCGAAGGACCTTGTGACCAAGCCCCTGGCTGAGGATGGCTTGCGCCCAGATCGCGCCGGCGCGCGCGAGGGTTGCGGCGAGAAAGGCCAGCGGCGCCCAGGTGATGACGCTCGTGTCGGCGGCCTGCAACCGGCCGATCGTTTCGCGGAAGATGAACGTGTAGCCGACCCCGATCGCCGCGACGCCGGCCAGAACCGGCGCAAGCGCAAGGAGATCGCCCCCATAGCGATGGAGGTGATCCTTCCAGAGCCGTCCAAGAAGTTGGGGAGCTTTGCCTCCGTCCGCACTCATCCGATGTCAATGCTCATGCGTTTCGCCGGTCTCCGGATCGAACAGGCGGTGGGCGTGGAGGATGAAGTAGCGCATCCGGGCGTTGTCCACGGTGCGCTGCGCGGCGCCTTTCCAGGCGTCGTAGGCGGCCTTGTAGTTCGGGAAGGCGCCAACGAAGTCGATCCTCGACAGATCCTCGAACTCGTAGGTGCTGAGCTCTCTCAGTTCGCCGCCGATCACGATGTGCAGCAGTTGCTCGTGCGTTTCGCTCATGGGGATTTCTCCTCGAAAGTCGAAGGATGGGGGACGAATTTCACGCGTTCGATCAACGAAGGGTGAAGGCCGGGGCCCGAGGCGATGACGCCGGGCGCGCGCGGGTCGGGGTTGTTGAAGGTGATCTCGCCGTTCCACGGGTCGGAGATGCGCCCGCCCGCCTCGCGCACGATGACGGCGGCGGCGGCGATGTCCCACTCGCTTTTCCAGCCCAGTGCGACCGTCGCGTCGTGCGCGCCGGAGGCCACCAGCGCGAGGCGGTAGGCGATGGCGTTCTTCTGGATGATGTCCATGGGCGGCCAGGGCGTCGGCCAGCGCGGATTTGCGAACACGTCCTTCGCCCCGATCATGCGCGCCCCCTCGACGACGGTGGCGCCGCTGACGCTGATCTGCGCGCCGTTGAGCGTGGAGCCGGCGGCGTCGACGGCCTCAAAGAGCTCTTCGGTGATCGGATTGTAGATGACGCCGACGACTGCCTTGCCGTCCTCGACGATGGCGAGCGCGGTGACGAAATCGGGCTTCTTCTTGATAAAGGCGCGGGTGCCGTCGATGGGATCGACGACGAAGACGCGGCGCTTCGACAGACGGTCCGCATTGTCGGCGGTTTCTTCCGAGAGCCAGCCGTAGTCGCCGCGTGCGCCGCACAGGCGTTCCCTGAGCATCGCGTCGACAGCGAGGTCGATCGCGGTCACAGGGCCGGCGGCGCCCTTCGACCAGACTTCATAGTCCGCATGGAAGCCGTCGCGCATGATCGGGCCCGCAGCGAGGGCCGCGTCACGCAGGAGCGCAAGGTCTGCGGCGCGATCAGACACCGGCGATGGTCAGGTCGTCGATGAGCACGCTCGGCGCATCGACGCCGCCGCGGCGTTCGAGGTCTGCACCCGGGATGAGGCGCGCGAAGATGTCGATGAGATTGCCGGCCACTGTGATCTCGCTGACCGGATAGGCGCGCTCGCCGTTCTCGAACCAGAAGCCCGCCACGCCCACCGACCAGTCGCCGGTGTTGGAATTGAGTGAGGGCGAGAACTTGTCGGTGATGAGCAGCCCCTTGCCGACATCCTTCATCAGCTGTTCGAGGCTGCGGTCGCCGGGCTGCAGCGTGACGTTCGATGACGAAATGCCGGGCGGTCCGCCATGGCCGAGCGTGGCGTGGCCGGTGGATTTCAGGCCGAGCTGGCGGGCGGCCGACGCGTTCAGGAGCCACGTCGTCAGCACGCCGTCCTCGATCAGCAGGCGTCTCTGGCCGGGGGCGCCTTCGCCGTCGAAGGGGCGCGAGGAGAGGCCGCGCTTGCGGAACGGGTCGTCCTCGATGTTGACGCCCTTCGCATAGACCTGGGCGCCGAGCTTGTCCTTCAGGAACGAGACGCCGCGCGCGATGGCGGCGCCCGAAATCGCGCCGAGCATCGGCGAGACCATGGAGCCCGCGATGCGGTTCTCGAAGATCACGGCCGCCTTGCAGCTTTCGATCTTGCGTGCGCCCAGCCGCGCCACGGCGCGTTCTCCGGCGCGACGGCCGAGATCGGCGGCGCTCGGCAGTTCCGCGAGGAAGCGCGTCGTGCGGCCTTCCCAGTCGCGCTCTTTCTTGCCATCGCGTTCCGCGAGCGGGCTGACGCCGATTCCGTAGGAGCTTGCGCGCGCGCCGCCGCTGAAGCCGTCCGAGGTGCGCATGGCCACCGAGCTTGCGCTCCACGAGGCGCCGGAGCCGGAGGAGTTCGTGACGCCTGCCACAGCGAGCGCTGCCTCCTCGGCGTCCTTCGCCATCGCCTCAAGCGCATTCGCATCGGGGCGCGCATCATCGTGTGTGTCGAGATCGGGGAAGCTCGTCGCGCGTTCGGCAGGGTCGAGCAGGCCGCACCACGGGTCTTCCGGCGCGAACTTCGCCATCTCGACCACGCGCTCGGCGAGCGCCTTCAGGCCGGCAGGCGAAAGATCGGACGTCGTCGCGCCCGCCTGCTTCCTGCCGATGAAGGCGCGCAGGCCGATGGAGCGGTTCTCGGAACGCTCCACGCCCTCGAATTCGCCCATCCGCACATCGACGGACAGGCTCTCGCTGACCGAGAGGCTCGCGTCCGCGGAGTCGGCGCCGGCCGTGCGGGCGTGGGCGAGGAGGGATTCAAGGGCGCCGTCCGGCGCGGTGTCATAAGCCATGGCCCTACATGGCGCGCGCCGGACGGCCCCGCAACTCAGAGAAGAGGTGAAAGACCAGCCCAGATCAGGAACCCGCCGATGCCGAGGAAGGCGAGCCAGGTGCACAGGATGCCGATCATCCGCCCGGCGGACACGCCGCCGCTGGAGGACATGCCGATGCCGTGAAGGATGCGGCCGAAGGTGAACACGCCGCCGAGCACCTGCACCGCCAGGATTGGTACGGGATCGAGGATCGCCAGCAGGCCGATGCCGACCAGCGCCGCAGGAATATATTCCGTGGCGTTGGCGTGTGCGCGCATGGCCTGGAGCACAGCCGGGTTGCCGCCGTCGCCAAGCGACACCTTATGCTTCTGGCGCGCCCGAACCACGCCGAACGCGAGGATGAAAAGGATCAGCAGGTTTACGCCCGCGTAAACCGACGCCCAGTCAAGTTTTGTCATTGTCGCCTCCCCGAAGTCCATTTCTGACGTTCGGCATACCCCGGTCCGGGCCCCTCGACGAGTGGGCGGACCAAGCGGGCGGCGTTTCTTAACGGCGGTTAGCCAAGGCGGCGAAAATATCCTCCGGAAATCGCCGATTTCCGCTTTTTTCCGGCCCGCAGGGGCCCATCGCAACCGGGCGTTCATAGCGTCGCGCTAGGGTGCCCAGACAAGACGAAATCGCCCCCGAACGGCGATGGGTATGGGCACGAGATTTGATGGTTCTCCCGGACCTGCTGACGCCCGAACTAGGGTCGTTGACCGCCGCCACTCTGCTCGTGGCGGCGGTCTCGCTCCTTTGCGCGGCCGGCTTCGTGGGCTTCCCGCGTCTCCTCAGGGCGATCATGGACGCCGGTCCCCCTCCGGCCAACGACAACGAAGAGGGCTTCGCCTCGCCCCGGTCGCGGATCTTCCCGGTCTGACGCGGCGGCGTCCGAAATACACCTCACGCGGTCCAGCCTTCGTGCCATACCGGGCGCGAACGGTGCGAGGGATCGAGCGGATGACCATTTCACGAACAGCGGGCTTGTTCCTGGCGGCGATCATGCTGGCGTCATGCGCCGCGCCGGCGCCCACGGTGAGCGCACCACGCGAGACGGAGATGGCGCGCGCGCTCGCCGAACAGGCCGCTTACTGCGCGGCGCGCACCGATACGACGCACCCGGTCTTTCACGGCTGCGTGGACTGGCACTCCGCCGCGCACGCGCACTATGCGCTGACCGCCTACGAACGCCTGACCGGCGATCGCGCGCACGCGGCGTTTCTCGATGCTTCGCTCACCAGCGACGGTCTTGCGGCTGAGCGGGCCGACATTCTTGCGCGCCCGGACTTTGAACAGCCGTATGGCCGCGCGTGGTTCCTGCGTCTCTACGTTGAACGAAAGCTCGTGCACGGCGACGATCGCCTTGCGCCGCTCGCGCGCGACATCGCGCAATCGCTCGTCGATCTCTACACGCGCACGCCCGCCGATCCGAATGCACGCGACTACCGGAGTGCGAGTTTCGCGCTGATCAATCTGCTCGCCTACGGCCGCACGGTAGGCGACGCGTCGATCACGGGCTTCGTCGAGCGCGCGGTGCGCACGCAGTTCATGGCGCAGGACGCGCGTTGCGATCTCGCCGATGAACCGCGTGGCTTCCTCTCCACCTGCGCCAGCTGGGCGTGGCTCGTGGCTGAAGTCGCAACACCTGCCGAATTAGCGACGTGGTACGCCGCGTGGAACCCCGGCCTCGAGACGTGGACGCCGGTCGCTACGCCCGCGAACGCCCATCAGTACGGCAAGAACTTCTCTCGCGCCTGGGGACTCTCCGCGCTCTACAAGGCCACGGGTGATGCGCGCTACCGCGATCTCTACTGTGCGCACCGCGATGCCGGCTATGCCCAGTGGACTGCCAAGCGCGACGACTACATGGCCGTCGGCCACTGGGTCGCGCAGTTCGGCATGCTGGCGCTCGCGGAGGGCCGCGAGAAGGGCGTCGCCTGCGAATAGTCTCGCGCTACAGCGCAGGGACGTCCGCGCAACCGATGCGCTTCATCTCGTCGATCGCCATCTGACGGGACGCTGCTTCCGCAGTCGCGCTGGGCGCCGCACTCGTGCGCAAGGTATCGCAGACCTGCGGATCGGCGGCGGGCGCGGCGGCGCTCTGCACGGGCGTATCCGAGAGCGAGGCTGAGGTCTGCGGCGCATCGTCATGACCGCGGAGCTTGTTCCACGCGGAACTCACGTGGCTGCACGCGCCGAGCGAAGATGCGAGGAGCACGACGGCGATCCCGCGTCCGATGTCATGGGTGATCATGGCCTGACTCCTGTTCCTGCTGGCCGGTATCGACCGCGTTGAGAGGGAGCCTAGGAGTTCGATTCGCGCGCCACAAATGAAGGATGGGTCAGCAAAATTGCTGGTATTGCAGGCGTTTCATGACACGCCGCCCATCACTTCCAGATCGGCTTTCCGCCGCCCGGCAATCCCAGCGTCGCCCATTTTTCTGTCACGCGCTGGATGACGTCTTCGCTCATGCGGATCTGTTCGCCCCATTCGCGTTTCGTCTCGGGAACCCATTTGTTCGTGGCGTCCAACCCGATCTTGCCGCCGAGGCCTGACTCCGGCGACGCGAAATCGAGATAGTCGATCGGCGCATTTTCGATCATCGTCACATCGCGCACGGGGTCCATGCGGGTGGAGATGGCCCACATCACGTCCTTCCAGTCGCGGGCGTTGATGTCGTCGTCCACGACGATGATCCACTTGGTGTACATGAACTGGCGGAGGTAACTCCACGCGCCCATCATCACGCGCTTGGCGTGGCCGGGGTAGGCCTTCTTCATCGAGATGACGGCGATGCGGTAGCTGCAACCTTCAGGCGGCAGCCAGAAATCGATGATCTCCGGGAAGTGCTGCTTCAGCAGCGGAATGAACACCTCGTTGAGCGCCTCGCCCAGCACGCTCGGCTCATCCGGCGGGCGGCCGGTGAAGGTCGAGAGATACATCGGGTCCTTGCGCATGGTGATCGCGCTGATCTTGAACACCGGAAACTGCTCGACGGAATTGTAGTAGCCGGTGTGATCGCCGTAGGGGCCTTCATCGCCCATCTCGTCGAGCATGACGT
This sequence comes from Caulobacteraceae bacterium, assembly GCA_009773335.1. GTDB lineage: Bacteria > Pseudomonadota > Alphaproteobacteria > Caulobacterales > Aquidulcibacteraceae > VFBF01. Next base: position 12,072 of record WRPF01000002.1, read on the forward strand.
GGCCTTCGAGCACGATCTCGGCTTCCGCCGGCACCTTCAGCGGAATGGTCTTGCAGGCCACGAGTTCGACCTTGCGGCCGCGCAGAAGTCCCGCGAACTGGTATTCCGAAAGCGTGTCCGGTACCGGCGTCACCGCCGCGAGGATCGTGCCGGGATCGGCGCCAAGCACGCAGGCCACCGGCATCGGCTCTTTCAGCTTTTCCTTCCACCGGCGATGATGCTGCGCGCCGCCGCGCGCGTGCAGCCAGCGCATCAGCGTCTCGCGCTTGCCGCGTTTCTGCATCCGGTAGATGCCGAGATTGTAGTCGTCTTCCTTCGAGTCCGACGGGCCCTTCGTCACCACCAGCGGCCAGGTGATGAGCGGCGCGGGTTCGCCCGGCCAGCACGATTGTATCGGCAGGCGATCGAGGTCGATGGCGTCGCCTTCGAGCACGATGTCCTGACACGGCGCGCGCGATACGGTCTGCGGGCGCATGGCCATGACCTTCTGCGCAAGCGGAATGAGATCGAGCGCATCCTTCAGGCCGCGCGGCGGTTCGGGCTGGCGCAGGAACGCGAGCAGCTCGCCGACTTCGCGCAGATCATGGGCGCTGCGCCGCTCCTTGCCGTCGAGAGTCACGGCCATCGCCACGCGCTCCACCGTGCCGAAGAGATTGGCGAGCACCGGCATTTCCGCGGGCCCGAACTCGGACACGGGCTTCTCGAACAGCACGGCCGGTCCTTGCGTGGCGAGCAGCCGCGTCTGGATCTCCGTCATTTCGAGAACGGTGGAAACGGGGGCGGCGACCCGCGCGAGCTGCTGCTCGCCATCGAGCTTCTGGAGGAATTCGCGGAGCGATTTGTAGGCCATGATGTGAGGTGACACACACCACGGGTGTGTGTCACCGGGCATGCGCCGACGCCCGCGAAATCGTTTCTGGAAAAACGACGCCGCGTCGGGCCGGTCAGCGATGGGGGAAACGCGCGGCTCAGCAGCGCGCGGGAGAGAACCTCGCGGGATCGGGCGCACGTGCGATAGGGCGGGCAAGGCGCAACGCTCGCCCGTCCGCACGATGCAGGAAAAAAGCAAAGGCCCGCTCACACAACGGGCCCGGCGCGCGCGACGCGGAAATGTTGGACCGCCGGACGCCGGCGCCGCGCGAGGTTTTCCGACGGCGGGCGCTCATCCGCGCCACGCACGGCGCACCCGTCCCCGCGATGCAGACCGGACGCGCCGGCGCCGCCCGCCAAAGCAGGAGCCCTCCGACCGCCAGAACCAACACCACAAGAAACCCGAGCACATCCGCCTCCACCAAAACCTGCGGCGCATGTTCCCTATATGTTCTTTTCCCTCAAGTAACATTTTGGAGAGGTTTGGGGGCCGGCGGGGGACAGCGAGCACCGACACCAGTGAGGCGCCCATTTCGCAGTCCGCGAATTGGTGCGTGTCACCGTTTCAAGCGGTTGGCGCGAATGCTCAAGTCCGCAATCCCTCGACGCGCGGTGTTGGCGACCGCAAGACGCTCAGACGGTCGGTCGCCGCTAGCGCGGCACGCGGCGAGCGCTTCCAGCAGCGTTTCGCGCCCCATTGACGGTCTCGTGTGGCCAACATATGCAAATAGGCACGTACATGCACATATAGGGAGGAAGCCATGCGACGTTTGCATTTGGCGGTCGGCGCCTTCGTGGCGGTTCTTTCGATTGGCTGGGTCGCCCTTGCCGGGCAAGCCGGGATGTTCATCCCACACGACGATCGGTGGGCAGTCGCTCCGGGAGAGTTCACCGACGACGGCTTCTCGAACCAGAAGCGGACAATCACGCTGGGCGATACGCAGGTGGCGTACCTTGAGTTCGGCGAAGGCCCGCCGCTCATCCTGCTGCATGGCTGTCCGTTCAGCGCCTATGAGTGGCGCGAGGTCATCCCGATTCTGGCGCAGCATTATCGTGTCATTGCGCCCGACCTCTACGGGCTGGGCGATACGCCTGTGCGCCTCGATCAGGACTACAGGCTACCGCAGGATGTGGAGATGGTGCGGCGGTTAATGGACGCGCTCGACATCACCTCGGCAGATTTCATCGCCCACGATCATGGTGGCGCAACCATACAATTGCTGATGCAGGCGGACCCAGGCCGCATCCAGCGTGCGGTTCTGACCAACGTCGAGGCCTACGACCAATGGCCCAGTAAGCCCGAACTTCCCTATCTGCGGATGATCGTAAATCCGATCACCAGCCCGCTTGTCTACCAGGCGCTGCAATTCGAACCTGTTCGCCGCGAGATATTCTCGATCGCAGTCGAAGACGAAGCCGTTCTGACAAGCGACGTATTGCGCGGTTATGCCCTGCCGCATGTCGCGACGCCGGAGCGCTGGCAACGATTGCGGCGGTTCTTTCGTTGGCAGATGGATGAGACCCATAACAACATAACCATGACAGCGTTGCCGGGGATGCGCGCGTTTGAGCGGCCTGTGTTGCTTCTTTGGGGCGAGCGCGACGAGAACTTTGGGCCGCATCTGGCGCGCCGGCTTGCGCGGGATATTCCCGGTGTTCGTGGCATCCACTATCTGCACAACTCCCAGCACATGCCGATGCAGGAGGAGGATGCCGAATACGCCCGTGCGGCGCTGGCATTTCTACGTGAGGGGGAGGTTTCCGCTGAAGCCAAGGCCGCACTTGTCCAGGCGCGGGCGGAGGAACAGGGGTCTTGATCGATTTTTACGCCGCCAAGACGCCGAACGCGCGCAAGATCTCGATCATGCTGGAGGAGTGCGATGCGCGCTATCAGGCCCACATGATCGACATCGGCAAAGGCGAACAGTTCAGCCCAGAGTTTTTGCGCGTCAATCCGAACGCGAAGATACCTGCGATCGTCGATCAGGGCGAGCCGACGCCGGTCAGCGTGTTCGAGTCGGCGGCGATTCTCATCTATCTCGGCGAGAAGTTCGGAAGGCTTTTGCCAACCACGGGGGCGGCGCGCGCTTCGTGCATCAGTTGGACAGTATGGCAGGTAGCCAACGTCGGGCCGATGTTTGGACAGGCGAACCACTTCACCAACGTGACCACAGAAGAGTGTCCTTACGCAGTTGAACGCTTCTCGAAGGAGGCGGCGCGCCTGATTCACGTGATGGAGACACGCCTAGGCGTGGAGCCGTACCTCGCAGGCACGTACTCGATAGCTGACATCGCGGTCTTTCCGTGGATCAGAGTGGCGCTGGATCCGATGGCGCGCGCCCGCCCTGAGCTGATCGGTGAAACGCCGAATATCCGCCGCTGGTTCGGCGAAGTCGGCGCGCGACCGGCTGTTCAACGCGGCATCGCCTTCGCCACCTGAGGGGTCAGCCTCGCGCTTTGCGTTGGGGGCCGGGACAGCAGGTGGCCACGAGCGGCGCGAAGGCGTCCATCATGGTCTGAAACTTGACCATGATTGTCGGGCCGTCGAGTTCGTAGAAGACGCGCCGACCTTCCTTGCTGCAAGCGGCGAGGCCAGCTTGCTCCAAAACCTGCAAGTGCCGTGAGACGACAGACCGATCCTGCGGCAATCCATCCGCAATCTCGCCAATGTCTGCGCGACCGAGCTTGATCATCTGGCGCACCACCTCAAGGCGCGCGGGCTCGCACAAAGCCTTGAAGAAGTCCGCGTCGAGAACGGCCAGGCAGGTGTTTGCCGCCGTGGTGCGAGAAAGCTGTTTCATGAACGGGATTATACGTGCATTGAGGTGCACGCATCAAGTGTGACGGGTCGTGTCCCTATCAGTGGTGTACGAGCCGGAAAGGGTGACACACACGGACTTTGCATGCGGTCCCCTTCCGACAAGAACAAGCATGGAAAGGGTGACCCGCACTTGACCCGGCGATCACACATTGAGTGCGGGTGACTTCTGTCAATGCTGCAACGGCCGGTCGATCAGCACCGCCAGCAACAACGCCGGTCCGCCGATGGCTTCCCACGCGTGGTTCGTGCCGCGCTGGATGACCACCTGGCCGGGTTCGACGATCGTTTCCGAACCTTCGAGGAAGAGTTTCACGCGGCCCTTGAGCAAGCAGATCACGTCGATCGAGTGCGTCTCGTGCATGGCGGGGTGGCGGGTCTGGTCGATGATGTGGCCGGCGCCGCCCATCTCGGCGAAGCGTTCGCGCACCGCCGCATCCATCGCCTCCTTCGGCGCGCCTTCCGGCAGCGGGTTCACGACGAACCAGCGGACCTGAAAATTGCCCTTGCGCGGCCCGAGGATCGGCTTCGTCGCGCCGAGATCCTGCGCATCTTTCGTCGCCAGTACGTCGGAGGCGGAATCCTCCCAGATCTCGAACAGGCCGCCGATGTCGGGATCGCCGATCTGCGAGGAGGGCCCGCCGTCGAGAATGATCACCGAGCGCCCGTCTGCGTCGTCGCCGGTGATGATGCGCCGCATGGCCGTCCTGAAGTCGCTCATCTGGTTTCTCCCTTGGTGTCGCTTGTAGGGTGGATGGAGCGAAGCGAAATCCACCATTCGTAAAGCGCGAAGGGCGGCGGATTTCGCTTCGCTCCATCCACCCTACGTGTCTACGCCAATACGTCGCTCCAGTCCGGATGCCGGCGGAATGCCGCGACCACGTAGGAGCACTCAGGGTGGATCCTGAGGCCTTTCTCGCGCGCCTCCTCGATGGCGCGTTCCATCAGCGCGCCGGCGATGCCGCGGCCCTCAAGCGCAGGCGGCACGCCCGTGTGGTCGATGACCAGCACGCCGTCCTCGCGGACCGTGAACGTCATCTCCGAGTCCGGGCCGTCCTTCGTGCGCGCCACCCAGCGGCCGCCATAGGGCATTTCCTCAAGCGTGATGGCGAGATCGGTCGGGGCGGGCATGGGCGGCTCCTGTTCTGGCGACTATGACGCGTCAGGCGCGCAACCGCCACACGCCCGTGCGTTTCACTTCGGCGTCTTCCAGCATGCGCGTCGTCGGCACGGCGTATTCGGCGATCTTCTCGAGCGCATCCTTCGGCAGATAGCTGCGGCCGGGATCGCCGACGAGCACGTCGCATCCGCGCGCCGATTGCGCCTGCAGCCACGCGAGCAGGCGGGTGGCGATGTCGCGGTCGTAGAAGAGATCGCCGACGAGGATGACCTCGGCGTCGGCGGGCGATTCCAGCGGATCGGTTTCGGTCGTGGAAAGGGAGACGCCGTTCAGCGCGCCGTTGAGCCGGGCGGCGTGCCCGGCGAAGGTGTCGATGTCGGCGCAGGTTGCGGCGGCCGCGCCAGCGCACATCGCGGCGATGCCCACAAGGCCCGAGCCCGACGCCACGTCCAGCACCCGCTTGCCGCGCACGATCTCCGGGTGGTCGAGCACATGACGCGCCAGCGCCTGTCCGCCTGCCCACGCGAACGCCCAGAACGGCGGCGGCAGGCCGATTTCCTCCAGTTCCTCTTCGGTCATCTCCCACAGCGCGACCGCGTCGTCGGCGAGATGAAGTTTCAGCTCAGGCACATGCGGCGGCGCATTGATGCGCGTGTTCGTGCGGATGAAGGCGGGGACGTCGGTGAGCATGGGGGCCTTCTACGCCGTCGCCGCGAGCGCGAGCACGTCGCTGTAGCCGTCGCTCAGCACCATGCGGGGGCCGTAACCTTTTTCCATCAGCAGCCGGTGCGCCTTTTCAAGGTTCCAGCAGGGCACGTGCATGAAGAGGTGATGCTCGGCGTGGAAATGCACCCAGTAGGGCGCCAGCAGCAGGCGCTCGACGGGATTGGCGAGCGTGGTGCGCGCATGGTGGAAGGGATCATCGGTCGCGTGCACGACGGCGTGTTCGCCGATGTTGCGGATGCGCAGGATGAGCTGCATCCACGTCGCCATCGGCAGAAGCCACAACACGAAGAACGCCCACCAGTATCCCGCGAGAGAAAGCGCCAGCAGCAACAGTGCATTGAACGCGAAGAAGCGCTTGCGCGTCTCGTTGAGGAACAGCGCCTTCTTCTGTCCGGATTTCGGCGTCGCGAAGAGGCCCGCGAATCGTTGCTGGAAGAAGGTCTGGCCCGTCATGTCGCGCACGACCTTGCGCCACAGGCTTCCGCGCGTGATCGGGAACGGCCTGGAAAGCATGAGGTCGGGGTCTTCCGGTTGCTCGGTATAGCGGTGATGCTTGAGATGATACTTGCGGTAGGTCTGCAGGTTCGATCCCACGGGCGCCGCGCACAGCCATTCGCCGATGAACTCGTTGATCTTCGCATCCGGGTGCAGCGCACCGTGCGCACCGTCGTGCATCAGGATCGCAAGGCCGAGCTGGCGCGCGCCGATCACCATCACCGCCAGCGCGAACGTCACGGGGTTCGGCCAGGCGATGAACATGGCGCCGGCGCCGATGATCAGCGCCCAGGCATGCGCCACGAGCGCGAACCCCATCCAGGATGAGCGACGCGTCAGCCCGGCCCATTCCTCGGGCGTGAAAACGGCTCTGGGGTCGATGCGGGAAACGGCGGGCATGGGATGACATAGCACCGTTTTCCGCGCCGACAGGCAAGGGTTCCGGACTTCGTCGTGACACCGTCATGCACAGGCCCTAAGGCCGTCGGAAAAGCTTCACATCCGCAAGGGCCCCGCCATGAACATCCTCCGTCTCCTCCTCTCCTGCATGCTGCTGCTGGCGGGTTGCGCCACAGCGCCGCCGTCTGCTTCGCTCCCGCCTGCGCCGGTGATCCTGGTGGCCATCGACGGGTTCCGGCCGGACTACCTCGATCGCGGCGTCACGCCGAACATGTCACGCCTCGCTGCCGAAGGCGTGCGTGCGCAGGGCATGCGCCCGTCCTTTCCGTCGCTGACCTTCCCGAACCACTACACGCTGGTGACGGGCATGCGTCCGGATCGTCACGGCATCGTGAACAACGTGATGACCGATCCCGACCATCCCGGCGTCGTCTTCACGCTCGGCGATCGCGCGGTGAATACGCAGCCCTATTGGTGGAACGACGCGGCCCCCCTGTGGGTCAGCGCGGAGAAACAGGGCGTGCGCACCGCGACGATGTTCTGGCCGGGCTCGGAAGTTGAAATCCGCGGGACGCGTCCGCATGACTGGCTGACGTTTGACCAGGCGATGCCGTCCGCGGCGCGCGTGGACCGCGTGCTCGCGTGGCTCGACCGGCCGCCCGCGGAGCGCCCGCGCTTCATCACGCTCTATTTCGACATCGTCGACACCGCCGGCCACCTCAGCGGGCCCGACAGCCCGGAACTCAACGCCGCCGCGCACGAAGTCGATGCGGCGATGGGCAAACTCGTCGACGGACTCGCGGCGCGCGGCCTGGCGAACGCCAACATCGTCGTCGTCGCTGATCACGGCATGGCGCCGGTTTCGGTGGAGCGGGTCGTCGATCTCGACGCCGTCATCGCGCCCGCGCTGGTGCGCTATGTCTGGGCGCCGGGGCCCATCGCAGGCGTCGAACCCGCGGCGGGACAGGCCGAAAGCGCGGTCGCGCCGCTGCTCGGCCGCCACGGTCATGCGGAATGCTGGAAGCGCGGCGAGATGCCGGCGCGGCTCCACTTCGGGTCTCACCGTCGCGTGCCCGCGGTCGTGTGCCTCGCCGACACGGGCTGGACGATGGTCTCCACCGGCAGTCCGCGCCGCTACCCGATCCGCGGCGGCGCGCACGGCTACGATCCCGAGGATCCGCAGATGGCGGCGCTGTTCATCGCGCACGGCCCGGCGTTCCGCGCGGGCTCGACCGTGCCGACGTTCGACAACGTCAACGTCTATCCCTTGCTCGCAGGGCTCATCGGCGTAACGCCGGATGCGAACGACGGCGATCCGGCGGTGCTCGCAGGCGCATTGAAGTAGGCGGTTCCAGCGGGCAGGGTGGCGCCCAAAGAATACTCAGGGGAGGCGCGCGGTGCAGCAGTCCATTCTTCTCGCCATGTGCGCGCTCGCGGGGCTGACGTTCTTCGTCCTCCTGCTCGTGCCGATCCTGCGCTTCATCGCCGCCGCGCGCCGGGAGGTGACGGCGAACGACTTCGCGCTCGGCGAGTCCGATCGCGTGCCTGACCGCGTGCGCCTGCCGAACCGCAATCTCGCGAACCTGCTCGAGACGCCGGTGCTGTTCTACGTGCTGTGTCTTGCGCTCATCGTTGCGGACGCGCTGACGCCGATGCAGGTGCATCTTGCGTGGGTCTATGTCGGGTTGCGCGTGCTGCACAGCCTCGTCCACGTGACGTTCAACTACGTGCCGCTGCGCCTCGTCGCGTTTGCATCGAGCGTCGTCGTGCTGAACGCCATGTGGGTGCTGTTCGCGATGAAGCTGCTGGGCGTGTAACGCCCGACCGTGGTTGACCGTATTGAGCGGCGCCACATATCCAGACCACGAAATCCATGGAGCCGCCGCATGTCCGATACGCCCGCCTACACGCCGCCGAAGGTCTGGACCTGGAACAAGGAGAGCGGCGGCCGCTTCGCCAACATCAACCGGCCGATCGCGGGCGCCACCCATGAAAAGGAGCTGCCCGTCGGCAAGCATCCGCTGCAGCTCTATTCGCTGGGTACGCCGAACGGCGTGAAGGTCACGGTGATGCTCGAGGAGCTGCTGGCGCTCGGCCATGCAGGCGCCGAGTATGACGCCTGGCTCATCAACATCGGCGGCGGCGATCAGTTCTCCAGCGGCTTCGTCGCGATCAACCCGAACTCGAAGATTCCCGCGTTGCTTGATCGCAGCACGAACCCGCCCACGCGCGTGTTCGAATCCGGCGCGATCCTCGTCTATCTCGCGGAAAAGTTCGGCGCGTTCCTGCCGACCGATCCCGCAAAGCGCGCCGAGTGCATGTCGTGGCTCTTCTGGCAGATGGGCGCCGCGCCGTATCTCGGCGGCGGCTTCGGCCACTTCTACGCGTATGCGCCGTTCAAGATCGAATACGCCATCGACCGCTTCGCCATGGAGGTGAAGCGCCAACTCGACGTGCTCGACCGCAGGCTGGCGGAAAGCAAATTCATCGCCGGGAACGAGTACACCATCGCCGACATGGCGATCTGGTCGTGGTACGGGGCGATGGCGAAAGGCGTGCTCTACGAGGCCGCAGAATTTCTTTCGGTCCACGAATACAAGAACGTCATCCGCTGGGCCGACGCGATCGCCGAACGGCCCGCCGTGAAGCGCGGCCGCATGGTCAACCGCGTCTACGGCGAGCCTTCAAGCCAGCTTCTTGAGCGTCATGACGCTGGCGACTTCGACACCAGGACGCAGGACAAACTCTGAACGCCGTCCGCGATCTCCCCTCCGCGTCCGCTCCCTGAGTTGACGCTTATTGACCCAAAAAGGGTCAGTCTCGCAGCGATCGGCGCCGGTGGGAATAATCCCTGGTCGGCCTGTTATCGGACAGACCGCCCGAACGGTTCCCGATATGGGCGAAACGTTCGACGCTCGCACGCTGGGCGCCCGGGCTGGCGGTGGTCGTTGACGATCGTCCGGATTGAGAGGGTAGATGCGCAACTGGAGACGTCTCCCGACGTCACTGGCTGAGAGAGGCGCGTGCTCCCGGACAGAGGGAGCGGTGCGTGTCGGACCCCGTGTCGGCCCCATGGGTCAACAGACTTCTCAAGGCGATGCCGCCCGACGATGCGGCGGCGATCTTCGCGCAGTCTGCGGCGGTTGAGCTGAGGCTTCGCCAGACGCTGCACGCGCCGGACGTTCGCATCAAAGACTGCTACTTCGTCGAATCCGGCATGGTCTCCATTGTCGCCGTGCTCGACGAGGGCGATCCGATGGAGATGGGCGTCATCGGTTTTGACGGCTTTGTCGGGCTTCCGGTCGTTCTTGGCGCGGGGCAGTCGCCCGGCGAAGCGATGGTCCAGCTGCCGGGCATGGCGCTGCAGATCGACGGGGCCGTTCTCAAGCAGATTTTCGACGAGCGTGTCGGCGCGCGGGGCGTGTTGCTGCGTTACGCGCAGGCGATGCAGGTCCAGGTGTCGCAGACCGCAGCGTGCAACGGCCGTCATGACACCGAACAGCGCCTGGCGCGCTGGCTGCTGATGGTGGTGGACAAGTTCCGCATCCAGCCGATCCCGCTGACGCAGGAATTTCTCTCCATGATGCTCGGCGTGCGTCGCCAGCAGGTCTCGCTCACGGCTGCTGTACTGCAGAACGCAGGGCTCATCAGATACCGGCACGGCAGCATCGAGGTCGTGAACAGGGACGGCCTCGAGGCGGTTGCATGCGAGTGTTACGGCGTCGTCGCCCGGGAATCATCGCGCCTGTTCGGTTGATCGTGACCCGGACCTGGCCGTTTCGACGCCTGTATGGACGTGAAGTTCGGCGGCCTGTCCGCGCAGTCGTTCCCGGAGCGTCGCATGAGGATTCTTGAGGCGGTCAAGTCGCTCGCGGATGCTTCGCCAGCGGCGGTGATGATCACCGGCGGGCACGCGGAAGCCGGGGCGTCCGGCCCGCGCATCGGCTATGTAAACGCCGCGTTCGAGGTTCTCACATGCTACTGTGCGTACGAATGCATCGGACAGCCGGTCGTGATGATGTGCTTTGTGGACGGCGATGGCGACGAGATCGCCGCGCACGAATTCGCTGACGGCGATGGACGCTGGCGCGAAGCAGGGCTCTGCGTCACGCGCAAGGACGGCGATGTCGCGGCCGTCTGTCTCGGCGTGACCTGGTTCACCCGGGGGTCCGCATTCGGTGAAATGGGGCTCTGGGTGCTGGACGCGTGCGGCGCGTAGCGCGCGAGACCTTCACAATCCCCAAGAAGAATTTCTCCGCCACGCCGCGTTTCATGGTGCGCCCAGGAAGGGGCCGACCGTGCGCCATGCGCCCGCAAGCGCGAACGCGCCTGCCACCGCAAGACCGATCACCGCGTTCGCCTTGAAGGCCTTCAGCGCCGTGGCGGTGTCCGCTTCATCGACGTCCGCCACCGCGCGCCAGATCAGCGTCGCGCCGATCACGCCAAGGCCCACGCCCGTGACGAGAAGCGATCCCGCGAGCGCCGCAGCGACGGCCCATAGAACCAGCGCCGTGACATAGAATCCCAAAGTCCAGTCCCGCCACCGCGCGCCGAACAGCCGCGCGGTGGAGCGCACGCCGACGAGCGCGTCGTCCTCCACGTCCTGCAGCGCGTAGATGGTGTCGTAGGCGATGGTCCACGCGATGCAGCCGGCGTAGAGCGCAATCGCGTCCGCCGTGATGGTCCCACGCACCGCAGCGCTTGCGACCAGCGCACCCCACGAGAAACAAAGCCCCAGCCACGCCTGCGGCCACCACGTGACGCGCTTCATCAGCGGATAGAGCGCAACGAGCGGGATCGCCGCGAGCGCGGTCCACTGCGCCACGGTCGGCAGCGACAGCAGCACCAGCAATCCCACGCCGCACTGCGCGGCCATCCACGAAATCGCGCCGCGCACAGACACGCGCCCCGACGGGATCGGCCGCGAGCGCGTGCGCGCGACCTCCGCGTCGATCTTGCGGTCGAGAATGTCGTTCCACGTGCAGCCCGCGCCGCGCATGGCGATCGCGCCGATCAGCAGCCGCAGCGCGAGCCAGCCGTCCTCAAGCCAGAATCCCTCCTGCGTTTCCGCAAGCGCAATGCCCATCAGGCAGGGGAGAAACAGCAGCTGCCAGCCGATCGGGCGATCGAGGCGCGAGAGTTGCGCGAACGGCTTCAACGCCGCAGGCAGGCGGTCGGTCCAGTGTTGCGCGAGCGCATCGGCAGGTTTCAAAGTCGTCACGCGCGTGTTGGAGCAAGGCTTGCCGCTGGACGCAAGTCGCCTCGCGCGCTATGGACGCTGCTCATTCAACCGGGAGAGCGCGCGCATCCATGACGAGACCGTGAGCCCTTCGGCGCCCTGACAGGACGCCGAGACAGAAAAGCTGGCGAAGCCGGCGGACATGTCGAACCCTCCTGTCGCGCCCAAATGCTCCGGCTTGTGCTGATCAGTTTCGATCGGCCCGCGCGCGGAACCACTGCAATCAGGACTGGATCGCGGACCGCTCGTCCGCCTGCGCCACGCACGGCGCAGTCCGTCCGTTTCAACGACCCATTCTTTAACGGTTATGACATGACCGACACACAGGATTTCGACGACGAGAACGGCCCGCTCAAGGCGCCGCTCGCCGACATCGTCAGCTACATCTGGTCGCGCTGGACGGCGTATCCCGTCTGGCTCTGGGCGTTCTTCACGCTCTATCTGGCGGCGGTCGCGTGCGACCTCATGCTGCCGATCTTCTCCTCGCGGCTCATCGAGGCGCTGTCGGGCGACCGCATCGCCAATGCGCCGAAGGTCTGGGAAGCCTACGCGCTGTTCGCGGGCGTGGCGCTCGGGCTCTACATGTTCCGCAACATCTCGGTGCGGTTCTGGATTCCCATCGCCTCGCGCAACATGAAGGCCATCGTCGCCGACGGCTTCAGGGACGTGCAGCGCTTCTCCGCCGACTGGCACGCCAACAACTTCGCCGGCGCCACCGTGCGCCGCGTCAGCCGCGCGATGAACGCCTACGACACGATCTCCGACACCATCGTGTGGTTCGTGCTGCCGGCGAGCATCGTGCTCCTCGGCATCACCGCGATCATCTTCACCAAATGGCCGATGATCGGGCTGTTCGTGGCGGTGACGATCGCGCTCATGCTCGTCCTCAACTACGTCACCGCGCGATATTATCTCGCCGAGGACTACACGCGCACCAACGCCGCCGACACCGCCATCGGCGCGTCGCTCGCGGATGCGGTGGGCTCGAACGCGGCGGTGAAGGCGTTCGGCGCGGAATCGCGTGAGCAGGCGCGTCTCGAGGGCATCGCCGAAGACTGGCGCTGGAAGGCCGAACGGCTCTGGCTCAAGTCAACCAATGCGTGGATTTTGCAGAACATATTGCTGTTCGTGTTCCAGGCGGGACTTGTGGGCCTCGTGGTGATGGAATGGTCGCGCGGGCGCGCGACGTCGGGCGATGCGGCCTTCGCCGTCACGTCCTACTTCCTCGTGTCCGGCTATCTGCGCACGCTGGGCGAGAACATCCGCATGTTGCAGAAAGGCGTCGCCGACATCGCAGACGTCGTCGCCTACCGGTCGCAGGCCGCCGACATCGTCGATGCGCCGGATGCGGGAGCGTTCGCTCCTGCGAAAGGCGAGATCCGCTTCGAGAACGTCGCCTTCGGCTACCGCAACCAGGACGCGCCGCTCTACCGCGATTTCTCGCTCGTCATTGCGCCGGGCGAGACGGTAGCCCTCGTCGGTCCCACGGGCGCGGGCAAGTCCACGTTCGTGAAGCTCGTGCAGCGCCTCTACGATGTCGATGCGGGCGCCATCCGCATCGACGGACAGGATGTGCGCGCGGTGAAGCAGGCGAGCCTGCGCCAGCGCATCGCCACCGTGCCGCAGGACCCCGCGCTCTTTCACCGCTCGCTGCGCGAAAACATCGCCTACGCGCGGCCCGATGCGACGATGGAAGAAATCGAGGACGCGGCGAAGCGCGCCCGCGCGCACGACTTCATTCTCAAACTGCCGAAGGGCTACGAGACCGAAGTGGGTGAACGGGGCGTGAAGCTCTCGGGCGGCGAACGCCAGCGGGTGGCGCTTGCGCGCGCGTTCCTCGCGGATGCCCCGATCCTCATTCTCGACGAGGCCACAAGCTCGCTCGACACGGAGACGGAGCGCGACGTGCAGGCGGCGATGGCCGAGCTCAAGCAGGGCCGCACCACCATCGTCATCGCCCACCGCCTCTCCACCATCCGCAGCGCGGACCGCATCCTCGTGTTCGAGCGCGGGCGCATCGTCGAGCAGGGCAGGCACGCGGAGCTGGTGCAGAACGACGGACTGTACGCGCGCCTGCACGCGCTGGCGCAGGGGGATATGATTGCGGCGGAGTAGGGTGCTGTTGACAGTGTTTGGCGTCGGGTTGTTGAATTGGCCCGCTACTGGCCCATTTGAGATGTTCCGATTTTCGGATAGGTTCTGACGCATGTTTTACTCTGCCGTTGATCAGACCATTCGAGAATGGACCGATGCGAACGTTAAAGCGCTGTTCCTTGAATGGGCGGACGCCGAGGCGCGGTTTTGCTATCTCTCAAGCCCGCAGGGCGAGTGCTATCAAATTTCCATTGAAGCGCCTGAGAATGAACTCGTACGGGTTCATGTGTTCGCGGTCGAGACGCTAGACGATATGGAAGCGCATCTCGAATGGTTCGTGCCAGTTTCTCAACTCACCGCCGCGCTGGACACGGCGAAGAAAACCATAAGCGAGTGTCTTTGGCGCAGAGAGCCCCTCAAAGTTGAATGACGGTCTTCGGCGAAAGGCAGATATGCCGCAGGGTTCCGCTCAATCCAACAAGGCTCTGTCATTCCGGGGCGGCCGGAGGCCGAGCCCGGAACCCAGGGGACCGGGCGCGATAGAATGCTCTTGATTCCATTGGCTTGCGCGGATGGAGGGTTGTGGACGGTTGAGTCCAGTCCCCTGGGTTCCGGGTTCGCGCTTCGCGCGCCCCGGAATGACGGAATGTTGTGGAGTTGGGCGCGGCGATCGCTTTTGGCGTCGCGCTTCGTCCTGCGCAACGCCCCCTCACCCTCGCTGCGCTCGACCTCTCACCCTCGCGGGGGCGAGGTGTTGCGCGTCGGAACACCGTGCCTTTCCCTCCCCTCGATGGGGAGGGTCCGCCGCGTGAGCGGCGGGGGTGGGGTGCGCGCGAGATGGCGGAGCGATGCGTGCTGTTGGCGCTGATCGTTCATCGCCTCATGCGCTACGCCGCATCGATCACGCCCGGACCCCACCCGTCGCGACTGCGTCGCGCCACCCTCCCCATTGAGGGGAGGGAGAGCCGATCGAGCCCGAAAATAGGGGGACAGATTGCGCGCGTCCCCCCACCGTTTTCCGCTCTGACCCATGCGCGCCAACAAACGCATGTGAATCTATCCGACCGGACTCCTGGCCATGAGATCATCGCTCCGTTTTCAACGGCCGGTTGGCCAGGACGGAGCACATGCAGATCTTTTCACCCGTCACACGCACCGATCTCAAAGCACACGCCCAGAGCCTCAGGCTCTGGCTGCTGGAGATTGCTGTCTGGCTGGTGGAGGCGATCGGGTTTCGTGAGGGACGCATTGCACTGAACAGGCATCGCGTCGAAGCGCGCCGGGAGCTGCGTGAACTCATCTTCCTGATGATGTGCGCGCGGATGCGGTTCAGGAAAGAGGACACGCGCCGACGCTGGATGCGGCCGCCGTCGACGCCGCGCGGATTCCGGTATGTGCAGCGACGCCTCGACATGGTGCGGCTCTACACGCGCGGGATTGCGCTGAAGAGCTTCACTGCGATGCGCCGCGCGCTGGATGATCTGGAACGGATCGTCACACGCGCGATCGCCCGCGTGCCGAAGGGCGTCTCGACGGGGCGGCTGATCATCACCCGGAGCGTCGGCGCCCCCGCCGCTGTGCGCGCGTCGAACACTTACGTCGACGAGGGCGTCGACGCTCCGAACACGTCATGATGTGGGCGAGTAGGACCGCCGGCGCCCCCGCCGGCATTCAGTGTTGGAGCCACGCGAGATTTCACGGAGTCTGGCGGCGCCGGCGTATGCCGGCGAGGGCGCCGGCGGTCCTTGTCTCCACCACTCGTGCTCCGGACTTCATCCCCACCCCTGTCAAGACTGGCGCCGCCCGGGAATCGCGGGCAGAGTCGGTCCGCCTCCAGACCCCGGATATGACCATGGCTGACGTCTTCCTTTCCTATGCGCGCGAAGATCGCGCCAAGGCCGAGCAGATCGCCACGGCGCTCACCAACGCCGGTTACAACGTATTCTGGGACATCGAGATTCCCCCGGGCGTGAGCTGGGCGGATTTTCTCGCCGAGAAGCTCTCGCAGTCGAAGGCGTCGCTCGTGCTGTGGTCGAAGACCTCCACTGCCTCGCAATGGGTCCGGGAGGAGGCGCGGCTCGCGCGCGACAAGGGCAAGCTCATCCCGGTGATGGTGGAGGACTGCGCGCCGCCGTTCGGCTTCGGCGAGATCCAGGCGGCGAACCTCGCGAGCTGGAACGGCGAGGCCGACAATCCGCACTGGAAGCTGCTGCTGGAAGGCATCCAGCGCGCGGTCGGGGCAGCGCCGACCGGGCAGGCCCCCGGACAGGCCCCCGGACAGGCCCCCGGACAGGCCCCTGGGCAGGCCTCCGCGCCGCCGCTGAAGAAGCCGGCGACCTCTGGCTGGAACGCTGCGCAGGCCGGCGGACACGCCGCGCCCGTCGCGTCCGCCGCGCCTGTCGCATCCGGGGGCGGAAATCGCCGCTGGTGGGCGGTCGGCGGCATCGCGCTCATCGGCGTCGTCGGCGTGCTGGCGGTGCTCGGGAGCGGTGGAACGCCGTCAGCGCCCGGCATCGCGCCGGCGCCCTACGTCGGCGGCGTTGCGCCGGGCGCGCAGTCGTTCTCGCCCGCTGTCGCCGATATGGTGCAGAAGGCGCGCGCCGCGCAGGTTGCGGCGAAGGCTGCCTTTGAAGAGGCCAACCGCAACGCCGCCGCCGGACAGCAGGCCGCGAACGCCGCGATCCAGGGCGACGGCCGCTATGGAACGAGCCAGGGGCCGATGGGCGCCGTCGCCGGCGATCTCGCATTGCTGCAGGCGGGGCAGGCCGCGCCGGTCAGCATCGCGATGTCCAACGGGTCGCAGTTCGCCGGGCTCATGCAGGTCACCCAGGCCAATGGCGGGACCATCGCGCTCAACGGCACGACGAACGTGCAGGGCGGGGGATGGGCGACGGGCCGCTACGCGGTCGCGAGCGGGCGCGCCACCTTCCTGGGCAGTGGCTTCATTCCCGATCGCCTCGGCCTCGACGGGCAGGAAGACGGCGCGATGGACGGTTCTGGCACCGACGGGATCGGCGTCTTCCGTTACGCCAACGGCGAAGTCTATGAGGGTCAGTATCGTTCGGTCGGGCAAGGCAATCAGTCACAGTATTTCCGCAACGGGCTCGGCGTGCACTACGGCGCGAACCAGCAGGTGCTGAACGCGGGACGGTTCAACAACGACGCCTACGTCGGCCCGCAATAGTCGCGCGTCCACGCCAGCGCAAAGACGCGGCACGCCGAGGCGAGCAGCCGGTCCGGAGAGGCGTCGCCCCGCGCGCGATCAATCTCCGCGACGAGCGCGGCGAGGGAGATGTCCCGCTGCGTCGCAGCCTGTTCGAGGGTCGCCCAGAATTCGGGTTCGAGCGCGAGCGAGGTGCGGTGCCCGGCGAGGACGAGGGAGCGTTTGTGAAGTCCGGGCATCGACTGCTCGAGGCGTCTGGAGCGACGCGGCGACTAGCGGTAGCGTCCCGGGGCGTTGAACGAAAGAGCATGGTCGCAATGAGCAGTCACGAGCAGGGCCCCAGGCCGCGCGCCGATGAGCGTCTCGCGCTCGGCATCGTGTTCGGCGCGGTGGGCGCGGCGGTGCTGGGCAGCCTGTTCGTTGCGTTGGCGCCCGCGCTGCCCAAGCGCGCGCCGCCGCAGAAAGCCGATGTTTCAAGGACAGTGCGCGAGGATATCGCGGCGGATGTCGATGCAGCGGTCGCCGCGGCGATCACATCGATGGCGCGGGCCGATGGCGTCGTCGTTGAAGCGGAAGCCGTCGTCGCGCGCGCGCGTGCGACGCGCGACGGCAAGACCGCGACGCTGCCGAACGGCCTGGTGTTCCGTGGCGAAGTGCTCGAAGGCGCACCGGAGGGAACAGGCTCCCTGCACGGCGGCAATACAGCATTCGGCGCGGGCTTCTTCGTCGGCGGCGTGCGCAGCGGGCCGGGCGCGGACTGCCAACGCGCCGACTGCAGCGGGCCAAGCTACTTCGGCGACTATCGCGCAGACTCGCCCACGGGCGTCGCGCGCATCGTCTACGAGGACGGCTCGATCTATCGCGGCGACGTCCGCAACGGCGCGCCCGACGGGTTTGGCGAACTGCGCAAACCGGACGGCATGTTCTATCGCGGCGCTTTCGCTGCGGGCGTGCGCGAAGGCTATGGCGTCGAGGCGACGGCGACCGGCCCCGTGAAGGCGGGCTTCTGGAAAGGCAATCAGTTGTCGGAAGAATTGCGGTCCTGATTGATCTTGCGCGCGTCGAGATCGCGCGCGGCTTTTTCCTTCTGCGCCTTCGTCAGCGCCTTCTCGGATTTCTCGCGTCCGTGTGCGGCGCGGCTGGCGTCGGCGTCTTTCGCCTTTTCCTTTCGCGCCTTGCTCTTGCGGACCTGCCGCAGGTTCACGATATCGGCCATGCGCGCCTCACCACACTGGTTGCTTCGGTCCCTCGCGCGTGCGATCGCGCGGGCCTTCGGGTGCTTCGCCGAGTTCGGCGAGAACGTCTGCGCGCGCTTCGTCGAGATTGGGCGCAGGCGGGCGCGTCGCGGAATCGGGAAAGCCCGAAATCTTCACGGCGTTGCCCGACATCTTCAGCTTGCCCATCTCCGGATCGTCCACCTCGACGAACATGTTGCGGGCGAGGAGCTGGGGATCCTTGATGACCGCGGCCATGTCCTGCACCGGCGCGCAGGGCACGCCGGCGGCCTGCAGACTCTCGATCCACGCCGTTGCGGATTTTTGCGAGAGCGCAGATTCAAGCTCGCCCTTGAGCGCGACATGATTGGCGTACCGCGCAAACAGCGAGGCGAAACGTTCGTCCGTCGCGAGGCCGGGACGGTCGATCGCTGCGGCGAGCGTGGCGAAGAGATGATCGTTGGCGCACGCGATGGCGATGGGCCCGTCCAGTGTCTGGAACACGTCGAACGGCGTGATGACCGGATGGCGCGACCCCGTGGGCTTCTGGGTTTCGCCGCTCGCGAACTGGCGCACCAGCGCGCTCTCGAGCAGCAACGTCTGGCAGTCGAGCATGGCGATGTCGACGAGGCGTCCCACGCCGCTCGTTTTGCGATCGAACAGTGCGGCCGTAACGCCGAGCGCCGCAAACAGTCCCGCGCCGAGATCGGCCAGAGAAATGCCGAGCCGCACTGGCGTTCCGCCTTCCGGGCCATTGATGGAGATCATGCCGCCGAGCGCCTGCACGACGAGATCGTAGGCGGGCAGATCACGATACGGTCCGGTCTGTCCGAAGCCGGAGATCGCCGCGTAGATCAGCGCAGGGTGTTTCGCGTGCACGGTCTCCCAGCCGTAGCCAAGCGCCTCCATCACGCCGGGGCGGAAGTTCTCGACGAGCACGTCGGCCTTCGCCAGCAGCGCGTCGAACACCTTGCGGTCGTTCTCCACGCGCAGATCGAGCGCAATCGAACGCTTGCCGCGATTGATGCTCGCGAAATAAACGCTTTCGCCATTGAGGAACGGCGGAAACGCCCGCGTGTCGTCGCCGTGGCCGGGCTGTTCAACCTTCAGCACTTCGGCGCCGAGTTCGTAGAGTTGCGTCGTGCAATAGGGGCCGGCGAGCACGCGTGAGAGATCGAGCACGCGAATGCCGGACAGCGGACCGCGAGGTGGTTGGCCGTTCATCCGTTGTCCTTGGCATTGGCGCGTTGCGCGGCGGGGCGTTCGCCGATGCGTTTCAGATAGTCATCGACGACTTGTCCGGGCGGCAGTGCGGAACGCATCCACTGGCCGACGCTGCCGATGATCACGTCCGCCGCTGTGAAGCGATCGCCGAGAATGTAGGGCCCCTTCGCAAGCGCCGCCGAAATGCGCGCGTGCACGTCCGCGCTGGTGCGCCATGTGGCGAGCACGGCGGGATTGTCCGCAAAGCCGCCGAAGCCAGCCACCATCACAGGCTCAATGACGCCGGCATAGTAGGCGAGCCACTCCAGGTAAGGGCCGCGCAACGGGTCGCCGATCTTCGGCGCGATGCCGGCGTCGGGGAAGGCGTCGCCGAGATAGATGGCGATGGCGATCGACTCCGTCACCAGCACGCCGTTGTCGACGATGGCCGGCACCTTCTTGTCCGGGTGCGGATTGGCCGGGTCGGGACCGCCGCTGCCGTCGCGGCGCGGAATGCTTGTGAGCCTGATCTCGTAGGGGGCGCCGAGTTCCTCCAGCAACCAGATGATCCGGGATGAGCGCGACTGCGGCGCGTGATAGAGCGTGAGCATGGCGTTTCTCCGGCGCCGTTGACCGTGGGGGTGGCAGGCGCCACTTCCTAGCCCAAACTGCGCGGCGGATCGACTGTCTGCGTCACCGGTTGGGGAGATGTCGATGATTGTCTACGGCTCGTCCATTTCGCCGTTCGTCCGCAAGGTTCTGGCGTATGGGGCGGAGAAGGGGATCGCGCTGGAGCTGAAGCAGGTCGGCCTCGGCTCGAAGGATCCGGATTTTCTGGCGGCGAGCCCGTTCGGGAAAATTCCCGGCTTCAAGCACGACGATTTCGCGATCTCGGACTCCACGGCGATCGTCGCCTATCTCGAAGCGCTGCATCCCGAGCCGAACCTGGTGCCGACGGCGCCGAAGGCGCGCGCGCGCACGGTCTGGTTCGAGGAATACGCCGACACGATCCTGACCGCCGCGGGCGGCGCGATCTTCTTCAATCGCGTGGTGGCGCCGAAATTCCTCGGTCGCGAAGGCGATCTCGCGGCGGCGGACAAGGCGGAGAAGGAAGCGCTGCCGCCGGCGCTCGACTACATCGAGACGGTGCTGCCCGCGTCCGGCTGGCTGGTCGAGGACCGGCTGACACTCGCCGACATCGCGGTGGCGAGCCCGTTCGTGAACCTGCTCCATGTCGGCATCACGCCGGACGCGGTCACGCACCCGAAGCTCGCGGCGTTCGTGGAGAAGATGCACGCGCGGCCGAGTTTTGCGACGTGGATCGCGAAGGAGAAGAAGGTTTTGGCGAGGTAGGAGTCGACTACTCTTCTTGTTGGTCTGAAACGACGGCCCAAACCTGCTTTAGTGGTAGCTCGGCACGGAAAGCTGGCGACAATCGATCATACCGATCCAGAAGCGCGTCGATTAGTTCCTTCCCGCTCCACAGCCGGACTTTGTAAAAATCGCGGACAGCTTCGCGTTCTGCAGCTGGAGTGTATCCCGCCCAGGAAACGAACAACCCATAAT
This sequence comes from Caulobacteraceae bacterium, assembly GCA_009773335.1. Lineage (GTDB taxonomy): Bacteria > Pseudomonadota > Alphaproteobacteria > Caulobacterales > Aquidulcibacteraceae > VFBF01. The sequence continues at coordinate 32,979 of WRPF01000002.1, forward strand.
CAGCGCCGAATCGACTAATGACTCCCTGCAGTTCTCGGACTGTGGCGGCGTCAGTTGGTCGCGATCCCGATTTTACCTGCACCGCGATAGTCGGCGCCTCAAGGCCGAGCGCACCCTTGCCTGCGAGTATATCGACGCCACCGTCCGCGCCGGGCGGCGAACGCCGGGTAGAAAAGCCGTCTGCGATGAGAATTTCATCGACCAGTACCGCCAAGCCATGTCCCATATAGCGGCGGGAAATAACTTCTACAATTTGGTCTCTTCCAAGAGACTCCAGATCAACAATTGATGGATCCTCTGCTTGAGATTCTGGGCCGACCTGCGCAGTTTTTCCCTTGAGAGCGCCGCGTACTCGATCTTCAACCTGGGGGGCGCGTGGCCGGAATACGGTCAGCAGACTTCCGAATGAGTATAGTATGTCTTGGTCCAGCGAATTTCTCGGAAAGGACAGGTCCAGCCAGCGTACTTTCCGCCGGTGCATTGCGCCGGGCGGTGCCGACAAATCGAACTCGTAGTTCCCTGCGATTTCGCCGATCGAGAGAAAGGGTTGACCCTTGCGGGGCATCACCACGATATCCCCAATTTTCATGGCGGAACGAAACGCGTCTAGTTGCCCCGCCCAATTCGAAATCACATTGGACTTGATCTCGCCGGCGTAGGTTTCTGAGAGCGCGTTTCTGAGCGCTTGTAGGTCTCCAAGGCTGCTCAGATCTTTTGAGAACTCCACCCAACCCGCGAGCACGCAATTATTCTCTATCGCGATCGCTTCGCGCTCGCCTTGTTTACCCGCTCGAACCACCCAAAGCGTCATTTTTTCACCCTGGCGCAATCATTTGCTCTGGCCGCACCGCCGCATCGAACTCTTCGGCGGTGACGTAACCGCCGCCCACCGCTTCCTCGCGGAGCGTCGTGCCGTTCTTGTGCGCGGTCTTGGCGATTTTCGCCGCGTTGTCGTAGCCGATCTTCGGCGCGAGGGCGGTGACGAGCATGAGGCTCTTTTCCAGCGCCGCCTTGATGTTGTCCTCGCGCGCCTCGATGCCGGCGACGCAGTTGTCGTTGAAGCTCACGGCGGCGTCGCCGATGAGGCGGGCGGACTGGATGAAGTTGTAGATCACAACGGGCTTGAACACGTTGAGTTCGAAGTGCCCCTGGCTCGCGGCGAAACCAATCGTCGCCTGATTGCCCAGCACCTGCGCGCAGACCATCGTCAGCGCTTCCGACTGCGTCGGGTTCACCTTGCCGGGCATGATCGAGGAGCCCGGCTCGTTCTCCGGCAGCGAAAGCTCGCCGAGACCCGAGCGCGGGCCGGAACCGAGAAAGCGGATGTCGTTGGCGATCTTGAAGAGATCCATCGCCACCGCGTTCAACGCGCCGTGCGCGAACGCGAGCGCGCCGTGCGAGGCCAGCGCCTCGAACTTGTTCGGCGCGGTCACGAAGGGCAGGTGGGTGATCTTCGCCACGTTCGTCGCAAACATTTCAGCGAACCCGACCGGCGCATTGAGGCCGGTGCCGACGGCCGTGCCGCCCTGCGCGAGTTCGTAGAGGTCGATCATCGATTCCTCGATGCGGCGGATGCCGTTCTCGACGGCGTGCGCGTAGCCGGAAAACTCCTGGCCGAGCGTGAGGGGCGTCGCGTCTTGGGTATGCGTGCGGCCGATCTTGATGATGTCGGCGAACGCTTCCTGCTTGGCGGTGAGGCCAGCGGAGAGTTTCGTGAGGCCCGGCAGCGTCTCGCGCACGAGGAATTCCGCCGCCGCGATGTGCATGGCGGTCGGGAACACGTCGTTCGACGACTGGCTCATGTTGACGTGGTCGTTCGGGTGCACGGGCTTCTTGGAGCCCATCACGCCGCCGAGCATCTCGATCGCGCGGTTCGAGATCACCTCGTTGGCGTTCATGTTGGTCTGCGTGCCGGAGCCCGTCTGCCAGATGCTGAGCGGGAAGTGGCCGTCGAGCTTGCCGTCGATGACCTCCTGCGCGGCCTTGACGATGGCTTCGCCGATCGTCTTGTCGAGGCGGCCGAGTTCCATGTTCGTTTCGGCGGCGGCGCGCTTGACGATGCCGAGCGCGCGCACGAGCGGCCTCGGCATCTTCTCTTCGCCGATCTTGAAGTTGCCGAGCGAGCGCTGCGCCTGTGCGCCCCAATACTTGTCGGCATCGACGTCGATGGGGCCGAAGGTATCGGTTTCGGTGCGCTTGGTCATTGGCTTTTCCTGGGTCTCGTCCTGGATGCGTCGAACCCGCGCGCTCTAGCACGCACGCACGCGCCGTCCAACGCGGCCATGAATCGCGGCCCCCAAAGGCGGTCTCTAGAGGCGGGGACCGATCATGTTCCAGGCGTTGAGCATCACGCCAAGCGCGATGAGCGCCATGAGCGTCGCCACGATCCGCGTGCGCCGCCAGACCGACCAGTTCGCCTTGAGCCATGCGAAGGCGACGGCCAGCGCCGAGAGCGCCGTCAGCACCGCCGCCGCCGCGCCGGTCCAGGCGCCGATGGCGAACTCTCCCGGCCAGTCGGCGAACACGACCCATTCGTCCTGCGCGGCGCGCTGGAAATAGAGGCCGTAGAACGTCAGCGCGATGAGCCAGGCCGCGCCCGTCGCGGGCATGAGCACGCCGACAAGGCGCGCCCGCGCGCGCGGCTGTGTCGGCGCCAGAAGGCGCGATATGCCGGAGATGACGGCGGCCAGCGACGCGAGGAGCCCCAGCAGAAGGATTGCGAAGAACCCGTCGGGCGCGGCGAAAAGGCTCACGCGCGTCGCGCGGTTCACGCCGCCGGCGCTCAGATAACGCGTGATGCGCCCATCCTGTTCGACGAACGCGACGGTTTCGCCGGTGTCCGTGTTGCGAAACCGGTGGACGATGGCGCCGTTCTGTTCGACGGCATCGAGCGGCGACAGGCGCGCGGCGCCGGCGCCGTTCTCGAGAACGAGCTCGCCATTGTCGGCGACCGAGACGCCCACCGTGCAGTTGATCAGGCAGAAGGCGCGTTCGGCGCTTGTGTAGGCGCGGCGGTCCACGAAGTACGAGCCAGCGAAACGATGCAGCGCTTCGGGTCGGGTTTTCCGTGTCGCAGGCGCCGGAGTTGCAGCGACATTGGCGCCGCCGATGCGATCAGCGATCGCGCCGGGCAGGAAGTCGCGGAGCTTGCCGCCCGTTGTCGTGTTGGTGGCGACGAACACGCCGAGCCTGAGGTCTGGGTAGATCGCCAGTTCCGAATGGAAGCGCAGCGTGTCGCCGCCGTGGCCCCACCCGCGCCAGCCGCCGCGCGAATGGCTCTGCAGCATGCCGTAGGCGACGCCGTTGACGCCCGGCGCATTGGCGAAGAGCGGCGTTTCCCGCGCGAACAGCGCGACGGTTTCCGGACGCAGCACGCCCTGTCCGCCGGACATGAGCGCGATGAGGTATCGCCCCATGTCCGCAGGCGTGGTGGAGCCGGCGCCGGCGGGCGCGAACTGGACCACATACTCGAAGGGCTGCTTCATGAATGCGCCGCCAGACCAGCGGAAGCCCTCAGAGACATCCGCCGCAAGCGCGGGCGACATCGGTGACGGCAGGCCGCGGCCTTGCACGAGCGCCAGCGGATAAGGCTCGCGGAACGTCGTGCTCTGCAGGCCGAGCGGCGTCAGGATCCTGGTTTCGATGCGATCCTCGAACGGCTGCCCCGACACATTCTGCACGATCGCGCCGGCGAGCGCCGTGCCGTAGTTCGAGTAGACGCTTGCGGCGCCCGGCGGGCGCACGCGATGGGGGCGATGACGCGCGAGCGCATCGATCAGCGGCAGGCCCAGCGCGGGATCGGGAATGAAAAGGTGCCCGGCGACGATGTCCTCGAAGCCGGCGGAGTGGGTCATGAGATGGCGCACCAGAACGGGCTGGGCAAAGCCTTCATCCGGGATGCGAAGCTGCGCGGGCAGGTAATCGTTCGCGGGCTTCTCCAGATCGACCTTGCCCGCCTCGACGAGCTGCATCAGCGCGATCCAGGTGAAGGTCTTGGAGATCGAGGCGATGCGGAACAGCGTGCGCTCGGGATCGACGCGGCGGCCGTTCTCGTCGGCGACGCCATATCCTTTCAGCAGCACCACGCGTCCGTCACGGACCACGACCACGCCGACGCCCGCGATCCGCTCGGCGCGCATCGCAGTCTGCACTACGCCATCGACGAAGGGTTCGAGGTCTGCCGGCGCCTCAGCGACGGCCTTGGTCGTAGCGGTTGGTTCGGGCGCCTGGGCCACGGCGGAGGCATGAAACCCCGCCAGAACCAGCGCCGCGCCCAGAAGGTTTCCCGCCCAGCGCTTCATATCCGACTCCCCGCGGCCCGACCCCTCGGACCCGCACGTCCGCTTAGCAAACGGCGCCTGCGCCGTCGATCCGTACTCGCGTATGAGGCGTGCCGTGCGCGCAGCGCTTGCCTCGGCATGGCCGGTGGGGTCTTTCTGTCCGAAACAAGAAGTCGGGAGCGCACGCATGAAGGATTTCGCCGGGAAGATCGCCGTCGTCACGGGCGGCGGCACGGGCATGGGCCGCGAACTGGTCCGCCAGCTTGTCGCCGAAGGGTGCAGCGTCGCCATGTGCGACGTGTCCGCAAAGAACATGGCCGAGACCAAGCGGCTCTGCGAGGCCGACGGCGTGCCGCAGGGCGCGCGGGTCAGCGCGCATGTCGCCGATGTGTCCATCGAGGCGCAGCTGCTCAACTTCCGCGACGAACTCTCGCGCGAACTCGATACCGACAAGATCCATCTGCTGTTCAACAACGCCGGCGTGGGCGGCGGGGGCTCGCTGTTCACGGACTCGCGCGCGAACTGGGAGCGGACGTTCAACATCTGCTGGGGCGGCGTCTATCTCGGCGTGCGCACCTTCCTGCCGATGCTGGTCAAGGCCAGCGAGGCGCACATCGTCAACACGTCGAGCGTCAACGGCTTCTACGCCTCGATCGGCAACAACACGCCGCATACCGCCTACAGCGCCGCCAAGTTCGCCGTGAAAGGGTTCACCGAGGCGTTGATGACCGACCTAAAAGTCAACGCGCCGCACGTGAAATGCTCCGTCGTCATGCCCGGCCATATCGGCACGGACATCATCGCCAATTCGCGCAAGGTGATCGCGGGCGCCGACAGCGATGATTTTTCGGCCGAAGACATTCGGTTCATGCGCGCCCGCGTCAAGGCGATGGGCCAGGATGAGACACAGCTGACCGACGAGATGGTCGCCGGTCTCGGCAAGATGATGGCCGACGGCTTCCGCGACAACGCGCCGATGACGGCCGCGCAGGCCTCGAAGGTGATCCTCGACGGCGTGAAGGCCGGGACGTGGCGCATCCTCGTCGGCGACGACGCGCACCGCCTCGACGAATTCGTCCGCAATGATCCCGAGCACGCCTATGACGTGGATTTCTTCACCCTCTTCCCGACCGCGCAGGGCGCGACGGCTTGAACGATCCTCCGCCGGACGCCGCGAACTGGGAAGGCAGGGGAAAGGTGCGGGCGCGCTGGCGCTCGCGCGACGAGATGGAGATCGCCGTCGACGGCATCACGACGCAGGCGCGCTACTACAAGCCGCTGGTGTACGAGTTCTTCCGCAAGGAGTTCCGCGTGCGCCCGCGCTGGGGGGATTTCGAGGTCGATATCCGCATGGAGCACCTCGGCGAGGCGCCGCAGCTCGATCTCGACAATCTGGCCAAGGCGCTGCTCGACGCGATCAAGGGCTTCGTGTTCTTCGACGACGTGCAGATCGCACGCCTGCTCGCGGAGCGCGCGCCGGGCGAGCGCGACCGCATCCACATCGTCGTGCGCGCGCGGGGAGACGGTCCTATTTCTTGAAGTTCGCGAACGGCGTCGGCATCGCCGTGCCTGACGCCTTCGCCAGCAGCTTGCCGTCGGCGTCCCAGATTTCGCCTTCCGTGAAGGCGATCGTCCTGCCCCACTTCACCACGCGCCCGACGCCGCGCAGCTTCGCGCCGTTCGCGAGCGCGGGCCGCATGAAGCTCGTCTTCATTTCCAGCGTGGGCGCCACGTGGGTCATGCCGGAGGCGATCATGCACGCCACGCTCATCACGTCGTCGAGCATGGCGCACAGATAGCCGCCCTGGATCTGGCGCATGGGATTGGCGAAATCTTCGCGCGCGTCGAACAGCGCCTCGACCTGCTTTGCCGCCTGATCCACGGAAATCATCTCGAAGCCGAGCAGGACCGAGCCCTTGGGCTGGCTTACGGAGTCCCGGAACCGCGCGAGCAGTTCCGCGTCGGTCCGTTTCGGCGTCTTGTCGGTTGTCTCGCTCACTTCTTGCGGAAAGCGTCGAGGCTGACGACGGCGGCGGTGCCGGTTTCGGCGGCGGGTTCATCCACCGGAGAGTCCGGCCGGGCGACGGCGCTGGTTTCCTCATCCGTCATCCGCGACCCGACGCCGAGCGCGTCGAACTGCAGGCCGAAGCGGACGGAGGGATCGTAGAATCGCGTCAGGGCGGCGAAGGGCGCCACGATCGGGTACGGCTGCCCGCCGAATTTCAGGATGACGCGGAAGCGGTCCGGGAAGACCTCAAGGTCCCAGAACTGGTGTTCGAGGACAATTGTCATTTCGTCAGGATAGCGCGCCTTCAGGTGGTCCGGCAGCACCACGCCCGGCGCCTCCGACTTGAAGGTGATGTAGAAGTGGTGGCGGCCCGGCAAGCCGCGCGCGCCGATCGCCCGCGACAGCGCCGCGCGCACGACTCCGCGCATCGCCTCCTGGGTCAGTGTGTCATATCCGATAAGATCTTCGGCCACGCCGCCCCTCCTTGGCTTTGCGCCAAAGCCTGTTCTACGAGCCGCACCCTTACCGTGCGCCGCTGCGCAGTCAACCGGTGTTCCACCTCACGCGAATACGTCGCGTTTTCGTCAGCGCCGTGCGCGAAAAGCACGCGCGCAGGCGACGGATATACCTGTGCGCGGCGTGCGATGTATGGTGTCGCTGCAAGGATCGGGAAATTCAGATGACCGTCGCTGACGTCCTCATTCCCCCAAGCGTTGCAACGCCGCCGGGTCCGCTTCCCTATTGGCGTGCGTTCACGACCTTCCTCGACAATCCGATCGAGGCGTGGCCGCGCCAGGTCTACGAAGAAAAAATGTGGAGCCCGCGCGATCCCCTGTGGCGCGTGCTCTACATCTGCGATCCCGCCGCGATCCGGCAGGTGTTGCTCGACGAGCAGGCGAAGTTCGACAAGGGCGACACGTTCCGGCGGATGCTCCGGCCCGCCGTCGGCGACGGCATCCTGACGGCGGAAGGCGCGCACTGGCGGTGGCAGCGGCAGGCGGCGGCGCCGGCGTTCCGCCATGACCGCATCGCCGCCATGGCGCCGCTGATGGCGCGGGCGGGGGAAGGCGCGCTCAGGCGCTGGCGGGCGGCGGGCGACGGCGCGCGCGTCGACATCGCCGCAGACATGGTGCGCGCGACTTTCGACGTGATCCTCGACACCATGCTGTCCGGCGGCGAGGGCTTCGACATCGAGGAGGCGAGCCGCGAAATCAGCATCTATCTGGAAACGCTCGGCAAACCGAGCGTGGCCGATTTCTTCGGGGCGCCCATGTGGGTGCGGTCGCTGATGCAGCCGCGCGGCCAGCGCGCGACGCGCTACCTGCAGCAGATGGTCTCGGCGGTGATCGCGCGGCGTCGCGCCTCCAGGGAA
>WRPF01000002.1:40660-71946 GCA_009773335.1 Caulobacteraceae bacterium
CCTCCAGGGAAACCTCCGGGGAAACCTCTGGGGAAAACCGCGGCGACCTGCTGGACATGCTGCTCGCCGCTGTCGATCCCGAAACGGGCCGCACGATGAGCGACACCGACGTGCGCGACAATCTCATCACGTTCATCGGCGCCGGCCACGAGACCACCGCGCTCGCGCTGACCTGGGCGCTGTATCTCGTCGGCCGCCACCCGCCTACGGAGGCGCGCATCGTCGCGGAGGTGAACGAGGTCGCCGGAACGGATGCGCTCGACGCCGATCATGTGGCGAAGCTCACCTTCACCCGTCAGGCGGTGCTGGAGGCGTTGCGCCTCTATCCGCCCGTGGCGATCCTGCCGCGCGTGTGCCTGGAAGCGACGACCCTCGGCGAACGCCGGGTGGAGCCGGGCACGCTCGTCATCATGCCGATCTATGCGCTGCACCGGCACCGCCTGCTGTGGGACAACCCCGACGCGTTCGATCCTGATCGCTTCGCGCCTGAGAAGGGGCTGGAAAGGCGGCGCTTCGCCTACATGCCGTTCGGCGCGGGGCCCCGCATCTGCATCGGCATGCAGTTTGCGCTGCTGGAGGCGACCGCCATCCTCGCCACGCTCGTGCGCGGCGCGCACGTTACCCCCGATCCCGATCACCGCATCCGTCCGCTCGTGCGCATCACCATGCGGCCCGAGGGCGGCATGCCGATGACTGTGCGGATGCGCTGATGGAGCAAGTCCCCGGCTTCTGTCGCCAGACGCCGGCAAAGTGCGGGGCTTCTGTTGCCAGGCGCCCCGCGGCCCCGCCTGACGATGCTACTCGTCAGGGCTTAGAGTGGATTTTCCTCAAACCGCTTACGCGGCCAGAGCATAACCCTCAGCAGAGTTGTCGTTGGCAACTATTGCTTTATGGCCTGTAACGGGACCACCCGAGCAAAAGCATCGTCCTTCAACGTCCGTCGATCCTATTTCGGCCCCTCACGTGGATTTCCCAACGAGAAAATCCGCCTGCGCTTTCTGCTCGATTACGACACGGCCCGCCTTCGCCCTCCGGGCTTCGACGCGGCAGCCTTCGCTGGCTGCGCCGAAACAGAAGTGCTCTGGCTTGCCGAGCCGAAGCTCGCGCAGCAAGCGAAGGCTGGTGGAGCCGCCGGGAATCGCACCCGGGTCCGATCCGCCTATCTCCGCGCGTTTATCGCCATAGCCAGGATTGCTCCGGGCGAGTCGAATATAGGGGGTGTCGGGGGCGGAGGGAAGGACCATGCCGGGCCGCCGCAAGGCGCAGCCCGGGGCGAACACGTCCCCGCGCGGCCCTTCCCAGGATGCTGCGTGTTCAATGCGCGCTGCTTGTGTGTTATCGTTCCCCCATGACGCATCCCCGCATCGAAATCGACCCCGCTGTCATGCGTGGCAAACCTGTGATCCGGGGCACCCGCGTGCCGGTGGAGCAGATCGTGCGGGAATGCGCTCGCGGGCTCACCGCTGTCGAGGTGGCCGCGCAGTACCCTCGACTGGCGCCGGAAGACGTGCTGGCCGCGCTTGCCTACGCCGCAGACTATCTCGGCAACGAGATTATCGTTGCGGCGGAATAGGTGCGGTTTCTCGCGGATGAATGCTGCCCCAAAGCCGTAGTGGATCGACTGCGTGCCGACGGCCACGATGTACGCTACGCCGCAGAAACAGACCATCGCGCTGCGGACGAAGACCTGCTTCGCGTCGCAAATGCGGAAGATCGCTTCATCGTCACCGAGGATTTCGACTTCGGCGACATGCTGATCCGGGACCGCCTTCCAGCTGTGGGTGCGATCATCCTGTATCTCCCCAAACTCGATCCGCAGGAGCGCGCGGCGCGCCTTGCCGTCGTGCTCGCCGAACCCGGCTTCGATCCGCGGGGAGCGCTGGCGATTGTCGAATCCAGGCGTGTCCGGCAGCGAAAGCTCGAGTGGTCGTAACGCCAGCCGAACAGCCTGAGCGCCTCAAGCGCGAAAAATAGAGGGAACTGCGCCCCCTCATTCCCTCACTTTTCGCGTGGCGCCGTCATGGCGCGCAACGTGTCCGCAGAAAAATGCGTGAATCTATCCGACCGGCATGCGCGCCCGGTTAGCCTTGTCGCCGTCATCAACGAGGCGAAAGGCCCATGCAGATCCACCGACCGCTCCGCATCCACATCGCAAAGTACCGCAAGGCCGCCCAGGATCTCCGTCTGTGGGTGCTGGAGGTGCTGGCGTGGTGGCTGGAGATCGTCGGCACGGTGTTCGACGTGCGCCACGCGCGCCTGCTGCTGCAAGGCTGCATCCGCGACGCGCGTCGGGACGCGCGCGATCTGATCTTTCTGGCGATGATCGCGCGGATGGATGTGCGGCGGCCTGTGTCGCGCACATCGCGACCGCCGTCTGTGCGACGCGGATTTCGCTACAGGCTGCGAAGGTTTCGTCCGGCGCGGATCTTCACGCGCGGGATTGCGTTGCGGACGCTCGCGGACATCCGCGCGGTGCTCGATGATTTCGATGGCGTCGTGGAGCGCGCGCTGAGGCGCCTGCCGAAGACCCGAATTGCGGGGGCGGTGGTCATCGCATGGAGCGCAGGCGACCTCGCCCACCTGACCCCGTCGATAGAGGACGTGGGCGGGGGCGCCCACGCTCCGGACACATCATGATTGCCGGCGGTCCTGCTCGCGGAGGGCGGCGCGGTTCGGTACAGTCATTTGCACAAGACTCAGGGGAGGCAGGCCATGAACAAGTTCGTCGCGGAATATCTCGGCACGGCGACGCTGGTGCTGTTCGGATGCGGGGCGGCGGTGCTGGCGGGCGAGCAGGTGGGCCAGCTCGGGATCGCGTTCGCGTTCGGCCTCGCGGTGGTGGCGATGGCCTACGGCATCGGGCCGGTGTCGGGCTGCCACATCAACCCGGCGATTTCCTTCGGCGCCTTCGTCGCCGGCCGCATGACGCTCGGCGAAATGGCCGGCTACTGGGCCGCGCAGGTCTTCGGCGCCATCTGCGGGGCGGGCGTGCTGCTCGCCATCGCCTCCGGCAGGGGGGACTACAGCCTCGCGCTCGACGGCCTCGGCCAGAACGGCTGGGGGCCGGGGTATCTGGGCGAATACGGGCAGGGCGCGGCGTTCATCTTTGAGGTCGCAGCGACCTTCCTCTTCCTCGTGGTGGTGCTCGGCGCCACGCAGCCCGGCGCGCCGGCGATGATGGCGGGGCTCGCCATCGGGCTCACGCTGACGGTCATCCACATTGTCGGCATCCAGGTGACGGGCGTCTCCGTGAACCCCGCGCGCAGCCTCGGGCCGGCGGTCTTTGTCGGCGCCAAGGCGCTGGGCCAGCTCTGGCTCTTCATCGTCGCGCCGCTGATCGGGGCGGGGCTCGCGGGCGCGTGCTTCCGGTTCAAGCTGCTGTCGGCGAAATGAAGCGGCGCTTCGCCATCCTGGCGGCCGTCGCTGCGGCGCTCGCCTTCTGGTCGTGGACCGGAACGCGACCCGCGCTCGGCGCGCCGCCGGCGACGAAGGGCGACTGCGTCGATATCGGTCTGTGGAGCAACGGCTGGCACACGAGCTATTCGATCCCCGCCAATGTCCTGCCCGCCGACCACCCCCTGCGGCGGCTTTATCCACAGGCGCACTGGTTCCTCGTCGGCTGGGGGGATTCCGGGTTCTATCGCTCCGACGGGACGGACCTTGGGCTCGGCCTCAAGGCGTTGCTGCCGGGCGGGGCGACGGTGATGCACGTGATCGCGTCGAAACGACCCGCCGAGGAGACGTTCATCCCGGCTGAGCTTGTGACGGTCGGGGTCTCCCGGGCCGGCGCGCAGGTATTGGCGGAGCGCCTGAAAACCTCGCTCGATCTCGATGCAGGTGGAAATGTCCGCGTTGTTGCGCCGGGGCAACATGGCCCCCAAAGTCGCTTCCTCGCCGCCCGCGGCGCGTTCGATCTCTTCCAGGTCTGCAACCACTGGACGGCGCGGGGGCTTCGCAGGGCGGGCGTCGATATCAACGCGGCCTTCGTCTACCGTGGGGAGTGGCTGACGGCGCAGGCGCGGAAGAAATCGCCGGCCTGCGCGGCGCTGAGTGTGACCGACAAGACATAGAGAGCGACACGCAGCCCGAGTCAGTTCAATGAGCAGGCAATCATGATCGCCGAAGCAGCAACCTTCACGCCCTCCGCGACGCACGCCGACATCCAGTATTTGGCGTTGCTGCGCGACGTCTTGGACAATGGGTCACATCGTGACGACCGGACTGGCGTCGGCGCTCGCAGCGTCTTCGGAAGACAGCTGCGCTTCGATCTGTCGGAAGGTTTTCCACTTCTGACGACGAAGAAATTGCACACGAAATCAATCATCGTGGAGCTGATCTGGTTCCTGCGCGGCGACACCAACGTGCGCTGGCTGCAGGAGCAGGGCGTCAGCATCTGGGACGAATGGGCCGACAGCGCGGGCGATCTCGGGCCCGTGTACGGAAAGCAATGGCGCTCATGGGCGGCGCCCGATGGCCGCGTGATCGACCAGATCGCGATGGTGGTCGAGAGCCTCAAGACGATGCCGTATTCGCGCCGGCACATCGTCAGCGCGTGGAACCCGGCGGACGTCGATCACATGGCGTTGCCGCCCTGCCACTGCCTGTTCCAGTTCTATGTCGCGGACGGAAAGCTCTCCTGCCAGCTCTACCAGCGCTCGGCGGACATTTTCCTTGGCGTGCCGTTCAATATCGCCAGTTACGCACTACTTACTCACATGATGGCGCAGGCCGTGGGGCTGGCGCCGGGGGAGTTCGTGCACACCTTGGGTGACGCGCACCTGTACGCCAATCACGTGGACCAGGCGCGCGAACAACTGGGCAGATCGCCGCTGCCTTTACCGGTTATTAACCTCAATGGCGCGAAGCGTGATGTATTCGCGTTCTTGCCCGAGGACGTTTCGTTCACGGGGTATAGTGCGCACCCGTCGATCAAGGCGCCGATCGCGGTCTGAGAGGGTTTGGGACCTAGCTGATGAACATCCTGCCTCGCCTCGTACTTCCGGCGGTTGCGACACTTGGGGTCATGTATCCGGCGTCGTTCCTGTTCGGGATGTGGAAGTCTGCGGAAACCGGCAACCTCGAAGCGCCCGGCGCGTGGGTGAACGGCGGCGAACTCGCGTCCGGCTGGCGCTACGAAGTGTATGAGCGCCATTTCCCGAAATCCTATCGCATCGACATGTCTGCGGCGGACCAGGGTTTCGGCTCGCTCTGCATCCTGGAAGTGCGCGGCGGCGGGCCCGCGCCGATCAGCGCTTCGCCGGGACCGGGCACGCTGATCTACGTCACGCTCGAAAAGCCGTTGCCGGGGCATGACTCTGCGCGTGTCTCCATCGATCTCTCCGAAGCGATGCGCGCGCGTTGCGCCGGCGTCGTGTCGGGCGGCGAGATTTATGCAGGCGGCGCTGCGGCGAACCTGAACCAGGCGCGCGCTGAACGTCGCCCCATCGGCCGCTCGCAGGGCGCCATGCTGAACGAACCTTTGCATCCGGTTTCTCTTGAGCCCGTATCGCTTGAGCCGACCGCCGCTGCGATGGGGATGTAAGCCACGATCGCTCCGGACATCGCCGTCGCGCTCGTCGTCGCTCAGGCGCGCGACCGGGTCATCGGCGCTGACGGCGCCATTCCCTGGCGCCTGAAGACAGACATGAAACACTTCCGCGCCGTGACGATGGGCAGGCCTGTCGTGATGGGACGAAAGACGTGGGAGTCGCTCAAAGGACCGCTCAAGGGGCGCGATAACATCGTGCTCACGCGAGACGCCAACTTCCGCGCGGATGGGGTCTGGGTGCATGCCTCGCTCGCGGCGGGGCTCGCCTGTGCACGGTCGCGCGCATTGGCGCGCGGCGTCGACGAAATCGCGGTCATCGGCGGCGCGCAGATCTATGCTGAAGCGATGCCGTTGGCGGACCGTCTTTACGTCACGGATGTGGATGCCGTAGTCGCCGGCGATGTGCATTTTCCCATGATCGATCCGAAGGTCTGGCGGGAACTTTCCGCCCACGATGCGCCCGCCGGGCCGGACGACGAATACCCGATGCGGTTCCGGGTTCTCGAACGCGCCTGACCCCACGGCGCCTCGCACGTGTATCGCGTCGCGATTGCAGTCCGCACCGCCGCGCGTAAGGTCTCCTGAACAGAACACGGGAGGTCGCGCATGGAATTCGAGGTCATCGCCGAAGGGCTGGGGTTCCCTGAAGGTCCGATCATCATGCCGGACGGCTCGGTCATCCTCGTGGAGATCCGTCGCCAGACCCTGACCCGCGTGTGGAACGGGAAGACGGAGGTGATCTCGCAGGTTGGCGGCGGCCCGAACGGCGCGGCGCTCGGCCCCGATGGCGCGGTCTATCTGTGCAACAACGGCGGCTTTGAATGGCACGACGTGATGGGGCTCTGCATTCCCGGCCATGCGGCGAAAGACTATGCGGGGGGGCGGCTTGAGCGCGTCGACATGAAAACGGGCAAGGTCGATCGCCTCTATGACTCCGTGAACGGCGCGAAACTGTCGGGGCCGAATGACATCGTCTTCGACAAGGCCGGCGGCATCTGGTTCACCGATCTCGGCAAGGGCTATGCGCGCTCGAAGGACAAGGGCGGCCTCTACTACGCCAGGGCCGATGGTTCGAAGATCATCGAGGCGGTGTACGGATCGAGCGGCTACAACGGCGTCGGTCTCTCGCCCGACGAGAAGGTGGTCTATGCGGCCGAGACCGAAACCGGAAAGCTCTGGGCGCATGACATCGTCGGCGAAGGGCAGGTCGCTCCGCCGTCGCCGGGCATGCCCGCGCGCCACGTCTTCACCTATCCGGGCCACGTCTATTTCGACAGCCTTGCGGTGGAAGCCGATGGGCGCGTCTGCGTGGCGACCATCGTCAATGGCGGCATCACGGCGATCACGCCCGAAGGCGCCTTCGAGCACTTTGCATTCCCCGACCTGCTGGTGACCAACATCTGCTTCGGCGGCGCCGACATGCGCGACGCCTACATCACGCTTTCGGGCACGGGAAAACTGGTCAAGACGCGCTGGCCGCGACCGGGCCTCAAACTCAACTTTGCTCAGTACTAGATCGGGATTCAAGTCATGACGATCAAGGTCCACCACCTCAACGAATCCCGCTCGCAGCGCATCCTGTGGATGCTCGAGGAGCTCGCGCTCAAGTACGAGATCGTGCCGTACCAGCGCGATCCGGTGACGCGGCTTGCGCCGCCGGAGTTGAAGAACATCCATCCGCTCGGCAAGTCGCCGGTGATCGAGGACGTGGTCGACGGCAATAGCCGCGTGGTCGCGGAGTCGGGCGCCATTCTCGATTATCTCGCGCGCTGGCACGGGGGCGGGAAATTCTCCTTCGCGCCGGACGATCCGCAGTGGCCGGATTACCTGCACTGGATGCATTACGCGGAAGGCTCGGCGATGCTGCCGCTGATGCTCAACCTCTACACCGCGCGCCTCGGCGATGCGGCCGCGCCGCTCATGCCGCGCATCACCAGCGAGATCGACAATCACCTCGGTTACGTGAACGGCGCCATCGCCGGCAAGGAGTTCATCGTCGGCGACAAGTTCACTGCGGCGGATGTGCAGATGTCCTTTGTGGTGGAAGTCGGCCGCGCCTTCGGCAAGCTCGCGGCGTTTCCCGCGCTCGACGACTACATCAACCGCATGCATGCGCGGCCCGCCTACAAGCGCGGCGTCGAGCGCGGTGGGCCGTATGCGATGGGCGGGTGAGTGGAGGTCTTGGAGAGCAGGACCGCCGGCGCCCTCGCCGGCATGCGCTCGCGGCGCCAGACTCCGCAGAATCTCGCGTTGCTTGAATACCGGATGCCGGCGAGGGCGCCGGCGGTCCTCCGCACCAGCGATCATGATGTGTCGGCGCCTTCGGGCGCGGGTGTGAGCACGGTGCAGGTGAAGATCGCCGCTGGCGGCGCGACTGCTACGAGCCCGCCGGTCGCCACATGCTTCGGCACACGGGCGATGGCGCGCGTGACCACACGCTCGAAATCGTCGAGCACGCGGCGGATGTCCTTCAGTGTCCTGAGTTTCAAGCCGCGCGTGTAGATCCGCTGCACGCGCCAGCTGCGGAACCTGTAGCGAAATCCTGCGCGCGCCGACGGCGGGCGCATCCACTGCGCCTTGCGTTTCTGGAACCTCATCCGCGCCACCATCGCCATGAACACCAGATCACGCGTCTCACGACGCGCGGCGATCACATCTCCCTGCAACGCGATCCGCGCCGCCCGGTCCCCGAATGTCATCACCCACCACGCGATGAGTTCCACCACCCAGAGGCGCAAGGTCCTGGCGGTGGCGGTCAGCTTCGCGATCCGGTGTTGAAGGGGACGGTGGATCTGCATGGGGTCGGTCGGTGCTCCGTTCGTCGGCGCTGTCGCCGGTTGAAAACGAAGTGATGATCCCATGCCCGGGAGTCCGGTCGGATAGATTCACGCGCGTTTGTTGGCGGCCAAGGGCGGCACGGGCGCGAAGGCGTGGAATGCGGGGGTGTTGGTTCGCCTAACTTTCGGCAATGTTGGAGGCGGAGTCAGTCGGCTTTTCGCCGAAGACCGACATCAGAAATACGAAGGTATCGAGCAAGGGAGCGCGCCGCCTCCGGCGGCGCATGGACTATCGCGTCAAACGCTACGGGAGGTGCGCGGCCGGAGGCCGCGCGCTCCGGCTCTTCACCGTCGGCGGATGTCTTCTTCGGGCCAACGACAGACCCTTGAATTGCGCACGCCTTCACCGCCCCCGCTCACAACCCCGCCCAGGTCGCGATCCAGAAGGTCGCGCCGGCGGCGATGTAGGCGAGCGTGAAGAGGTAGGCGACGATCAGCGCGGTCCAGCGCCAGGAGTTGGTTTCGCGGCGCGCCACCGCGAGGCTCGCGATGCATTGCGGCGCGTAGACGTACCACGCGAGAAACGCGAGCGCGGTGGGCAGGGACCATGCGCCGCTGAGCGCCGCGCCGAGGCCGGCGGCGTTCTCTTCGCCGCCCTGCACGGCGTACACCGTGCCCAGCGCGCCGACCGCTACTTCACGCGCCGCCATCCCCGGCACGAGCGCGATGGCGATCTCGAGATTGAAGCCGATCGGTTTGAGAATGGGTTCGAGCACGCCGCCGATCATGCCCGCGAAGGTGTGGCGGATGTCGCTCGCGCCGCTCGGGAAGCTGACGAGGACCCACAGGATCACGGCGACGGTGAAGATGATCGTGCCCGCGCGGCGCAGGAACGCCCAGGCGCGGCCGAGGAGATTGAGGAAGAAGTCGCGCGCGTCGGGCAGTTTGTAGGTGGGTAGTTCCATCAGCAGCGGTTGCGTCGGCCCGCGTGTCACGGTGCGCTTCAGCACGAAGGCGACGATCACGGCGCTGACGACGCCCGCCGCGTAGAGTGCAAACATCACGATGCCCTGCAGCCCGAACGGGCCGACGGCGGTCGCGGGAATGAAGGCGGCGATGATCAGCGTGTAGACGGGCAGGCGCGCCGAGCACGTCATCAGCGGCGCGACCATGATCGTGGTCAGGCGGTCGCGCTCGTTCTCGATGGTGCGCGCGGCCATCATGCCGGGGATCGCGCACGCGAAACTGGAGAGGAGCGGAATGAAGGCGCGCCCGTTGAGGCCGACGCGCAGCATCAGCTCGTCCATCAGGAACGCCGCGCGCGCCATGTAGCCGGACGCTTCGAGCGCGAGGATGAGCGCGAAGAGGATGATGATCTGCGGCAGGAAGATCAGCACGCTGCCGACGCCGGAGATGACGCCTTCGGTGATGAGGCTGCGCAGCCAGCCCTCGGGCATCGTCGCGCGCACGAAATCGCCGAGCGCTGCGAAGCCGGCGTCGATCATGTCCATGGGCGCGGCCGCCCAGGTGAACACCGCCTGGAACATGAGGAAGAGGATCGTCGCCAGGATCAGCGGGCCCGCCACCTTGTGCAGGACGACCTTGTCGATCGCGCGCGTGAGCTTGTTCATCGCGGGTTCGGCGAGGATCACGGTGCGGGCGATGTCGCGCGCCTGCTTCTGGAGCCCCTTGATGTCGGGCTGTGCGGTCGCTTCCTGCGGCGCAGTCCACGCGCCCGACGCGGTGAGCGCATCGATGCGCGCGAGGAGTTCGGCACGGCCGTTCTGGCGCGTGGCGCGGGTGGCGACCACCGGCACGCCGATCGCGCGTTCGAGCGCCGCCACGTCGAGCTTCACGCCGTCGCGCTCGGCGAGATCCATCATGTTGAGCGCCACGATCATCGGCCGCCCGAGCGCGCGCAGCTGCAGCACGAACTGGAGGTGGGTGCGGATGTCCGACGCATCGACCAGCACCAGCAGCGCATCCGGCGCCTTCTCATGCGCGTGGCGGCCGGTGATGGCGTCGACGGCGATGCGCTCGTCGAGGGAGCGCGTGGTGAGGCCGTAGATGCCGGGCAGGTCGACGAGTTCGATGGATTTGCCGGACGGCGTGTGGAACCAGCCGCTGCGCTTTTCCACAGTGACGCCGGCGTAGTTGGCGGTCTTCGCCCGCCCGCCGGTGAGCCCGTTGAAGAGGGTCGATTTGCCGGAATTGGGGGCGCCGACGAGCGCCAGACGCATCGTGGTCGCCATTGTGCTCACTGGGCAGCGTCCTCAAGCCGCACGGCCCTCGCCTCGGCGCTGCGCAGCGCGATGATGGTCCGGTTGAGGCGCACCGCCAGCGGCTGGCCGCCGAACGGCCCCCGCGTCAGCAGCTCCACCTCGTCGCCCTCGGAAAAGCCGATCTCGCGCAGCTTGGCCTCAAGCTCGGGCGCGCCGGCGTCGATTGACGCGATGCGCCCCGTGCCGCCTTGGATCAGATCGTCGAGGGTCATGCGTCGGCTCCGCCAGCGGACGACAGATGCGCCGGTTCAGCGGGCCCCGCAACTGCGATTACGTCGCACATGCACATGGCGAGCCACTCACTTAGGTGTCGGCCCAGCGCCGTATCAGGTTGTGATAGACGCCCGTCAGCCGGATGACTTCGCCGTCGCCCGGTCCTCGTGTGATCGTCAGCGCCTGGATGCTGTGGTCGAGGTCGTAGAGAAGCGCCCGCTCGCCGTCGTCGCGGACCATGCTCTGCAGCCAGAAGAAGGACGCCAGCCGCGTCCCGCGCGTGACGGTGGAGACCCGGTGCAGGCTGCTGGACGGATAGAGCACCATCGCGCCCGCCTCGAGCTTGACCTCCTGCGCGCCGAACGCTGTCTCGATCACGAGATCGCCGCCGTCGTAGGTTTCAGGCGCGTTGAGAAACAGCGTCGCCGAGAGATCCGTGCGCACGCGCACCGGCGTTCCCTTCACCGGGCGAATGGCGTTGTCGATGTGGACGCCGAAGCCGTCGCCGGTCTCGTAGCGGTTGAAGAGGGGCGGAAAGATCTTCAGCGGCAGCGCGGCCGAGAGAAACGTCGCGTTGCCGGCGAGCGCGTCGAGCACGGCATCGCCAAGCTCGCGCGCCACGGCCGCATCCTCCGGCGCCTGGGTGTTGCGCTTCGCCGCCGCCGACTGCGCCCCCGCCGTCACCCGTCCATCGACCCATGGGGCCGCATCGAGCCGCGCGCGAAAGGTCTCGACCTGTGCTTTCGAGAGGACATCGGGAATGCAGATCAGCACGGGCGTCGTCCTCAGAAGTCGATGTCGATGGTCACCAGCGCCGAGCGTCCCGGCGCGATGTAGGAAAACGGCGTCGCACTGCGGTAGAGCGCGTCGAAATACACTTCGTCGGTGAGGTTGAGCACGTTGAAGGAGACTTCGATGCGGTCCGTGAGGTCGAAGCCGCCGAACAGATCGTAGCGCCAGTAGCCGGGAACCTGCGTATTGCCGGCGATGACCGTACCGCCGTGTTTCTCGCTGTTGTAGTTGGCGGTGGCGCCGAGATGCAGGCGGTCGGTGATCTGGTGGCGCGAGGTGAGGGCGAAGCTCGTGTCCGACACGTTCGGAAACGCCCCGCCGATCTGCGATGCGACAGCGCTTTCGGTGATTTCAGGATCGATCAGCGTCAGGCCGCCGAACACGCTCCACGACGGCGTGATGTTTCCGGCGCCAGTGAACTCGATTCCCTTCACGCGCTGGTCCTGCAGGCCGATGGCCGTACCCACCGTGATCGGCACGCCGGTGCGGTCGAGCTGGAACAGCGCCGCCGTCACGTCGAAATGGCCGAACAGGTTGATCTTGGCGCCGAGTTCGACCGAGCGGTTCGACACCGGGTCCAGCGCGACGATGCGCTGGTCGCAGCCGCCGTAGTCGATCGCGAAGGCGTCGAGCTGTTCGCACGGCGGGTTCGAGGCGGAGCTGTAACTGAGGTAGAGCGTGCTGTTTTCGCCCGGCTTGTAGACGAGGCCGCCGTGCCAGTTGACGTACTGCGACTCCGAAGCGCGTGCGGGCGTGATGCCTGTGGTGTCAGCGGCATAGTCATCGTAGCGCACGCCCGCGAGCGCCTGCCAGTGCGGGCTGAGCTTGATGGTGTCGATCAGGTAGATCGCCGCGGTCTCCACGGTGATCACCGGACGCGCCGTCACCGCCGTGGCGCGGCCGAAGGGGATCGTTGAGTCGGGATTGTCGAGGTTCAGCGTCGGGTTCGCGGCCGATCCGGTGCAGGGCAGCACCGCGCACTCGGTGAAGGCGCGCTGGCGGTTGAGTGTTTCCTCCCGCGCCAGTTCGTATCCCGCGACCAGCGTGTGGCCGACGCCGCCGGTCGAGAACCGCATGGTCAGATGGCTCTGCTGCGTCAGCGATTCCGTGATGGCGTCGCGGCGCTTGGCGTTGGCGCTTACAGTGCGGAGCGTCGCATCGGGCCGTTCCGGCGCGGACGCGGTGTAGGCGTTCTTGCTCTGACCGTAGCGCAGCACGGTGTGCAGCGAGATCGCATCGGAAAACGCGTAGTCCACCGTGCCGGTGTAGATGTCCGAGAACGTCTCGCCGAAGTCGCGCGCCAGCACCCCGTAGAAATTGTTGCGGTCCACGTTGAAGGGACGGTTGTTCGCCACGTCGTAGGGCAGGCCCCAGTCGGGCATGTAATCCGTCGCGAGGTGGTAGTAGTCGAACCCGATGCGCAGCGGTTCGATCGGCGTATAGGCAACTGCGAGCGCCGCGCCCCAGCGGTCGTTGAACACATGATCGCGGCCTGCCGTATTGCCTTCGTGAGTCATCAGATTGACGCGCACGGCCAGGTCGTCGGACAGCACGCGATTGACGTCGAGCGCGACGCGGCGGGTCTCGTCGTCGCCGAGCGTGATGTCGATGTCGCCGGAGTTTGTCGCGCCAGGCTGTTTCGAGATGAGGCTCACCGCGCCGCCGGTGGAGCCGCGGCCGCCGAACGCCGAACTCGGCCCCTTGAGCACCTCGATCTGCTGCACGGCGAACACCTCGCGCGAGCCCACGCCCGGATCGCGCACGCCGTCGATGTAGACGTCGTTGCGGGCGTCGAAGCCGCGGATGAAGATGCGGTCGCCGAACGCGTTGCCGCCCTCGCCGGTGCCGAGCGTCACGCCGGGCTGCGCGCGGAAGAGATCGCGGAAGGTCGATGCGCCGAGGTCGTCGATGAGCGCGTCCGGGATCACCGTCACGGCTTTCGGCGTGTCGAGCAGGTCTTCGGTGAGCAGGCCGTTGGCCGAGCGCATGGCGCGATACGGAGCTTCCGGGTCCGTGAAGGGGTTTTCCCCCGGCCGCTGTCCGGTGACCACGACGGTGTCGCTCGAGGGCGGGCCCGCGTCGTCGGCGCGCGCGACGGCCGGAAACGCCACGCCGAGGGCGATCGCGGCCCCGACAATGATCTCGTTGCGCAGGGAGCGGGGCTGTCTGGCGGACGTCATCGGGTCGGGTTCCTCGTCTGGTCGGCCGCGGCTGCCGCGGAAGAGCGGGCGTCGTATTGCAAATGCAACTGACTCGCAAGAGCAAATTGAAGCGTGTGTGTGTGGCGAGGTTGCCGGTCTGGCAGACTGGCGGGCGGAGGCGCCGATGGATGCACGCGGGAAGACCACTCAGGCCAAGGAAAGACCGCGCCGGACTGGACCCACCCGCGCTGAAGGCCGCTGCCTGTGCGGGGCGGTGACGTTCGAGGCCGGCGTCCCGGCGCGCTGGGCGTGGCACGATCACTCCGCCGCCTCCCGGCGCGCGCACGGCGCCGTCTACGCGACCTATGTGGGCGTCTATCGCAGCCGCTTCCGCTTCCTCACGGGGGAGGACTGCCTTTCACATTTTGAAGACGAAAACGGCGCGACGCGCAGCTTCTGCGCCCGCTGCGGTTCGCCCGTCGCTTACGGACGCGCCCACGCGCCGACCATGATCAACATCCCGCGCGCGCTCTTTGACAGCGGCACGGGCCGCGAACCGCGCTACCACATCGCCATCGACGAGTTGCAGGAGTGGACGTATCTCGGCGAAGCGCTCTCGCCGCTGAAGGGCTTTCCGGGCGTGGTGTGGACGCGCGCGAGGGGGAAGAAGAAGGCGGGGATTTAGCGCACGCCCCTCACCACGCCGGAATCTTCTCCAGCCCCAGCTGCTCGCTCAGTTTCCACCGTCGTCGCACGACGTCAAAGCGGTCGCCGCGCACCAGCACCTCGGGGATGAGGGGGCGGGCGTTGTACATCGACGACATCACCGCGCCGTAGGCGCCGGCGGTCATGAACGCCACGAGGTCTTCCGGGCCGAGCGGGGGCAGGTCGCGGCCGCGGGTGAAGGTGTCGCCCGTCTCGCAGATCGGGCCGACCACATCCATTTTTTCGCGGGCGTCGCCGCGTGCTTCCACCAGCGGCTTGATCTCGTGGAACGCCTCGTACATCGCCGGGCGGATGAGATCATTCATTGCGGCGTCGACCACGAGAATGCGCCGCGCGGGCCGGTCCTGGATGCGGATGACGCGGGAGACGAGCACGCCGGCGTTCGCGGCGATGAGCCGCCCCGGCTCGAACGAGAGCGCCACGTCGAGGCCGTCGAACACGCGCCGCACCATCGCGGCGTAGTCAGCGGGCGAGGGCGGTTCCGGCTCGTTGAAGTAGGGCACGCCGAGGCCGCCGCCGAGATCGAGGCGGTCGACGGACAAGCCCTGCGCGCGCGCCGTTTCCGTCAGCGTGCGCATGACCCGGAACGCGCTTTCCAGCGGGGCCAGATCCTTGATCTGGCTGCCGATGTGCACCGCGAAGCCCTTCGCGTCGATGAGCTTCATCTTCGATGCGCGCGCGTGCAGCGCCAGCGCGTCGGCGACGCTGACGCCGAATTTGGCGTCGGTCTTGCCGGTGGATATCTTGTCGTGCCCGCCGGCGCCCACGTCAGGGTTGATGCGGATGGCGATCGCCGCGCGCTGGCCGTGCAGCTCCGTGACACGCTCAAGCATCTCCAGTTCGGCGATGCTTTCGATGTTGATCTGATGCACGCCGACCGAAATGGCGTAGGCGAGTTCCGCTTCCGTCTTGCCGACGCCGGAGAAGATGATCTTTTCCGGCGGCACGCCCGCCGCCAAAGCGCGCTGGATTTCTCCGGCCGACACGGTGTCTGCGCCGGCGCCCAGTTTCGCGAGCGTGGCGATGACGGCGATGTTGCCGTTGGCCTTAACCGCATAGGCGACAAGCGGATCGGCGGGCGCAAAGGCCTCCTTGAATACCCGGTAGTGCCGTTCCAGCGTGGCGCTCGAATACACATAGACCGGCGTGCCGACGGTGTTGGCGATCTCTTCCAGCGACACGTCCTCGCAGAAGAGCGCGCCGTCGCGATAGTCGAAGTGGTTCACGCTATTGCGGCGTCGGCGGTTGCGACGCGGGAGCCTCGATCGGCGTTTCCGACGGCGGCATGGCGGACGTGGAGGGCGCGGGGATCGTCATGGTCTGACGTTCCTTCTGCTCGCGCTCTTTCTTGGCCTTCTCGGCGGCGTCGTTCTCGGCCTTGGCCTTCTGCTCGGCCTCGTAGGTGCGGCGCGCCTCGCCAAACTGCGGCGGCGGACGCTCGAGCCCGCCTTTCAGGCCGCAGCCGACGAGCGCGGCGAGGGCAAGGGTCGCTGCGGCGAGACGCAGGAAGGATTTCTGGTGTGCGGTCATGGGGCGGTCTCCCGGCGTTGCCCTGCAGCCTAAACTATTTCGCGGTCCATCGTCCAAGCTCCGTCATTCCGGGGCGCGCGCAGCGCGAACCCGGAACCCAGGGGACCGGACGCGCTTGAACCCCTGGGTTCCGGATCGCGCCTCCGGCGCGTCCGGAATGACGGAGCGTTTTTTCGCTCCCTATTCATCGTCCGCCAACCGCTCTGCCCACAGTGCAGCCTGCTCGCGCACGCGGACGGGGGCCGTGCCGCCGTAGCTGTCGCGGCTGGCGGCGGACTGTTCGACAGTGAGCAGCGCGCGGGCCGCTTCGGTGATCCGTGGCTCGATCTTCTGGAACTCCGCCAGCGGCAGGTCCGCCAGCGTCGCCGCGCCGAGCGTTTCCGCGCGTTTCACCACCGCGCCGGTGACGTGGTGGGCCTCGCGGAACGGCATGGCGAGTTCACGCACCAGCCAGTCGGCGAGATCGGTGGCGGTGGAATAGCCCTTCGAGGCGGCTTCGCGCAGGGCGTCGCGGTTGAACGCGATCGTCTCCATCATGCCGCTCATGGCGCGCACGCAGAGATCGAAGGCGTCGAACGCCTCGAAAGAGAGCGCCTTGTCGTCCTGCAGGTCCTTGGCATAGGCGAGCGGCAGCTTCTGGACGATGGCCGTGAGGGCCGCGAGGTTCGCACTGATGCGCGCGGCCTTTGCGCGGATGAGTTCGGCGGCGTCCGGGTTGCGTTTCTGCGGCATGATCGACGAGCCCGTCGACCATGCATCCGACAGCCGCGCGAAGGCGAACTGCGGCGAGGTCCATAGCACGATCTCTTCGGCAAGGCGGGAGAGGTGCACGCCGGAGATGCTCAGCGCCGACAGCGCCTGCAATGCGAAGTCGCGGGACGCCACCGCATCGAGGGAGTTGGCGGCAGGCTCCAGAAAGCCGAGCGCGCTCGCCGTGGCATGGCGGTTGATCGGAAAGCCCGTGCCCGCAAGTGCGGCAGCGCCCAGCGGGCAACCATCGCCTGCCGCGCCACCTGCACCGGAAATGCGCATCATGTCGCGCTCCAGCATTTCCACATAGGCGAGGAGATGGTGGCCGAGGGTGACGGGTTGCGCCGTCTGCAGGTGCGTGAAGCCGGGCATGACCCAGTCGGCATGATCGCTCGCGCGTTTCACCAGCACCTTCTGCAGGTCGCGCACGCTGTCGGCGGCGGCGTCGCAGGCGCCCATGATCCAGAGCTTGAAGTCCGTCGCCACCTGGTCGTTGCGGGAGCGGCCGGTGTGCAGCCGCTTGCCGGCCTCGCCGACGCGCTCGGTCAGCCGCGCCTCGATGTTGAGGTGGATGTCCTCAAGCCCCACGTCGAAGATGAACGTGCCAGCCTCGATCTCCGCGGCGATCTGATCCAGACCGGCCTGTATCTTCTGGTTGTCGGCTTCCGTAATGATCTCCTGCGCGGCGAGCATCGCTGCGTGGGCTTTCGAGCCGCGGATGTCCTCGCGCCAGAGGCGCTTGTCGACGTCGATGGAGGCGTTGATCGCCTGCATGATGTCGGAGGGCCGTTGCGCGAAGCGACCGCCCCACATCTGTTGTCCCTGGTTGGATGTGTTTTCTGTGTCGGACATGGCGGCGAACGCGAAAACGCGACCTTTGGCTTTGAGAGTGGCGGGATGGCTGGCCCTCGTCGGGCTTCTGGCGGCTGTCTATGTGCTTTTCACGGCGGTGTCCAAGCCCGCGGACTCCGGCTACGCGCGCTTTGCGAAGGGGGCGATGGTCAATCTCGTGACCGTGCGCGACCCGCCGCCACAGCCGCTCACGCGCTTCGCCAACGCCGCCGGGACGGAGCTGTCGCTCGCGGATTTTCGCGGCCGCGTGACGCTGGTGAATCTCTGGGCGTCGTGGTGCGCGCCGTGCATCGAGGAGATGCCCACGCTGGCTGCGCTGCAGGAGGCCTACCCGAAGGAGCAGTTCGCCGTCGCCGCGATCAGCATCGACCGCAGGGACATGGCCGCCCGCGCGCGGGATGATCTGAAAAAGCTCTCCGGCGACAGGCTCGCCTTCTACAACGATCCGAGTTCCGCCATCGCCTACGAGATGAAGGCCCGCGGGATGCCCACATCCGTGCTCTACGCCCGCGATGGCCGCGAGATCGCGCGCCTGTCGGGCGCGGCGAACTGGTCGAGCCCCGAGGCCCGGGCGCTGATCGACGCCGCGCTCGCGGAGTAGGGCGTCAGGTCTTCTCGGCGGGTTGTCCGTCGGGTTGCTCGATGGGGCGGTTCATCAGCACCGTGTAGGGATTGAGTGATCGTCCGCCCCAGGAGCGGCGCTGGTCCGGCTGGCGCATGACTTCAAAGTGCAGGTGCGGGGTTGTGGCGTTGCCGGTGGTCCCCACGAAGCCGATCACGTCGCCCTGACGCACGCTCGCGCCGGCCTCGAGGCCGGGCGCGTACCCGTCGAGGTGCGCGTAGTAGAGGATGAACGCGCCGCCGGCGTCGCGCTGGTAGATCGTGCGGCCGCCGAGCGCATTGGAGACCATGCGGACGATCACGCCATCGGCCGCGGCGAGGACGGGGCGTCCCGACGGGGCCATGATGTCGATGCCCTTGTGACGGCGACCCGCGCTGCGGGCGGCGCCCCAGGTGTCGTCGAGATCTCCGCCCGCAACGTCCGCGACGGGAATGATCAGCGCCAGCTCGGGTGGCGGCGCCTCGGGCGCGATCGTTTCCACGGGCGCGGGGAGCGGGGCCGGTTGGGGGGCAGGCTGGAGGGCGAGCGGCGCGAAGGACGCCTGGGCGGTCCGCACGGCGAGGTCGGTCGCAGGCGCGGACGTCAGCACCGCCGTCGGCGCCGGCGCGGCGGCGGCGATGAGGGCGAAGGCCGCCATCAGTAGGGCGGGGAGCGAAAGCCAGACCGGAAAGGCCGTCTTCGGCGCCAGGGTGTCGGGGCAGGCGTGCATCGGGCTGGCGATGCAAGACGTGTGCTTGAGGTGTGTTCGACGGGCCCGGACCCCTCCCGGGCGCGCGGTGTTCCGCCGCGACCAAATCAGGCTACGCTCGGTGAAAAGAGGGAGGAACGGCCATGCAGACCATCGTCACGGAAACCATTCTCACGCCCGTCCTGGCGCTCGTCGTCTGGTCGCTCATCGTCTGGATCTGGATGTACGCCACGCGCATTCCGGCGATGCAGAAGGCCAGGATCGATCCGCAGGACGCCAAACATCCGGGCACATATGGGGACAAGATTCCCACCCAGGTCCGCGCGGTCGCCGACAACTACAACCATCTGATGGAGCAGCCGACGATCTTCTACGCGCTGGTGTTCTACGTTTACCTGACGGGCGCCGAAAACCCGCTGAACATCATGCTGGCGTGGGCCTATGTGGGCCTGCGCGTCGTCCACTCGCTGATCCAGAACACCGTCAATCTGGTCATGGTGCGGTTCCTGGTGTTCTGCGTGTCGACGCTCTGCCTGTTCGCCATCGCCGCGCCGGCGGTCATGGTGTTGCTGTCGGGGGCGTCCTGAAAGACGTACCCATCGACTGATCCGTCCCCTCGACCCGGTCCTCTGACGCCGCCCGGGCGTCGAGCGGCCCGGACGGATCGGGCGCCGGGGAGGGGCGACCCGGCACGGGCGACGCGCCGCCGCATGGCGGGCGCGTTGACGAGGGCGTTGCGCCGCAGCATGGTCCCGGCTCTTTTTTCCAGGTTGTCTGCAGGGGTTTCCCGATGAAGGTACTCGTGCCCGTGAAGCGGGTGCTTGATTACAATCTCAAGGTGAAGGTGAAGAGCGACCAGTCCGGCGTCGATCTTTCCAACCTGAAGATGTCGATGAACCCGTTCTGCGAGATCGCGGTCGAAGAGGCCGTGCGTCTGAAGGAGAAGGGCGTGGTCACCGAGATCGTGGCCGTCTCCATCGGGCCGGAGCAGGCGCAGGAGACGATCCGCACCGCGCTCGCGATGGGCGCCGACCGCGGCATCCTCGTGAAGGTCGATGGCGACGTCGAGCCGCTGGCGGTCGCCAAGATCCTGAAGGGGATCGTAGAAGCGGAGCAGCCGCAGCTTGTGGTGCTTGGCAAGCAGGCGATCGACGACGATTCAAACCAGACCGGCCAGATGCTCGCCGCGATCCTCGGCTGGCCGCAAGGCACGTTCGCCTACAAGCTCGATGTCGGCGCCGACAAGGTGACGGTGACGCGCGAAGTGGACGGAGGCCTCCAGACCGTCGATCTGCAGCTGCCGGCGATCATCACCACGGACCTGCGCCTCAACGAACCGCGCTACGCCTCGCTGCCGAACATCATGAAGGCCAAGAAAAAGCCGATCGATGTGAAGGCCGCTTCCGATTACGGCGTCGACACGACGCCGCGCCTGAAAGTGCTGAAGGTGACCGAACCGCCGAAGCGCCAGGGCGGCGTGAAGGTGAAGACCGTCGCCGAACTGGTCGACAAACTGAAGAACGAAGCGGGAGTTCTCTGACATGGCGGTTCTCGTTGTCGCGGCGCATGACAATGCGTCGGTGAAGGAATCCACGGCCAAGGTCGTTGCGGCCGCCCAGAAGATCGGCGGCGATGTGGATGTGCTGGTCGCCGGTCAGGGCGCTGCGGGCGCGGCGGACGCGGCGGGCAAGATCGCCGGCGTGCGCAAGGTGCTGCTCGCCGAAAGCGGCCCGCTCGCCAAACAGCTCGCAGAAGCCATGGAAGCGCTGATCGTGCCGCTCGCGGCGAACTACGACGCGATCCTCTTCGCTGCGGACACCACCGGCAAGAACGTCGCGCCGCGCATCGCCGCCAAGCTCGACGTGGCGCAGGTGTCAGGCCTCATCGAGGTGCTTGGCCCCAAGACCTTTGTGCGCCCCATCTACGCGGGCAACGCGCTGACGACGGTGGAATCCTCGGACTCCAAGATCGTCGCCACCGTCCAGCCGACCGCTTTCAAGCCGGCTGGCGACGGTGGATCGGCGGCGGTCGAGACCATCGCGGTCGCGGACGACGCGCTGAAGGCGACCTTCGTCGGCGAGGAGATCGCCAAGTCCGACCGTCCCGAACTCGCCGGCGCCAAGCGCGTGGTGTCGGGCGGTCGTGCGCTCGGTTCGGATGAAAAGTTCAAGGCCGTGATCGAGCCGCTCGCCGACAAGATCGGCGCGGCGGTGGGCGCCTCGAGGGCCGCGGTCGACGCTGGCTACGCCCCGAACGACTACCAGGTCGGCCAGACCGGCAAGGTCGTCGCGCCGGAGCTCTACATCGCGGTCGGCATCTCGGGCGCCATCCAGCACCTCGCCGGCATGAAGGACTCCAAGGTGATCGTGGCGATCAACAAGGACGAAGAGGCGCCGATCTTCCAGATCGCCGACTACGGCCTTGTCGGCGACCTCTTCGTACTGGTGCCCGAGCTTCAGGCCGAACTTGGCAAGATCGGGTATTGAGCCGCGGCGCAGGCGGCCGCAGCTCCTGTGAAGGAAATGCTGCACTGCACAATCCAGATGTGCTAAAAGGTCGGTAAGGCGGCGCGGCCCGGGGCCGGCAACGGATCTCGGGCCTGCTTTCGCGACAGTTTACTTTTCCCCTGGAAGTATTCCTTTGAGCATGATGAACGACATCCGCAGCATTGGCGTCGTGGGCGCAGGACAGATGGGCAATGGCATCGCCCATGTGTGTGCCCTGTCTGGCTACGACGTCCTCCTGAATGATCTGGATGAGACCCGCGTGGACGTGGCGATCGAGACGATCCGCTCCAACATGACGCGGCAGGTTCACCGGGGTCTCATCGGGCAGGACGCGATGGATGCGGCGCTGCCGCGGATACGCAAGGTAAAGAGCCTGAAGGCGTTCGAGGCCGTCGATCTGGCCATCGAGAGCGCCGCCGAGAAGGAAGAGATCAAGCACGCGATCTTTGCGGAGCTGCAGCCGATCCTGAAGCCGGACGCAATGCTTGCGTCCAACACCTCGTCGATCTCGATCACGCGGCTGGCCGCCCGCACCGCCAATCCGGACCGTTTCATCGGCGTCCACTTCATGAACCCGGTCCCGCTGATGAAGCTCGTCGAGCTCGTCCGCGGCCTTGCGACCTCGCAGGAAACCTACGAGACGAGCGTCAAGTTCGTCGAAAGCCTCGGCAAGACGATCGCCAACGCGGAGGATTTCCCCGCATTCATCGTCAACCGCGTGCTGGTGCCGATGATCAACGAGGCGGTCTACACGCTGTACGAAGGCGTCGGCTCCGTGGAAGCGATCGACAAGGCCATGCGCCTCGGCGCCAACCACCCCATGGGCCCGCTCGAACTCGCTGATTTCATCGGCCTCGATACGTGCCTGAGCATCATGCAGGTGCTGAACGAAGGCCTCGCGGACACCAAGTACCGCCCGTGCCCGCTGCTCGTTAAGTACGTCGAAGCCGGCTGGCTCGGCCGCAAGTCGCAGCGCGGCTTCTACGACTATCGCGGCGAAAAGCCCGTCCCAACGCGGTAGGCGTTCCGCCGTTCCGGCCCGGTTCCTGCAATGCGCTCCCGCAAACACGGGAGTTCCCCATGGCTGTTTCCTGGGATGAAGACTATTCACGCCGTCGCAAGAGAAGGCGCGGAACCATGCTGATGCTGCGCGAACCGACGCCGGCCTACGGGCTGGCGGGCCTCGTGATGCTCTATGCTGTGGGGCTCATGGTCGTGGTGTGGGCGTTGGCGGGCTTCGGCCAGATCGATTTCACCGCCGCCGGGCCGCTCGCGCTGCCGGCAGGGGCCGCAACGGCCGCCACCGCGCTCGCCGTCGGCCCGCGCCTGCAGGCCTACAAGATCAAGACGCGCGTCGTGTATCTCGCATCCGTGGGCGCAGTGTGGGCGTTCTTCGGCGCCGCGTGGCCGACGGCCCAGGCGTTCGAGGACGCCGCTGTCGCCGGCGCGCAGATGGGTGTTGAAGCGATGATGTTCCAGGCCGCCGTCGGCGCGGCGATCGGCGCTGTCGCCGGGGTCATCGGCGGTGCGGCGGCCATGGTGATGTGCATCGACGGCGGCCGCTGAACTTTAGCGTGACGCGCCGGGAACCCAAAGCACGTCGCCCTCGGCGCGATTGGCCCAGCGGGCCGCGACGAACAGGAAATCGGACAGACGGTTGGCGTAGCGCAGGGCGTCTGCGGACACGCGTTCGGCGGGATCATCCATCAGCTGTGCGATGACGCGCTCAGCGCGGCGGCCCGTGGCGCGCGCCACGTGCAGGTGCGCGCTCAGCGCATTTCCTGCGGGCAGGATGAAGGACGTGAGCGGCGCCAGATCGGCGTTGAGGCGGTCGATGTCGCCCTCAAGCGCCGTCACCTGGCTGGCCTGTATGCGCAGAGCCTCGAACGGCAGCGGTTTGTCGCGTTCAGGGGTCGCCAGATCGGCGCCGAGATCGAAGAGTTCGTTCTGGATGCGCGCCAGCACGGCGTTAAGCGCGGGCTCCGCCGCCGCGTGGAGACGCGCCACGCCGAGCGCTGAATTCGTTTCGTCCACCGCGCCATACGCTTCCACGCGCAGGCTCCACTTGGCGACTTCCTCGCCCGTCGCCAGCCGCGTCCGGCCGCCGTCGCCCGCGCGCGTGTAGATCTTGTCCAGACGCACCATCAGCGCACGAAGTGTTCCTTGTAGTAGAGCGCCGCGCACAGCACGAGGATCGCCACGAACTGGGCGACCACGCGCAGGCGCATCATCTTGTTGGACCATGTCCGGCTGAAGTCTCCGCCCTTGAACAGCGTGTAGATCCCGAAGCACAGCACCAGGAAGACGACGCCGATGGTGATCGGGATGAGGTAGTTGAAGATCGTGCTCATGGGACTCAAGGGTACTCCCGATCGGCGCGCGCATCCACAGGTCGCGCCGCCGCAGGCGAAACGGGCGGCAATCGGCCTTCTGGGGTAAGCTGCGGCATGTCCGAATCAGCCGCCATGTCGCCCGTGTTCCTTTTCCTCTTGTTCCTGCTGCTGGCGGGAGCCGCCTATGCGGCCTGGGAGTGGCGCAACGCCGCCGCCGGACGCGGCAAGGCCGAACAGGATCTCGCCGCCGCCAAGGCCAAGCTTGAGCAGATCGACGCCTTCCGCGCCGAGCGGGATGCGGCCGTCGCGAGCCGGGATGCGGCTCTCGTGGAGGCGTCGCGCATCGCCGCAGATCTCGCGGCCGAGCGCAGCGGTTCGGAAGCACGCAATGCGGCGGCGGCCGAACGCGAGCAGGCGCTGATCGCCATGAAGGCGGACGTGGAGAAGAGCTTCCTCGCCCTCGCCCAGCAGGCGCTCAGCCAGAACGAGCAGCGCTTCCTCAACCTCGCCAACGAGACCTTCGAGAAGCACAAGACCGCCGCCACCGGCGGCATGAAGGAAATGGTGGCGCCCGTGCAGGAGCAGTTCGTGCGCCTGACCGAGACGATCGCTGCGCTCGACAAGTCGCGCACGGAGGACAAGTCGGCGCTGTTCGAGCAGATGCGTCAGGTCACCGACACGCTGCAGCAGACGCAGAAGGAAACCGGCAAGCTCGCCAATGCGCTTCGCGCGGCGCCCAAGGCCCGCGGCCGCTGGGGGGAGGAGACGCTGCGCAACGTGCTGGAGCTGGCCGGGCTCAGCCACCACATCGACTTCACCGAGCAGTCCACGCATGAGGGCGAAGGCGGCAAGCTGCGTCCCGACGTGCTCATCAACCTGCCGGGCGGGCGCTGCATCGTGGTGGACTCCAAGGTCGCGCTGTCGGGTTACATGGACGCCGCCGAAGCGACGGACGACCAGACGCGCGACATCCTGCTGAAGAAGCACGCGTCGGAAATCCGCACGCACATGAAGCAGCTCGCCTCCAAGGAATACGCCAAGCACGTGCCGCAGACGGCGGATTTCGTGGTCATGTTCGTGCCGGGCGAGAACTTCATCGCGGCTGCGTTCGAGCAGGATTCCGCGCTGTTCCAGGACGCCATCGCCGAGCGCGTGATCATCGTCGGGCCGTCGTCGCTGCTGGCGCTGGCGAAGTCGATTTCCTACGGATGGCGCCAGGAAGAAGTCGCCAAGAACGCCGAACAGATCGCCGAGATCGGCGGGCAGCTCTATGCGCGCCTCGCCACCATGTCCGGAAGGCTCGACGCGCTGGGCAACTCACTCGAAAAGTCCGTGCGCTCCTACAACGAACTCGTCAGCACGGTGGAGTCCCGCGTGTTTCCATCTGCGCGCCGCTTCCGCGACCTCGGCGCCGGCGATGCGTCGGACGAGATCAAGCTCGTCGAGCCGAAGGATATTTCCGTCCGCCTGCCTGCGCCGCCGGTGGAGGACGAAGGGCCGAAGGCGAAGAAGCGCACGCTGCTCTGAGGCGCGGCGCCGTTTGTCGGCCGCAATTACCGGCAATAGGGTGGGTGACAACCTCCCACAGGACGCACGCATGACCCGGAACTGGCTCCAGCTTTTCGCCATTGCGGCGAGTCTCATGGCGTTCGCCCTGCCGGCGCAGGCGCAGACCTTTCGCGCCGCCACGCGCGGGGAGGCCGTCGATATCGTCACTGCGGACGACGGCTACCTGCGCAATCTCACGCCCGCCGATCTGTCGATCCGCCTGCAGGCGCGCGACGGCGGCACGCCCGCACAACTGAAGGCGCAGTACGAGGCCGCGCTGACGCCGTGGACGGAGGCCGAGACCGCGCGGCTCGACGCCATGGTGGCGCGCAACGCCGAAAAGCTTGCGGGACTTTCGGCGTGGCTGCCCGACGAGGTGCTGTTCATCAAGGGCGGACGCGGCATCGACGGCGGGCTGCCGCACACGCGCGCGAACGCGATCGTCTTCGGGCCGGCGCTGCCGATGGCGGACGCGGAGCTGGAGCAGCTTTTCTATCACGAACTCTTCCACGTGCTCTCGCGGCGGACCTCGCCTGCGGCGCGCGACAGTCTCTATGGCCTGATCGGCTTTGAGCGGTGCGCAAGTGTCACGCTGCCGCCGAACCTGCGCGGACGCGGGGTTTCAAATCCGGATGTGGAGGACGGCGCGTTCACTGTAGAAGTCGACGGCGGCGGCGAGCCGGTGGACCTGATGCCATTCCTGACCGCAAGCCCCGAACGCTACGATCCCGCGAAGCCTTCGTTCCCGAGCTATTTCCAGCTCGTGTTCCTGAACATCAAGCGCGGACCTCGCGATACATGCTCTCTCGTGACGGCGACGGGCGTGACGTCCATCTTCTCGCCAGGCGCGGTGCAAGGCCCGCTGTTCGCGAAGGTCGGGCGCAACACGCACTACGTCTTCCACGCGGAAGAAACGCTGGCCGATAATTTCGCGTATCTGATGACGGGGCGCTCGGACCTGCCCGACATGTGGGTGATCGACAAGCTGCGCGCCCGCCTTGCGCTGCCGCCGGGCTAATCCTTGCGCATAGCCTTCGCGACGGCGCGGTCGCGGGGATCGTCGCTCGCGTCAAGGCCGGCGATGACGCCGGCATGATCGGGGGCGGGCCTGTCCTGCGAGAGCTTGCGTTTGGCTTCGATGCTTTCGATGGCGATCTCGACGCCGACGATGCCGCGCAGCAGGGCGTCTATGTAGTCGCGCGGCGCTTCTGCGATCGTCCATGGCTGCGACTGGCCGGCTTCATGGCGGTCCGAGAGGCGCGCGACGAGGTCTTCGAGCCGCGCTGAATCCTCGAACGTGGAGAGGTGTCCGCGCACGTGGATGGTTTCGTAGTTCCACGTCGGCACGGCGCGACCAGTTCCGGCCTTCGACGGATACCAGTTCGGTGAAACATAGGCTTCCACGCCCGCCATCACGACGAGCGCTTCGCAGGGCGCGGACTTCCAGTGTGCATTGGCGCGCGCGACATGACCGATGAGGCGGTCGCCCTTGACGAGGAAGGGCAGGTGCGTGGCCGCGAGATCGGTCGTCACGAGCAGCGCCGTGCGGTCGAAGGTTTCAAGCGCGGCGCGCGCCTCCGCGGGGGAGAGCAGCGTCTCCGGATGACCGTACATGCGTCCGCTCACGGGGAATCCCTTGCGTTTTTTCCTGCCGCGAACAGGCGTGAAGCGGCGTCAGCGCGCGTGAACCGGCGTCTGCGCGCGTCCCTCGCCGCCGGCTCAGGCGTCGGCTGCTTCCAGCATCCCGTGCTCCACGGCCGCCGATTTCATCGCCTTCTGCAGCTTCTCGAAGGCGCGCACCTCGATCTGGCGTACGCGCTCGCGGGAGACGCCGTATTCCTTGGAGAGATCCTCCAGGGTCGCGGGCTCGTCCTTCAGGCGCCGTTCGCGGATGATGTGGCGTTCGCGTTCCGAGAGCGATCCCATCGCGGTGTCGAGCAGCGACATGCGCTGGGTGTATTCCTCGCTGTCGGCGAGCACTGCTTCCTGGCTGACGTAGTTGGTGTCGGCCAACCAGTCCTGCCATTGCGCGTCGCCATCGGCGGCGACCGGGGCATTGAGGCTCGCGTCCGGGCCCGAAAGCCGGCGGTTCATCGAGATGACTTCCTCGTTCGTCACCGCCAGCTTGTGGGCGATCGTGGCCACGTGCTCCCGGGTGAGATCGCCCTCTTCGAGCGCGGCCATCTCGCCCTTCATGCGGCGCAGGTTGAAGAAGAGCTTCTTCTGCGCGGCGGTGGTGCCCATCTTTACGAGCGACCACGAGCGCAGGATGTATTCCTGGATGGCGGCGCGGATCCACCACATCGCGTAGGTCGCGAGGCGGAAGCCCTTTTCCGGTTCGAATTTCTTCACGGCCTGCATCAGGCCGACATTGCCTTCAGAGATCACTTCGCCGATCGGCAGGCCGTAGCCGCGATAGCCCATGGCGATCTTCGCCACGAGGCGCAGGTGGGAGGTGACGAGGGTGTGCGCGGCGTCGCGGTTGCCGTGCTCCTTCCAGTCCTTCGCGAGTTCGTACTCCTGCGTCTTCTCCAGCATCGGAAACTTGCGGATTTCCTGCAGGTAGCGCGACAGCCCGATCTCGGGCGACAGGGCGACGGAGATCGCGGTGTTGGTGGTGGCGACTGCCATGTGAACTCCCCTTTTCGAGCCTCCCGGCCGGCGGGCTACCCCTCCAACGAGCAAGCGTCCGTTCCGTTCCCCGAGACCTCGACTTGGCCATATGGGAAGCCGGCAAGCCCTTGTTAAGGGTGTCCGACAAAAAGAACGTGAGGGGAACATAGGCTCCAGCGGCGCCGAAATGAAGGCGGCGTGGATTAACTGAGTGTTTTGGTCAGCTATTCTCGACCGTCTGAATGGGGTTAAGGGGGCGTCCCCGAAAGATGCTGACCTGCGCTGGAAATTCTGGGGTAGAGCGTGGGGAAGTTGCTCGAAAGCGGGATGACGATTTCATGACGAACTTGATGTGCGCGCCCGTGCGGGTTGTCGCCGGCATTGCAGCATTGCTGGTCGTCTGGGCGGCCGCCTCGACGGCTCCGGCGCGTGCGCAGGCGCAGGGCGGCACGGTCGCGATGCTGACATGTCCGAACACGGCAACGCCCGATTTCAGGCCGAGCCCCGACCGCGATCCGGGGCGTGTGCGCGCGATCGCGCCGAAGGCCGGCGCCAGGGCATCTGCGGAGCTGTTCAGTCACGCCCGCTACGCAGGCCTCGCCTACGAACTCTACGGCGTGTTCGACAAGGGCGGTGACGTCCGGGCGGCGTTTCCGAACAATGGCCTGACGCCGGTCGCCTTTTTGTATGGCGAACCGGGACCGAATGGCGAGCGCGGCCCGCGCCCGGCGCGCACGCGCACATTCTACGGCTTCGTCGCCGACGAGGCTGCGACCGGGCGACGCTACATAGTCTTCCGCGGCACTCAGGAACCGGCAGAGTGGGTCCGCAACGTTCAGGCCGGACAGCGACCCTATCCCTCTGGCGTCCCCGCGCGATTCGCGACGGCGCACGTGCATGCCGGGTTCTTGAAGATATTTGAAAGCATGGAGATCGAAACCGCGGCGGGGCGCGCCTCGCTCGCGGCATCCTTGCCGGGGCTTGTTGCGAATCGCGAGACAATTTTCGTCGGCCACAGCCTCGGCAGCGCGCTCGCAACGCTCGCCGGCGTGGAGACGGCGCGGCGTTCGCCGGCCATTGCATCGCGGCTGCGCGTCGTCACGCTCGCCTCACCGCGCGTGGGCGATGCGGGCTTCGTCGCGATGGCGTCGCGGATCGGGCGCGTCGACCGGGTCTGCAACCTCGTCGACATTGTCACCGCCGTGCCGCCGAGCACGCGCGACATCAGTTACGTTCACGCAGGGGCCCCGTTCCGCGTCTCCTCGTTCGACTGGCCGGCGCTCGCCAACGACGTTGCGCGTCCAACGGATCAGATCCTCTGCTGGCACGGCGATAGTTCTTACACCTACATGCTCGACCCGGCACACGCGCGCCCACCAGCGTCGCAATGCTTCAAGGCGGCGCGTTAGGCGATCGCAATCAAAGGCGGCGCAATGCAACGAGGAGCGCATTGATGTCGGCAGGCAGCGCGCTTTCGAACCGCAGCGTCTCGCCTGTAACCGGATGCTTGAAACCGAGCACGGCGGCGTGCAGCGCCTGACGTGCGAAATCGCGCGCGGCGGCTTCGGCGGCGTCGTGTGCGTCACCGGCGCCTTCGGCTTTCAGGCCGCGAAACTTTCCGTAGACCGGGTCGCCGATGAGCGGCGCGCCGATGTGTGCAAGGTGCGCGCGGATCTGGTGCGTGCGGCCGGTTTCGAGGCGGCATTCCACGAGCGCCGCCACAGGCGTGCCGATGGCTGCGCCTTCTGTCTGGCCGAAGGTTTCCATTGTCCAGTAGTGCGTGATCGCGTGTTTGCCTGCTTCGCTCTTCGGGTCGCGCACGACGATGAACTTGCGGCGATCCTCGCCGGAGCGCACGAGGCGGTTCTCGATCGTGCCGTTCTTCGGGCGCGGAGCGCCGCGCGTCACCGCGTAGTAGACGCGTTCGATGGTATGCTTGGCGAACTGCTTCGACAGGCCGACATGCGCCTCATCGTGTTTCGCGACGACGACAAGGCCGGTTGTTTCCTTGTCGATGCGGTGCACGATGCCCGGCCGCGCCACGCCGCCGATGCCGGAAAGCGATCCCGCGCAGTGCGCGAGAAGGGCGTTCACCAGCGTGCCGCGCATGGAGCCCGGAGCCGGATGCACCGCCATGCCGGAGGGCTTGTCGATGACGATGAGGTGGTCGTCCTCGTAGGCGACGACGAGGGGGATGGATTCCGGCTCGGGCGCTGCGGGCTCCGGCGGCGGAAGTTCGAGCGCGTAGTGCGCGCCGACACGCACCTTTTCGCTGGCGAGCTTCACGGTCAAGCCGTCGGCGGTGAGCTTGCCCGCGCCGATCAGGCCCTGAATGCGCGAGCGCGACAGCTCTGGCAGCGCCCGCGCCAGCCACGCGTCCGTGCGTTCGCCTGCGGCTTCGGGCGGGCTGACGATGCGGCGGACGTATCCGCCATCCGCGCTCTCTTCCGGTTCGATCTCGTCGTCGGGATCAGCCCGCACGGGCGGGGTCCATCTGTTCGACGATCATGATCTTCTGCCAGATTTCGCGCGAGAGGTCGGCGGTGGTGGACTCAAGATCGCTCACGAGTTCAATCACGACGGGATCGCGTACGTCCTGTGCGTACAGCGCGCCGACTTTCGCGACGAGCGACAGCATCTCGGAACAATAGTCGAGATAGCGGACCAACTCGTACGTGCTCATGGTGTCT
This sequence comes from Caulobacteraceae bacterium, assembly GCA_009773335.1. Taxonomy (GTDB): domain Bacteria; phylum Pseudomonadota; class Alphaproteobacteria; order Caulobacterales; family Aquidulcibacteraceae; genus VFBF01. The sequence continues at coordinate 71,273 of WRPF01000002.1, forward strand.
TTGGGGGAAGATGCGGTGCGTGTGGCGCCGGCGAGCAGTGTCGTGGGATCCTTTGTGAGCTGGTGCATGTCGATGACGTGCGCAAGCGAGCGCAGCTCGTAGAGATCCTCAAGGGCGAGCCTTCGCTTGTCGCGTTCTTCGTGCCGAAGAAGAAAGAACAGACCCACGCCGAACAGGGCGATGACATTCACGGCGGAATCGATGCCCTGAAAGAGATCGAGCATGGCGCCTTCTTTGTCGCCCGGCGTGAACAGGCGCACGAGGCTGGGGAGCTTCACTTCCTTCAACAGGAAGAACAACGCCGTCGCGCCCAGCGCGAGCAGGCTGGCGACACCGGCCTGGACCCAACGGTAGGGCTTGCGGAGAGCGAGAACCTTGTCTCTGTCCTTGCGCGCCACGTTCGTGAATTCGGCGCAGACCTGCGCGAGCCCGCGTCCGGGGAACCGTTCGCAGATGCGCCGCTCCAGGCGCCCTATCGTCGCGAGGACGTGGTCGGCGTTGATTTCATGGTACCGCATCGAGGCGTTCTAGAACGCTTTCGACGAACCTGCACAGCGGGATTTGGGGCCGGAGGGTCGCCTGGGTCCGCAGTCAGTGACCGCCGCCGGCGCCGTGACCCTCGCCGTGGCCGCCGCCATGCGGCGGCGCAGGCGCAGCCGGGGCGTCGTGGCCGG
>WRPF01000002.1:71999-194070 GCA_009773335.1 Caulobacteraceae bacterium
GGAGGGACGCAGGTCTGCGACCATGGATGGCTCCTCGGCCGCTGCGACCAGCGCCGACGGGCGCGCCGTGATCGCTTCGGGCATGGCGGAGGAGTGATGGCTCTTGATCAGCCACTTGCCGCCGACCTTTTCGTAGAGAAAGCTGTAGCGCGCGACGACGAACGTGGGCTGGCCTTCCTTGATGACATCGAACGTGTAGACGCCCGAGTTCACCGCCGTGTTGGCGTCGAGCACGTCGATGTGCTGCTCGTTGATCACGCCGCGCGGGTGCAGGGCGAGGAAGTGCTCGAAGTAGTCGGCGATTTCCACGCGGTTCGAGCGCACGGCGTTGGATACCGTCGGCAACAGAACGCCGTCCTCGGCATAGAGCAGCGCCATGTCGTGCGGACCGCCGGTGCGCAGCACGTCGTTCCAGTCGTCAAAGAGGGAAGCGATCTCTTTCTTCGTCGGCGGCGTGGCGATCGCCGTTACGACGACTGCGCGGTTCTCCTGCGCCTCGCCATGCGTCTTGGGGGGCTCGCCGCTGCAGGCCGAGAGGCCGCAGACCAGGACGAGAGCTGCGGCCGAAGCGGCGGACCGGAACAGCATGGGAAGGCCTTCAAGCTGGAAAGCCCCGCGTTGTGCGGGGCGTGAGGGGGAACCATAGCGCGCGCGCCTCACGATCCGGTTAAGATCGCATGACGATCATGGTTTCGAATTCGCTAACATCCGATGCGCTCCTGCCGGAGCCGTTCGCTGGCTGGTTCACCGCGCGCGGATGGGCCCCGCGCCCGCACCAGCTCGCGCTGCTCGAACGCGCGCAGGCGGGGCGGTCGTCTCTGCTCATCGCGCCGACGGGGGCAGGCAAGACGCTCGCGGGCTTCCTGCCGAGCCTGATCGATCTGGCGAAGCACTCCGGCGACCTGAAGCGTCCGCATCGCCTGCACACGCTCTACGTCTCGCCGCTCAAGGCCCTGGCTGTGGACGTCCTGCGCAACCTGCAGACCCCGGCACAGGAAATGGGGCTGAGCCTGCGTATCGAATCCCGCACGGGCGACACGCCGCCCGCGCGCCGCCAGCGCCAGCGCGCGCATCCGCCGGACATTCTGCTGACCACGCCCGAACAGCTCTGCCTGCTCATTGCCTCCGAACATGCGCACGCGTTCTTCGAGGACCTGCAGGCGATCGTCGTCGACGAGATCCATGCGCTCGCGCCCACGAAGCGCGGCGATCTGCTTGCGCTGGCGATGGCGCGGATCGAACGCTGGGCGCCAGGATACCGGCGCACGGGGCTCTCCGCGACGGTCGCCGATCCGCAGGCGCTGGCGCGCTGGCTTTCGCCGCACACGGAGATCGTCGCGGGGCCCGTCGGCGCGCGGCCCGTTATCGACGTGCTCGATACCGACGCGCGCATCCCGTGGTCCGGGCACAGCGGACGCCACGCGATTGACGACGTGTACGCGGCGATCAAGGGCGCGCGCACCGCGCTCGTGTTCGTGAACACACGCGCGCAGGCGGAACTCGCCTTTCAGGAACTGTGGCGGGTGAACGCGGAAAATCTGCCGATTGCGCTGCATCACGGCTCGCTCGATGTGGAGCAGCGCCGCAAGGTCGAGGCGGCGATGACGAAAGGGCAGCTGCGCGCGGTGGTGTGCACCTCGACGCTCGATCTCGGCATCGACTGGGGTGATGTGGATCTCGTGATCCAGATGGGCGCGCCGAAGGGATGCTCGCGGCTCGTGCAGCGGATCGGGCGCGCCAATCACCGGCTCGACGAGCCATCCCAGGCGCTTCTGGTGCCGACCAATCGCTTTGAAGTCCTCGAATGCCGCGCGGCGAAGGATGCCGTGAGCGAGGGCGCGCTCGATGGCGACGTCGTGCGTGTCGGCGGTCTCGACTGTCTTGCACAGCACATCATGGGATCGGCGTGCGGCGAGCCGTTCATCGCCGATGAGCTCTACGCGGAGGTTGCTGCAACGTCGCCCTATGCAGATCTCCCGCGCGCGCAGTTCGACCGCGTTCTCGACTTCGTGGCGACCGGCGGCTACGCGCTGCGCGTCTACGACCGCTACCGGCGCATCATCGAGGATCCGAAGACGAAACGCTGGCGCGCGCGCACGACGCGAGACGCCCAGCAGCACCGCATGAATGTCGGCGCCATCGTCGAGGCGACGATGCTGACCGTGAAATGGCTTGCGGGGCAGGCTGTGGTGAACCGGCGCATCGCGCGCGGCGAGAAGGCTAATGCCATGCGCGGCGGACGCGCACTCGGCCAGATCGAGGAATACTTCATCGAGGGCCTGACGCCGGGCGATACGTTCCTGTTTGCAGGGCAGATCCTGCGTTTCGTCGCGCTGATCGAGACCGACGTGCTCGTCACCCGCGCGACCGGCGAAGACACGCCGAAGATTCCGAGCTACAATGGCGGTAAGTTTCCCTTGTCGACATTCCTCGCCGATCGCGTGCGTCGCATCGTCGGCGATCCGAAGGCGTGGTCGAAGTTGCCACTGCAGGTGCGCGAATGGATGTGCCTGCAGAAGTTGCGCTCGATCATCCCCACGCCAGATCAGCTTCTGGTCGAGACATTCCCGCGCGCGGGAAAGCACTATCTCGTCTGCTATCCGTTCGACGGCCGCCTCGCACACCAGACGCTGGGCATGCTGCTGACGCGCCGCCTCGAAAGGCTCGGCAAGCATCCTCTCGGTTTCGTCGCCAGCGAATACGCGATGAGCGTGTGGGCGCTGGAACCGATGGGCGATCTCGATCTCGGCGCGCTGTTCGCCGAAGACATGCTGGGCGACGATCTCGATGCCTGGCTCGCCGAGAGCGCGCTGATGAAGCGCACCTTCCGCACCTGCGCGGTGATCGCCGGCATGATCGAACGCAAATCGCCCGGCGCGGAGAAGACCGGCCGGCAGGTCACGTTCTCCGCCGATCTCATCTACGACGTTTTGCGCAGCCACGAGCCCGATCACGTCCTGCTGCAGGCTGCGCTCGCCGACGCCAGCACCGGTCTTCTCGACGTGGCCCGTCTTGGGGCGCTTCTGCGGCGGGTGAAGAACCGGATCGTCCACAAGGACCTCGACCACATCAGTCCGTTCGCCGTGCCGGTGATGCTCGAGATCGGCAAGGAACCCGTCTACGGCGCGGCGCAGGATGCGATCCTCGCGGACGCGGAAGCCGATCTGGTCGCCGACGCAATGCGGCATTAGGGTGGTCAAAACATTCCGGGGAGGAAGACCATGAGAACCATACTGATGGCGGGCGCGGGCGTGGCGCTGCTGGCGACTGGCGCTTCAGCGCAGACCGCGACGCCGTTCACCCGTGATGCAAATGCCGCCGTTTCGGCGACGCTGCCGCTGGAAGACCGCGAGGATGAGGGCTTCGCCACGCGCGGTTTCATCGCCACTTGGCCGGATGCGCAGATCAGGACAGCAGACGGCCGCGTTGCGTGGGATTTCACCTCTTACGCCAGCATCACGGGCGCCGCGCCCGACACCGTGAATCCAAGCCTGTGGCGTCACGCGCAACTTCTCACGAAGCATGGCCTCTTCAAGGTCTCGGACCGCATCTACCAGGTGCGCGGCTTCGACGTGTCGAGCATGACGATCATCGTCGGCGACACGGGGCTCATCCTCATTGATCCGCTGACAACCGCGGAAGTGGCGAAGGCCGCGCTCACGCTCGCGCGCACGGCCGTCGGCGACAAACCTGTGCGGGCGGTCATCTACACGCACAGTCATGCCGATCACTTCGGCGGCGTGCGCGGCGTGGTGGAGCAGGCGGACGTGGACGCCGGCCGCGTGCAGATCATCGCGCCGGAAGGTTTCCTCGAACACGCGGTGGGCGAGAACATCATCGCCGGCGCTGCGATGGCGCGCCGCGCGACGTATCAGTTCGGGGCAGGCCTGCCGGGCGGTCCCACCGGCTCGATGTCCTCGGGCATCGGCCCGGGCGTATCGACAGGAACGGTCACGCTCATCGCCCCGACGCGCACCATCTCCCGCACCGGCGAGGGCATGACCATCGACGGCGTGCAGATTGAATTCCAGGTGACGCCGGGCACGGAAGCGCCCGCGGAGATGAACTTCTACTTCCCGCAGTTCCGCGCGCTCTGCCTCGCGGAAAACGCCAATGTGACGATGCACAATGTGCTGACGCCGCGCGGCGCGCTGGTGCGGGACGCAAAGGCATGGGCGGATTACCTCACGGAATCACAGCGTCGCTACGGCGATCGCTCGGACGTGATGTTCACCAGCCACGGCTGGCCGCGCTGGGGGGCGGCGCGCGTCAGCGATTTCATCGGCTCACACCGCGACGCCTACAAGTATCTGCATGACCAGAGCGTGCGGCTGATGAACCAGGGTTACAACGGCGCCGAGATCGCCGAGCGCATCGCGCTGCCGCCGTCGCTGTCGCGGCGCTGGTTCAATCGCGGCTACTACGGCACGATGAGTCACAATTCCAAGGCCGTCTATCAGCGCTACATGGGCTGGTACGACGGCAATCCCGCGCATCTGCAGCCGCTGCCGCAGGAAGAGGCCTCGCGCCGTTACGTAGCGGCGATGGGCGGCGCGCGTCGCGTGATCGCGGAGGCCCGCAAGAGCATCGCGAAAGGCGAGTATCGCTGGGCGGCGGAACTGCTTGATCGCGTGGTGTTCGCCGATCCGTCGAACGCGCAGGCCAAGGCGTTGCTCGCAGAGACCGAAACCCAGCTCGGCTACCAGGCCGAGAGCGCGATCTGGCGCAACATGTATCTCACTGCGGCGCGTGAACTGCGCGAAGGCGTGACGGCGCGCGGCGCACAGGTCACGAGCCCCGACTTCATCCGCAACACGCCGACCTCGATGGTGCTCGACTTGCTCGCCGTGCGGCTCGATCCCGCGAAGGCGGGCGAGGGGCGCGTGACGATTGCGCTCGTGTTCCCCGAGCGCGGCGAACGCCATCTTGTGAGCGTCGCCAACGGCGTGCTCGTGCACGAGGCCGGGGTCGCCGATGCGGCGCAGGCGACGGTGACCATGCCCCGGGCGCTGTTCCTGCAGACGCTGCTGGCGCCGCAGGCGGGCGGGCTCGCCGGCAACCCGGCGGTCCGCATCGAGGGCGATACGGCCGCGCTGGGCCGGTTCATGGGCTTCTTCGATGCGCCGGACCCGAACTTTGCGATCATCACGCCGTGACGGCGCCGATCCTGATGGCGGACTCACCGGTTCGCCGCTAAGCGTCGCGGAAATGACGACGCTAACCGGCCAACGACGCGCGCCCGCGCCGCGCACGCGGCGCCCCGCAAGGGCTGCCTTCCGCACGGAGGGCGCGGGCATGCGGTTTGATCTCGCGGGTGTCGAAGCCGAGGCGACAGCCGAAGGCGCGCTCTGGCTCGCGGCGCGGCGCACGCTCGTCGTCTCCGACCTGCACCTCGAGAAAGGCTCGAGCTTCGCCGCGCGCGGACAGTTCCTGCCGCCCTACGACACGCGCGCGACGTTGCAGCGTCTGGCGTTGCTGGCGGGGCGCCTCGCGCCGACGACGGTGGTGTCCCTCGGCGACAGTTTCCACGATCGCCACGGCGCAGGCCGCATGGGCGACGATGACGCAGCGGCGCTCCGATCTCTGACTGATTCTGCCGACTGGATATGGATCGAGGGCAACCACGATCCCGAGGCGCCCACAAGGCTCGGCGGACGCGCGCTCGATTCACTGGAACTCGACGGGCTCGTGCTGCGCCACGAGCCGCGCGAGGGATCGTCGCCCGGTGAAATCGCCGGCCACCTGCACCCGTGCGCGAAGGTCGCCTCGCGCGGCCGCACCGTGCGCGCGCGCTGCTTTGCGACGGACGGCGTGCGGCTGGTGATGCCCGCGTTCGGCGCTTACGCGGGCGGCCTGAATGTCCGCGATACAGCGTTCGACACCGTTTTTCCCGAAGGATGCGCTGCTCTCATGCTTGGTCGCACGCGGGTGTTCGCCGCCCCGGTCGCGCGCCAGATTCCCGACGGCGCCTAACGCCTGCGGAACGCGAAGGCTGCGGCGTATCCCGAAGCGAGCGCAAACAGCACCGCGGAAAATCCGTACAGCAGCGGCCAGGTTTGCGCCGCCGTGTAGATTGTCTTCTCGATGCCGATGCGCGTGATCACCACCTCGCCGGGCTTGCGCTGCACGAGCCGGCCGTTGCGGAAGAGAAACACGTCCACTTTGTACGCACCAACGGGCGCGTTGGCTGGAATGATGAACGGCGCCTTGAACGCGCCGTCGTCCTCAAGGCTCAGTCCGCGCGGACTTTCACGGTAGAGACCTGCTGCTTTTTTCAACCGCACAAGCGCGCGGCGGTATGCGGCCGGATCGCTGTCAGGCGGCGTGCCGCCCTCGAGGCGCGCAAGCGCGCCCGGATCGAGGCCGAGATTGGCGATGGTGCTGGCGCTGAGAAACGTGCCGATGGGGCGCGTGCTGGCGAGCGCGAAGAAGGACGGCGCTTCGCTGAAACGGACCGGATCGGAGTTGATCCAGAGGCCGAGTATGCGGCGCTTGCGGCGCAGGATCTCGCGCTCGCCGGGCCCGCGCAGCACCACGACCACGTCGCTGCGCGCAGGCCCGCGCTGCCAGTGCACGCCGAACACGGTGAGCTGGGCGCCGCGATAGTCGGAGGTCACCGCGACTTCTTCTTCCGTGATGCCTGTCGAGAGGCCGGTCGGGCGTTGCGCGTGTGCGACGCCTGCACCGAGAACGCAGAGCATCATGGCAAGCAGGAGCGCGCGCAGCGTCATCAGCGGGTCAGCACGAAGAGTTCAGCGGGGTGCGCCACGAGATCCCACAGCAGGCGCAGGGCGGTGGCGCAGACAAGTCCGCCGAGAATGATCCGCAGCTCCTCCGCCTTGAGCCGGGCGCCGAACCGCGCGCCGAACTGCGCGCCGATCACGCCGCCCAGAATGAGCAGCGCCGCCAGCACGAGATCCACCGTGTGCGTCTGCGCAGACTGCAGCACGGTGACCAGCGATGTGATGATGATGATGCTGAAGAGAGAGGTTCCGACCACGACATTCGTCGGCATGCGCAGCAGATAGATCATCGCCGGCACCGCGATGAAGCCGCCACCCACACCCATGATCGCGGCGAGCACGCCCGTCAGCAGTCCGATGCCGAGCGGCGGCAGCACGGAGATGTAGAGGCCGGACTGCGGAAAGCGCACGCGCAGCGGCAAACGGTGCGCCCAGCCGCGCTTGCGACGTCGTCGTGCGGGGGGGCCGCCGCGCGCGCGCCGACGGAGCGCCCACACGCTCTCCCACAGCATTAGCGCGCCGATTACGCCGAGGAAGAAGACGTAGAAGATGGTGATCAGCAAATCGAGCTGGCCCAGCGCCTTCATCGTGGCGAAGACCCAGACGCCGAAAGTCGATCCGACAACGCCGCCGATGCTCAGGAGCAGGCCCATGCGGATGTCGAGCCCACGTCGCCGCGCGTGCGCAATGACGCCCGAGAACGAGGACGCGGTGATCTGGCTCGCCTGTGTCGCCACGGCGACAGACGGCGGTATGCCCATGAAGATCAGCGCCGGCGTCATGATGAAGCCGCCGCCCACGCCCACCATGCCGGACAGGAAGCCGATGCCGCCGCTGATCAATATGATCAGCAACGCGTTCACCGACATTTCGGCGATCGGCAGATACAGCGACATGCGCGCCTTGTACGGATGAGCGCCCCAGCGCCTTGGCCACCCTTATTTCAGTCCCTTGCGGGGACTGCAATGACGATCAGGAGCGGCGCGGTTGCGGTGCGTTCGCCGTGTCGCTCGACCAGACGCGCTGGCCGAACTCACCGTTGGCGCGGGCGCTGGCCGGGCGGGCGCGGAAGCCGCCGACACGCGTCCGGATCTGCGCGATCTGCTCGGTTGCGATCTGCGATTCCAGCGTCGCCATCCGGGCGCGGGCGTCATTGTCGCCGGCCCGTGCCGCGATCGAGAACCAGTAGAGCGCCTCCGATGGGCTCGCAACGGTGCCACGGCCTTGCTGGTAGAGAACGCCGAGGTTGAACTGGCTGTCGGCGACACCGAGTTCGGCCGCCTGGTGGAACCAGCGGAACGCGGACGCTTCGTCGAGCGGGGCGCCTTCGCCACGGGCGTAGAACACTCCGAGATCGTGCATCGCCTTGCGGTTGCCGGCTGCTGCGGCCCGTTCGGTCCATTGACGCGCCTGCGCCAGATCGACCGGCACGCCTTCGCCGCGCTCGAAGAGCTTGGCGAGGCGGTACTGCGCCATGGCGAGACCCTGGTTGGCGGCGCGGCGCAGCAGCGACACGCCTTCCGGCGTCTGGCCGCCCGAAAGGCGCTGCAGGCCCAGTTCGTATTGCGCGACGGCGTCGCCGCGCAGGGCGGCCTGGTCGAGCGAGATCGCGATCGGTCCGGTGGTGGCGGTCGCCGCGATCTGGCGGGTCTGGGCCTCAAGCGAAGTCTGGGGCCCCTGAACAGCGCGGGCCGACGAGACTCGGTCCGTCGTCGCCTTGGAGGTGCTGCGGGCTGCAGCGTCGGCTTTCGCCTTGGCGGCGGCGTCGGCGATCGAGGTGCTGGCGACCCCCGGGTCGACAGCGCCGGTGATATCATCAGGCGCAATGCCGGTCTCCGGCGCTGCGGGATCCAGAGCGACCGGCGGCGTGGCCGGCAGGGCGGCGGCGGGCGAGGTTTCCGGCTCGGGCGCCGGACGTGTGTCTGTGCGTGCCTCGTCGCCGCGCTTGGTCCAGAAGTATGCGCCTCCCGCGAGCGCGACGGCGATCGCTCCGGCTGCGCCCCAGACGACCACGCGGTTCGGACCTCGCAAGCCTGCGATGGGTGCGGCGTCTTCCGACCCGTTGCGGCTGCGTTTGCCTTGCGCCTGAGAGGTTTGCGCTGCGCGACGGGCGGCGGTCAGGTAGCTTTCCCGCGTCTGTGGTGCGGTCGTCTCGATTTCCGGTTCAAAAAGGTCTTCGACCGCCTGAGCCTCGACCGCCTGACTTTCGGCCGGGGATTCAGGCTGTTCCCATGCCAGGGCGGCGTCCTCTTCCGCAGGCGCTTCGACCGCCACCTGCGGCGTCGGCTCCGGCGTGTGGATTTCCGTCACCGTTTCCTCGAACGAGTCCAGCGCCGACGCTTCGTCTTCGAGACTGGCGACGCCGAAATCATCGAGTTCGTTGCGCGCGACGCTGGGTGCGTCGGGAATGTGGAAGTCTTCGCTGCGGTTGTCGGCCTCGTTCGCGGCGGTGATGGGCGTATCGAATACGACTTCCACCGGCGGTTCGGCGGACAATGCATAGACCACCGAAATGTCAGGCGATTTCGGTTCGCCGTACGACGACCGCTTCACGCCCGGCACGCTGTCTTCCACCGCCTGCAAACGCTGGGCGAGGCTCGACATCGCTTTCTGGACGGGCGAGATCGAGGAGCCCGAGAGTTCCTCGGCTTCCATAAGGCGCGAGTTGAGGTTCGAGATCGCGTCCGTAAGGCGCGACGATTGACGCTCTTCGCTTTCGACGATGCGCTCGGTGAGCTCGCGCGCCATGGTGTCCTGGCGCTGGGTGAAGCGCTCGGCCATGCGCGCAACCTGTTCGCCGACGTGCTCGATGGCTTCCGCGCTGCGGCGTTCGACGCCGTCGAACCGCTCGTCGAAGCGTTCGGCAAGGCGACCCATCTCCGCGCCGAAGCGCTCGGCGCTGGCAAGTTCGCGATGATCGATTTCGGTGAGGCGCTGGTCGAGCGAGAGCGACAGGCGTTCGACTTCCTCGCGCACGGCGACCGCAGCCGCATCATCGTTGCGGGTTTCCAGCGAACGCAGGCGCCGGTCGACGCTCTCCGACATGCGCCGGATCTCTATGGAGATCGCTTCGATGGTGTGCGCCTGACGGCGTTCGGCGGCCGCAACGCGGCGGTTTACGTCTGCGAGCGCCGCGTCGAGCTCGGGGCCATTGTCGGAGCCGACCAGACCCGCCGTGGCGATCTGCGCGGCGATCTCCGAGCGGATCTCGGTCATCGAGTTCGCCATGCCGTCGAGGCGCTGCTCGACCAAGGCGCGGAACGCATCGGTCTCGACGTGCGCGCCGGGGGCATGCTCAAGGGCGCGGATGGCCTCGTTGGCTGTCGCTTCCGCTGTCGCCAGACGGTCCGCAAGGCGCGCGATCGTGCCCTCGACGGTCTGTTCGAGCGTTTCAATCCGCGTCGTGAATTCGTCTGACAGGCCGTTGCGGCTGTGCAGCGCCTCGATTTCCTGCGCTGTCTTCTCGCGGCCGTCGCGCACGGCTGCGGCAAGGCCCGTGATCTTCGCGTCGAGCATGTGCAGTGCGGCGCGGTCCTGACCACGGCCAGGGTCGCGCTCGATCCGCTCAAGCCGTTCGTCGAGTTGCTGATGGAGCTGGCGCACGGCTTCGCCATCGCCGGAGGCGCCAAACGTGGCGCCAGCCTCGACGAGCTTCACACGCTTCTCGAGATCGAGCTGCGCGGCGCGCACCTGATTGATCGCCGCCGCCGCGCCCATGCGCAGGTTGGCTGCCGCTTCGCGCGTCGCCGCCTCGATCTGCTCAAGCCGCTGCTCTATGCCCCGTTGACCCTCCGCCACTTCGGCCGTGGCGCGCGCAGCGGAATCGCGCGCGATGGATTCGATGGTTTCAAGACGATCCGCGAGCGTTCGCTGCGCGGACTCGATATCCAGGACGGCGCTTGCGGTGCGGGTGTCAGCGCCCGCGGCGGCGACGCGCTCGGCGAGTTCCTCGTGCGCGCGGCGCACTTCCTGCAACGCCTCGGCCGTGGCGCGGCGGGCTTCCACCTCGATTTCCTGCAGACGCGCATGCATGACCGCCTGCGCGGCCTGCAGTTCCCGCATCGCATCCTGCGCTGCGGCCTGTCCGCCAGCTTCTGCGGCGCCCACCCGATCGGCGAGGTCCTGCTGTTCGTCGCGCAGCACGCGGACGGCGTCCAGCGCTGCGGCGCGCGCTTCCGCTTCAGCGGCCGCCATGCGCTGTGCGAGTGCGGCCTGCGCCGTGCGGATTTCCGCAACCGCGCTTTCCGCAGCTGCACGGCTGGCCGCTTCAGCCTCGTCCACGCGTCGTTCAAGTTCGATCTGGCTCGCGCGGGCCTCGGAGAGTGCGCTCGCGGCGATGGTTTCGGCGGAGCGGCGCGCGTTTTCCTCGACGGAGGAGAACCGCCCGTCGATCTCCGACTGGACGGTGGTGAACTCCTCGATCGTTGCGAGCACCTCTGTGGCGGCCTCACGGGCGATGGCCTCCACGTGGGCGACGCGCTGGGTGATTTCGTCGCCGGTGCGCCGCAACGCTTCAACCGCTCCAGTGACGGTGACAGCATTCTTGCGCACGTCGGCTTCGGCGTCTTCCACGCGCGCAGCGAGCCCGAGCACTGAACGATCCAGTCCTGTCACCACCAGGGCCTGGCGGCGCTCGCTGGTTTCGAGGCGCTCGGCGAGCCGCGTCAGGGCTTCGGCCATCCGGCGGGTTTCCGCGCCGCCATTGAGCGCCCAGTCATCGCCGCCCTCGGGCGAGGGGAGATTGAGTTCTGGCGCGGCGAACCGACCGGATTCCGCGGCGCTGGCGGCCTCCTCGTGGGCGAGAACGGCCTGGTTCAGCCACTCGCCCAGCGTCAGGCCATGCTTCAGGGCGCCGTCATCGGCGGAGTCCGAGGTCTTCGGATCCGGTCCTTTGACGCTCGCTGTCTTCGCCCCACTCATGTCTAGCCCTTTCGAACGCTCGGCGACGCCCGCACCGGGAGTCGCCAGGCAGAATCAGCCCACACGCGTATTGTCGACGAGAACGTCATCGTCGTTAACGGCGTGTAAAAATTACCCACAGGGCAGGCAGCGACGGCCGGGGATAAACCGTGGATAACGCGAGTCTTGTCTCCGCCCTTGACGTCATGACGTTACGGTAACTTGACGTTGACGTCAAAGGGAGTTAGCGATTCACGAAACAACAATCGACAAGGGAGTGCGATCATGAAGTCAGAGCGGACCTGGACGATTTCCGAGCTGGCCCGGGAGTTCAAGGTGACCCCGCGGGCGCTCCGCTTCTATGAAGATCGCGGACTGCTTTCGCCCCGGCGCGACGGCCTGAACCGGGTCTATTCCCTGCGTGATCGCGGCCGGCTCATCCTCATCCTTCGCGGCAAGCGCGTCGGGTTTCCGCTGACGGAGATCAAGGAAATCCTCGATCTCTATGATCTGAACGACGGCGAGCGGGCGCAGATGCAGACGGCGCTCAAGAAATTCCGGGCCCGCGCGATCGCGCTCGAGGCGCAGCGCGAAGACCTTGAAGGCGCCATCCAGGCGCTGGCCGATGGCGTCAAGTGGCTCGAAGGCCGTCTTGCGGAGCCCGCGCCGAAGGAGGGCCTCGCGGCGGCGCGCGCTTTTGAAAAGGAAGCCAAGCGCCGTCTTCAAGAAGCCTGACCATGTGCTAGACGCAACGTCTGGAGTGATTGGTTGGGAGTCTGGCGATGCCGACGTACAAGGCGCCTCTGCGCGAATTCAAGTTCCTGTTCCGCAATGTCCTGCATATAGAGCGCCACGCAAACCTGCCGGGTTTCGCCGACGCGCCGATGGATTTGGTCGAGCAGGTGCTCGAGGAAGGCGCCAAGTTCTGCGAGAACGTGTTGCAGCCGCTCAATGCGGTTGGCGATCACGAGGGGTGCAAGCGCGCGCCCGATGGCTCGGTCACGACGCCCACGGGCTTCAAGGACGCCTACAAACTTCTCGTTGAGGGCGGGTGGCCTGCGCTCGGCAGCGATCCAGCCTACGGCGGGCAGGGCCTGCCGCACGTGGTGAGCCTTGCGTGGAACGAGATGGTGTCGAGCGCCAACATGGCCTTCGGCATGTATCCGGGCCTGTCGCATGGCGCCTACGAGGCGATCCATCACCACGGCAGTGACGAGCAGCGCCAGGCCTATCTCCCGAAGCTCGTCAGTGGCGAGTGGACGGGCACTATGAACCTGACGGAACCGCACTGCGGCACCGATCTAGGCCTGCTGCGCACCAAAGCCATTCCGCAGGCTGACGGCAGCCACCGTATCAGCGGTCAGAAGATATTCATCTCCGCCGGCGAACACGATCTCGCATCCAACATCATCCACCTCGTGCTCGCACGCATCGAAGGCGCGCCTGCGGGCGTGAAGGGCATCTCGCTCTTCGTTGTGCCGAAGTTCCTGCTCGACGCGAACGGCGAGCCGGGCCAGCGCAACGGCGTCGTGTGCGGCAAGATCGAAGAGAAGATGGGCATCCACGGCAACGCCACGTGCGTGCTGAACTACGATGACGCCGTGGGCTATCTCGTCGGTCAGGAGAACAAGGGCCTCAACGCCATGTTCACGATGATGAACGTGGCGCGCCTCGGGGTCGGCATGCAGGGGCTCGCGCAGTCGGAAGCGGCCTACCAGAACGGCGTGATCTACGCGAGGGACCGCCTCCAGGGGCGCAGCCTCACGGGCCCCAAGAACGCGGCCGGCCCTGCCGATCCGATCATCGTGCATCCTGACGTGCGCCGGATGCTGATGGATGCACGCGCGTTCAACGAGGGCGCGCGCGCCTTCTGTTTCTGGACCTCGCTCTACGGGGACCTGCTCACCTATTCGCCCGACGAGAAGGTGCGCGAGAAGGCCGGCGACTACATGGCGCTGATGACGCCGGTGCTGAAGGGCTACCTCACCGACAAGGGCTACGCGACCGCCACCAACTGCCAGCAGATCTACGGCGGCCACGGCTACATCGAAGAGTGGGGCATGTCGCAGTTCGTGCGCGACGCCCGCATTGCGCAGATCTACGAAGGCGCCAACGGCATCCAGGCGCTCGATCTTGTCGGTCGCAAGCTCGCGGCCAACGGTGGGCGTGCGGTGTTTACGTTTTTCAACGAGATCGACGCGTTCATCGGCGACAACGCCGATGACCCGCAGATGAAACCTTATCTCGACGGTCTCACGTCGGCGAAGGCGCAGTTACAGGATGGAACCATGTGGCTGATGCAGAACGGCATGTCGAACTTCGACAACGCCGGCGCCGCCAGCCACGACTACCTGCATCTCTTCGGCATCACGGCGCTGGCCTACATGTGGGCGCTGATGGCGCGCGCGGCGCTCGACGCCAAGAAGGTCAACGGCGCCGATCCGTTCTATGACGTCAAGCTCGTCACGGGGCGCCATTTCGTCGAGCGGATGCTCCCGGACGCCGCCGCGCACCTGACGAAGCTCAAAAGCGGCTCGGAAACGCTGATGGCGCTGCCGGCGGACGCGTTCTAGCGGAGCGCGGGCGACCTCGCCCGCGCAGGATGTTTGAAAACAAGGCGGGGACGAGGTCGTCCCCGCTCCTGAGGGAAGAGCAATGCCCGCGATCCAGGTGCCGACCGCCAGCTGGCGCGACGACGAGGAACTCGAGATCTTCGACCGCAGCGTTCGCGAATTCTTCACGCGCGAAGCGACGCCCGAGAAGATGGCGAAGTGGCGCGAGAGCGGCGTCGTCGATCGTGACATGTGGACGAAGGCCGGTCGGGCCGGACTTCTCTGCGTCTCGGCGCCGGAGGAATTCGGCGGCGCGGGCGGCGATTTCCGCCATGACGCGGTGATCATGTACGCGATGGGCGAGATGGGCATCGACGGCTTCGGCGCGTCGCTCCACAACGCCATCGTCGCGCCCTACATCTATCACTACGGCTCGAAGGAACAGAAAGAGAAGTGGTTGCCGCGCATGGCCACCGGCGAACTCGTCGGCGGCATAGCGATGACCGAGCCGGGCGCGGGCTCCGACCTCCAGGGCGTGAAGACGACCGCGAAGAAGGATGGTAACCACTACGTCATCAACGGCTCGAAGACGTTCATCACCAACGGCCAGACGGCGAACCTCATCATCGTCGTCGCCAAGACCGATCCCACTCAAGGCGCCAAGGGCACCTCGCTCATCATCGTGGAGACGGACGAGGTCGAAGGTTTCCGCCGCGGGCGAAATCTCGACAAGGTCGGCCAGGATGCGCAGGACACCTCCGAGCTCTTCTTCGAGGATGTGCGCGTGCCGACGTCGAACCTCCTCGGGCCCGTTGAAGGCCAGGGCTTCATCCAGCTCATGCAGCAGCTCGCGTCCGAGCGCCTGCAGATCGCCATCCAGGGCGTGGCGATGATGGAGCGCGCGCTGGCGCTCACGACGCAGTACGTCAAGGACCGCAAGGCGTTCGGAAAATCGCTCATCGAATTCCAGAACACGCAGTTCAAACTCGCCGAGTGCAAGACCAAGGCGACCATCGCGAAGGTCTTCGTCGATCACTGCACGGAGCGTCTGCTGAAGGGTGAACTCGACGCCGCGACAGCCTCGATGGCGAAGTACTGGGTGAGCGACACGCAGTGCGAGATCGTCGACGAGTGCCTGCAGCTGCACGGCGGCTGGGGTTACATGAACGAGATGGACATCGGCCGCATGTATCGCGACGCCCGCGTGCAGCGCATCTACGGCGGCGCGAACGAAGTCATGAAGGTGCTGATTGCGAGGACGTTGTAGTCGCCACGGAGGACGAGCGATGGCCGTATTCAAGCGAGTGGGCGTTGTCGGCCCGGCGACCGTCGGATTGCTGCTCGGCGCGTTCGCGCTCTTCGCGGGCGAAGCTTCCGCCGCGCCGCCGATCGTCTGCGTGCGAAACGCCACCGGCATTGAAATCGAAGTGGTCGCTGGCGTGCAGGCTGACAGGCAGGGCAAGCCAGGCGTGTATCTCGGCAAGGCCAGGGCGCGCGGCGGCGCGTGCCGATACGCCGACATCGATGGCGAGATGAATGTCTCCTTCCGGCGTGCCGTGCGGCGGGAATCGCCCGGCGAGCCATTCACCGAAATACACACCGCCGATGGCGGCTGGATCGCGTGCCCAGCGCAGGGCGGCTCCGACGGCTGGTACGTCTTTACTGTGCGCCGCGCACGGTCTGCTCTTATCTGCAAACCTGGCGGTGACGCGCGCGGTCTCGAAGGTCCGGGAGAATACGAATGAGCGACTACACCGCCACCGTTACCTGGGCTCGCGACGGCGCCGTCTTCACGGACGGCAAATATTCGCGCACGTACCTGATCTCTTTCGACGGCGGCGTATCGATCGCAGGATCCGCATCGCCGCATGTGGTGCGCGCACCACTCAGCAAGGCAGATGCGGCGGACCCCGAGGAGTTGTTGGTGGCGGCCGTGTCGTCCTGCCACATGCTCTTCTTTCTCGATTTCGCGCGCCGCGGCGGCTTCACCGTCGATCGCTACCAGGACGAGGCGGTCGGCGTGATGGAGAAGGATGATCGTGGCCGCACGTCGATCACGAAGGTGACCTTGCGTCCGGCGGTTTCGTGGAGCGGCGAGAAACAGCCTTCGCCGGAAGATATCGACGATCTCAATCATCGGGCGCACGAAGCCTGCTATATCGCGAATTCCATCCGCGCCGAGGTTCTCGTCGAGGCGCGGACATGACGATCAGTTTTACCGCGTTCCGGCCCGCCCGGTCGGAGCGACAGCGGAAGGTAGGTGCGCGCCATTCTTGTCTGAATGGGTCGTCGCGCCAAGGGATGCCTCCGGTCCCACGCAGGGCGCTTGATATCGTTGGAGTATTTCGATGACCGAAGCCTATATTTTCGACGCCGTCCGCACGCCGCGCGGCAAGGGCAAGTCCAGCGGCGCGCTGCACGAGGTGACGGCGCTGAGCCTCGCCACGCAGGTGCTGCAGGCGATCCGTGATCGCAATAATCTCGACACCTCGAAGGTCGATGACGTCGTGTTCGGCTGCGTGTCGCCCGTGGGCGAGCAGGGCGGCGACATCACCCGCATCGCGGTGATCAACGCCGACTATGCCGAGAGCGTCGCGGGCGTGCAGATCGACCGCTTCTGCGCGTCGGGACTGGAAGCCTGCAACATGGCGGCGGCGAAAGTGAAGTCCGGCGAGGCCGGCATGGTCATCGGCGGCGGCGTGGAGAGCATGTCGCGCGTGCCGATGGGCGCGGGCGGTGGTTCGTGGGCGACCGACCCGACGATCGCGATGAAATCCTACTTCACGCCGCAGGGCGTGGGCGCCGACCTCATCGCCACCAAGTACGGCTTCAGCCGCGCCGACGTGGACGCCTTCGCCGTGCAGTCGCAGCAGCGCGCGGCGCAGGCGTGGAAGGAAGGCCGTTTCAAGAAATCCATCGTGCCGGTGAAGGACCAGCTCGGCCTCATGCTGCTCGACCGTGACGAGCACATGCGCCCCGACACCACCATGCAGTCCCTCGGCGCGCTTGAGCCTTCCTTCATCGTGCAGGGCGAGCAGATGCCGGGCTTCGACGAAGTCATCAAGCAGCGTTATCCTGAAGTGGAGGACGTGATCCACGTTCACCATGCGGGCAATTCGTCGGGCATCGTCGACGGCGCGTCCGCAGTGCTGGTCGGCACCAAGGAGATGGGCAAGGCGCTGGGTCTGAAGGCCCGCGCGAAGATTCTCGGCGGCGCATCTATCGGTTCGGAGCCGGCGATCATGCTGACCGGTCCGGAATTCGTCACCGCGAAGCTTCTGAAGAACCTCGGCATGACGACGAAGGACATCGATCTCTGGGAGCTGAACGAGGCGTTCGCTTCGGTCGTGCTGCGCTGGGTGCAGGCGATGGAGCTCGACATGGCGAAGGTCAACGTCAACGGCGGCGCCATTGCGATGGGCCACCCGCTCGGCGCCACCGGCGGCATGATCCTCGGCACGATGGTCGATGAACTCGAGCGCGCCGACAAGGAACGCGCGCTCATCACCCTGTGCGTCGGCGCCGGCATGGGCACCGCGACGGTCATCGAGCGCGTGTAAGCTCGAACGCAAGGAAAGAAGACAATGGAAAATTTCAAGGTTGAGGTCGACGAGGACGGCATCGCTGTCTTCACGTTCGATGTGCCGGGCCGGTCGATGAACACGATCACCGCTGGCGTGATGAAGGAGCTCCCGCAGATCGTGGAGCAGATCAAGACAGACCCCGCGATCAAGGGCGCGGTGCTGCAGTCGGGCAAGGCCACGGGCTTCTGCGCCGGCGCCGATCTCGGCGAGATGGGCTCGAACGCTGCGCAATCGAGCGCGTCCGCTGAAGATCGCTTGCGCGCGGCCTTTGAAGGCTCGCACTCGATGAACCGGGTGCTGCGGTCGCTCGAAACCTGCGGCAAGCCGGTAGCGTGCGCGCTGGAAGGCCTCGCGCTCGGCGGCGGTCTCGAGATCGCGCTGGCGACGCATTATCGCGTGGCCGCCGACAATCCGAAGAGCCAGTTCGGCCTGCCGGAATCCAAAGTCGGACTTCTCCCGGGCGCCGGCGGGACGCAGCGCCTGCCGCGTCTGATCGGCGTGCAGAACGCCGCGATGATGATCCTGCAGGGCGAGCCGAAGAAGCCTGCCGAGGCGAAGGCGCTCGGCATCGTGCACGAACTCGTCGGCCCCGGCGAAACCCTGCGCGCGGCGAAGAAATGGCTCAAGGGCACGCCCGATGCGGTGCAGCCCTGGGACAAGAAGGGCTTCCGCGTGAAGGACGGCCCGTATGCGCCAGGCGGCGGCATGGCGTTCGTCGGCGGCAATGCGATGCTGATGAAGCAGAGCTACGGAAATTATCCTGCGCAGAAGCACATCATGAGCTGCCTTTATGAAGGCATCCAGGTGCCGATGGACGCGGCGCTCCGGATCGAGAGCCGCTACTTCGTCAAGACGCTGCAGACCCCGCAGGCGCGCGCGATGATCCGCTCGCTGTTCCTGTCGATGCAGGAGCTTTCGAAGGGCGGCAATCGCCCGGAGGGCTTCGCGAAGTACGAGATCAAGAAGGTTGGCGTGCTCGGCGCGGGCTTCATGGGCGCAGGCGTCGCCTACGTGCAGGCGATGGCGGGCGTCGAGACCGTGCTCATCGACACCACCATCGAGGCCGCCGAGAAGGGCAAGGACTACGCGAAGAAGCTCCTCGACAAGCGCGTCTCGCGCGGACAGATGACGCAGGAGAAGGCCGACGCCACGCTCGCGCTGATCACGCCGTCGACGAACTACGATGATCTCAAGGGCTCGGATCTCGTCATCGAGGCGGTGTTCGAGAACCGCGAGATCAAGGCGGAAGTGACGAAGAAGGCCGAGGCGCAACTGGCCGACGTCGCGGTGTTCGGGTCGAACACCTCCACGCTGCCAATCACCGGTCTTTCGGAAGCAAGCGTGCGACCGAAGAACTTCATCGGCGTCCACTTCTTCTCGCCAGTCGACAAGATGGGCCTCGTCGAACTGATCCTCGGCAAGGAGACCTCGGAAGAGACGGTCGCCAAGGCGATCGACTATGTGCTGAAGATCAAGAAGACCCCGATTATCGTCAACGACAGCCGCGGCTTCTACACCTCGCGCATCGTCGGCACCTTCATCGGCGAAGGCCTCGCGATGCTTGCCGAAGGCATCAAACCGGCGATCATCGAGAACATCGGCAAGATGGCGGGCATGCCTGTCGGGCCGCTGTCGCTCAATGACGAAGTCGCGATCGACCTGTCGTGGAAGATCCGCGAGCAGACGAAGAAGGATCTCGGCGCGGCCTACAAGCCCACCGCCATCGATCCGATCATCGAGAAGATGGTCGTCGAGCTGCAGCGCTTCGGGCGCAAGAACGGCAAGGGCTTCTACGACTATCCCGCGCAAGGGAAGAAGAAGCTCTGGCCGGGCATCACCGATCTCGTGGCCACAAAGATCGCCGAATGTCCGCCGGACCTGAAGGCCGAACTCATCAAGCGCACGCTCTACATCCAGGCGCTGGAGACGGCGCGCTGCTTCGAGGAAGGCATCCTCACCGCCGCGCGCGACGCCGACATCGGTTCGATCCTCGGCTGGGGCTTTGCGCCCTACACCGGCGGCACGGCGAGCCTCATCGACGGCGTGGGCCTGAAGCCCTTCGTCGCCGAGTGCGAGGCGCTGGCCGCCAAGTATGGCGAACGCTTCAAGCCGAACGCGCTCCTGCGCGAGATGGCCGAGAAGGGCGAGACCTTCTACTCCCGCTTCGGCGGCGAGAAGGCCAAGATGGCGGCGTGAGACACGCATCATCGCAATGACGGGAAGGGCGGCGGCGACGTCGCCCTTTTTCGTTGCGCCCGAAAACCCCACCAATATTGTTGACTTGTTCACCTCCTTCACGCATAAGCCGGTCCTGCGACCGTTCGCACATGCAGCAACGCTGCTCTCTCGCGAGCGTGGTCCCCATCGGAACGCAACCATCGACGTCCGGCGCCCTAGCCGCACATCGCCGTCGCCGCGCTCTGAATTCAGCCCGCCCGGTCTCGGTGTTTGAGCATCCGTCGGCGCGCTTTCTGAAAGCACCCACTCCTTGACCAAGTTTACCGACCTCGGCCTCAGCGCGCCGATTTTGAAGGCGCTCGCCGCCGAAGGATATGAAACGCCCACGCCGATCCAGGCGCAGGCCATCGCCCCCGTGCTCGCCGGCCGCGACGTCGTCGGCCTCGCCCAGACGGGCACCGGCAAGACCGCAGCCTTCGCGCTCCCCATCATCGATCGCCTCGCGGCGAACCACAAAGGCGCCGGCGCCCGCGCGTGCCGCGTGCTCGTGCTCGCGCCCACCCGTGAGCTCGCGGCGCAGATCGCCGATAGCTTCCGTGCGTACGGCAAGTTCTCCAACATCGGCTGCGCGGTCGTCTTCGGCGGCGTGCCGATCGGCCGCCAGATCAAGGCGCTGGAACGCGGCGTCGACGTGCTCGTCGCTACGCCCGGCCGCCTGCTCGATCTCATCGAACAGAAGAAGTGCCGCCTCGACGCGGTGGAGATCCTCGTCCTCGACGAAGCCGACCACATGCTCGATCTCGGCTTCATCCACGCGCTGAAGCGCATTTCGCAGCTCGTGCCGGCGAAGCGCCAGACGGTGTTTTTCTCCGCAACCATGCCGCCGCCGATCGCCGAGCTCGCCGCCAAGTTCCTCACCGATCCGGTGCAGGTGGCGGTTGCGCCTGTCTCTTCGACCGCAGAGCGCGTCGAGCAGGCGGTGATCCACGTGGAATCCTCGCGCAAGCAGGATCTGCTGCACGACATCCTCGGCGACAAGTCGATCAGCCGCGCGCTCGTGTTCACGCGCACCAAGCACGGCGCCGATCGCGTCGTGAAGCGCCTCGAAGCGGCGGGCATTCCGGCCGAAGCCATCCACGGCAACAAGAGCCAGGGCCAGCGGGAACGTGCGCTCGATACGTTCAAGCGCGGCAAGGCGCGGCTGCTGGTGGCCACCGAGATCGCCGCGCGCGGCATCGACGTGGACAACATCACGCACGTGATCAACTTCGATCTTCCGGATGTGCCGGAGCAATACGTCCACCGCATCGGCCGCACCGCGCGTGCGGGCGAGACCGGGGCTGCGATTTCGTTCTGTGCGCCCGACGAGCGGGACAACCTGCGCGGCATCGAGCGGCTGACGAAGCAGGCGGTGCCGGTGCTGGAACACCAGTACTCCATCGCCGCGCCGGTTCCGCGCGCGCCGGGCGAACGCGGAAGCGATCCGCGTAGCAACGGGCCCAGAAACTCCCAGGGCAAACCGTCCCGCGATGCGCGCCGCACCAAGCGTGCGCCGATGCAGAACAGCGATCGTCCTCGCGAAGACAGGCCGCGTGAGGATCGTCCCCGCACCGAGCGTCCCGCAGGCGACCGCAAGCCGGCGCCGCGTCCCGAACGCGCCGCCAGCGAAGCCCGCAGCGGCGAGGAGCGCCGCGACCGCAAGGGCAACGAAGTCTGGTCCAACGGTCCGCCGCCCCGCAGCGGGCGTCGCCCGAACCGGTAAGAAGCAGAGCCGGGTCCTGGAAACAGGGCCCGGCTTTTTCTTGTGTGAGCGCCGGTGTCTGAGAGTAGGACCGCGCGCCTCCCGGCGCGCATACGAGGGCGCCGCCAGACTCCGTGGAATCTCGCGTGGTTTGAATACTGAGATGCGCACCGGGAGGTGCGCGGTCCTGTTTCAGCAATCATGATGTGTCGGCGCCTTCGGGCGCAGGTGCGGCAGTGGTGGAACGGAGCACATCCGCCACCGCCGCAACCATCACGATCGACGTCCGCGTGATGCGGTACGGCAGCCGCGCCAGCGCGCGTGTGACGATCGCTTCCAGATCAGCAATCACACGCTGCATGTCGCGAAGATTTTTCAGGGCGATACTGCGCGTGAACAGGCGCAAACGTCTGCCAGTGCGCGTCTGCACCGCAAATCCCGGCGGCGCGGAAGAGTATCCATACCCGGTCGCAGAGCGGCGTCCGGTATGGATACGCAACCTCAGTCCCATCTTCAGCGCGATGAGTACACGTATGTCCTGCCGCGCCTCGATGATGAGATGCTGGAGTTGAATTCGCCCCGCGCGACTGTCCATCAACGCCACGAGCCACATGGCGAGTTCGAGCAGCCAGAGCTTCAGGCTCTGGGCGAAGGCTTCGATGCTCGCTCTATGTGGATGGAGGGGGTTGAGGATCTGCATGGGATACGTCCGGGGCTCCGTCGCCTGTTGAAAACGGAGCGATGATCCCACGGCCCGGAGTCCGGTCGGATAGATTTAATTCATTCCCACACTTTGCGCAGGCGCAGGCCATGGCGCGCAACACAGGGGTTGGATTCTATCCCCGCAATTCTGTGGTGACGCGCGCAATCTTTCCCCCTTGTCTCTGGGGTTTCGGGCATGTTGCCGGCGGACGAGGTCCCGCATTTCACCCGCAGTCGCCCTCACCGCTTGCGACGAATTTCACCATCGCGTGCGCCTTCGTTGACATCCATCGACGCCGCGCCCTACGCGGTTGCATGCCGCCGCCACCAGCCGGACCCGTGTCAAAATTCAAACCGCCGCGCAACGTCGCGCGCGCCGTGGGGCGAGGCTTTCGCGGTCGCTGCCCGCGTTGCGGACAAGGCAGGCTGCTGTCGGGTTACATCTCGCCCGTTCCGGAGTGCGCCACGTGCGGCGAACGCCTGCTGCCGTACCAGACCGCCGATTTCGCGCCGTATCTCGTCGTCTTCGCCAATGGCCTGATCTTCACGCCGGTCATCGTCTTCCTGTCGATGTCGCGTTACGCAAGCGTGTGGCTGACCGCGCTCCTCGTCGCGGCTGCGCTGGCGAACGCGCTGACATTGCTGCCGCGCGCGAAGGGCGCAGCGATCGCGCTGCTCTGGGCGCTCGATATCCGCGCGAACCAGTGACGGCGCGGCCACGTTCCGATTGAGGCGCCCGCCCGATCTGCGTATGGAAGCGGACCGCCGTCGCCAACCATCTCCGAGGTCTCTCTTGCATTACGATGACGTCGTCCTGGGCCGTCGCAGCATCCGCGGCTTCAAGCCCGAGCCCGTGCCGAAGGCGGTGCTGAAGGAGATCATCACGCTGGCGATGCGCGCGCCGTCGTCGCTGAACACGCAGCCATGGAACTTCTACGTGGTGGCGGGAGAACCGCTCGACCGCATCCGCGCCGGCAACACCGAACGCAATCTTGCCGGCGTGCCGGACTCGCGTGAGTTCCGCAGCCACGGCGCCTATGAAGGCGCGCACCGCGAGCGGCAGGTGGAAATCGCCAAGCAGCTGTTTGCGGCCATGGGCATCGCGCGCGAGGACAAGGCGGCGCGCACGGACTGGGTGCTGCGCGGCTTCCGCCAGTTCGACGCGCCCGTGTCCGTGGTCGTCACCTACGACCGCGCGATCCTGGGCGGCGACATCGCGCCGTTCGACTGCGGCGCCGTTTCCAACGCGCTCGTGAACGCCGCATGGTCGCGCGGGCTCGGCTGCGTGATCAATTCGCAGGGCATCATGCAGTCGCCCGTCGTGCGCGAGCACGCAGGTATCCCGGACGATCAGGTCATCATGATCTGCATCGCCATGGGCTATCCGGACGATGCGTTCCCCGCGAACGCGGTCGTGTCGCGGCGCAAGTCCGTGGATGAAGCGGTCGTGTTCGTCGGCTTCGAGGAGTAGGGCGCCTACGGCCGGATCAGGTATTTCTCGCCCGTACGCTTGGCGTTGTAGGCGGCGAGCACGGCGGGATCGAGCGCTTCGGTCAGCGAGATCTGGTGGCTGTAGTGACTCTTGAAGGTCGTGGTGAGTTCGTCGACCACGCGTTTGCGCATGCGCGCGACGACATCCGGCCCCGCCTTGGCCATGAACGGCGTGAGCAGGAAGCCCGACAGCGACCATGAGAGACCGAAGCTGCGTGTCAGTGTCGTTGGCGCCAGGTCCAGGCCGCCGTAGATATAGACCTGCTTGAACGTGTCCGAGCCGTAGCGACTGTAGGTCGTCATGCGCTTGACGGCGGCCGCTTCCATCGCGCCGAGGATCTGGCTCGCGAGCTTGCCGCCGCCGATGGCGTCGAAGCCGAGCGTGGCGCCGGTTTCCACCAGCGCCGCCGTCAGGTCGTCGACGAACGACGCCGTCGACGAATTGAGCACGTACTTTGCGCCGATGCCTTTCAGCAGCGCGACCTGCTCTTCGCTGCGCACGATGTTCACCAGCGGAATGTCGTCCTTCGCGCAGATTTTCACGAGCATCTGGCCGAGGTTTGACGCGGCGGCCGTGTGCACGAGCCCGGTGTGTCCCTCGCGGCGCATGACTTCGGTAAACGCCAGCGACGTGAGCGGATTGACGAAACACGAAGCGCCGTCGGCGGGATCGGTTCCTGCGGGCAATTCCATGCACATCGCGGCGGGCAGGCAGCGATATTGCGCATACATGGCGCCGCCGAGCAGCGCGACCGTCTTGCCGAGCAGCGCCTGCGCCTCGGGCGAGGCGCCGGCCTTCACCACCGTTCCGCAGCCCTCATTGCCGATCGGCAGCGCCTCGCCGACGCGACCCGCCATCGCGCGCATGCCGGCAGCCGGAATGCTTGCGGTGATGACGGGCAGGCCGTCGCGCGTGGACGCCCGCGCGGTGGACGCGTCCGCGGCGCCGACGAGCAGGCCTAGATCGGACGGATTGATCGGTGTCGCCTGCACCTTCACCAGCACCTCGTGATCGCGCGGCTGCGGCATCGGCTGGCGCGCCAGGGAGATCTCCAGCTCGCCGCTCTCCTTCACGAGCGTGAGCATCACGAGGTTGTCGTTCGGCAGGTCGGTCACGGCGGCTCTCCCTATCTGTCAATGTATCTCTATGCCGTCCGCCGCAGATCAGCGCAGATTGTCCAGCCAGCTCACGACGGACGCCTGCAGCGCGATGCGCTTGTCGGACCAGGAATGGTCAGTCTCCGCGAAGCGCGTCTGCAATTGGGTCGCGCCTGCGCCGCGCAGCGCCGCGATGAAGCTCTCCGAGTCCGCCTGCACGAAATCGGCGCTATAGAGCACCAGTACGCGGCGATCCTTCAGCACAGGCGCGAGCGCCGGCAGCGACCACTCCGCGTGTGAGCCGAGGAGTTCGTCGACCATCGTCTCGCCGGTCGCGCCGTTCAGCGTCTCACGGCTTTCGTTCATGAACGCGACGAGTTCCGCGTGGCGTTCCGGCGGCGCGTGGCTTGCTCGTCCGAGATCTCCCGCGGAAATCATCACGCCGCCGAGCAGGGCCGGATCGGCCGCCAGCGTGTGCGCCGTCACCCACCCACCCATCGAGTGTCCGCCGACGGCGATCCGCGCGGGATCGATCGACAGTTTCGCAGCGATGTCCGGACGGCGCAGATGGGCAAGCGTCGCTCTCGCATCGTCCAGCGTATTGGCGAAGCGGAATGCGCCGGGCGAGCCCCACGAACCGCGATAATTGATGGTCACGACCGTCCAGCCCGCGCGCCGCACCGATTGCGCGAGATCGAGATTCTTCTCGTTGCCGGGAAGCCCGTGGAACAGCACGAACGCCGGATGCGGCCCCGCGCCCGATGCGACGAGCGCAAGACCGTTGATCTCGAGCCCTGCGGTGGGAATGTGCACGACTTCCTGTCGCGCCGGATGCGCACGGTCGGGCGTCGCGTCGGCGATCACCGCGCGGGGGATGCGCTCGGCGTGCGCGGGAGCCTCTGCGCAGAACAACAGGGCGCCGAGCATCGGGGCGTACAGCGTGAGAACGAGGGTGCGGATCATGTCAGCGCGACTGCACGTATTTCGACACGATTCCAAGCGGGGCGGCCGTCGTGCGCTTGGCCACGCGGATGACGATGCGCGACTGCACGTCGGACACGAGGCCGAGGGAGAGGATGCGGTCGCGCAGGAAATCGTCGTAGGCGTGCATGTCGGTGGTGACGACGCGCAGCATGTAGTCGACGGCGCCCGTGACGGTGGCGCAGTCCACCACCTCGGGCCACTTCAGCACGGCGGCCTCGAACTTCTCGAGGTTCTCGCGCGTCGGCAACTGCAGCTTCACGCTGGCGATCACCTCGAAGTTGAGGCCGAGCTTTTCCCGGTCGAGCAGGGTGACCTGGCCGGTGATGACGCCGGCTTTCTTCAGCCGTTCGATCCGCCGCCAGCAGGGGGAGGAGGACAGACCCACCTTGTCGGCGATGTCGGCGATGGACAGGCTCGCGTCCTGCTGGAGCAGGTCGAGGATGCGGGTGTCGATGGAGTCGAGTTCCTCGGACAAGGTTTCCTCCCCTTGGGGGTAATGGCTGCTTTTGGGGGCTACTTTTGCGCCTTTTGCGCAAACCGGCAAACAAAATCGCGCCAGATGCGCAACAGCCGTGCTCCTGGGCCGTCCAGCCCGCTCGCCGCTTGCGCGACCGCCCGCGCCGCTCTATCTGTCGCGCCCTCGCGCGCCCGCCGAACCGGCCGGCGCGGGACGGTGGCGTAGCTCAGTTGGTTAGAGCGTGGGATTCATAACCCCAAGGTCGGTGGTTCAATTCCACCCGCCACCACCATGATTATAAAGGGTTTTTTGAAAGCCCGATTTTCCCGATTTTGACCGTGTGTATCCCCTGTGTACCCGGTGGAGGGCGATTCTCGACTATTGGCGGCAAGCCGTGGAGCGCTGGGAGCCCGTGGGAGGCTTAGGCGGTGTGCGTCGAGCACGAGTTTGCCGCCCAGTGCGCACCCATTCAGCGCCGACAATTTGGGTGTATCGAAAACACGACACCCGCGTCTTGCGTGGTTGGGCCGTTGGACTTCACGCGACCTATGGTGTACCGGTCCAGTCTAGACTATATTGGTGGTCGGAGGCTGGAATGACCGACACGTGGACCGTACAAGATGCGAAGGCGCAGCTCTCTGAATTGCTGCGCCGTGCGCGCGCAGGTGAGCCGCAGCGGATCGGTGTGACGGATGCGTGTGTGGTTATTTCAGAAAGGGAGTGGGCGCTCGCCAATCCAACAGCTCTGGGGGCCTGGCTTGTGGAGAGCGCGCCGCGTGGAGAACCTCTGGCGCTTCCGTCCCGCACGACACGTCGCGGGGATCCGTTCGCGGAGGATGGTCATGGCGAGCGTCGGGGAAAGGATCAGAAATGAGCCGTGTTCTCCTCGACACAAATGTCATCTCCGAATTGGTGCGACAGCGCCCCGAACCGCAGGTCGTTGAATTTGTTCGCGCTCAGACCGACCCTCTGATTTCGGTGCTGACGCTCCATGAGATCACCTATGGTGCCGAACGCGCGCCTGACCCTGCGCGACAAGCCAGGCTCGTTGCATGGGCTGCCGAAATCAGAAGCCAGTTCGGCGGTCGCATTGTCGATATTGACGCCGAGGTCGCCGAGACGGCAGGGCGCTTGCGCGCCGCGGCCGACGCGCAAGGTTCCCCTGCAGACATTGTCGATGCGCTCATTGCGGCTTGTGCCCTCGCGCGAGGTGCGGCGATCGTAACCCGCAACGTCCGCGACTTCGTTCCATTTGGACTGACTGTCGTAGATCCTTGGGCAGCGCCGGGATGATCTATACCCGTTCCCGCCCATACTCGCTCGTCGAGCCGCGCGTCCGCTTCACCGCCCACTCGTCGAGCACGCGGTCGACGTAGCGCACGAGACGCGGCCCATACTTCACGAAGGGCGGGCCTTCGCCGGTGACGCGCCAGCGGTTCAGGGTGTGCTTGGAAATCTTCAGCCGTACGGCGGCTTCTTCGACAGTCAGCAGGATATCGCTGTGCATATTCCCCATCTCCTTTGCGTTCGTCCCAGCCAGGACATGTGAGATGAGAGATGGTTAACGGCAAAGTCGAAACGGCTTTCTCCCGCTTTGCGAAGTCTTCGAATCCGGAAAAACTTGGCGTCGTCTCAATGCGTTGCATCGCGTTGCGCGGAAACATCCCGCCATGACCCACGCGCAACGTCGGCGCCTCGGCGTGTCCCGTATTGTCCCATCGCCATAATCCGCGCGTGAGGCGAGCAGCAGAATCTGCGTTCAGCGATGTTCAGTGGTCGGCGCGGTCCGGATCGATGGTGCGTGATGCGAGCCAGGCGTCGAGCAGGGCGGTGCGATAGCCCACCATGCGGGCGCCGAGCATCGTGTGTGGCGGCCCCATGCGTGCCCGCCGCCACGCTTTCAGCGTGGAGATGGAGACGCCGAGATAGCTCGCGGCGTCACGGGCGTTGAGGACGGCGGGGCGATCCGCGAGCGCGGTCTTGCGGGCGATGGCGCTGCGGCGGGGCTTTGCGATCGTCGCTGGCGGCGCAGCGCGCGCGGGCGAGGTCTCGATCTCAAACAGCCCGAGCTGATTGGGATCGATGCGCGTGCGCCGTGGCGTCTTGCGGTCGCCGGCCTTGCGCTTTCTGGGCCGTTTCATGGGTCCCACCCCCGTCAAACCTCAGGGACAGGCAAGCAAGCCGCGCGCCATGGGCCTTTGCCTTAACGGTCGCGCCCGACGTCACGTCCGAGGCTGCGTACGACCTCAAGGGCAGGTGAGACGCTCCTGGCGACATAGCGGCCGGCATCCCTGGCGATATCGCGGCCGATCTCGCGCATGTTTCGGAAGGCGACCCGGTCGCCCTCCCGCAGCGCTTCTCCGGGCGCCACTGGCGCGAGCGCAAAGCTGCGCCCGCGTTCGAGCACGGCCGTGGGCCCCGCATGAAGCTCGACCACCTCGCGCACCTTCCACGCGTCGTTGGGGGTCAGCGATGGATCTGCGCGGCTCTTCAGCGTGTCGCGCTCGGTCTCGCGATCGAGCCGGTCCAGCTCAGCCTGTCTCAGGCTGTCGCGGACGCCGTCTCGGAAGTGAAAGACGCCAGCCCTGTCGCGGTCGCCCAGTCCGCCGCGTTCATGCGCCAGCGCGCGGGCCTTCAGCGCCCGGTCGACGTTCTCGGTTTCGGGCAATTCGCGCGCGGTGCCGCGCGACAGGCGATCCAGCTCGCGGTCGAGCGCCGTGTCGGCGATGGCGAGCACCTGCTCGCGCACCGGATGGAAGGCGAGACGTTCCACACGGGCGCGGCGGCCTTCGGGATGGAGCGCCACCAGCGAGCCTTTTTGCAGGTCGTCTATGGCCTCCATCGAGGTGTTGAGGAGAATGCGGCCCTCATAGCCCGCATCGATCACAAGGGCTGCGCGCTCCGGATCCTCGCCGCGCGGCCCCATCTCGCGCACCTCGCCGCGCACCACGCCCATGCGCGGCTCGTAGAGACGGGCGCGCACAAGTTCGCGGCGGACGTCGACTGATCGGCGCGCCTGGAGACGATCCGTCCAGCCAGGCTCAAACCGGATCACGTTGCGCTTGGTCTCGCGGGCGAGACCCTGCTTTTCGAGTTCCCTCGCGCGGGCGCGCAGGGCGTTTGCGAGCGCTGGATCGCGATCTGCGCCAAGCCGTTGCAAACGCACTTCGCCACGGTCGTCGAGATCGCGTTCGATCATCCGGTCGAGCCGGGTGAGGGAGCGCGCCTCCACCTCACGGGTGCGCGCCAGCCGCTCGTCCTCGATCCCACGTGGACCCAGCCACTCGGTCGCGACCTCGCGGGCGCTCTCGCGCAGGCCGTGGGAGATGTACGCCCGCGGCAGACGCAGCTCGATCCCGTCACGGCGCATGCCACGCACGATCACATGGGTATGGGGATTGTCGGTGTTGCAGTGATCGGCGGCGAGCCAGTCCAGCTCGACGCCCAGATCGCGCTCGATCCGGGCCATCACGTCCCGGGTGAAACCGTGGGTGTCGTCGAGCCGCGCGCCGCTCTCCGGCGCGAGCACCATGCGGAAGTGGCGGGGATCGTCCTCGGACCATTCGCGCAGGCGGTCTGTCGCATCCTCGGCGATGTCGTGCTCGCGATCGTAGAAGCGGCCTTTCTCGCCGTCCTCGCCCGCGCCGTCGCGCTCCAGGTAGCGCCCATGCGCGAGGAGCTTGCCGCCGCCGCCTGACCCACCGCCGCCGCGCGCAGAATGGTTGGCGTAGCCGACCTTGACGATGACGCGCTGGCGACCGTCGGCGCTCATGGCGCGCGCTGTTGTGTTCCGCGCACCGCCGCCGATGCGCCGACCCGACAGCATCTTCGTCAGACGCCCGCCGAGAAGTCCGCTCGTCGCGCGTCCGCTCGCGCCGGAACGAACACCGCGCAACGCGTGCAGCCGCACGACGTCCTCGCGTGGCGCCCCCGTTCTGGCGATCCCCGTGCTCCCGAACAGATCAAACTCGTCGTCCGACGACATCGCGCGTGCGCTCCCGACGGGTGCGGCGCGGCCCACGAAAGAAGGTGCGCCCGCAACAGTGAAGGTGCGCCGATGCTATGGCGCACAACAGAAAACACAAGCGCAAACTTCGTCTTTAACTTGCTTTAACAACTATAATTCAGCATACTCGAAACATACATCAAGCAACAACAAAGCAATACGAAGCGAGATGACTGTGTACAACCAAATGCGAAAGCGGCGGCACGCGATCCTGCGGGCGGCAGGCGCGAAAAGGTGTGTCACGGGCCGCGCACTGGGCCGCGAACGGCGTCGTGACATGGGCCGGGAGCGCTCTCGGTGATCCGCGCGCTGCACTGCTTCGCAACCTGGGCGCTGATCTTGCTCGGGCTCGTTGTCGGCACATGCTGTGCTGCGCTGTGGTCGCCGATTGCGGGCATCTTCGGCGCGATCATCGATGTGCTCATCGGCTTGGTGTGCGCGTGGATCGGCTGGCGGATCGCAGGCGCGCCGACGTTGCATGTGCCGATTGAAGAAGAGCGCGTGCGCTGGGATGCGCTGGGCGACGCAGGGCTATGGCGGGGCGAGGGATGCGCGCTGGGCGCCGTGCATCGTCATGCGTGGTCGTCGTGGCACGCGCTGCTCGGGAAGCTGCCGAGCACGCTCTTTCACCCGCGCGGCCATCGTCTCATGCTCGGGGCTGCGGCGGACGATACGTTTTTCGCTGCGGCCTCGGCCTGGCGACACGCGCTGATCTATGTCGACACGCGGGGCACAAGCGAACGTCTCGAGCGCGACGATGTCGTGCGCTTTGCGCCGGGACGGGTCGACGGCGCGCGCATCAACCCGCTGCTGATGATCCGGCGCGGGCCTCACGCCTGGCGCGACGCCTACATCCTGGCGTCGGGGCTACTGGGCGCCGGCGCCTCGGGTGACGCCATCGCGACGCTTGCGGCGGTGCTGCTCGATCATCTGCACACCGCCGCGCCGGAGGATCGCACGCTCGGGGGCCTGCGTCGCCGGCTGCTCGATCGCGAAACCGCGCTGACGGCGCTCGTCTTCGCCGTGCACGAGAAGGGGCGTGATGGCGCCTGGCGGAGCGATCCCGAGATCGCCCGCTTGATGCGCTTCTGGAGAAGCGACCCGGCGATGGCGCGACTGCATCTGGCGACGGCGGCGCAGGCGCTCGCCGGTTTCCAGGACGGCCGACTTGCGGAGGCGACGTCGGCGCTTGATCTGCGGCTCTCGGACGTCGCAAACGTTGGCCCCAGAACGATCATCCTGGAAGCGCCGCCGGGCGACGCGGCGCGCTACGGCCCGTTCTTCGCGGCGCTGCTGGGCCAGCTGATCAGTCAACTCACCGACGCGGTGGAGACCGATGTCTTCGGACGCAGGAAGACGACACGCGTCCTGCTGGCGATCGACGATCCCGCGCTCATCGGCGCCATCCCGCTGCTGGCGCAGCGGGGCGCCGTCGCGCCGCGCTGCGGGCTTGAGCTGCTGGTGCGGTCGGAAAGCGCTCAGCGCGCCGTGGCGCTGTTTGGCGAGGGTGGTACGCTTGAGGCCTATGGCGCCATCGCCGCGATCGGTCCTCTCCGTGCTGACATCGCCGAGATACTGAGCGCACACGCGGGAACGCGTTCCGTTGTCCGGCTGCGACAGGGGCAGGGCGATTGGTGGAGTCGCCTCCTGCCTGTGGTCGATCTGGCTGCGCTGCCGCGCCTCCCGGTGGCACGACTGCGGCGCGACGGAGACGGGGAAGTGAACATCGTCATCGCGAAGTTCGGTTTGGTCCGTGGGCGCGCGCTGCCGGCGCCGACCGGATGTCTGCGTCAGAGTACAGAGGCGCGGACGCCGCCGCCCCACGACTGGACAGGGGCGGCGGCGCCCGCGCCGGTGATCGAGGGCAAGGCGCTTCCGGTGCGCCCGGCGTCGCTGCCGCTGTTTGAGGGTTCGGAGACCAAGGAACCGCACATCCTCGCCCCACTCGCCGCCGGCGCCGTCGGCAAGAAGCTGCGCGCCGGCTTCCGGCGCGGCGCCCGACGCACCTGAGGAGAGGCCCATGCGCACGCGCCGTCAGGTCACGCTGCACCTCGATCCCCACATTCTCGCAGCCCTCGACGCCGAGGCCATGCGGCGCGGCCTCAACGTGAGCCGCGCCGCAAACGATCTCCTGCGCCGCGTGCTTCTCGACGGCGACGACGCCGCCATCGCCGATCAGGTGCGCACGCGTCTCGATCGCCTCGACAAGCGCGACGCCCACCGCGCGCGCGATCTCGCGCTGATCAAGGAGGCGCTGCTGCTCTTCGTGCGTCTGTGGATCGAATACGCCGGGCCGCTCGAAGAGAGCGACGATCCCGATGCGGAGGCGGACGTCGAGGCGCGGTATCAGGGATTTCTGGAGATGCTGGCGGGGCAGGTCGGGGGGTGATTCTGAACCCGCATGCAGGTTGCGAGATGGCTGTTGTGGGGCAGGAACGCTCGAAGCTGAGTGGCTAGAGTCGGCGCGACAGCAGGCATTCGGTTGGTAAGTTGCCTACTGGGGTGATTTGGCCCTAAGGCGACGCGCGCGTGGCGCGCCCGAGTGTCTGCTCAATCGCTGAACTCGGCCGTCGGGCGCTGACGACACCATTTCAGCGCGGGGTGATTCGGCAGGTCAGGGGCGGCGCTTCAGCGCCACCGCCGGGCTTGCTATCGGGAGGCTTGAGGTTGCTGCTGGCTGCAGTGCCAGGCCTGCTTCGCCAAAGAGCGGGGTGTCGAATTTGGGGGTCACACAAGAGTCAGTCTAAGGTTCGGATCCAGCTGAGAGAGCTCCGCCGACGGCAAATGAGGAAAACCGGGTTGTGGTGGCGATCCCGCTCGGTATGTTGCTCATGGCATCAGCGTCAGCATCTGCTTTCATGTGATGGTAAGAAATCAGGGTTAACCGAGTAGCGATGTTTCGGGTGCGACTCCTCCTGTCAGTCTTGCTCTCGGTCGCACTGGCGCAGTTCTGCGTTGTGTCGACCACGCCAGCGCATGCGCATACCGCTGGCGTCGCCCACGTCGTTCGTTCCGTCGCTGTCGGAGGTCACGGACCCGTGATCTCGATCGACAACCATCACCTCGATGACGATCATCATCGCCAACCTGCGTCCGCCCCCGCGCAGGATTTCAGCGTCCCGCCAGCCGATGGGGACCCGTCGGAATCGCACGGCGACCAGATCACCCACGTCCATTCGTACCCGCAGTTTGCGCCCGTCGCGTCGCAGGAGTTCTCGGCGACGGCCAAGTTGATCACCGCAGCCGTGCGTCCGCCGCAGGCAGACGCCGCGCTCTCCCGCACCTCTGTACCGCCGCTGAGGCCGCCACGCACATTCCTCTGAACCGAACGCCCATGCCGCGCTGATCGCCGGCATGATTTCGTTTGCGACAGAGGAGGGTATTCCTTGTCCTTTTCACGATCGGCGACCCTTGTCGGGTTCGCCTGCTTTGCAGGCATTGTCGCCACGCAGGAAGCGCGTGCGCAGGCGCCCACTGAGGGGCCGCTAACCCGAGAAGACGCGCTTGTGCGGGCGCTTGGCGATGACCCAAGGCTGCTGGCCGCCGGCGCGTCGGAACGCGCGGCCGAAGCGGGCGTCGCGCAAGCTGGACGTCGGCCAAACCCGACCGTCGAGGTCCTGTCGGAGAATGTCTCGGGTTCGGGTCCGTACAGTTCTCTCGACCGCGCCGAGACGACTGTTTCCTTTTCCCAGCCCTTGGAGCTGGGCGGCGACCGGCATGCCCGGCGGACCCTGGCGGAGCGCGATCTCGCCACGGCGCGGCTTTCCAGCGTTATCCGGCGTCTCGACCTGTTCGAAGAGGTCGAAGTCGCGTTCGTCGAAGCGCAGGCGGCGCAAGCGCGTTGCGTGGTCGCCGAGGAACGGCTGGGCGTTGCTCGCGGACTTGCCGAGGCCGTGGCGCGACGGGTTGGCGCCGCCCGCGATCCCTTGATGGCCGGCGCACGCGCGCAGACACGTCTGGCCGAAGCCGAAATCGAGGCAGAAGCGGCGCGGCGGGGCGCCGAGGCCGCCATGGCCCGTCTGGCCAGCTACTGGGGCAGCGGGGCGGAGCGGATCGATCTGGCGTCGTTCGAACGCATGGCGGACCGTCCGTTGTCGTCTGGCGCCGATGCGCCCGATCTTGCGCTTGCGACTGCGGAGGAAGAACGGGCGAAGGCGCGCATCGAGATCGAACGCGCCCGTGGCGTGCCCGATCCGAACCTCCAGGCCGGATGGCGGAGGTTCAGCGACACGGATGACACGGCGCTCACCTTCGGCGTTTCGATCCCGCTGCAACTCTGGGATCGCAATTCCGGCGGCGTGTCGCGTGCGCGTGCGGAACGTGATCGCGCCGGATTTGAAACGCGTGCTCGTGCGCAAGCGCTGGCCCGTCAGCAGGCGACGCTGGCGACGCAACGGGCAGGCGCCCGCCACGAAGTTGAAGCACTCGACGCGCGGGTCATTCCAAACGCGGAGGAAGCGCTCAGGCTTGCGCATCAGGGGTACTCCCGTGGCGCGTTCTCCTACCTCGACGTTCTCGAGGCGCAGCGTTCGGTCTCCGATGCGCGACTGCGCCGGATCGCAGCCCTTCGCACATATCACCTCGCCGAAGCGGCATTGGCGCGCCTGACAGGCGCCCATGCCGATGTGGCCCCAGTTCAGGAACAGCCCCGATGATCCTTCGATACTTGCCGATCTGCGCTGTCCTGATGACGCTGCCTCTTGCCGTGGCGTGCAGTGGCGGAGAGTCCAAAGGCGGCGCCGAACATGGCGAAACCGCCGCTGCCGACTATGAGCGTGGGCCGCATCGTGGCCGGATGCTGCGCAATGGCGGTTTCGCCGTCGAGATCACAATCTTTGAAACGAACGTCGAACCGCAGTTCCGCGTCTATGCCTATAACAAGGACAAGCCGCTCGCGCCTTCCGACGTGCAGTTGACAATGGCGCTGACACGCCTGGGCGATCGCGTCGATCAGTTCACGTTCAGTCCGCAAGAGGACTATCTCCTGGGCAGCGGTGTGGTGACGGAGCCGCACTCGTTCGACGTGGCGGTGCGCGCGGTCTCCGGCAGCGCGACGCATAACTGGTCCTACCAGTCCTACGAAGGACGCACGACGATCAGCGCCGAACAGGCTGAAGCCGCCGGCGTGAAGGTCGGACCCGCTGGCCCTGCGACGCTCGAAGAGACGGTGGCGCTCTCGGGGCGGGTTGAGCTTCAACCGGAAGGTCGTGCGGACATCAAGGCCTGGTATCCGGGCCGGGTCGTCGCAATGACGAAGGCGATCGGCGAACGGGTGCGCACAGGGGAGGTGCTTGCGCGTGTCAATTCCAGCGACAGCCTTCAGACGTACGCTATTGCGTCTCCGATCAATGGCGTGGTGATGGCGCGCAACGCGAACGTGGGCGACGTCGCCGGTGAAGCGCCGATCTATCTCATCGCCGATGCGACGAAGGTTCATGCAGAATTCTACGTCTACCCCCGCGATGCCGAACGCCTGCGGGTGGGCCAGTCCGTGACGGTGCGCAGCCTCGGCGGCGATCATGTCGTCCGTGCGACGATCGAAGCGATCCTGCCGACCGCCGATCTGATGACGCAGACCATCGTCGCCCATGTCGATCTGCCGAACGCCGACGGCGCCTGGCGTCCGGGGCAGGCCGTCGAGGGCGCCGCCGTGGTTGCGTCGCACCCGGCGTCGCTCGCCGTGCGCACGGAAGCGTTGCAGCGGTTCCGGGACTTTACGGTCGTCTTCGCCAAGGTGAACGACACCTACGAAGTGCGCATGCTCGAACTCGGACGACAGACACCCGAATGGACCGAAGTGCTCGGCGGGCTTCGGCCCGGTGAAGTTTACGTCAATGAGAACGCCTTCCTCATCCGCGCGGACATCGAGAAGTCCGGCGCGAGCCACGATCATTGAGGGAGGCTGACATGCTTGATCGTATCGTCCACCTCGCCATCCGCCATCGCTGGATCGTGCTTGCGCTTGTGCTCCTCTCCGCCGGGATCGGCGTCTGGAGTTTCCAGCGCCTGCCGATCGACGCCACGCCCGACATCACCAACGTCCAGGTGCAGATCAATTCGGAAGTGGCGGGCTATTCGCCGCTCGAAGCCGAACAGCGCCTGACCTTCCCGATTGAAACCGCCATCGCTGGTCTGCCGGGGCTCGACTACACGCGCTCCGTATCGCGATACGGTCTCAGTCAGGTCACGGTCGTCTTCAAGGACGGCACTGATATCTACTTCGCCCGTCAGCTTGTGAACGAACGCCTGCAATCGGTGCGCAGCCAGTTGCCTGTCGGGATCGAACCGCAACTGGGTCCGATCGCGAGCGGTCTCGGCGAAATTTTCATGTACACCGTCGAGGCCGAAGAAGGCGCGAGAAAGCCGGATGGATCGGAGTGGACGCCCGAAGACCTCCGCACCTTGCAGGACTGGGTGATCCGTCCGCAGTTGCGCAACACGCCCGGCGTCACCGAAGTGAACACCATCGGCGGCTTCGTGCGGCAGTATCACGTCACGCCGTGGCCCGATCGCCTCGCCGCCGCCGGCCTCACGATGCAGGACGTTGTCGAGGCGTTGTCGGCTAACAACGCCAATGTCGGCGCGGGCTATGTGGAACGCTACGGCGAGCAACTGCTCGTGCGGTCTTCGGGGCAGGCGTCGGGCATCGGTGACTTGCAGAGGATTATCGTCGCCAATCGCGGCGGCGTGCCGATCCGCGTGGCCGATGTGGCCGATGTCATCATGGGCGAGGAACTGCGCACCGGCGCCGCCACGGAGGACGGACGCGAGATCGTTCTTGGCACCGTCTTCATGCTGCTCGGCGAGAACAGCCGGACGGTGGCCCGTGCGGCGGCGGAACGTCTGGAAGTCGCAGCGCGTTCGCTGCCCGAAGGCGTCGTCGCCAAGTCGATCTACGACCGTACCGCGCTTGTCGATCGCACGATCAAGACCGTCGAGACGAACCTCGTCGAGGGCGCGCTCCTCGTCATCGTCGTTCTCTTCCTGCTGCTCGGAAATATTCGCGCGGCGCTGATCACGGCGGCGGTCATCCCGCTGTCCATGCTGCTCACGATCACGGGCATGGTGCAGAACCGGGTGTCGGGCAACCTGATGAGTCTGGGCGCGCTTGACTTCGGGCTCATCGTCGATGGCGCCGTGATCATTGTCGAGAACTGTCTGCGCCGGTTTGGTCTCGAACAGCACAGACTGGGCCGCCTACTCACACACGATGAGAGGTTCCGGCTGGCTGAGAGTGCGACCACGGAGGTGATCAAGCCCTCGATCTTCGGCGTTCTGATCATCACGCTGGTGTACGTGCCGATCTTCGCGCTCACGGGTGTGGAAGGTAAGATGTTCCACCCGATGGCGTTCACCGTCGTGTTCGCGCTGACGGCGGCGCTCATACTCTCGTTGACGTTCGTTCCTGCTGCCGTCGCCTTGTTCGTCACCGGCAAGGTGGACGAGAAGGAAAGCACGGTCATGCGCGTGGCGCGGTCTTGGTACGAACCGGCGCTCGCGTGGGCGACACGCGCCAGACGCCTCGTCATCATCGGCGCGGTTGCGCTGGTCGCCGTGAGCGGCGTCATCGCATCGCGGATGGGATCGGAGTTCATCCCGAACCTGGATGAAGGTGACATCGCGCTGCACGCCCTGCGCATCCCCGGCACCAGCCTGTCGCAGGCGATCCGCATGCAGACGCAGCTTGAGAAGAGGTTGCAGGAATTTCCCGAAGTCGAACGCATCGTCTCCAAGATCGGCACGGCGGAAGTCGCCACCGATCCCATGCCGCCGTCGGTCGCCGACACCTTCATCCTGTTGAAGGATCGCAAGGAGTGGCCGAACCCGTGGAAGTCGAGGCGCGCTCTCGTCGAAGAGATGCAGGTGGCCGTCGCCGGCATACCCGGCAACAACTACGAGTTCACGCAGCCGATCCAGATGCGGTTCAACGAACTGATCTCCGGCGTGCGATCGGACGTGGCCGTCAAAGTGTTCGGCGATGATCTTGAGCAGCTGCTCGCCACGGGCGGCGCCATCGAGGATGTACTCAAGGGCATACCCGGCGCCCAAGATGTCAAGGTCGAGCAGATCACCGGACTGCCGGTCCTTCAGATCGACCCGGATCGGACAGCTTTGGCAAGGCACGGGCTGAACGTCGCCGACCTGCAAAGTGTGCTCAGCGTCTCCCTTGGCGGCGCCGAAGCGGGGCAGGTGTTTGAGGGCGATCGTCGCTTCGATGTCGTGGTGCGACTGCCGGAACGGTTGCGAGAGGACATCGACGAGATCGGGCGGCTTCGCATTCCGCTCGCCGGCGCCGCTGACGGCGTGAGGGGCTTCGTGCCGCTTCAGGAAGTCGCATCGGTGAAACTCGTGATCGGCCCCAACCAGATCAGCCGCGAGGACGGCAAGCGCCGTGTGGTCGTGACCGCCAATGTCCGTGGCCGCGATCTCGGGTCGTTCGTCGCGGAGGCGCAACGTCGTGTCAGTGACGATATCGAACTGCCAGCCGGCTACTGGGTGGCGTACGGCGGCACGTTCGAGCAGCTCATCTCCGGCGCGCAACGCCTTGCTCTCGTCGTGCCGGCGGCGCTGCTGCTGATCTTCGGTCTTCTCTACGGGCTCTTCCGGTCGGCGAAGGACGCCGCGATCGTGTTCTCGGGCGTGCCGCTTGCGCTGACGGGCGGTGTCCTTGCGTTGATGCTGCGGGGGCTGCCGTTGTCCATATCGGCGGGCGTCGGGTTCATCGCCTTGTCCGGCGTCGCGGTCCTGAATGGCGTCGTGATGCTGACCTTCATCCGGTCGCTGCGCGCCGAGGGCATTCCGCTCGACGATGCGATCCGCGAAGGCGCCTTGACGCGGTTGCGGCCTGTGTTGATGACGGCGCTGGTGGCCAGTCTCGGATTCATACCGATGGCCTTCAACGTCGGCGCCGGCGCGGAAGTGCAGCGCCCGCTCGCCACGGTCGTGATCGGCGGGATCATCTCATCCACCATCCTCACGCTGCTGGTGCTTCCCGTCCTCTACCGTCTCGTCCACCGTCAGTCGGAACACGACGAGGAAGCGTGGGAAAAGCCGAGCGACCCTGCACCGGCGCGCGCATGACGCGTCTCATTGATTTCGACCTCTTCAGGATTTGGTCTCGATGACAAACACAAACCACAAACCCGCGCGACCGCGTTTGATGTCTGCGACGCCGCTTGCGTTCGGCGTGATGTGTCTTGCCCTCATGGTGGACGCCACGCTTGGCATGGCCCTGGCGCATGGCGTTGCAGAAGGGGACAAGGGCTTCATCCAGGAAAGCTCCGGCGTCCTCTTCTGGCCGTTTGTCTATCTCGGCGCCAAGCACATGATCACGGGTTACGATCACCTGCTGTTTCTGGCTGGCGTGATCTTCTTCCTGTACCGACTGAAGGACATCACGATCTACGTCACGATGTTCGCCGTCGGGCATTCGATCACGCTGCTCGCCGGGGTGCTGACCGGCATCCAGGTCAACGCCTATCTGATCGACGCGATTATCGGCTTGTCGATCGTCTACAAGGCGTTGGACAATCTCGGCGGGTTCCAGAAGTGGGTCGGCTTCCAGCCGGATGCGAAGATCGCCACGCTGGTGTTCGGTCTGTTCCACGGCTTCGGTCTCGCCACGAAGTTGCAGGATTTCGAACTGTCCCGCGATGGCCTCGTTCCCAATCTCATTGCCTTCAACATTGGTGTTGAGATGGGCCAGATACTCGCGCTGTCGGCGATCCTGATCGCGATGGGTTTCTGGCGAAAGACGCCCAGCTTCCGCATGCACGCCACCGCCGCCAACATCGCCTTGATGATCGCTGGCTTCCTCCTCGCCGGCTACCAGATGTTC
Source organism: Caulobacteraceae bacterium (assembly GCA_009773335.1). Lineage (GTDB taxonomy): Bacteria > Pseudomonadota > Alphaproteobacteria > Caulobacterales > Aquidulcibacteraceae > VFBF01. The sequence goes on from WRPF01000002.1 coordinate 112,273, forward strand.
GGCTACTTCACCGCTTGAACGGAGATCGACCATGGAACACGTACCTGCACCTGACTCACCCGTTCTTGCCACCACCGCGCAGCTCATGCGTTCAGCCCTGGCTGCTGTCGTCGTCGCAGCGGCGCTCACCGTCACGGTCGTGATGCCCGCCGAGTATGCCGTCGACCCGACCGGCGTCGGTCGCATGCTGGGCCTCACACAGATGGGCGAGATCAAGATCGCGCTGGCGTCAGCGAACGCGAACGGACACCCGCCGGAAGAACCCACCGCGTCGGACTCATGGGCGCCTCGCCCGACGCCCTCCGTTGCTGAAGCTGTTCCGGTTGCGCCGGTTGTCGCGCAAACACCGGCGCCACCCCCAGCCGCACTCTGGAATGAGACCGTCCTGACCCTCGCGCCGGACGAAGCGGCAGAGGTGAAGGTTCAGATGGAAGGCGGAAAAACCGTAACCTACGAATGGGCCACCGATGGCGCGGCGGTGAATTTCGATTTGCATGCCGATGCGCCGGGGATTGACTACCATCGCTACGAGCGTGGTTCGACCGCGCAGGCGAGTGGGGAACTGAAGGCCGCATTTACGGGAATGCACGGTTGGTTCTGGCGCAATCGGTCGGGCAAGCCCGCCACGATCACCCTGCGCGTGCGTGGTGACTATGTGGCTGTGCGTCGGGTGATGTGAGCGCTCAGGAAATTCGGCGCTCAATTTCTTTGTCCGGAATGCATCCCGAAACAGACGCTCTCTCGTGCCCACCGAAGGGCAGCAATCGGCGGATGCTGTTGCAGGAGTCGGCGAGATTTTCGAGCATACCGCCTGTTGTTGGGCGCAAGGCGAGGTTGTTGTCCTTCCGGCGAGCAGGCCGCCGTTGGGTGAGCGTCTCCGTTCAGGCCGCCGCTATGGTCATCCCGGACGGTGCGGCGAGTTTTGCGAGCTTCCTCAAATTCTGTGCTGCCGCGGCGAGGGTGAATTCGTCGTGAGCTCCGGATGGTCCGCGCAAGCGGAGCCGGTCGAGTTTCAATATGCGCTTCAGATGCGCTACCAGCATCTCGACCTTCTTTCGATCGCGGCGTGACTGCTCAAGTTCGGGCGCCGCATTGATAGCTCTGGCGACATCGCGGGCGGCCTCGTGCACGCTGCGGATGACCTTTCGATGTGGCTGTCCTGGGCAGCAGCGCTGTTTCAGGGCGCATGCGTCACAGTCCCGTTTGTTGGCGCGGTAGAGCCGTTGACCGGCTTTGGTGACGCCGGAACGGTACTTCTGAAACCGGCGTTGAAATTGCTTCAGCGTCTTTCCGGCTGGGCACGTGTAAATTCCCGCTTCCGCATCAAAGGAGAAATCAGAGCGATTGAACGTTCCGTCCGTGCGGTCGCCTTTGTCCCACACCGGCACGTGCGGCTCGATTTTCCTCTCGCCGACCATCCACGCCAACATTTCTGCTGTGCCATACGCCGTGTCGCCAATGAGCCGCTTTGGCTTCAGACCAAAGCGGCCCTCAGCGCGTTCGATCATCGTCTTCGTCGCGTTGACCTCCGCAGTGCGCAAAGCGGGCGCGGCGGCGACATCCATGATCACGGCATGTTTGATGTCGATCAGGTAATCCGTGCACCAGCCGAAGAAGGCCGGTCTGCCGACAGCCGCGGTCAGGCGTGACGCCGGATCAGACAAGGAAATCTCCTTTGGAGGTGCGGCTTCCCGATCAATGCCTTGAGGTATTCGCGCACCGCGCGGCTTGGGCCGCTTCCCCCGGCTCCGCCCGTCCAGTCGTGATCGTCGCCGCCATCGTCAACAAGACAAAGGAATCAGCATTCGGCTGAAAACGCATCGGGTTTTACAACAAAATTGGCGAGTTCCGAACCGACAGGTAGAACAGGCTGGAACGGCAGATCTAGAGAGCGTCCCCGACACCCGTCACAGTGTTGCAGGCCGGGGAGGCTTGGCCCTTAGGGGGGCAGAACATCCGGACATTTGAAGAGTCGTGACTAGCGTCGCGATTCGGATAAAGTGAGCGAGCTGCAGATGAGGACGCGAAGACGGACTCAGCGGATTCGGAGAATCCGGCGCGAGCACCGCATGCGGATCTAGTCCTAGCAGTATTCGAATTGTGGTTGATGAATGGAATCCGGCGCAGATGGAGCAGTTGAAGTTCGACGAGACGGCCGCAAAGTCGCTTGAGGCGATGTACAGCTCGCCGGACGTGGTTGCGCAGCGCGTGCGCGTCCTCGACCTTCTGGGTCCTGCGGCGGGCGAACGTGTTCTGGATATCGGCGTGGGACCAGGGTTGCTCGCCTATGACCTTGCGACGCTGGTAGGCGACGCGGGCGAATGCGTCGGCGTCGATCTGTCGCCGGACATGGTGGCGGCATCCGCGCGGCGTCTGGCCGCGTTTCCCCACGCCAGGGTCGTGGAGTGCGCAGCCACAGCGCTGGCTCTGCCCGATGCGCACTTCGACGCCGCCGTCTCGACGCAGGTCTATGAGTACGTGGCCGACATGCCCCGCGCGCTCAGCGAACTCCGGCGTGTCCTCAAGCCCGGCGGGCGCGCGCTGATTCTCGATACCGACTGGCGCAGCATTGTCTGGCATGCGTCTGATCAGGCCCTCATGGAGCGCGTGCTCGTGTGCTGGGACGGCCATCTGCACGACCCGCACCTCCCGGCGCATCTTGGACCGCTCCTCCGGGCGGCAGGGTTTGTCGTGCGCCGCGTGAAGGTCGTGCCGATGCTCTCACACCGCTGGCAGCCGACAAGCTATGCGAGCGGAATCATGCGGGCGATTGAGGCCTATGCCCGCAGGAACGGCGCGCGGGTCGGCCTGACGGACGCCGATATCGATGCGTGGCGCGCCGATCAGCAAGCGCTGATCGAGAGTGATGCGTTCTTCTTCAGTCTGAATCGCTTCGTATTTCTAGCGACTTGCTAAGCGAGGGATTCGCGGCGGAGTATCGTGCGCGCCACTGCGGTGAAACGGGCGCCGCACGTGCTCCCGCGATTACACACTGCGCATCGCGAGTCTGATCAATGCGCCGCAGGAGACGGCGCACCAGGCCGACTCGAGAACAATGAATGGCCAGTATCCGATGAGCGCCGAGGCGGCCGCCGCCAGACCTGACCCGAGCACGTTCAGCCCAGCATACGCCGCGCCGTCACGTTGCAGGCGTCCGGCCAGATTCAGTGCGAACGCGCCAAGCAGGAGTGCGACGCCCGTGGAGCCAATCAAATCCGCCGTCGATATCCCGTTCATCATGTCGCAGGACTCGCGCGTTGCTATGATTTTTCGTTGTTGGTCCAGCCCCTTGTTCGCCCGCTGAGGCATGCGCCCGTCCGCGCGTCGAAGCGGTAGCCGTGCCAGGGGCAGGTCATCACGCCGGTCGCGTCGGGTTCGCAATCAAGGGGAAGGCCCTGGTGCGGGCAGACGACCGGCACTTCGCACGTCGCGCCGTCGGCCAGCGTGACGGTGCGGCGGCGGCGGCGCGCCGATGGCCCGTCACGCAACGCCTGGGCGCGGAATTTCATTTTCGGTTCGTCTTCATCGAGGATGCGGCCGAACACATCGCGATAGAATGCGCCCGCCGCATCCCGATCGGTTTGCGGCGTGTCCGGCGCGAAGAACCGCATGTGCATGCGACACGAGTTTGGGCCTGTAGCCTCGATGCGCGCGACCGCGCGTCCGTTCTCGACGCCGTCGCTGAATGTGGCGTTGGCATAGCCCAAGCGGTCAGCGTCGATCGTCACGCGCATGCGCAGCGGGGCGCCGTCCGCAAGCACGACATCGGCCTCCCAGCCATTGTTGTCGGCGTGCACGAGAGAGATCGCCGAAAACGTCGAAGCGTGAACATGGGGGAGGTGCTCCCAGTCCAGTTCGTCTTCGACCGCGAGTGCGGCGCTGGCGCCAAGTTCGCGCACAAGCTCGCCGACTTCGATCAGTCCAGTCATGCGGGTCTCCTCCGTTCCAGATAGGTCGTGGCGATTTCGTGTAGTCTCGCGCGGCCAAAACTGGCTTCGTGTCCCGCATGCACGATCGAGACTGGAAGCCTGCGCAGGCGTTCCATCGTCGCGCAGTACAGTTCCAGATCCGACCCGGGAATTTCGTCGAGAAGCGGACCGTCGTAGATCGCGTCTCCCGCAAACAATGTGCCGGTCGCGGCTTCCCAGAGCCCGATGGATCCCGGCGAATGGCCCGGCAGATGCAGGACTTCGAACGAACGGTCGCCAGTGCTGACGATTGCGCCTTCCTCTAGCAGTCGCCCAACGGTGGCAGGCGCGAGACGGTGCGCGGCGGGATCAAATCTTGCGTGCGGAATGGCCGTCAGGATGCCGCCGGCGATGTCGTATCCGAGCGTGGCGATCCAGGCGATCGTCTCGGCGTCCCATGCAGCGATGTCGACAGGGAGATTGTTGGACGCTTCCATCAGTGCGCCGGCTTCGGCTGGATGCACGCAGATGTCGCCGAATTCGTGAGCGCCGCCGCAGTGGTCCATGTGCGTGTGAGTCAGCACCGCCACGAGCGCGCGATCGAAGAGATCGCGTGCGGCGGTGGCAAGGCTGGCGATGCCCATGCCGGTATCGACGACGAGATCGCAGTCGCGCCCGCGGACATGCCAGATGTTGCACCGAAGGAAGGGGTGGACGTGCGGTTCCCACAGGAGCGTGATCGCATCGTCGACGCGACGGCGCGCGAACCACCGATCAGCGACAGGCAGGGTTGACACGGGTCTAGCCTTGGCCGCCGGGCGGAACGCGGGCGATGACTCTGATCTCGGCGCGAGCGCCGGAGCGGATCAGCTCGCTGACGCCGATCCAGGTCGATGCGGGGTAGGGCGCCGACAGGAACTCATCCTTCGCTTTCGCCATTTCCGCCGCGTTCGCGCGCAATCCGATCATGTAGATCGTCAGTTCGACGATGTCTGCGTAACCAAGTCCAGCTTCCCCCAAGATACGCCCGATATTGATCCACGCGTCGCGGAATTCGTCGGCGACGGAGGCGCCTTTTCCTATGACGCCGGACAGAAAGACGAGGTCGTCGTGACGCACGGCAGGCGCGTAGCGCCACGCTTCATATGTCTTGCGGTCTGCGTCGGGGACAATCACGTCAATGGGCATTGGCGCTCCTTTCAGGAATGGCGCTGACGGAAGCAAAGTCAAAGCGGTCGAGCGCTGCGTTCGCCGCGGCGATGACGAAGTCGATCTCTTCGTCGCCATGGGCGAACGACAGGAAGAAGTCGTTGGATCCGGGAATGGTCAGGACGCCATCGGTCAGCAGGGCGCAATGGAAGAGACTGAGCACGCGATTGTCGATCGAGAGACAATGCTTGAGAGTCTTTGGCCCGTCAGTGAGAAACAGGCGCACCATCGGCCCCAGCGCGTTGTAGTGACAGGCGATTCCACGGCTGGCGAATGCGTTCTGCAGGCCTTGACCGAGGCGATCGGCGCGAGCGGCGAGCGCGCGGTAGGCGCCGTCGGCGTCCCACGCCGCATAGAGTTCGAGCGCCGCGATCGCGGCCGCGACGCTGTTGCGGACGTCGTTTCCCGTACCGCTCTGGAACGCGAACGGGCCTTGCGTCCTGCGCGATGGATCGGCGACGGCCATGACGTCGGCGCGTCCCGCAACGGCGCCGATCTTCTCGCCTGCGCCGAACGCCTTGGCGTAGACGGCGAGATCAGGCGTGACGCCGAAGTAGGTCTGGGCGCCGCCCGCAGCCAGGCGGAAACCGCTGATCACTTCATCGAAGACGAGGAGTGCGCCGGCCTCGCGCGTCATTTTCTGGATGCGCCGGTAGGTCTCTGCGTCGCCGGCCCACAGTCCGCAATGATGCATCGACGGATCCACCAGAACCGCCGCGATATCGCCGCGTTCGAGGATGATTCCCAGCTGATCGAAGTTCCCGAACTCGGCGAGGCGCGTTCCCGCGACAGCTGAATCTGTGACGCCGGCGCCAAGGCTGCGCGCGCGTGCATCGAGCCCGACGAGCATGTCGTCGCCTTGTCCGTGATAGGTCCCGTGGAATTTCACGACCACGGCCCGCCCGGTGAAGGCTCGCGCGAAGCGCAGCGCGGACATGACCGCTTCGGTGCCGCTGTTGAGCAGGCGCACGCGCTCCGCCGCCGGCGCGATCGCCTGCAGCCGTTCCGCGAGTTCCGTCGAGAGGCGATCATTGAGCACCAGTGAACCGTGCGCATGCGTCCCGGCGATCGCCGACATGATGGCGGGATGGCGATGCCCTGGCAGCAGACACGCGCCGCAGAGGAAGTGATCGACGTAGCGGTTGCCGTCTATGTCCGACGCCCACGCACCCTGACCCTCGGCGAAATAGAGCGGGTAGGGGTGGAAATAGCGCACCGTTCCGGACACACCCCCGACGAGTGAACGCGCCGCGCGATCGTGCCAGGCGCGTGAAGCGGCCGTGCGCGCGCGGTAGGCATTGAAAATCGCAGCCTCGAGCGCGCGAATTCTGCTTTCGGGTTCAGTCATTGCGCACCCTCTGCGGCTTTGCTTCGGCGCATCTCATCAGGCAACCGATCGCTTCATCGAGACGGGCACGAAGACGTCGCGGCGATAGGGCATCGGGATCGAACAAGCCCTGTACGCCAAGCCCTTCCGCGAGGCTCACGAGGGTTACGCTCAGCGCGTCCGGATCCTGTCCGCGAAATTCGCCGCCGCCTTGAACCTCCCTGATCGCGTCCGCGACGCCGTTCCGCCAAGCGCGGTAGTATGAGGCGAGTTCTGCCGCGAACTGCGGATCGCTCATGCCCTCCGACGAGAAGTGGTAGAAGATCCGGCAAAGGGCGCGGCGTTCTTCGTCGAGCGGCATGCCCGCTTCGAGAAGGCCGATGAGGCGCGCTTGCCCGGACTTGCGCTTTCCGATCGCGCGCATCCTTCCGGCGACATCCTCGGAGGCTTCGCGCAACGCACCGGCGAGCAGGCCATGCTTGTCGCCGAAGTAGTGGCTGATCACGCCGGTAGACCAACCGGCCTCACCCGCGACGGATCGAATGTCGGTGCCGCGAATGCCGTCGCGTGCGATGATTCGGAGCACCGCCGATGCGATGTCTTTTCGCCGCTCGTCATGGTCCACGATTTTCGGCATCTGTTCAGGTCTCCGGCGTTTCGACGTACATGCCGTCCGCGGCGTACTGCGTCAGCGCGGACAGCGGGGGCGTCAGAACCTGATGCACGATGGAATCCGCGGCGCCCCAGAACACCGACTTCGCATGGGTGTACCCGAGCACGCCGTCGCGTGCGGAGTGACACCCGTGGCCGCTCGCGCCGAACCCGCCGAACGGCAGGGCCGCATGTCCGCCCTGGAGCCCGAAATTGTTCACGGCGGACCCGCCGCTGCGCACATGTTCGACGAACCTCCGCGCGGCTGCGTCATCATGGGTTGCGATGTAACTCGCAAGCGGCGAAGGGCCTGCGTTGATGCGCGCGATCGCTTCGACGAGCGAGACATACGTGACGACCGGGATGATCGGCCCGAAAATCTCTTCCCGCATGCAGGACATGTCGTCGGTCGGTTGCACGACCAATGTGGGTGGAATCTGCCGCAGCGCCGCGTCAGGCAGGTCGTCGTTCAGGCCGACGATGCGGGCGCCGCGGTCGCGCGCTTCCTGAACATAGCCCGTCAGGCGCGCGAAGTGCGCAGCGTTGATGATCCCGGTCGCGTCCGGGTGTCCGACATACCGGGCATAGGCCTCTCGCCAGACCTGTTGCGCCATGGCGATCCATGATTCGAGGGAGTCGACCGGGACCATCACGTAATCGGGCGAGGTGCAGACCTGGCCCGACTTCAGGGTGCGGAATGCAAGAAAGAGCCGGACAAGGTCCGGCGTGACTCCGTCGCCGGTGAACAGGGCGGGGTTCTTGCCGCCGAGTTCGAGTGTGACGGGCACGAGGTTGCGAGCCGCCGCCGCCGCCACGAGGCGCCCGACCCGCGGACTTCCCGTGAACGTGAGATGGTCCCACGGCAGTTCGGAGAATGCGCGTGCGAATTCGGCGTCGCCCTGAACGACGACGAGTTCCTCAGGCGCGAAGAACTCGGCGACGGCCGCTTCGACGGCTTCCGCCGTTGCAGGCGAGAGCTCCGACGGCTTGACGACCACACGGTTACCTGCCGCCATCATGTCCGCACACATGACGAGCGAGGATTCTACCGGAAAGTTCCAGGGCGCGATGTTCCCCATCACGCCCTTCGGGACATGCAACACCTCGCCGCGCGACGCGCCGTGCTCAGGGCCGAGATCGACGGAGCGTGGCCCGATCCAGTCAACGAGATGGCGTTCGATGTGTGTGACGCGCTGGATGACCGGCCCGATCTCCATCAGGTCCGTCAGGCGCGTGTCGTGGGCGCCGAAGTCCGACCGCAGCGCGTCGTGAAGCGCTGCGCGCCGCGCCATCACCATCGTGCGGAGCCTGGAGAGGCGATCGAGCCGGGTCGCCATGTCGGGCGTCGGGTCGCGCGCGTGCGCGGCTCGCTGCGCATCAAACAGGGACCGCAGTCGGCGCAGACGGTCATCGGCCATGACGCGCTCCAAGTATATCGAACGAGCGTAATAAAACAGATCGGGAGAGGAAACGCAAATCCACTTCCACCGTAGGAGGGGCTGGGGGGACCTGCCCGGATTCGTCGGCAGGTTCTCGCCCGCCGCCGAACCGCCGTCGGGCCGGAAATTCAGTGACCGCCTGCGACGTCCGGGCCGGGCCGGACTCGACGCTGTCAGCCGGCGGGCTGCTCCAGAAGGCTGCGGAGCATCCAGGCGGTCTTCTCCGAAACCTGCATGCGCTGTGTGAGCAGATCGCACGATGGCTGGTCATCGGCGGACGTTGCAAGAGAGAAGACGCTGCGCGCGGTGCGCGTCACGGCTTCGTGGCCTTTCACGAGATTGGCGATCATCTCCTGAGCTCCCGGAACGCCGGCTTCCTCCTTGATGCTCGACAGCTTGGAGTACGCGGCATAGCTGCCTGGCGCGAAATGCCCGAGGGCGCGAATACGCTCGGCGATTTCGTCGACGGCAAGACCCAGTTCCGTGTACTGCGTCATGAACATCGCGTGCAGGCCCTGAAACATGGGGCCTGTGACGTTCCAGTGGTAGGAATGGGTCTTGAGATAGAGCGTGTAGGTGTCCGCCAGGAGCCGCGAGAGGCCGTCCGCGATCTCTTTGCGTTGTGCAGGTGGAATGCCGATGTCCATTTCCATGTGCGTTGCTCCTTGGTTCAGTCGTATCGTACTGCGCGTTCCCCTGCCGTTCGGACAATGGACGGCGGGGCCTGCTGGTTCGCTTGGCCCCGCCGCCCGTTGCTGCTAGCCGGCAAGTTGACGCTTTGAGAAGTACCAGTCGGTGTAGTCGTAACCGGCGTCGGCGCGCGCGTCTGCGTCGGCCGAGGTTTTCGGCGGGGGCACGATGACCGGCTCGCCGGGATTCCAGTTTTCCGGCGTTGCGACGCCATTCTTGTCCGAGGTTTGCAGAGCTTGCAGCAGGCGGAAGATTTCATCGACGCTGCGCCCGTTGCTCATCGGATAATAGACCATCGCGCGGATCTTGCTGTCGGGATCGATGAGGAAGGTGGCGCGCACGGCCGAGGTGTCGCCGGCGCCCGGATGGATCATGCCGTAGGCCTTGGCCACGTCCATCTTCAAATCTTCGATGATCGGGAAGGGGATTTCGACGCCGAACTTCTCCTTGATGTTACGGGTCCAGGCGAGGTGCGCGAACACAGAATCGATCGAAAGCCCGAGCAGCTCGCAATTCAGCGCTTGGAAGCGATCGGCGGCTTTGGCGAAGCCGATGAACTCGGTGGTGCACACGGGCGTGAAATCGGCGGGGTGGGAAAACAGGATCAACCACTTGCCCTTATAGTCGGCGAGTTTGCGCTGGCCGTGGGTGGTGACGACGTTGAAATCGGGGGCCATTTCGTTGATGCGGGGAAAAGAGGTTTGTTCGGTCATTGGAAGAACTCCTTTTGGTTAATATCAGTATATGCGAATATGCCAATATAAAGCCAATAGATTCTGCTAGGCCGGAAGATAGAGAGCGCCTATGGCGCCCGGGCGTTCTTCACCGATAGACGCTGATGTAGCGCTGCTCGAACATCGCCTTGAGCGTGTGCAGCGGCCCAAGCGGCGGCAGCGTGAAACTGCGCTGCTGGTCGCGGAACACCAGTATGCCGGCGTCGAGCGTGTCGACGATGCAGATCAATTCTGGCTTGAAGCGGTGCGTGGGCGCGCGCCCTTCCAGTTCGGCGGCGACATTGGCCACCGCGGCGAGCGCTTGCAGATCGGCCTGGTGCGCCTGCTTGGGCATCCAGTCGGGGCCGGGGAAGCTGCCCCCGTCGCCCACGACATAAGTGCGCTCGAAGCCGATCACGCGGCAAATTTCATCGCTGGCGATGAAGCCGCCGGCCGATTTGGGCAGAGCGGTCGCCTCGATCCAGGCCGGCCCCGTGAGCCCCGGCGTGAACAAGATGAGGTCGGCGGCGAATTCGCCGCCTTCGGTAACCACCCGGTCGGCGTCGAAGCGGACGATCTTGCGTCCGAGATGGGTTTCGATGCCGCGCGCCTTCATCCGCGCCAAGAGTGATTGGCTCTATTTCAACGTCTACACCAGCGCCGAGGAGATCGACCTCATGGTCAAGGGACGGCTGCAAAGAATGAGCGCCATCCTTGGACTGTTTCGGGCGCTGCTGATCGCGGTGTCGATCATCATCATCGCGCTCTTGATCTATGTGCTCACGATGGAAAAGATCAAATCGATCGCCACATTGAAGCTGATGGGGGCGTCCAATTGGGTGATCGTTCGCTTGATTTTGGAGCAATCGCTGGTGATCACGGTGGCCGCCTTCGTGTTCGCCTATGGCTTGGTGGCGCTCACCTATGATCGCTTCCCGCGCACCTTGGTGTTGATACCCGAGGAGACGATCATCACCTTCGCGGTCATTTTCGCTGGCGGGCTGGTGGCGAGCCTGCTTGGCATCGTGCAGGCGTTGCGCACGCCGCCCTCGCTCGCGCTCGGAGGGTGAGATGACAGCGCTCAGCGTGCGGGGGCTTAGCAAGGTGTTCGGCAGCGGCGACCTGGCCGTCACCGCACTCGACGACGTCGAACTCGACGTGCGGGCGGGCGAATTGGTGGCGCTCATTGGTCCGAGCGGCTCGGGCAAGACGACCTTGCTCTTGTGCGTCAGTTTGATCATTCCGCCCTCCGCTGGGGTGATCAAGATCAATGACAAGGATATCTATCGCGATGGGCAGGTGCGCGTCGATGCGCGCCGCTTTCGCCGCGAGATGATCGGGTTTGTGTTCCAGGCGCACAATCTGATCCCGTTCCTGTCGGCGCTCGACAACGTTGCCTTGGCCATGCAGCTGAACGGCGTGAGCAATGCCGATGCGCGCCGCCGTGCGCGCGATCTGCTTGACTATCTGGAGATATCCCACCGCGCGGACTATCTGCCGGCCAATTTGTCAGGCGGCGAACAACAACGCGTGGCTATCGGGCGCGCTCTCGCCAACGAGCCGCCTCTGATTTTCGCCGACGAACCCACAGCATCCCTCGACACCGGCCGCGGCATGAAGGTCATGGAATTGCTTAAACGCGTAGCCCGGGAGAAGAACTCTGCCATCATCGCGGTGACGCACGACGTGCGCATGATCGCCGGCTTCGACACGATCTATCGCATGGAAGACGGACGCATGGCGCAGATCGATGCGAACTCCATCGAATCTCATTCCGCGCCGCCAGCGCCCTGATCTGACCTCAGCTGCTCGGTGCGGGGGGCGGCGCCTCCAGCGCGCGGGCGATCGAGGCGATCGGCTGGTCATGGTCAGCGCCGTTCGCGCGATACCTACGCGTGCGGCCCCGAACGACCCCAAAAGGGGTATCGCTCATTCGCGGCGATCAGGAATGTAACCGAGACTTCGGGCGCGTCGTAACGTTGATCGAGGCGAATAAGGGGAGAACCGAGTGGCGAACGGCAGACAGGGTTCTCGCGCCGGTGCGTCGCTGTTCGCCGCTTGCCTCGCGATTGCGCTGGCGATAGCGACGCCGACGGCGAGCGCGCAGAACTGGAGCTATTTCATTTCGCCTCCAGCTTCCCTTGAGGTCATCGAAAGCGATCTTGCGCGCCAATACCCAGATGTCGCCAACTTGACGCCGGCTTCGCTCTCTGGCGAGCTCGGCGAAGGCGGCGCAGAGGTGTTGCTCTTGGATGTGCGCGAACCCGGCGAATTCGCCGTCAGCCGCCTTGCGGGGGCGATCCAGATCGAGCCGAGCGCGAGGGCAAGCGAGGTCACGGGCATTGTCGGCGACCGCGCACGCGGACGAATTGTCGTGCTCTATTGCTCTGTGGGGCAGCGCAGCTCCGCCATGGCGCGGCGCGCGCAAACTGCGTTGCGTCAGGCCGGCGCAGTTGAGGTGGTCAATCTGCAAGGCGGCGTTTTTGCCTGGCGCAACGCGGGTTTGCCCATCGTCGACGCCAAAGGAGCGACGCCGTTTGTACACCCTTACAACCGCACCTGGTCTCGTTACCTGCGGCGACAAGAATTTGTCGCCTACACGCCTCGCCGATCGTCATGAACGCGGTGCTCGCCAATGAAACCTTGATCCGAGCTTCGGCGTTCGCAGGCGTGTTCTTGCTCCTGATTGCCGCCGAGACACTCTGGCCCCGTCGCCGGCTGGTCATGGCCCGCGCCGTCCGTTGGCCGACCAATCTTGCAATCATCGCTTTAGGCAATCTGTCCGTGCGGATCCTTGCAATGGCGCCCGCGCCGCTCACCGCGGCAGCGATGGCGGTCGCGGCCGAGCGCCATGGCGTGGGCATGCTGCAGCTTACGCCCGCGCCCATTTGGGCGAAAATCCTTGTCGGCGTGCTCCTGCTCGATCTGGCGATCTGGGCCCAGCACGTGGCGTTTCATCGCCTGGCTTGGCTCTGGCGGCTGCATGCCGTGCATCATGCCGATCGCGATATCGACGTCACCACCGCACTGCGGTTTCATCCGCTCGAAATCGTGCTGTCGATGCTCTACAAGTCGGTTGTCGTTGCGATCTTCGGCACCCCGTTGCTGTCGGTGATCGTGTTCGAGATCGGCTTGAATGCCTGCGCCATGTTCAACCATGCCAACGTCCACCTGCCGCGCAACGTGGATCGGATAGTGCGGCTTGTTTTCGTCACGCCCGACCTGCACCGCGTTCACCACTCGGTGCACGCCGACGAACATAATTCCAATTTCGGCTTTTGCCTGTCGGTTTGGGACCGGCTCTTCGGCACCTTCCGCGAACAACCTCGCGACGGCCACCAAGGCATGTCGATTGGGCTCAATCCATACCAAAACGCCACGCCCGGCCGCTTGTCATGGGCGTTGGCGCTGCCTTGGCGGAGCGACAGGACTTAGACACCGCCGCAACGCCGTACATCCTTCATCTGAAAGCGGCTGAATAAGGAGAAGACGAATGCCTATCAATGAAGCCGCCTGGGACCGCATCCTGCGCGTGACCGTCGGCTCGGCGATCATTTCGCTCGTGTTCATAGGGCCCAAGACTCCATGGGCCTGGTTCGGTATCGTGCCCCTGATAACAGGTTTGGTCGGGTTCTGTCCTGCTTATGCATTGCTCGGCGTCAGAACCTGCAAAACGCGGCGATAGGAGAAACACGTGGCACACACACTGAACCGGCGAGCCGTTGCTGGCGCCGGCTTGTTCGGTCTTGCCGCGTGCGCGCGCATAGAGCCAGCACACGCCGCGCCTGCTGACGCCATTGGCGTCGCCTCGGCCCCCAATCCCCATGTGTTTCCGTTACTGTTGGCCATCGCCCGCGATCCCCAATTGCCGGTGAGGCTTATTCCAATCGCGGAATCCCGGAACGCGGACGCGCTGCTCCAGAGCGGCGAGGCTGCAGCGATGCTAGCCATGAGCTATGTCGCCGCTAAGAAACGTATGACCGGCGCGGTCCCCGATCTTGCGCTCCATAGCCTCCATTTCTGGCGCGGCTTCTTTCAGGTGGCTGGCGAGAGCGTCCGCTCGTTTGCCGATCTCCGCGGCCAGCGCGTGATCGTGAGCGGACCGGTCGGCAACGGCCGCGGCGGCGGCGGCGACATCATTTTCCAGGCGGCCGTGCGTCGCGCCGGTCTCGATCCCGCGACCGACCTTAGTGTCGAGTACATGCCCGTCAGCGAAGGGGGCGCCCAGGTTGCCGCAGGCACGGCGGCGGCCATTACCATTCCAAGCCCGGGCAGCACCGGGCTTGTCGCCCGCGCGGAGATGGCGCGGCGCCCGCTCATGGCGGCGATGGCGCGCATGCGAGGCGTCGAAGTCGGTCCATCGGTTCCACTTGCGGCGCACATAGACATGCAGCGCATCTTCACCGGGTTTGATACCTTCCCTGATGGCCAATTGCCCCTTGGGGGCTTTGCCGTCACTCAACGCGCCTACGCCAATGCTGAGATCCGCGCCAAGTTCGAACGCGTCGTCAACGCCTACAAGGATGCCGCCGCCTTGCTTATGCGGGAACCAGACGCCCATGCGGATCAAGTATCGTCCTTGTTTGCGCACTATTATGCCGCGCTTGGCGCGGGCGGGCCCCCAGGCATGCTTCTGTCGCGTTCGATCGAAAACGGTGATCTTGTCTATCGCGGCGACATTGAAGTCGCAGCGGTGCGCGGCGACTTGGGGGCTTGGCTCGCCGAGCTCAACGGCCAAGCTCCCGACCATGCCTTCTTTGCGCCCGGCTAGTTTTGCGGCGTGCCGCGCGGGATGAAGAGCGTCCCTTGCAGGAAGTAGCCGACGTGGTTGACACGCACAGAGTCATGTTCGGAGATGTCGTGAGGGGACTCACGTGCTTGGCCCTTCACGGAGAGGGGGGTATCCACGGCGGGTGTGTGAAGAATGCGGTAGCGTCCGGCGACCGTTTGGATAGGAGCACGGAAGTTGGTTAGGATCAGCATTCTTTATCCGGCGCGGGCAGGGGCGCGCTTTGATGTGGATTACTATATCAACCGCCATGTGCCGCTGGCGCTCGAATATCTCGGCGACGCCATAGAGGGCTTTTCGGTCGATCTTGGCTCGCAACGTCCGCACTGGCCGGAGCCGGCATTCCTTGCCATGGCGCATTATCTCTGTGAGAGCTTGGAGGCGTTTGAGGTGGCCTATCGTCCTCACGCTCAGGCGTTGCAGGGCGACGTTACAAACTATACCGATATCGAACCCAGATACCAAATCAGTGATGTGGCGTTTCAAACGTCATGATTGGGGCGTCCGTACTAGAGCAGATTCCGATCATGTTGAAGCGTATCCTGCGGCCTTGAAGTAGTTGCGGCATTCGTCGGCGGCGAATTCTGGAAGCACCTCGCCGATGACGGTCCATAGCTCATCGACAGTCCTGGCGGCGGCCTTGCGCAGGATCGCCTTCAGTTTGGCGAAGGCGTTCTCGATCGGATTGAGGTCAGGCGAGTACGGCGGCAGGTAGCGCAGTTCGCCGCCGCGCGCCTCGATGAGCGCGCGGATCGCCGGGTTCTTGTGGGCTGGCAGGTTGTCCATGACGACGATGTCGCCGGGCGAGAGGGTCGGGGCCAGCACCTGTCCGACGTAGGCGGCAAACGCCGGCCCGTTCATCGTAAGCGGTGCGGAGACCCCGCCGTTTTCTGATATTCCCGTTCTCGCCGCTTGTAGCGAAGATCCCAGCTCTGCAGAGCGGGGGCGGATCGATTGCAACAAAAGCTGCAAAGTTTGTTGGCGCAGGACGGCGGAAGCGTTCGCCGGCTAGAAGTACTTGAGGGGCCGACCGGGCGGCGCGGATGGCCTGACCCGGTCAAGGCGCAGATCGTGGCCGAGAGCTTCGCGCCCGGCGCTCGGGTGAGCGCGGTTGCGGCGCGGCACAGGGTGTTGCCGCAGCAGTTGACCACCTGGCGGCGTGCCGCGCGCGAGGGGCGGCTGGCGCTGCCCGCAGACGCCGGTGAGATGTTTGCCCCGTTGGTGATCGACCCGCCGGCCTCTTCGATCGATGCTACGGCGGTCTCGATGGTGTCGCCGACTTCGGCGCCGGGAGACATGCGCTGGATCGAGATCTTGGCCGGCGATGTCATCGTGAGGTTACCCGAGGACGCCTCGCCCGCGCGCATCGGCGATATCGCTGCGCGGCTGAGAGCGTCATGATCATCCCTGCGCAGCACATCCAGATTGTGGTGGCGGTGAAGCCTGTCGATTTCCGAAAGGGGCATGACGGACTTGCGGCGATCGCCCAGAGCGCATTGGGGCTTGATCCGCATTCGGGCGTGGTCGTGGTATTTCGTTCACGCAAGGCCGACCGGATCAAGATTCTCTTGTGGGATGGGACCGGGCTGGTGATGTCATACAAGCGACTGGAGTCCGGCGCCTTCGCCTGGCCGCCATTGCGGGACGGATCGATGCATCTGACGCCGGCGCAATTTGAGGCGCTGTTTGCCGGACTCGACTGGCGGCGCGTGCGCGCGCCGGTGGTGCACGCGCCGTCCGCGGCGGAGTGACTCACACGGGGCTAGCCGGTATTTTCGCGCTGTGGATTTGTCCCGGGTCACGTTATAATTCTCGTCGTGTCCGACCCGGTCGCCTCCTTCGATATTTCCACACTTCCCGAGCCGGCGCGCGCGACGTTTCTTGCGCAGCGTTCGGCGCTTGAAGCCTTGCGCGAAGACATTTCGCGCATCGCGGAAGACAACGCCGAGCTGACCGCCGACAACGCGCGCCTGGCGCATCTGGTCAAGGAATTCCGCCAGGCGCTTCATGGGAAGAAGTCGGAAAAACTCGCCCCTGAACAGCGCGATTTGCTGTTTGAAGATCTGGAAGTCGCGATTGCCGACGCCGAGGCGCGCAAGGAGGCCCGCGAAAGGAGATCCAACACTGGCGATCGCGCAAAGGCCAATCGCAATATCGGCCGTCTTCCGCAGCATCTGCCACGCATCGAAAACGTGATCGAACCTGCAGACGTCACGTGCCCGTGTGGCTGTGGACCGATGACGCGCATCGGTGAAGATCGCACTGAACGCCTCGACATCATACCTGCCCAATTCCGGGTGATCGCGACGGTGCGACCGATCCTGCTCGGCTGCGTGCGCCGTTTTTTTTGAAGGTCATGGCGTGGCGGTCGAGAAACCGCCAGATCGTGCTCGGCGCAAACGAAACGCCGTAGACCTCGCGCAGCAGCGCCGCGATCTCGACGAGGGTGATGTCCTTGTCGGCGTCCACCGCCGCATGAATCGCCTTGCCGAACCCCTCGATGGCCCGCGAACGCCGGTCTCCGCCCTGGCGCGCCGCTGAACTCACGCCGCTCTCGCGCCAGCTGCGGACCCAGCGCACCGCACTCGCCGCGCTCACGCCAAACCGCTCCGCCGCTGCATGGCGCGACATGCCGCTCTCGACCGCTGCGATCACACGCTCACGCAAATCCTTCGACAGAGATTTCGCCATTCCTGCTGGCCTCCGCCCAGCAGGAAGCGTGAATCAGCATTCGAGTCCAAAGGGAATCCCCGCGATTCAATCTGTTCGGATTTTGCTCTAGCAGCCGCAGAGCTTGCTCGCGCGCTCGATCGGGCAGGGCGACCTCGTCTATCGTAGGATGGAGAACAGTAGAGCTAAACTTAGGTACGCTCGCGCACGCCGACACCCCGGCCATAGACCATCTCGCCGCCGCACCAGGCGCCCACGAGCATTATGACAAAAGCGCCGGTGCCGGCGCCGATCGCCCACCAGGGCGCAGGCGCAACGGCGCTGTAGCTCTCGTTGATGCGGCCGATCAGGCCAACGGTTGAAAGCAGCCACGCCGCGCTCATCAGGCCTGAATGAACGAGCGCAAGCTTGGCGGCGTTCGCTTGCGCGCGCGACAACTCCATGGCTCCGACAGTGGCGGCGAGCGCGCCGGCGGCGACGCCGATCGCGGCGATGAACGCCGCCGACTGCCAGAAGAAGGTTCCGCCGAGCGAGATGGCGAGAACATCGCAAAGCGGCGTCATCATCCAGCACGCGATCGGCGCATGCACGAGCATCGGATGCAAGGGATGGCTCGACATGAGGTCAGATCACGCCGAAAACGCTGCCAGCGAGGCTGAGAAAGCCCGCCACCGCCGCCAGCGCATGCACGCCCGCGAGCGCGCGCGGCGGTGCCTGTTTACGAATATGGAAGCTCACCAGCACGAAACCGCCGAGCGCGGCGATGACGAGGAGCGCGGCTGCGATCATCACCGCCGGGGGTTGCGGCGCGCCCGCCAGGAACGCCGTGTAGAGCAGGAGCGCTAGGCCAGTGGCGGCGAACAGGCCATGCAGGATGGCCGCTGGCCAAGGCGGCAGCGCGCCCTTGAACACACGCACCAGCATGTAGACGCCCAGCAAGGCGGAGCAGGCAAAAAGAGCAATCGCGGGGATCAACATGGGATCAAGCCTCCAATGCCGCGTTGAGCGGCGTGTATTGGATGCGGCGGGCCTATCAAAGGTTCCCGCGGACGTGCTCTTCGGTTTGATCGTTGACGGCGAACACAAGCTACCCCCCGACATCATGTTCCAGCGCCCCATCGGTGCGGTCATGCATCGAGAATTGGGTGCGTCGGAGCGCCGAGAGGTTCCCAAGGATTAGCAAGCTTGTGCGAATGCGGCCTGCGCGCAGCTGCGTTGACTCAATCGAGCGGCGGCTGAGGAGCAAGCGCCAGTCGGGCTAACACGTTTTCCTTGATGCGCTCGCAGCGCTGCCCGAGGAACGGAAAGGCGTCGGCCATGGTCGAAGCGAGCGTTTCGTTGAGTGCGGCGCGCAGCATGCGCCGCGCGCGGTGCAGGCGCGTTTTCACGGTTTCCTCGCGCAGATCGAGGCTTTGCGCGGTTTCGGCGACGCTGCACTCCTCGATGTCGCGCAGCACGAAGACGGTGCGGAACGTCTCGGGCAGATCGTCGATGGCGGTCTCAATGAGGCGGCGTACCTGCATGCGCGCGGCGTCTTCTTCAGGGCTCATAGCGGGGCCAGCATTGGGAAACATGATCACATGCGCTCCACTGCCTTGGGCAGCTTCCACCTGTTCCATGCCGACCACGTTGCGGCGCTTGCGCAGGCGGCCATTGGCTTCGTTGATAGTGATGCGGGTGAGCCAGGTGAAGATGCTTGCATCGCCTCGGAACGCGTCGAGGTTGGCGAAAGCCCGCACATAGGCCTCTTGCACCACGTCTTCCGCTTCGGCGTCATCCTTCATGATGCTGCGTGCGACCCGGAAAAGCCGCTGGCTGCCGCGTCGCATGATGGCGCCGAAGGCCTCTCGATCGCCCGCCCGCGCCTTTTGCACGAGCTCGGTCTCCTCTTGCGCGCCATAATCCGTGCGAACGACATTCTGCGCCGCCATGAGTCTCTCCGTGGTCCAGCCCAAACCGATTGGACGCCCGGGCGTGGGAAAGGTTCCCGCACTTCACTCCGGACGCCGCTGCAGCAGACCAAGGACATCCTGGCGCAGGCCGCCCTCCTGGTAAACGCCCCTAAAAGCGCGCGTCACCAGCAGCGATCCGTGCTTGCGCACGCCGCGCGAGGACATGCATTCGTGGCGGGCCTCAACCACCACAGCCACGCCGAGCGGCTGCAAGGCTTGGTCCAATGCGTCTGCGATCTCTGCGGTCAGTCGTTCCTGGATTTGCAGGCGGCGCGAATAGAGGTCCACCAGCCTGGCCAGTTTGGAAATGCCCACGACACGTCGCGAAGGCAAATAGGCGATGTGCGCCACGCCGCGGATTGGCGCCATGTGATGTTCGCAGGTCGATTCGAGCGGAATGTCGCGCAGCACGACCACGTCCTGATAGCCGCCGACCTCGCCGAACGTCCGTTCCAGAATGGCCGCCGGTTCTTGCGCATAGCCGCAGAACCATTCCTCGTAGGCGCGCGCCACGCGCGCCGGCGTCTGCGTCAACCCTTCGCGCGCGGGATCGTCGCCGGCCCAGGCGATCAGCGTGCGCACGGCCTCCTCCGCTTGCGCGCGCGAGGGGCGGGTAAGCGCCGGCCGGGGCTCGGACGCGGTCTGATATGAGCCGTCAAGAATGTCAGCGCCTGATTCCTGAAGCATGATGTCAACTCCGCTGCTCCTCGTTGGCTCATTAGAGCCGCGGCGCCTGATTTGGTTCCCGCTGTCAATTCGCGGAACCCCATGGCCCCCCACCCTTCGCGAGACATGGCGGCTGGGCCGGGGTTGAGCCAAATCCGCCACTGCAAAGAATCTGCCCGAAGATCGTTCAACTACCTTGATTGTCTAAGCGAAAGTCGAGCGTCCGCCGCCTCGGCGAGCGCTAGCCTTCGCGGGCGCAGCATCGACAACGGTCGCTCTCCATGCGCACTGTCGGCGTGCGGATTCCGATGATGGCGTCCGTGATCGAGCCGACCACCATTGACATTCAGCGAAGCGAATGCCCGTACTCAGCGCGTTCCTGCGCGCACGAAACAGGCTCGGACTCTTCAGGGGACGGCACAATGAGAACGACGTCGAGTATGGCTAGACTGGCGCCGGCGCTGGCGATGTTTGTGCTTGCCGGATGCACGGAGAGCGCTGACCAGTCGGCTTCACCTGAGGCGAGCGCGCCGCCCCAGGCTGAAGCGCCCCTGACGCGTTTGGTTCAGGACCCTGAACTCCAGTGGGGCGCCTGCCCGGACATTTTCCCAGCTGGCTGCGAAATCACAGTCCTGCACGGTGATTCCGCACGCCCGAATGCCGATGTTTTTCTGCGCGTCCCAGGCGGGTACCAACTTCCGCCGCATTCACACACATCGGTCGAACGCATGATCTTGGTAGTCGGCGAGCTCAACGTTCAGTACCAAGGCGCGCCCGCGACCTTGTTGACAGCTGGCGAGTATGCATATGGCCCTGCGGGTTTGCCGCATGTTGCCAATTGCGCGAGCACTGAGGCGTGCACGCTATTTATCGCCTTCGAGGGGCCGGTTGATGCGTTGCCTTTCGAAGGCTCAATCGAATAGCGCGTTTTCAGCGGTCAGGCGCAGGCTTCAAACCCCCGCAAGGCGCTTTCGGTTCGCATCGACGACGTGTTCCTCCTCCCATCTGCGTGCGCGACGCTCTTTGCCCGTCGTGCATCGTGTCTTCAACGGACACCCGCTGCACTTTGCTGTCCAATAGACGTGGGGATTGAGACCATTTTCGAAACTCGAGAGGAGCTACTCGTCTGCAGGACAGCGATGGGCGTTCCCGTCGGGCCGGAAGACGAAGGCATCCTTGCCAATGCGGCCAATGCGTGTCGCCATGCTGGAATTGGCCATAGATCAGGTTCGCGCGCTTGTGTTCGAAGCCGAGCGAAGTGAAGAAAAGGCGATTGAGAAGGCCGCTGCGGGCGCGCGACACCGGCTGTGGCATGAAGGTGATGCACGCTTGGCCACAATCCTCTCGGCGCAGTGGCGGTGTTCGCGCTGTTGGTGTCCCTCAGCGTTGTTGTCGTCACCGGATTGCTGAGCGCGGGCGAGGAGGGACCGTCCGGGCCGCTCGCGGCTGTGTTCGGCATGGATCTCGCCGAGGCGCACGAATTGTCGTTTCGGGTTTTGCAAGGGCTTGTTGTGCTGCACCTGATCGGCGTTGCGGTGACGAGTTTGGCAAGCCGGGACAATCTGGTGCTCGCCATGATCACTGGCGGCAAGCGGCGTCCGAAAAACGACCCTGCAATTGATGCACAACCAGCCAGCGGCGCTGCACTCTTGGCGGCGGTCTTGCTTTCGGGCGCCGCAGCCTTGGCGTTGATGACGATGCCGCATCCTATCGGCGGCGATAGTGGCGGCGAAAGCACTCAGATCGAACGCGGCGAAATCGATCAAGACGATGAGCGCGACTGAGCAACACAAACGGGCCATGGGCTGCCGGGAGCCGTCATCAATGAGGAGATTGCTTATGGTACGGAAACTTGTCACAGCGGTCTCCGCGCTGTTCCTCACGGCCTGCACGAGCGGGCACGCGGGGCACGGCGCACACAATGAGCGCGTGCGCCAAATCGCCGTCGCCGGCGCTCAAGTAATGCCGTTCGATCTTGAACGCAGCCCCGCACATTCGCCGATACTGCCTATGGCGGCGAACAGAGCGTGGTGTCCGACGGCGGAGATGGCGCTCAGATCGTCCTTATCAGGCGCCACCTTTCAGACGAGGCCGCGCGTTTTGCGCGCGGCGAATTTGGCAGTCCCGAGCGCATCCACGGCCATGAAATGCCGGGTCTTGGCGTATTGCGTGCGAATTACAGCGCCTTGCAGGTCGCCTATGCCGAACTCCCGAACGGCGGCGCGATTTCGTACCGCGCCCGCGACGCCGAAATGATCGACGCGATCCACGCGTGGTTCGCCGCCCAGCGGTCCGATCATGGCGCTCACGCAGCTCATTGAGTTGCGCTTGTCGCTCAGTCATGGCGACATACTGGGATGACGCGCGAGACCAGCCTCGCCACGAGCTATGAACACTGGCGCACAAGCGAGCTTGGTCAGATCACCGACACGCTTGAACACCGGCTTTTGATCGAATTGGCGCGCGTCATGCCCGGTCAGCATTTGCTCGATGTCGGCTGCGGGGACGGCGCGTTAGCAATCCGGTTCGCGCGGCTCGGCGCCGCAATCACGGGGGTGGACGCTGATCCGGCCATGGTCGCGGTGGCGCGAGCGCGCGCCGCCGCGGAAAATGCGTCGGCGCAATTCTCGGTAGCGGACGCCGAACGGCTCCCTTTCGCGGATGGCCAGTTTGACGTGGTTGTCGCGTCGGCGTTGCTTTGCCTCGTCCGCGATCGCGCGGCTGCCATCGCCGAGATGGCGCGGGTGCTTAAGCCGGGCGGGCGTCTTATCGTGGGCGAATTGGGCGCCTGGAGCCTTTGGAGTGCGTTGCGGCGGGTTCGTGGCTGGTTCGGCGCAACGCCCTGGCGGGGTGCGCATTTCCACACGCCCAGCGACCTGATGCGATTGCTGCGCGAGGCCGGACTTTCGCCGGTTGCGGTAAGAGGCAGTATCTTTTATCCGCCCCTGGCGTTGGCCGCCCGGCTGCTTGCGCCTTTCGACGCCTGGATCGGCCGACGTTTCACGCTCGGCGCGGCCTTCCTCGTCGCCAGCGCGCGCAAGCCGCTCTTGCGGATTGATTAGCCGCAATTGCTTCTTGGGGCAGAGGCATCAAAGTAACCTCCATGAAAGCGCTTGATGTGAGGCATGGGATGTCCATTGGATTGGCGGCGCCGCGGGGGTCCATGTTGCGTGCAGCTTGGTGGTTTCGATGAACGGCAAATTCAATATCGCGGTCGGACTGTGGTTTCTAGCGGGTTTCATGGTCTACGGCTTCGTACTCATCTACCTCCGCGACTTCGCGCCCGGGAGGGAGCAATGGGTGGCCGACTACGCAATCGGCAAACATTTTGAATCTCGTTTGGCGCATGTGCATGGTAATCTTTTCGCGCTGCTGAACGTGCTCATCGGCTATCTGCTGGTGCGCCTGCCGGTCGCAGGTGCGCAGGGGCGGTGGATCGCGGCGCTTGCGCTTGCCGGCATGCTGATGCCGTTGGGTATCCTCTCCGAGGTTTGGTTCGGCGTGCCGCCCATTCTAGTTATCGTCGGCGGCGTCGCCATGATCGGCTCGATGATTTGGCTTGGTCTAGCGGTGTGGCGCCTGAAATTGGCCGAGCGGCCGTGACGGCGCGCACGCACGTGCAAGGGCGTATCGTCTTCGTATCCGAGAACGGCAAAGGTTCCTTCGGACAGGATGTGCGCGTGGGCGCCCATCTCTTGATCGCCGACGAACCTCGCTCGATCGGCGGCGAAGGCGCGGGGCCCGACCCGTTCGAATTTGTCCTCGCCGGCCTCGGCGCGTGCACGGCGATGACGATACGGCTTTATGCAGAGCGCAAGAGCTGGCCGTTGGCGCGCGTCGAGGTTCGCTTGGGCCATGCCGAGCGCCTTGCGGACGGCGCTGAGCGTGACGTGTTCAGCCGCGAAATTACTCTTGCCGGCGATCTCTCCACGGAAGAGCGTCAGCGGCTGCTGGAGATCGCCGAAAAATGCCCTGTGAGCCGCACGCTTGCGCAAGGCGCGAGGATCACGACCAGCCTCTCGACGTGTTGTTCGCCGGAAACAGGGGTGAGTTCTTAGAGTGTAGCGGTGATCTCGCGCCTGCAATGCATTCCAGATGTGCGCTCAATCCGGCGGTGATGACCACGACGGCTTTGGTTCCGAGGACGCCCAGCTCATGTTGCATGCGATGACGTCGCCTACCGAGCCGCCCTTTCAGCTTGCGGCCACAAGCGCGATTGAAGCCGGCGAAAAAAAGTCGAGATCGCGTATCGTCATGACGGAGGGTTTCCTCGCGGGAGAGACAATTGGAGCGACCGATGCGGTGGCTCAGATCGGCGCGTGACAATTGGACGTTGGGCGGAACCAACGTGGATCAAGAAGACCGCGCCGTCCCGCGCGATCGGCGTGGCTTGCTTTCTAGTCGGCGCCGCTCAATCATTGCCCGATTGCAAGAGCGCTTGCTCGGCCGAAAGCCAGATCTGGCCAGTTGCGACGCGTGCTTCACCCAGAGCGAACAGCGCGCGCATCTGTTCTCGATCGAAGTCCAACCAGTTCGACTCCGCCCGCTCTGGCGGAATTGCGCTGAGGTGGAAAGCCATGCCGTGGCGTGCGGCGAACGCCGACGTGTTGGAGATCGCGGTGCGCGTCATGTGCATCATGAGCGTTGAAAAGCTTCTTTCCAGAATCGGGATCGTCGCTTGCGGGGTGGTGCGCGCGGGGGCGTGGATCTGGCCGTTGACAAGGACGTAGACGTTCGCCCCCCGCAGACCCTCCAATTGATCCCGAGACAGGTATGTGAGCTCGGGCGCAATGAAGAAGGGCGTCGTCACCCCGCCATCGACATGCATTTCGTCATACGCGTTCTCTGCGCCTTCGACACGAATCATAATTGGTGGAAACAGGCCAGGAGCACTGGCAGAAGCGATAAGCACGTCGCGGAACAGTGTGCGGGCTTCTTCCCCGCCACGGGAAGCGATTTGGCCCATGTCCCACAACACCGTCTCCTGGCGATCAAGATCGGTGGTGGCGACGAGCAACACGCGCCCTCTTGCTGCTTCCGCCGCCACGGCCGCCACTAGGTCTTCGGTGATGAAGCCATCGACAAGGTCGCGCAGGGGCTCGCCGGAATTGAGACCCGGCCTGATCAATATTCCGATCCCACGTGATCGCAGCAAGTCTGCGCTGCGCCCGTCAACGAAGGCGTTGGTCAATTGAGGGTCCCATTCCGATCCCAGAAACGCGAACGGCGCGATGAGCGCTCCGGCGCTAACCCCTGTCACCACTTCGTATCGGGGGCGTTCGCCGCGGCGGGTGAGACCCACCAGAATTCCAGCGGAATAGGCGCCGTTGGCGCCGCCGCCGGAGATGGCCAGAATGTCGAAGCTGGCGTCGGTCACCGAGGCTCGCAAGCGTGCGATGTTTGCTTCGGCCTCCATGCCCGCCACGCGCCCGTCCACGGCGAGCGATCTGACCAGCGGCGAGAATCCTGAGGGCGCAAGAGATGGCGATGACACCGGCGGGGCTTCAGCGCGCGGAAGCGTTGCGCACGCCGCAGCCAACAGCGGGGCCAAGAGCGCCACTCGCAGCTGTTTTTTGAAACCGCGTGCGGGAATGGGGCGCCGCGCGGAGCGGTCGGCGAACGACGTGAGCGACATTGGCTTGCCTCTAATCCTGCAGGGCATAAGTCCCAGGCGCATCGCAGATCGGCGCATAGCCGGCCTCAGGGGCGCCCTGGCGGGGCGGGCGAACAGGTTTTGTCGATCGCTCGGCGAGCCATGCGGTCCAGTGCGGCCACCATGACCCGTCGTGTTGCTGCGCTTTGTCCAGCCAATCTGTGGGATCGATGTAGGAATGGTGGTGAAGTGTGGTCAGGGCGCGAAACCTGCGGCGCGGATGGCCGAGCTCGGCGACAATACCCCCATTGTGGCCGCCATTGGTGAGAACGAACGTGACATCGCTGTTCGTCGACGGATGAACCTTGTAGACTGATCGCCACGGCGCGACGTGATCGGTTTCTGTTCCGACTGCGAATATCGGCGCACGGATGTCTGAAAGCGCTACCGGGCGGCCGTCCACCTCATACTTGTCCGCCGCGAGTTCGTTGTTCAGCAGCAGCTTGCGCAAGTATTCCGAGTGCATGCGATAGGGCATCCGTGTCGCATCCCCATTCCACGCCATCAGATCTGTCATCGGTGCGCGTTCACCCATCATGTAGTCCCGTACGATCCGCGACCAGACGAGGTCGTTGGAGCGCAGCATCTGAAAGGCGCCGGCCATCTGCCGCTCTTCGAGAAAGCCTTGCTCCCGCATCAGGTCTTCAAGGTAGGCCACCTCGCTCTCGCTGATGAAGAGCGTCAACTCGCCGGCTTCGCTGAACTCGTTCTGCGCGGCGAGCAGCGTGATGGAGGCGAGCCGATCGTCGCCGTCGCGCGCCATGGCGGCGGCGGCGATCGAAAGCAACGTGCCGCCGAGGCAATAGCCTACCGCATGTATTTTGTCGGCGCCGGTGATCTCTTGCACGGCGTCGAGCGCCGCGCGCGGTCCGAGGCGCAGATAATCGTCCATGCCCAAATCGCGATCTGCGGCGGTTGGGTTCTTCCAGGAAATCATGAAGACCGAAAAGCCTTGCTCGGTCAGGTATCTCACCAGCGAATTCTCGGCGCCGAGATCGAGGATGTAATATTTCATGATCCATGCGGGAGTGATGAGGATCGGCTCCGGCCGCACCGTCTCTGTCACTGGCGCATATTGAATGAGTTCCATGAGGTCGTTGCGCAGGACAACCTTCCCCGGCGATATCGCCAGGTTGCGTCCCACTTCGAAGGCTTCGGCGCCTGACGGCCTCTCGTCGGCGGCCAGCCTCTTGATATCGTCTACGAGGTTGTTGGCGCCGCGGACAAAATTCGCCCCCGCTTCCGTCCGCGTTTTTTCGATCACTTCCGGGTTGAGCCAGGGCGTGTTTGATGGTGCGAACATGTCGAGCCATTGACGCACGGCGAACTGGGCGGCGCGTTCGTGCTGGCCTGTCATGCCGCGCACGTTTGTCGTGGCGTTGCGCCACCATTGTTCCGTCAACAGAAAACTCTGAGCGTAGAGACTATAGGGCGGTTGACGCCATGCTTCGTTGGTAAACCGGCGGTCCTGCGCCATCGGTTCGACGCAGGGAGCGGCCTTGCCGCCGGATGCCGCGCATTCCAGTGCGAATTGCCAGAGGCGCGCCGATGACAGGATGGCGTTTTCCCAAAGCGCAAGCTGCTTTCCTGGCGACGCCGCCAGATGCATTGCCCAATCCCCCCAGACCGCGGCGATGGCCGCTGGCGACAGGCCGTGCGTTCTGCGGGCAAGGCGGGCGCGAAAGGTCTGATCAATTGCTTCCGCGGAAGCCTCAAAAAAGGGGACGGCGTGCACGCCGTCGGGCGCTGCGTGAGCAGCCGCTGACGCCTCCGTGGCGGCGACTGATGCGGCGCGAGGGCGTGCTTTTGCTTTGCTCGCGCCGCGCCCACTGGGCTGTTTGTCGCGCTGTTGCGAAATCCGCGATGGTTTACCGCTTTGCATCGGGAGTGCTCCGTCCCCGCAGCTCGTTAGCGCTGCCGGCTTCTGTGTGTGCAACGACCGCTTCGCGCGGCCCGCCAAGCGCGCGCACAAGCCGCACATTGGCAAGGAGGAGGTTTGTGCGGGCGTCGAGGCGTTCGGTCTCAACGTCGATCAGCTCCCGATCGGATTCCAGGAGCGGCAGAAGGCTGTCTTCGCCGCTTTCGTAGCGCAATCGCGCGAGTTCTTGCGCGCGCATGTTCGCCTCGACGGCGTTGTCGAGTGCGGCGAGGGTTCGTCCGGCTTCCCCCGCTGTCGCGAGCGCGGCGTCTGCGTCGGCGAGCGCCGACATGACGACGTGATCGAAGCGCGCGAGCGCGGCTTGCGCTGCGGCCTCTTCGCTTCGGACCAGCGCTCGCAAACGGCCTCTGCCGAAGATCGGGAGACGCAGACTTGGGCCGAGCAGGCTTGTCCGGCTCTCCGCGTTGAAAAGATCGTCCAGATTTCGCGCTTCCGCGCCGAGGGCGCCGAAAAGCGTGAGCGAGGGATAGAGCCGTCCCTCCGCGACGCCGATGCTCGCGGTCGTCGCGGCCAGTGTGCGCTCCGCTTGGCGCACGTCGGGTCGGCGCGCCAGCACCGATAGCGGCGCATCGTTGAGCGGAAGGTCTCGCGCGGCGAGATTGTCCGGCGTTCCCAGAAGCCGGCGCGCCGCCGCTTGGGGATTTTCCCCGGTGAGCAGTCCAAGCGCCAAACGCAAGCGAGCGATTTGCGCGCGAAGCGAGGGTACGCGCGCTTCGGCGCGTTGGCGGGCGGCCAGGGCGCGCTCAACGTCAAACCGGCTTGCGTCGCCCACGTCAAATCGCTCCTGAGCGAGTTCGAGCGTGCGCGCGCGAATTTCCACGGATCGTTCGGCGAGCGCGAGTTGGCCCTCTCTGCCGCGGAGCATGATATAGGTTTCCGCCGTCTCGGATGCGATGCTCAGCGCCAAGGCCATCTGCGCGGCGTCCAAGGCCTCGGTGCGAGCGCTGGCCGCTTCCACCGAACGCCAGATCGCCCCCGAGAGATCGAGGTTCCAGATTGCCGTCAGCTCAAGGTCGAGCACGTTGGCTTGGGTGGCGCCGCCGGGAAGCGCGCCAAAGGGAATGAGCCCATTTTCGCTGTTGTGGATGTCGCTCTGCGCCGCGCTCGCATTCGCGGACGGCCAGAGTTCGCCGATCGCGGCGCGCCGCAGCGCGCGTGCTCGTGCAACGTCCGCCGCGGCCGCGGCAAGAGATCGGTTATTGGCGCTGGCGCGCGCCACCAGGTCGACCAACAACGGATCGCCAAAGGCGTCCCAGCCGGTTGGCGCAACCCCTGCCAGAGGCGCTTGCGACAGCCATTCGGAGGGCGCCTCGAAACTCGGGGGGCGATAATCTGGTCCCACCGGATTGCCCAGCATCGCGCATCCAGACACGCTTGCCGCGGCGACGAAGATCGCGCTCATGTGCAGGAGAGGGTTCGTACGCGTCATTGTGTTCTCGCTCGAAACATCCACGCCGCGGCTGGCAGTGTGACGGCGGCGATGATGACCAATGGATAGGTGTTCGCCAGAATCTCCAGCGCCGGCATGTCTTTCAGGAAGACGCCATGCACAACGACCAGGAAGTGGCGAAGCGGGTTAATAAGCGTGAAGACCTGCAACCAGCCCGGCATGTTCTCGATGGGAGCGCCGAAGCCGGACAACATGATCGCCGGCGCGATGAACGCGAACGCGCCAATGATGGCCTGCTGCTGGGTGGAAGAAATTGACGAAATGAACAGTCCGACGCCCAGCACGGCAGCGAGGAAAAACACCATCGCGACATAGAGCAATGGCAGCGACCCCGACAACGGGATCGCGAACACGAACACGGCCAGGCCAATGAAGAGCGTTCCCTGCGCGGCGCCAATCAAGAACCCGGGCGCGATCTTTCCGATCATGATCTCTAGTGGGGTGAGCGGGGACACCAGCAATTGGTCGAACGTGCCGAGCTCGCGCTCGCGCGCCACCGAGAGCGTGGTGACGACGATACCGGTTAGCATCGAGATGATCGCCACCAGTGCTGGAACCATGAACCATCGATAGATGAGGTTTGGATTGAACCAGTGCCGCACGATCCCCTCGGTCAACAAAGGGCGGGGCCGTGCTTCCGCGCCCACGGCGCCGACGATTCGATTAACGTAGCCGAAGAGAATTTGCGAGGCGTTGGCGCGTCTGCCGTCCAGGATGATCTGCGCGCGCGCGGGGCGTCCGGCCTCTATCTCGCGTGAGAAATCCTGCGGGATCTCGATTGCGGCGAGCACACGACGGCTATCGATGGCGGGGGCGATCTCGCCAATGCTCGCCAAAGAAATGACCTCGTCGAATGTCGGCGCCGCATCTATGCGAGAAACCAGCTCCCGGCCCCAGCGCCCCTGATCGAGATTGACGATCGCGATATCGACATTGCGCACCTCCAAAGTGGCGGCGAAGGTGAAAACGAAAAGCTGGATCAGGGGCGGCGCAATGAGCACCATCCGGCCGCGCGGGTCACGCAAGAGCGCGAGCAGTTCTTTTGTGATCAGGGAAAGGATGCGCGCCCACATGGTTCAGGCGATCCGCTTGGGCGTTAGGCGCCATGCAAAGAACAGCATCACCGCGCCCAAACCCAGCATCTTGGCGATCGCGGGAAGCAGGACAGACCACACATCGCCGGCGAGAAAGACCGTCTGTAGGCCTGATACGAAATAACGTGCCGGGACGATGGTGGTGATGGCCTGAATCGGCGCCGGCATTGAGTCGATTTCGAACATGAAGCCCGACAGCAGCATCGCCGGCAGAAAGCCCGAAAAAAGCGCGAGCTGGGAGGCGACAAACTGGTTCTTGGCCGCAGAGGAGATCAGCAGGCCCTGACCAAGCGCCGGCGCCAGGAAGGCGGCCGTCAACGCAAGAATGGCGAGAAATGAACCGCGAAACGGGACGCCGAACAGAAATACCGCGGCCAACACGCACGCAGCCATCGTCGCCAAGGCGAGCAGAAAATAGGGGATCAGCTTTGAAGCCAGGAGTTCGAGCGAGGTCACGGGTGTCGCAAACACGGCCTCAAGGGTGCCGCGCTCCCACTCGCGCGCCATCACTAGGGCGGTGAGAAGGGTGCCGATGATGGTCATCACCAGCGCAATCGAGCCGGGGACAAGATTATATCGAGTGCGCAAATCTTCGTTGAACCAGAAGCGTGGCTCGATCGTGAGCGCGGGTTCTGCTGACAAGCCTTGGTCGCGGGCAAATTGGGTGGTCCAGGCGCCAAGCACGCCTTGAGAATAGTTGGCGACGATCTCGGCCGTGTTGGGCTGGGACCCATCGGTTATGATATAAATCTGCGCTGGTCCCGAACCCCGTGCGCGCAGACGCTGCGAGAAGTCGGATGGAATCACGAGAAAGCCGCGAAGGCGGTTTGCTTGCAGCGCTACCTCGGCCAGCGCCTGGCTTTCATAGATGCGCGCGGCGAAATCCGGCGCGGTGAGGTATGCATTGGCGAGGCTCTCGGCGTCGGGCTCGCGCTCTTCGATCACGATGCCGATCCGTACCGAGGCTGCGTCGAGGGAAATGCCATAGCCGAAAAGGAAGAGGAGAAAGAGCGGCAGGAAGAGTACGATCACGGCGCTCGAAGGGTCGCGCCAAATCTGCTTGCTCTCCTTGCGCGCGAGCGCGGCGATCCGGCTGAAGGCCCCATGAGGTCGCGCCGCGTTCATGCTGCATCTCGCTGCGCATCGTTGCGCTCGATGAGGCGAATGAAGGCGTCTTCCATCGTGGGGTCGGGCAGGTCGGCGCCGCGCACTTGGGCCTTCAAGGCGTCAGGGCTGCCTTCTGCGACGAGGCGCGCGCGATAGATGAGGCTGATGCGATCGCAATATTCAGCCTCCTCCATGAAGTGCGTGGTGACCAGAACCGCGACATTCTTCTTCACCAGAGCATTGATGTGGGACCAGAATTCGCGGCGCGCCAGAGGATCGACCCCGGAGGTCGGTTCGTCGAGAAAGAGCGCTTCTGGCTCGTGCAGCAGCGCGCTGGCCAGCGCCAGGCGCTGCTTGAACCCGAGCGACAGGGTTCCAGCGTTTCTGTGCGCGAGCGCTCCGAGTTCAAACACGTCGAGCATGGTGTCGATACGGCTTCGCCGATGGGCTCCCTTCAGCCCGTAAATGCCTGCGAAAAACTCAAGGTTCTGGCGCACGGACAACTCGCTATAGAGCGAGAATTTCTGCGCCATGTAACCGAGACGCGAGCGGGCCATTGGCGCGGCGCGGCGCAGATCGAAGCCCGCGACATGTCCCTCGCCGCCGGAGGGCGTGAGCAGGCCGCAGAGCATTTTGAATGTGGTCGATTTGCCCGCGCCGTTGGGCCCAAGCAGTCCGAAGACTTCGCCGGGACGCACCTGGAAGGTGATGTCTTGAGCGGCGACAAAATCGCCAAAGCGTTTGGTCAATCCTCGCGCTTCTATGACCGGGGCATCGCTGGCGGCGATTGTGCGCATCGCCTCGCCGAGCGGGGAGGGGCCCGCGTGCGAACCGCCTAACCGATCGACGAACGCATCCTCAAAACGGGGCGCTGCGGGCGACGCCCCTTGCAAGACGCGGGTCTGCGGGCTTGCGTCGGGGCGCGTCATTACCCGGATTGAATCGCCTTGCAGCACCGCGTCGGCGATCGCTGGGTCGCTCTCCAGCGCCTGAAGAACACTGCGCTTCTCGGCAGCCGCTGGATGGAGCCGAAAGATGCGGCCGCGAACGCGCTCGGTTAGCCCCGCCGGGGGGCCGGTGTAGAGAAGCTGGCCGTGTGTAAGCAGAAGGGTTTCGTCGCAGCGTTCAGCTTCGTCGAGATAAGATGTTGACCACACGATGGCCGTTTCCGGATCGACCAATGCGCGTACCATGGCCCACAATTCGCGGCGCGAGACTGGATCGACGCCGACCGAGGGCTCGTCGAGCAATAGCAGGCGCGGTCGACGCAGAAGCGCGCAGGCAAGACCCAGCTTTTGCTTCATGCCGCCGGAGAGCTTGCCGGCCAGCCGCTCCCTGAACGGCTTCAAGTCGGTAAAATCGAGCAACCGATCAAATGATGCTTGCCGCTCGGTCTCCGAAAGGCCTTGCAGGTCGGCATAAAGATCGAGGTTTTCCTGAACACTGAGGTCCTCATAGAGACCGAAGCGTTGGGGCATGTAGCCGATCGCCGCCTGCACGGCGCCGGGATTGGTTTTGGCGTCGGCGCCCAGGACTTCGACCGCGCCCGAATCCGGCTGAACCAGCCCGGTCAGCAAGCGGATCATAGTGGTCTTGCCGGCCCCGTCCGGACCGACGATCCCCGTGAGGCGTCCCGCGTTGATTGTCGCAGTGATGCTATCAAGCGCCGGGCGTTCGAGGCCGGCGAATGACTTTGTCACGTCCATCAGTCTGGCGAGCGGGGCGGTCATCGGGCGCCTATTGCCTTTCCGCGGCGCCAGCGGCTCGCGGCGGCCGCGCGACGATGCGCACGCTTGCGGGCATGCCTTGGCGTAGAAGTTCATCCGGCTCGGCGACGATCACGCGGACCTGGTAGACCAAGCCGCTGCGGAGATTTTCGGTTTGCACCGTTCTCGGCGTAAACTCGGCAGTTGGGGATACAAAGCCGACTTGGCCGACATAGAGCCGGCTGGCATCGGCGTCGGTCCAGATCTCGGCGCGCGCGCCGGGGACGACCCTGGCCAAATCCGTCCCTTGCACATAAGCGCGAACCCAGACGGGCCGATCGATCGCTAGCGAAAAAACGGCCTCGCCCGGTTGTACGATCGCGCCGGCCTCCCGCACGCGGGTCAGAATGACGCCAGCCGAAGGCGCGGTAAGCGTCGCATCGGCGAGCCGGGTCTCGACAGTGCGCAGCCGCGCCTCGGCTGCTGCATGCGCCGCACGCCCAACGGCAATGTCCTCGGCCCGAAACCCCTCGCGCGCCAGGCGGAGTTCGGCTTCCGCCACTCTCAATCGGGCTGCCGTCTCGTCGGCGCGGGCTCTGGATTCCGTTGCGGCCTGTTGCGAGACGGCGCCGCGCGTCTGCAATGACTCACGCCGCGCGGCGGTTTCCTCGGCGCTGCGCTGGGATGCGCGCGCTTCAATCACCCGCGCCTCGGCTCTGCGTATCTCAGCGGGCCGCATGCCCGCTTCGAGGCGGGTGAAGTCGGCCCGCCGCATCGCCAAATCCGCCGCCGCCGCCGCGCGCTCGTTTTCCAGCGGCGCCGCGTCAAGCCGCGCGAGGGCGTCGCCAGCTGCGACCCGATCGCCTTCCTCGACCAGAAGCTCGGCGATCCGACCGCTCACGCGAAATCCGAGTTGGACTTGGCGAATGTCCACGTTGCCCTGGAGGACAATCACCTGGCTGGCGTTGCGCTGCAGAATGGGCTGGATCGCGAACGTCCACAATGCTGCGGCGAGTGCCAGCGCCGCAGCGGCGATTGCCGCAATCATTATAATCCGCTTGCGGGTCATGTGCCTTGTTCCCCTTGGTTTTCGCGCAGCAGGATTGCACTCGCATTCGCGCAAATGGCGCGCTCCAGGATCGCCAGTTCACCAAGCCCAAGACGATCCCAGCCAAGCGTGCGGAGTGCGGCCGCGCGAGCCATCCGGAAAATCAACACTTGCCCAAGCAGCGCGAGCGCGCGTGCGCGGGTTTCCGGGTCATCAGGAGCAAGACCAAGCGCGATCGCGACAAGCCGGACCAGCAGCGCGAGCATGCGTCCCATGCCGCTGGAAAAAAGCATCTCGAACGCGGCGGTGGGTTGCATTTGTTCGCGCAAGATGATCCGCGCCCAATCGTCGGACGCCTCGACCAGAAGGACGTGCGCGATGGCCTTCAGCGCGAACAGCACCATGTCCTTGGCGTCCGCGGGCGTCACGGCGCCGGATGCCAAGCGAACCTCGATTGCGTCCGCGGCGGGCCGGATATGCGCGCTCATCGCGTCGGCGATGTGTTGAACCACACCCTGGTAGAGTTCGGGCTTGCCGCCAAAATAGTATGTGATGGCCTGGAGGTTTGCGCCGCTTTCGGCGGCGATCATGCGTGTGGTCGCCGCCGCGTAGCCTTCCCGCGAAAACACCGTGAGCGCTGCTCGGATCAGCTTCGCGCGCGTATCGTCCTGCACTTTTCGTCCATAGCCGCGCTTTGATGATGCGCTCGCTAAAATCGCTCCCGCCTTGCGCGGCTGTCGGGCGCCATCGTCCGGCCCGGCTTTCCCCGCCTGCGGTTTTTGAGCCTTTGCGCGTGGAACCGGCTTGGCGCCGCGTTGTGTTGGGTTTTTCGAGCTCATGGGCGCCTTCTATCGCGTTCAACATAGGCGAGTTTTGAACTAAGTCAATCGATTGACTGAATTAGGTTCGTTCGTTATGGGGTAGCGGACAGCCGGAAGACAGAGGCGTTTGGCCACAATGAGGACAAGGCGCATGAAGCGAGTGAGTGTTTCGTTGGTGGGAGTGCTCGCCGTGGCGCTGGTGGCTCAGGCGTGTTCGCGGCCGCCAGAAGAGAAGGGCGCCGAACACGCGGTGGAGAGCGCTGCCGATGCGCGCGAACCGCTGCGGCTCGGCGGCCATGAGCGCGACCTTGTGCTCGCGGAAATGCGCCTGATGTTGGAATCGACCGAAGGCGTTGTCGCCGGCTTGGCGAGAAACGACAGCGCGGCGATCGAACAGGCGGCGGCGCGATCTGGTCGCCGCGCCCCCGGCACAATTGACCAAGAACTGCATGGGGTGCTGCCGGAAGACTTCCTCCGCATGGGAGAGGAAGCCCACGGGGGGTTCGACGAGATCGCGCAGATGGCGCGCGATGGAGCTAGCTCTGAGGCAATGACAGCTAGGCTTGGCGCCACGCTGCACGCCTGCACCAGCTGCCACGCGACATACCGCGTGGAGGTCACCGAATAGTTGAGGGCGCGGAAGATCATGACAATTTCCAACAGCGTATTGTGGTCGCGGGCTTTGGCGCTTGTGGCGGTCGTCTTCGGCGCTTTTACCCTCAAGGAGGGCGGCGATGTGCTGTTTGGCGAGGGCGCCGCCCGCGCGGCGGCTGGCGATTACGTGCCGTTCGTCTTGTGGTTCAATTTCCTGGCCGGCTTTGCCTATATCGCGGCGGGCGTCGGTCTCTGGTTGCGGCGGCACTGGGCTTGGCTCATGGCGGCGGCGATCTTCCTCGCCACTTTGGTGGTGTTTGCGACATTCGCGGCGCACATCCTTTTGGGCGGGCCGTACGAAGCGCGGACGCTTCTCGCCATGAGCCTGCGAACGATTGTCTGGGGCATCATCGCATGGTTCGCGCGTCAGCTACTGAGCAAAGCGACAGAGAGGGGTAAGTGATGCAAGTCAGCGTTCTCGGCGCCGCGCGGGAGGTCACTGGCTCTTGCTATCTGGTGGAAACCGATGAGGTTCGATTTCTGGTGGATTGCGGGATGTTTCAAGGCGGGCGTGAAGCCCCTGAACGCAATCGACGCCCGTTTCCGTTTCGCGCCGCCGACATCGACTTTGTCGTGTTGACGCATGCGCACATCGACCACTCTGGCCTCCTCCCCAAACTCACGCGTGATGGCTTTTCCGGCCCTATTCATTGCACCGCTGCGACCGCCGATCTGCTCGCGATCATGCTGCCCGACAGCGGTCACATCCAAGAGGGCGACGCCCGCCGCAAGGCCCGCGACCATCGCACGCGTGGGACGCCGGCAAGCAAACCGCTCTACACCCTTGAGGACGCCCAAGCGTGCCTGCAGCAAGTGCGGGCGCATGCCTATGGACAGGAATTGAAGGCCAATGCGGGCGTGCGCTGCGTTTTCCGTGATGCAGGGCACATCTTGGGCTCGGCAATACTCGAAGTGTGGGTAGAAGAGCGCGGACAAACCAAGAAACTCGTGTTCTCTGGCGATCTCGGTCAACCAGGCCGCCCGATCCTGCGCGAGCCGGAACGCATCGAAGAGGCGGATGTCGTTTTCATTGAATCGACTTATGGTGATCGATCGCACAAGGACATGTCCGCGACATTTGACGAGCTTGTCTCGGTGGTGGATCGCACGCTGCATCAGAAGCGCGGCAATGTTATCATCCCGGCCTTCGCGGTCGGCCGCACCCAGGAAATCATCTATTACCTGCACGATTTGACGCGCCAGGGCAGATTGGGCGGGCTGAAAATCTTCGTTGACTCGCCAATGGCGACCGAGGTGACCCACCTCACGATGCGCCACTTGGATCTGTTTGACGAGGACGCCAAGGACCTGGCCGCTTGGCGCGCCGCTGGAATTGGCCTTCCCGACATGCACTTCACCAGAAGCGTGGACGAGTCGATCTCGCTCAACCGGATCCAGTCCGGCGCGATCATCATATCCGCCAGCGGCATGTGTGAAGCGGGGCGCATCAAGCATCATCTGCGCCATCGGCTTGGGCATGAGGAGCACACCGTGCTTATCGTCGGTTTTCAGGCGCGCGGGACGCTCGGGCGAAAGCTCGTCGATGGCGCCAAGGAGGTGCGAATTTTTGGAGAGCCGATTCCGGTGCGCGCGGAGATCGTCACCGTCGGCGGTCTTTCGGCTCATGCTGATCGCGGCGCTCTATTGCAATGGGCGAGGGGTTTTACACGTCCGCCGGCACAGGCCTACGTGGTGCACGGCGAGGAGAACGCCGCGCTCGCGTTGGCGGAAGGTTTGCGGGACGAGCTTGCCTGGCCGGCGCAGGTCCCGGAACAGGGGCAGACACTGACGATTTGAAAAGCGATCGACCTGGCGCTGCTTGGGCGCAATCGCTCATGGCGCGGCGGTGACTTTCCGAAGAGGTAGGACTATGGCGAACACGCGGCGTCCTGTGACGGGAAAAGAGCCAGACGCGCCTTTGCCTCACCGCGAGGATAACCCGTGCGAACGCCTGGCGTTTGAGGACCTCGATCTTCTCAAGAGCGATGATCTGCGTGGGCTGCGCTTGCAACTCGAGTTCCTCAAGCCAGAGCGTCAGCTGCGTAACGAGCGCATCGAGTCAACGATCGTGGTGTTCGGCAGCGCCCGATTGATGCCAGAGGGCGATGCGAGAGCGCTTTGCGCGCGGCTAGAAGAAAGCGTGCGTGAAAACCAGAACGATTCGGTGTTGGCGGGGGAGCTCGCTGTCGCTCGGCGTCGGCTTGCCTATTCACGATATTATGACGAGGCGAAACGTTTCGCCGCCATCGTGTCGCGCCGATTTCAGATCGAACAGCGCCGTGATTTTGTGATCTCGACCGGCGGCGGGCCTGGCGCCATGGAGGCGGCTAATCGCGGCGCCGATGAGGCCGATGCCCGCAGTATCGGTTTCAATATCCGTTTGCCCCATGAGCAAGCGTCCAACCCGTTTATCAGCCCGGAATTGTGCTTTCGCTTTCACTATTTCGCGTTGAGGAAGATGCATTTCCTGCTACGCGCCCGCGCCTTGGTCGCATTCCCGGGTGGGTATGGAACTCTCGATGAAGTGTTCGAAGTATTGACACTCGTGCAGACGGGAAAAATCGAGCGCTTGCCCATCGTGTTCGTTGGCGCCCAATTCTGGCGGCGCGTCATCGATTTCGACTTCCTTGTTAGCGAGGGCATGATCGATCAGCGCGACATGGATTTGTTTTCAGTCGTGGACACAGCTGAACAGGCCGTCGATGTGTTGTGCGAGTTTTATGGTGGTTCCCCACCCGAATAGAACCGATCACCTGCGCCATCGGCCGGCGATGGCCAAATGCAGCGGCCGCGCTCAAGCAGCATGGGGAAGAGGCAAAGCCCTTGCCCATCCCACCGCAGCACTTTGAGAAGATCGTCGCGTCTGTCGCGAAACACGAACAGATGGCCTGTAAATGGATACTGCCTGATCTGATTTTGCGTGAGCGCCGCCAAGCCATCAAAGCCCTTGCACATATCGGTATGGCCGCCGGCGAGCTAAATGCGGGCGTCTTTCGGGCGCGGCGGCTGGCTCGGGATCATCGTGCTTCAAGCGTCCGTACGAGTGTGGCCAGTCAGCGTACATCCGTCTCATCGGCGGTGCGCACGCGAAGCCCGTCACGCAGCACAATCTCAGCAGACGCGCCAGCATATCCGGCGCCATTGGCGCGGGTTCTGGCGTTAGCGTTGGACCAGGAGGCGCTGCGAACAGCGCACCGGCGCGGGCCAGTTTGCGCCACGCGAATACTTGCGCCGGACGGATGCAGCGACGCACCGCCACATGACTGACGACTGCACCGAGCTCGTAGCTCTCGACGACGATCGCTGGCTTTTGCTCGAGGAACCAAGCGCGGCCCCGTTCGACGGTGATCACTTCGCTGGATTGCATCGAGGCAGTTATCCGACTGATCGGATGTCTATCTCCGCCAAGAGACGTAGGCCGCACAAGGTGCCGATCACCATGATCGGCAACTATGAATCATATCCATGCATGTATCCTAATATGTCGCACTTCGAATTGATCGTGCTCAATGGTGCATCGTAGACCAATTCCCATATGTATTTTCGGGGATTGGTATGGAGCAGAGCTATGCACGCAATTCTCAAAAGCACCTGTGTTGCCGCCGCGATGGCGTTTATGACTGTCGCCCCTGCGTTCGCTCAGAGCGGTGGTGGCGCTGGCGGTCAAGGCGGTCCGCCTGTGACTTCGCCGGGCGTCAGTCGGCCGGACCGCGACCAGCTGCGTGATCAAGATCGTCTGCGCACGCCTGATCAGGGTCTGGATCAGGATCGCGAGCGCTTGCGCGACCAGGACCGTCTCTATCTCGGCGCACAAGATCGTTTGCGTCAGTACGATCAGGACCGCGACGGGCGCATCAGCCAAGGAGAGTTCCGCCAATGGCACGAGAACGCGTTTAACGCGATCGACGGCGACAATAGCGGAGGATTTTCGCTGCAGGAGTTCCAGCGCGTCCGCTTGGGCCCCGGCCCGCAGCGCTCGGCGCGCAGCCGTCAGCAAATCGAAGATCGGGCCCAGCTACGCAAGACCGAGCGCTTCCGTCTCATGGACGGCAACGGCGACCGCATGGTGACGCGCGCCGAATACATGAATTTCGGCGAGTTGAATTATCTCGACGCCGACGCCAATGACGACGGTCGGCTTACTTTTCAGGAGCTGCAGCAATTCCATCGCGGCTGGTGATCGATAGAGCGCGCGCGGCTGAGCAGGCGCTCTGCCGCGCGTTTCTCTGATGTTCGAAAGGGCAATCCGAATGGCTCCTCCCAACGGCGAGCGCAAAGTGCTTGTATGGGACATTTCCACGCGGCTCTTTCACTGGAGTTTGTTGACGCTTGTCCTCGTCGCCTGGTTCACCGGCGAAGGCGAAGGAACGGAGGCGGCCTATCACCGCTATGCTGGCGAGGTGATCGCTGGGCTCTTGGTCTTCCGCCTCATCTGGGGCTTTATCGGCGGCGAACGCGCTCGCTTTGCCGAATTCGCCGCCGGCCTTCAGCAATTGTCGCGCATGTGCGCGATCTTTTCTCACGCCAGCCCAAGCGTCATCTGGGGCATAACCCGCTGGGCGGCCTCGCCGTGTTTCTGATGCTGGCAACGGTTGCAGCCGTGGTCGTGACCGGCCTATTCAGCGGCGGGGAGGACAATCCCGGCCCGTTCGCGGGCCTCTGGTGCCTCGAACTCTCCGATGCGCATGAGATTCTGTTCCGCGTGTTGCAGGGCCTTGTCGTCGTGCACGTGTTGGGCGTGCTCGTTGAAACGCTGAAGGTCAAGGACGCGCTCGTGCCCGCGATGATCACCGGCGTCAAACGTCGTCGCAGTGATGAGCCAGGGGCGGACGCCAGTCGCGCGGCCCTGCCGTCGCTTCTGATCGCGCTCTTCCTTAGCGCGACCGTGGCCGCCTTGCTCATAAGCCAACCGCCCGCCCGGACGAAGAAGGGTGAGGCAGAGCAAGGTCATTCTGAAACGAATGAGGACCAACGCTCGGAGGACTCTGAATGAAGTGGCCGGCCGCGCCGTGTTGATCGCCACGGCGCCCTGGGGATCTGCGAATGCGGGCGAAGGGGTGATCGCCGAGGTTACGGCGACACTACGAATGTCGTGCGATCAAGGCCCGTATTCCCGGTTGCGCGGTCGTAGGCGTAGACGACGATTTCGTACGCTCCCGGAGCCGAAATCGAAAGGTTGGCGGAAAACTGGCTGGCTGAACCTGCATACGACATCGCCTGTGATCCTGCGTCCTGCCCGTTCCGTTTCACGAGTGCGCGAACTTCGTAATTGGCGGCGTTCCAGACGCCGTCCGGCGTGATCGGGCAGCCGCACATCATGGTGACGTTCGCGCGCAGGTCGATGGTTTGCCGGGCGCCGCGCAGCGACAGGTGCGCCGGCGGCGCGAGCACATCGACGACGAAGCCCGGAATTTCAAGCAGCCATCCGTTCCCGTCGCGGATGTGGCGACCCGGGATGATCCACTGGCGCGCGGTGACGCGGGTCGAAGCTTGTGGCTGGGCGATCG
Source organism: Caulobacteraceae bacterium (assembly GCA_009773335.1). Taxonomy (GTDB): domain Bacteria; phylum Pseudomonadota; class Alphaproteobacteria; order Caulobacterales; family Aquidulcibacteraceae; genus VFBF01. The sequence goes on from WRPF01000002.1 coordinate 153,266, forward strand.
GGCCCGTCGCCTCCACTTCGACGAGGCGTGGCGCGGTCAGGTCGAGGGTTGCGCGAAACGCAGCGGAGTCTGCGTTCGCCAGCACCGCGCGACGCCCGGCTGCGCGCATGATCTGATCGGTGTCACCGGTCGTTCCGCTGGTGACGCCTTGCGCAAGGATTTCGCCGGTGTCGGCGTCGCGCAGCACGATCCGCATGCCGCCCATGCTTGTGCCGATAAACTTGGCATCGCGGCTGATCGTCCGGATCACGATTTCGGTCGGTTCGGCGAGGGCGTTGGGGGCGCCTACGAGCAGGATCGCGCCAAACGCAATGAGCAGACGGCTGAGCTGACGGATCATGCGTTCGTTCTCCTGTTCGGGGATTTGTCGCGATTTCGATGTGGACGAGCCTAGGCGCCTAGCCGGTTGATTGGCAATTTCAGATAGACGTGTCCGTCGCTCTCGGGTGATGGAAGGGTGCCGGCGCGGATGTTGACCTGCAGCGAAGGCAGAATGAGCAGCGGCGGCGCCAGGGTCGCGTCGCGCGCGTCGCGCATCCGCGTGAAGTCGTCTTCGCTGATCCCGTCATGCACATGGATATTGCGCGCGCGTTGTTCTGCAACGGTGGATTCCCAGGCAGGCGCCGTGCGCGACGGCGGGAGGTAATCGTGGCCGACGAAAATCCGCGTCTTCGAGGGAAGATCGAGAATCTTCCGTATGGATCGATACAAGGTCGCGGCGTCGCCGCCCGGAAAGTCGGCGCGCGCCGTGCCATAATCTGGCATGAACATCGTATCGCCGACGAAGGCGGCGTCGCCGATGACATAGGTGACACAGGCGGGCGTGTGACCCGGCGTGGCGATCACGCGCCCTGTGATCTCGCCAATTTTGAACTCCGCGTCGTCGCCGAAGAGGACGTCGAACGCTGCTCCGTCGAGGGTGACGTCGTTGGCGTGGAAAAGCGGACCGAACGCCTTCTGCACTTGTGTGATACGTGCGCCGATGCCGATTTTTGCGCCGGTCTTGGCGCGGACGTAGTCTGCGGCGGACAGGTGATCGGCGTGGGCGTGCGTATCGAGCGCCCATTCAATATGCAGCTTCTTCTCCCGCGCGACATCGAGAACCGCGTCGATGGATCTGGTCTCAAGGCGCGCCGCCTTGGGCTCGAAATCAAGGACCGGATCGATGATCGCCGCCGTCATGGTTGCAGGATCCCAGACCAGATAGGTGACCGTGGCGGTCTGGGGATCAAAGAAAGCTTCAAGGGCGATCATGCTGGGCTCCGGTAGGCGAACTCGTCTCATATATCATGTATTGCTAAATTAACAAGTTACGATATAATGCACTTATGATGTCTGTTCCTGCCGAACTGTCTGTGCTGGAGAGCCGCGCCGCGTCGGCGGCGGCCTTGCTTAAGGCGTTGGCGAACGAGCGCCGACTGCTCATCCTGTGCAGGCTGGCTGCAGGTGAGGCCAGCGTGGGCGCGCTTCAGGCCCAACTCGGTCTGCCCCAGTCGGTGCTCTCTCAGCACCTCGCGGTGCTGCGCGAGGAAGGAATTCTGGCCACCCGCCGGCAATCCCAGGCGATATTCTATCGTATCGCCGACGCCTCCACGACGCGGCTGGTGTCGGTGCTCGCATCAATCTATTGCCCGGAAGCGGAACAATGACGGTACTCAGGACGATGGACGTGCAGACACTCGCTCGGCGCCTGGAGGTCGGGGCTGTCACACTCGTCGATGTCCGCGAGCGTCATGAGCATGCATCCGAGTGGATAGCCGGGGCGCTGTCGTGGCCGCTCTCCCGCATCGGACAGGCGCCGCCCGCGCTGCCAGCAGCGGGCGATCTCGTGTTTCACTGCAAGTCCGGCATGCGTACCGACGCCCACGGCGCGCGACTCGCGGCGCACGCGCGAGGAAACGGCTTTGTGCTTGTTGGCGGGATCGAAGCGTGGAAGCGCGCGGGCATGGCGGTGGAAAGGGGCGTCGCCAATGCGTCTGCGTCGGGAAAATCTGGCGGCGTCATGTCGGCAATAGTGCGGCTCTTCGGTTCGCGCGGCGAGTCATGATCGAGATTGCGGCGGTGCAGGTGATCGTCACGCTGGCGAGCGGCGCGCTCGTCGGGTTGTTGCTTGCGGTCTTCGGCGGCGGCGGGTCCGTCCTTGCCGCGCCTCTTCTTCTTTACGCCGTGGGTGTTCGCGATCCGCACGTCGCCATCGGCACCTCAAGCGCGGCGGTGTCGGCGAATGCGGCGGTCAACCTCCTCGGCCATTGGCGCGGTAGACGCGTAAAATGGCCGTGCGCGTTGGCGTTCGCCACCGCCGGCCTTATCGGCTCATTCGCGGGATCCTCACTCGCCAAGACGATATCTGGAAATCACCTGCTTCTGGCGTTCGCGGTGGCCATGGCTGCAATCGCCGTGTCGATGTTCCGTCGTCCCGGCAGCGAAGGCGATCCGGATGTGCACATCAACGCCGCGCTTATGGCGCGGTTGGTGCCGTTGGGGCTGCTTACCGGGTTCGCAGCGGGCTTCTTCGGAATCGGCGGCGGCTTTCTCATTGTGCCAGGCCTCATGCTCGCCACGGGTATGACGATGACGAATGCGACGGCCTCATCGCTCGTGTCTGTCGCGATCTTTGGCGCCGCCACGTCGTTGAACTATGCAGTGTCAGGGCTTGTGGACTGGCGCCTTGCAGCGCTGCTGCTTGCCGGCGGCGCTATTGGCGGTTTCGCCGGACTGATGATCGCCAAACGTCTCGCGACGCGCGCAATGGTGCTTCGGCGCGGATTTGCCGTTATGGTGCTGCTGGTCGCCGGGTATGTCGCGTGGCGCGCGATTGGGTCGCTTGTTAGATGAGTATCCCAATTCAGGCGCCGCTAAGCACAGGGCATAGACTCTATGGAACTTGAAGCGGTTCTTCTCGCACGGCTGCAGTTCGCATTCACGATCGGCTTCCACATCATCTTCCCGGCCTTTACGATCGGGCTAGCGTCATTTCTCGCGGTTCTCGAGGGGCTGTGGTTGTGGACGAAGAAGCCTCATTTCCGGAATCTCTATCTGTTCTGGGTCAAGATCTTCGCGCTCTCGTTCGGCATGGGCGTCGTGTCAGGCGTCGTCATGAGCTACCAGTTCGGCACGAACTGGAGCGTGTTCTCGGCGCAGGTCGGCAGCGTCATTGGCCCCTTGCTTGCCTATGAAGTGCTGACCGCCTTCTTTCTGGAGGCGTCCTTTCTCGGCGTCATGCTGTTTGGGTGGAAACGCGTGGGACCAGGGTTGCACTTTTTCGCCACCTGCATGGTGGCGATCGGCACGCTGTTCAGCGCCTTCTGGATTCTGGCAGCCAATTCCTGGATGCAGACCCCGCAGGGGTTTGAGGTCGCCGAGGACGGAACATTCGTCGCAACCTCCTTCATGGAGGTGGTTTTCAATCCATCGCTTCCCTCGCGGTTCGCCCACATGGTCGTGGCCGCCTATCTCACCACCGCGATGGTCGTGGCCGGCGCCGCGGCGTTCGGATTGTTGCGTCGTCGCGCGAACGGAGAGAACCGCACGAGCCTGCGCATGGCGGTTCTGATGATGGCGATCGTGGCCCCGCTTCAACTTGTTATTGGCCATGAATCCGGCGTCGTCGCGCATGAACACCAGCCGGCGAAGGTCGCGGCCATGGAAGGGTGGTGGCAGACCAGAAGCGGTCAGCCGACGATCCTGTTTGCGATTCCGGATGAGGCGGGGGAACGCAATCACGCGGAGGTCGCGATTCCGCGTATCGGGTCGTGGGTCGTGGCGGGGGATATGAATGCGGAGGTCAAGGGACTTGACGCATTCGCGCCGGCGGATCGTCCGCCGGTATTCATTACGTTCTGGGCTTTTCGCGTGATGGTCGGTCTGGGCCTCGCGATGATTGCACTTGGTCTATGGGGTGCCGTCCTGTGGGTGCTGCGAAAGCTGGACGGAGCAAACTGGTACCATCGCGCGCTCGTCCTGGCGGGACCGTCTGGCTTTGTCGCGGTGCTGGCAGGCTGGATCGCGGCTGAAGTCGGCCGTCAGCCCTATGTGGTCTATGGCGTTCTGCGCACCGTCGATGCAGTGTCGCCGGTGGCCGTGGGCAGCATCGCCGCGTCATTGCTCACGTTTCTGATCGTCTACGCGATCGTGTTCAGCGCCGGCGCGCTCTACATCCTGCGCCTGATCGAGCGGGGGCCGGATAGCGATGAACCGGAACCTGTCTCCCGCCAGCCGCCAGGATCGCCGCTCGCTGCCGCCGTGGAGGAGCGCTGAGATGTTCGGGCTTGAACTTTCCATGATTTGGGCGGTGCTGATCGCCGTCGCGGTCTTCATCTACGTCGCGCTCGACGGCTTCGATCTCGGTGTCGGCATTCTGTTTCCGTTCGCGAAGGACGCGCGCGAGCGCGACCAGATGCAGGCGGCGATTGCGCCGGTATGGGATGGCAACGAGACTTGGCTCGTGCTCGGCGGCGGAGGGCTTTTCGCGGCCTTCCCCAAGGCTTACGCGGCCTTGATGCCGGCCGTCTATCTGCCGATCATCCTGATGCTTCTGGCGCTTATCTTCCGCGGCGTGGCGTTTGAGTTTCGCCACCATGCGCGTGAGCGCGGCAGGAGGTTCTGGACCGCTGCGTTTGCGGGCGGGTCGTTTGCTGCGGCCGTCGCGCAGGGGCTTGTGCTCGGTGGTTTCGTGCAGGGCGTTCGGATCGAGAACGGCGCATTTGTCGGCGGTGCGTTTGATTGGCTGACGCCTTTCTCGCTGATGGTCGCGACGGCGCTCGTCATCGGCTACGCGCTTCTCGGAGCGGCGTGGCTGGTGTTCAAGACGCAAGGCGCATTGTTCGATCGCGCGCGGGCGTGGCTCAAGCAGGCAAGTCTTTTGGTCATGCTTGCGATGGGCGCGGTCAGCCTCGCCACCCTCGGCGTCGACCCGCGCGTGACGGCGCGCTGGGGCGTATCGATGACGAACGTGGATTGGCCTGTATTCGTGCGCTTGGCGCCGTTGCCGGTCATCGCGGCGATGCTGTGCGTCTTCTTGTGGCGGGGCGCGGAAGGGCGCAATCATCTCACGCCGTATTTGCTCGCGGTGGGCTTGTTCCTTGTCGGGTACGTGGGATTGGCGGTCAGCCTCTTCCCGTACATCATCCCGTTCGCCATGACTCCGGCGGACGCCGCTGCGGCCGACAATGCGCTGTCGCTGATGCTCTGGGGCGCGCTGGTTCTGTTGCCGGTGATCCTCAGTTACACCGCGTATGTTTACTGGCTCTTTCGCGCGAAAGTGGGAAGTGATGGCGCCTATCATTGAGGGACCGCCGGAACCGAACGCGCCGAAACGACCATTGGGCAAACGACTGGCGTGGTTCGCGGCGTTGTGGATCGCGGGACTGCTCGGCGTCGCGGCAGTGGCCTACGGATTGCGGCTGTTCGTCGTTTAGCGGCGCCGGCGCGGCCAGCGAGCCGGGCACCTCGATCGGGTCAACCCCGGCTTCTCTGCGGTCCTGCTATGCGGCGGTCAGGAACGCGGGATCGACGATCGCTCCGTTCAGTTCGCTCAACCACGAATGCAGATCGGCGCGTACGGAAGGTGCGTCGACATCAGAACGGTAGACGAGATCGCCTTGAGCGACCGCGCGACGGAATACCTCGCTCGAAGGTCGACTGGCGCCCAGGGGCGCAAAGTGGAATTCGAACAAGTCCATTATGGACCCCGCAACGCCGCCCGGATCGCGCATGATGGCGGGTCAATACACTGGGGCGGAAATCGAGACCAAGTTGTGTCACAACGAACCTCTGGCAGCATGCCCCCTGATCGCGTTGAACACGAGATCGCTCTATCTCAGAATTTGTCACTGCAATTTCGCTATCAAGCCGTCATCAGCGTTAGAATGGCCTGCCTTCTTCGATCGGCAAGGACGGGTCGCGCGACCATTCGTTCCACGAGCCGAAATAGATGCGTACGTCTTTGACGCCGGCTTCCTCAAGAGCGACGAACGTGTTCGAGGCGCGCGCCCCCTTGAAACAATAGATAATGACGGGCGTGTCGCTGCGGATACCCACGGTTGCGCATTCCGCAAGGATTTCGTCCGGCGTCTTGAACATCTGCCCAGCTGGCGTCGGCTTCATCATGCGATACCACTCGATCCACTTTGCGCCTGGCAGCCGCCCCTTGCGTGGGCAAAAATTCTTGCCGTACGGCGAGGAGCTATCCCCAATCCACTCGTCGACGTCGCGCACATCGAGCTTGGTGATCTTGGGATCGGCGACTGCGGTTTTCATCGCGTCAAGATCAACAAGAATCGATTGGCTTCCCGAACGCACTGGAAATGGCTTCGCCGTTGGATGCGACGGATCGGCGGTGATTGGTAATCCGGCCGCGCGCCAAGCTGCGAACCCGCCATGCAGCACCTTGATCTTCGGATATCCGAGGTAGCGGAGAAGCACGTAGCCCCGGCACGATTGGCCGAAGCCGCTTTCCATGGATTGCTCATAAACAACCGCCGTTTCGGCGCCAGAAAGGCCAGCCTTTCCGAAAGCAACGGCGAACTTCTCACGCAGCGCCGCTAGCCCGCCTGTTGGCGACGTGGCGAGATAGGTGAACACCTCCCGCACATTCACTGCGCCGGGGATGTGACCCTCGTGGAATTGCCCCGGATCGCGCGTGTCGATCAGAACCACCGCTTCGGTTCTCATCAATTCGCCGAGGGCGGGCGCCGCGATCAAGACTTGGCCTGACATGTGAGCCTCCAAAACCAACGGAGCAATCTAGGCGATCATCCTCAACGGCACTTGATGCGTATCAAGGTTGCGCATGATTCCTCGTCAACGCGTGTGGTCCACGACCGTCATTCAGGTCGTTGCGAGTCGTGCTCACAATTCGATTCGGATTGAATTCGCTCAGTCTCACTCTTTGTGGGGGAGGGGGCGAGCGGTTGGCTGAGCCAGTCTGAAACGGTCGCGTCAAGGATCGCGCGATCAGCGGCGAAGAGATGGTGCGCAATTGGCGCCCGCCTCAGGCTCGTCACTGCGACGACGTCTGACGCCGGTAATCATCGCGGGCGCGCGCGTCGTTGGGTTTCAGCGTTGCAATGACCACGCCCGGCGTTTCGGGACAGCTATTGAGGCAACGGGATACACGTTGGCTGACTATCGATCATGTCAGAGGTTCGTCGCGACGGCCGTGGCGAAGCTCTCGGCGCTGCGGGCCGCAGCGTGGCTCAGAATTCCCAAATCCTGGTAGCCCGGTGAAAGCCCGGGAATTTGGCGACGGGAGCAGATCGCGTAAGTTGTTGAAAACATGGTGGAGCCGAGCGGGATCGAACCGCTGACCTCGTGAACGCCATTAGCCATTCCCCATTCTTCGCCTGGGGGCCGGCCATTCCGGTAGTCTCAGACGTGCGGTGCCGGCGTTCTCGGGCCGGTGGATTGTCCTGTTCCCGAATGTGCGGACCAAGTGCGGACCAAAAGGAAAAGCGGAGCGGCGAGGCGGTCCCAAGTCCTTGATTTTATGGCGCACCCGACAGGATTCGAACCTGTGACCTCTGCCTTCGGAGATCATGCGCGACATAGACGTCACTCCTCATCCTGGCCGGTCGGCGAGTTTGGCGAGGAGAAGAGCAGACTTCGCTCCACGCTTGCCGCGACAGCGTGAAGCGGATCGTCGCGGAGATGAGCGTAGCGCTCGGTCGTTTGTGACTGCGTGTGTCCGAGCGCCTTGCCGATGAGAAAGAGGCTCGCGCCGTCGGCGGCGGCGAAGGATGCGAATGAGTGCCTGAGATCATGCAGGCGAACATCGTCTAGATTCGCCCGCCTACGCACTCGCTCCCATGCCTTCTGCAATCCCTGAGCGTGGCTATCGCCTATCAGTGACGGAAACACGAAGCGGTCTTTGGCTGCCTTGCCGACGGCATCCTCGGTTCGCATTGGCTTGCGTAGAGCGGAGAGTTTCTTTCGCTTCTTGAGAATCGCCAACGCCGTTCCGCTCAGCGGTATGTACTTTTCGCCTGACTTCGATCGCTCCCGGGGCAATCGAATGAGCCGGCGCTCGAAGTCCACCTCGTTCCACTGCAGCGCGACGATTTCCGATTTCCGCGCGCCCGTCAGCAGAAGCAGACGCACCATATCGGCGAACCGGGGATCCAATGCGGCATCGAGTTCCATTTCGAGAATTGTGTTCTGCAGCAACACGGCCTCTTCGCGCGTGAGGAAGCGCTCCATCTTTCTAGGCTTGGTCTTTTTCACGCGGAGGCAGGGATTGTCGTCGACGATGCCGCTATCGAGCGCCCAGGAGTAGCAGGCCGATAGACTCATAACGGAGGAGCGTGCGATCCCGGCGCCGCCGCGCAGAATGGACCGACCCCGTGGTCTGGTTTTTGTGTCTCGCGCAGTCTTGCCCTCGGTGATCTTCAGTTGCGCGCCTTCGATATCAGCGCGCGTGATGTGGCCAGCCGCCTTGGCGCCCAAGAGTGGTACGATATGATTGCGAAGTTTGCGCGCGTCGGTCGACCATGAGCTTTCCCGTTTTGACGGGGCGGCGGGGCGTCCTTCCTCCAGCCATTTCTCGGCGAGTTCGCCGAGAGTGATTGCCCGGGCCCGCGCGGCTGCCGCCGTCGCACGTGTCGCCGCGGGGGTCTCGCCGTCAAAGAGCTTTCCGCGGAGAGAGATCGCTCTGGTCCTCGCCTGATCAACGGTGATGACCCCATGCTCGCCCAGGGTCTCGCGCCCCTGATTGCCATTCAGCTTCCATTTGAACCGGTAGAGCTTGCGCCCCGAACGCATGGCTTCGACATGAAAGCCTGTGAGTTCGGTGTCGAACAGGGCAGCCCTGGGGGCGTCGGGCGGGCATGTGAATGCGTCGACGACGCGCTTGGTCAGCTTCGCTTTGGCCATCGGATTTCCGCACGCAAATTTAGAGTCCCAAGGTGCACCCCAAGGTCGCCTGTGTATCCTGTGTGTATCCTCAGGACGAAAGTCGCGGCAATACCGTGACGATGCGATACGAAAAGAAAATTCGCAACATGCGGAAAACAAAAGCAAAAAACGAGCTGATGCAAATTGCGACAAGCTAACAAAAGTCCGCTGCCGAGGATTCATAACCCCAAGGTCGGTGGTTCAATTCCACCCGCCACCACCACACAGTCCCGGCCTTGGGGGACGCAGGCGTTAAACCGCAAAAAACCGCCTACTTTCCGGTGGTTGCGGGCTCCAACATCTCCTCCAGTCGATCTCAATACGTGCAAATGGCGCGGTTCCTGCCCCGTGTCTCTCGAGGTCCGTTTTGACCTCTGGATTCAAATTCGAGAGACGGGTCCGCTCGACGTTTTCGTACCGGACAGTCGTTCGGCGAGCACGGAGAAGCGCGCGCTGGCCGGCCCGGTCGTGAGGGAGGGCCTGCGTGATCCGCCCGGCGAGCGTCAGGCGCGCCGGCTGACGGCCGTCGAGAGTGGACGCAACCAGGTCGGCGCGAGATAGGCGAGCGGCAAAATCTGTCCCGCGCAGATCGACGAGACGCTCTCGCGATCCGCGAGCGCCCGCCATGACCCAGCGCCGCCACCGTCGAGTGCGGCGAGATGAACATCGGAGGTTCAGTTCATGCGCGCTTCTCCGGTTCCGGCGCCGGCGCGCGGCAGTGCCGGTCAATATATTCCTGGTGACCGGGCATGGCTGCGGCGGCCTCGGCGATGGACTGGCGGATATTCGCAAGATAGCCGGCCGATTGCACAGGATCGCGCAGATCGACGAGCGGCGCGTGGCGCTGCGGCGTCACGTCCTGACCGACGAACACCGCGAGCCAGTTTGGATTCTGGAACAGCTCCAGGCCGTCGCTGACGATATTTCCCGCCGCACGGAATTGCTCGATCTTGTACGCGAGAGCATCGGGAACCGGCATCGCCGCACAGTAGCGCCACAACGCGCCGTCGTCGCGGGTTGTGGCCTTGTAGTGCAGGATGATGAAGTCGCGAACGCGCTCGAACTCAAGCTGTGTCAGCCGGTTGTACTCCGCGACGCTCGCCGCGTTGGCGTCCCGGTCCGGAAACAACGCAAGGAAACGGGTGATGCCGCTCTGGATGAGATGGAGGCTCGTGGATTCGAGCGGTTCGAGAAAGCCCGAAGACAGCCCGATCGCCACGCAGTTCCGGTTCCAGTGAACCTTGCGACGCCCGGCCGTGAACCTGATCAGTCGCGGATCGGCAAGCGGCGCGCTCTCGAGATTTTCGAGCAGCGTCCTGGCCGCCTCGTCCTCGCTCACGAACCCGCTGCAGTGAACATGGCCGTTGCCGATCCGGTGCTGCAGCGGGATGCGCCATTGCCAGCCGGCTTCGCGCGCAGTGGAGCGGGTATAGGGCGTGAAGGCGTCCGCGTGAGCGCAGGGAACGGCCCAGGCGCGGTCGCAGGGCAACCAGTGCGACCAGTTCTCGAAGCCGGACCGCAGCGCGTCCTCGATGATCAGTCCGCGAAACCCCGAGCAGTCCACGAAGAAGTCGGCTTCGATTTCACGCCCGTCTGCAAGAGTGACGCTCCGGATCATCCCGTCTTCGCCGTGCAACGCTACATCGACGATGCGGCCCTCGATGCGGGTGACGCCGCACTTCTCCGCGAAGGCGCGCAGATATTTTGCATAGAGCGAGGCGTCGAAGTGATAGGCATAGTCGAACGTGGACTGGATACGCCTTGGATCGAGCATGGGGCGGTCGAACCGGTTTGCACGCGCCGCGCCCCAGGCCATGGAGTGATCCTGCAACGAGGCGGTATCGCCGCCTGCACGGGCGCGCAGCCAGTGATGGTGCAAAGGCGTGGCGTCGAAATCGGCGCCGAAACGTCCGAAGGGATGAAAATAGCGGTCGCCAATACGCCCCCAGTCCACAAACTCGATGCCGAGCTTGAAGGAACCCTGCGTAGCGGCGACGAAGGCCGCCTCGTCGATCCCGAGCGACCGGTTGAATAGCTTGATCGGCGGTATTGTCGCTTCGCCGACACCGACGATGCCGATCTCATCGGACTCCACCACGGTGACCGCGCACGCGCCCTGGACGGCCTTGGAGATGGCGGCGGCGCTCATCCAGCCGGCAGAGCCCCCCCCGACGATCAGCAGATGGCGCAGCCGCCGATCTCCAGGGCCTCCTCCAAGGCCTTCTGGGGGCCCGCGCGATGCGATCGGGGAGTCCGTCATCACCGCGCCCGCCGTTCATAGACGCGCCACGACCAGGCCGGGAGATCGATCGGATCCTCGCCGTCGAATGCGACCAGCATCTTGCTGAAACGCTCCACATAGGAGCCGGACTGCGGACCGCCGGAAATCGTCACTGAATGCCGTGTCGGCGAGAAATTGAACGCGGCGAAAACCTCATCGTCCTCGGCGCGACGCAGGAAGGTGAGCACCGCTTGCGGGCGCGAGTTGGCGACCGGAATCATTTCTCCGCTCCAGGGCGCGTTCCAGAGCGCCTCCATCGGATCTTTTCGCCACGGGATCGGGTCCTTCTCGAAGAAGGCGAGCCGCTTGGGATCGCCAGCTTGCTGCTCATTGTACATCATCGGGATGCCCTCGCTGACAAAGAAGGGCATGATCGCGTCGTCAGTCGCCGGGCCGAACCGTTCGCGCGCGGTCGCGTCCCAGGCGTAGGTCGCGTCGAACGCCGCATAGAGCATGTCGCGGGAATCGGATTCCGCAAGCAGGAAGACGGGCTTGATCTTGTCGAGTTCAATCCGGACCTGTCGCCAGAAGTCCAGCGGCATGAAGTGCGCAACATCGCTCAGGCCTCCGGGGCGCGCGTCGCCGGTGCGTTGTCGTGTTCGCGAAGCATGAGGATCGCCGCGGCCGCCAGCGCAAAGGACGTCGCGGCGATGGCGAACGCCCAGACAGGCTGGTTGTGGAAGAACGTGCGCAGCAGAAAGCCCAGCAGCGTGGCCGCCACAAGCTGCGGCACGACGATGAAGATATTGAATATACCCATGTAAACGCCCATTTTTCGCGCCGGTATCGAGCCAGCGAGAATTGCGTAGGGCGTCGAGACGACCGAGGCCCAGGCAAGGCCGACGCCCGCCATCGGCAGCCACAGCAGTTGTGGATCGGGAATGAGCATCATCCCGACGAAACCCGCCGAGCCGAGCAACAGGCACGCCGCATGCAGGACGCGCCGATCCACCGTCGCGGCGAGCCCCATGATCGCCAGCGCCGAAACCGCGGCCACGCCGTTGCGCACCGATCCGAGCACGCCCCACCAATTTCCGGCGTCCTGGTAGGCGGCGGATGCCGGGTCGGACGCATGGAAGTGATGTGCTGCAAGCGCCGGCGCGCCATAGATCCACATGGCGAACAGTCCGAACCAGGTGAAGAACTGCACCACCGCCAACTGCCTCATGGTCGGCGGCATGCGAAACAGGTCGCCGACGACCTCCATGAAACCGTTGCGGTCGCGGCCTTGCGCGCGCATGGCGCCGGCGACGAGCTGGATCACGCCGAAGCTGGCGATCAGGCCCGCCAGGACATAGAGGTCTTGCCTGAATTCCGCATCACCGAGAAAAGCGAGCGCCTGCGGACGCGGATCGAGTCGCGCGCTCCAGACGAACAGCGCCGCCATCGCCCCCGCAAGCAGCCAGACGGAGCCGCCGGCGTAGAACGCGTTTGCCGGTCTCTGCTGGGGCTCCGCGTCGATCGCCGGTGCGCCGAAGGCCCCGCGGCGCGCTGACTCAAATGCATCCAGCTGGTCGGGTCGATATTCGCGTGTGGACACGATAGTCCACACGATCGCGCCGAGCAGAGTGGCCGCCCCTACGTAGAAGGCGATGTGCACCGTCGGGGGGATGACGCCCGGCGCTGCGGTGTTTGCAACGCCCGCGCGCGCAAGCGCCCACGGCAACATGCCCGCGAGCACGGCGCCAAGCCCGATGAAGAAGCTCTGCATGGCGTAGCCCGTGACACGTTGATCGTCCCTGAGACTGTCGCCGACGAGCGCGCGCGTGGGCTCCATCGTGATGTTGAGCGCCGCATCCATGATCCACAACGCGCCCGCCGCGACCCAGAGCACCGGCGCATTGGGCATGACGACGAGCGCGGCGCTCGCAAGGAGCGCGCCGACCAGGAAGTAGGGGCGCCGACGCCCGAGCCGACCCCAGGTGCGATCGCTGAAGTGGCCGATGATGGGCTGGACGATGAGGCCTGTCAGCGGCGCGGCGATCCAGAGGATGGGAAGCGCATCGATTTCGGCGCCCAGCGTCTGGAAGATGCGACTGACATTGCCGTTCTGGAGGTCGAACCCGATCTGGATCCCGAGAAAGCCAAAACACATGTTCCATATCTGGAATGGCGCGAGTTTCGGCTTTTCGGTCTGCATGTCGTCCTCCCGTGATTCTTTTTTTCTATTTTGACCCCGCTACGAGCGTCATCGCAGGGGGTGAAAGCGAATGGCCTGTCCGCCGCCCGGCGCGAGCGCCAGCGTCAGCGTGTCGCCGGCGGTCACCACGCGCTCCTCAATGACGATCCGGCTGCGCGCGCCGCCGCGATAGTCGGCGCCGGGACCGTCCCTGTAGATCTGGGCGCGATAACGCACGCCGCGCTGCAGGAAGGAGAGGGGCGCGGTGAGCACGCGCGCGTTTTCATCGGTGATGGCGCCAAGATACCAGTCGCGACTGTTGCGATCCCGGCGAACGATCGTGACGAAATCCCCGATCTCGCCATTCAGAACCCGCGTCTCCTCCCAGTCCGTCGGCACGTCGCGGATGAACTGGAACGGACCTGGATTCGCCTCGTAGTTTTCCAGGAGATCGGCGGCCATCTGGATCGGGCTGTAGATCGCGACGTAGAGTGCAAGCTGCTTTGCCCAGGTTGTTGCGACGCCCTGGGGAGATGGCGTGTCCATCCCGAAGATACCCGGCGTGAAGTCCATGGGCCCGGCAAGCAGGCGTGTGAACACGAGATTGACTTCGTGTTCGGGCGGATTGCTGGGATTTCCCCACGCATTGTATTCCATGCCGCGTGCGCCCTCGCGCGCCACCCAGTTGGGCCAGGTGCGGCGCAGGCCTGTGTCCTTGATCGGCTCGTGAGGATTGATGGCGATGCGGTGGCTGGCTGCGGCCTGCACGACGCGAAGATGGTGCCGCGCCATGTCCTGACCCTCGTGCCACGCGTACCGCACGCTCCCATCGGGGGCATGCACGCGGGCCTGGCCTGCGTCGGAAACATATCCGGTCTTGATGATGTGGACGCCAAGCCGCTCGGAGAGCGTGAAGGCCGCCTCCATCTGGTCCTCATAATGGGCGGCGTTGGCCGAAGTCTCGTGATGGCCGATCAGCTGCACCCCCCGCGCGCGCGCGTGGGCCGCGATGCGTTCAAGATCGAAATCCGGATAGGGCGTCGTGAAGCTGAATTCCTCTCCATTGCCGAACCAGTCGCCATCCCAGCCAATGTTCCAGCCCTCGATGAGGACGCCCCGAAATCCATGACGCCCGGCGAAATCGATGTATCGCAGCGCATTCTCCGTCGTGGCGCCGTGCTTCGGACCGGACGCCCAGCTCGCCGTCCCCAGATGCATCTGCCACCAGATGCCCACGTACTTGCCCGGCCGGAACCATGAGACGTCGCCTAGCGCGTTTGGCTCGTTCAGGTTCAGGATGAGCCGGCTTTCCACGAGCCCTCCGGCCGATGGCGAAATCTGGATCGTGCGCCAGGGAGTGTGGAATGGCGCTGTGCGCGTGACGGCCGCATCGCCGGGCCCCGGGGTCAGCGTCGCGCGCAGCCCGCGTCCCTCGATCCGCATGAGGTTCATTCCGGAATAGTCGACGAGCGCAGCTTCGTGGATCGAGAGGTGCACGCCATTGTCGAGCCGCGCGGTGAGCGGCGTCTGCGCCGTGCCGATCTGCTCCAACGGCGTGCGATGATAAAGGTATTCCTCCCGGTTCGATCCCAGCGCGGGCGTCCAGATCGCTTCGCCCGCGCGTGCGAAATTGAACTCGGTCAACTCGTTCAGGATGCGGACATCGTGGAAGCGGCGCGTGTCGGGAAACTCGTACCGGAATCCAAGTCCGTCATCGTAGACCCGGAACACGACGTCGAAGCTGCGTCCGGGCCCCGTCCGCTCGGTCAGCGTGAACCGCATCTCGTTATAGTGGTTTCGAACCTGGCGCTGTTCCCCCCAAGGCTGCTGCCAGTTTTCGTCAAAGCTACGCACCGATCTGGAAGTCAGTGTGAGGTTGCGCTCAAGCTTCGGCGCATCGACGAACAGGAAACCGAGCCGCGATGGCGCGATCACGGCTTCGCCGCGGTAGGAGGCCGCATAACTCGCCCGGCCCTCGTCGTTGATGGCGATTTCCACGCGCACTGCGCCATCCGGTGAAGCGACTTCGGCCACGGGAGCGGCATGCGCCGCCATGGCCAGCAGGAACGGCAGCGTGATCGCGACCGCGAGGCGAACGAAATTCTTCATCAAAGCACTCCTCTTCCGAAGCTTCCGGTTGGCAATCCCCCCGGGGTTCGCCTAGACAGTGCGCGCAACCGAAGCGAATGAGGCCCGACCGCGTGGTCAAGCGTTCCACAACTCTTGAGGATCTGGCGAAACTTGCGGGTGTTTCGATCTCGACTGCATCCCGCGCGCTCAATGACAGCCCTGCGATCAACCGGCGCACAAAGCAGATCATCTGGCGGCTGGCGCGTGAGCATGACTATCCGTTCCGGCGCTACATGCCGGCCGGCCCCATTGGCGCGGAGGCGACGATCGCGATCGTGGTGCCCCGCGCCCACGATCGCGACTTCTCTCTCGGCGACCCGTTCGTCCTGCAGCTTGTATCCGGCGTCGCCGAGGCCGCGCGCGAACGGGGCTGCGACCTGATTGTAAGCCACGTCGCGCCCGCCTCGTTCGAGGACCTTTCGGTGCTCATGTCGACGTCGCGCGCCGATGGCGTCATCTTCCTTGGACAGAGCACTCTGCATGCGGATTTCAATCGGCTCGCCGAGCACGAGAACCGCTTTGTCGTGTGGGGTGCGGAGCTTCCAGACCAGTCCTACTGCTCGGTAGGCAGCGACAATTACGGCGGTGCGCGACGTGCGACGGCGCACCTGGCGCGCCTCGGTCGCAAACGCATTGTATTTCTCGGCGACATCGATGACCCCGAACCCACCCAGCGTCACCGCGGGTATCAGGACGGGCTTGCGCAGTTTGGGCTCGACGCCGATCCAGCGCTTACAGTACCGGCGCATTTCGAAGTAGAGTCGGCGGAATCCGCCATCGATGCGCTGGTGCACCATGACGTACCATTCGACGGAGTGGTTGCGGCGAGTGATCTTATCGCACTCGGCGCCGTCCGGGCGCTCAGGCACGCCGGGCGCAACGTACCGCGCGATGTGTCGGTCATCGGCTTCGACAATGTTCCGTTCGCAGCCTATGCAACGCCCGCGCTCAGCACCATCGCACAGGACACAGTCAAGGCCGGACGTCTGCTGGTATCCAAACTCCTCGATACCGGCGAGGGACGGATTCGCAGCCGATCCGAAAGGCTTCCCGCCGAACTCATCGTCCGGGAATCGTGCGGGGGATAGCGCGGGGCTCACCGTCGCCGCGCCAGCAGACCCGCGAGCGCCGGGATTTCCCGCGCCGAAAGCTGCTTGAGGTTCACGCTTTCCTCGATCTGCCATCCCTCCGGCAGGGACCATGCAACCGGGCTTGCTCCGAGATTGAAGGCGCACAGCAGCGCGCTCTCTCCTTCGCCGCGTTCGAAGACCAGCATCGGCGCCGGCGCGTCGACAAAGCGCTGTCCGCCCGTGCGCAGGGCGGAGAACCGTCGCCGCAGCGCTATGGCCCGGCGCGCAAAGTGCAGCGTCGAATGAGGATCGCGCTCCTGCAGGTCAACGGCGAGCGCTACATGGGCAGGGTCGACCGGCAGCCACGGGACGGCGGCGGAAAATCCCCCGTGCGTCGCCGTGCTCAGCCAGGGCATCGGCGTGCGGGCGCCATCGCGTCCGAGGGTGTGCGGCCAGTTGGCGATCGCCTCGGCGTCGCGCAGGTTTTCGAACGGAACGCGACCTTGAGGCAAGCCAAGTTCCTCGCCCTGGTAAAGGAATACACTGCCACGCTGGGTCATGAGCAGGAGCAGCGCCATCTTCGCGAAGGCTGTCTGGTCGCGAGAGTCGGACCAGCGCGACACGACGCGTGGGGCATCGTGGTTGGAGAAGGCTAACGACGGCCAGCCTTCGCGCGCGTCCCCGCGCCATTCTTCTCCGCCCGCCCGCACGAGTTCGGACGTGAGCTGGTCCGCGTAAAGATAGTGAAACCCGTAGGCGCTGTGCAGTCGTGTGTCGCCCTCCGTGTAGAGTTTCATTTCCATAGCGGCCTGTTCGCCGCCAACTTCCGCGACGAGGAAGCTCGCGCCGCGGCTCTCCGTGAGCGCGCGGATGCGTTCCAGGAATTTCGGAATGTCCGGGTGCGACTGGTTGTGGAAGTGATGCTGGAAATCGAACGGCCTCGTCCGTCTGGAGGCGTTTGTGACCGGAGGATTGTCGCGCAGCTGCGGATCGTGCATGCAGAAATTGACGGCGTCCAGGCGGAAGCCGTCCACTCCGCGGTCGAGCCAGAATCGCGCCACGCCGAGAAGTGCGTCCTGGACAGCGGGATTGTGCACGTTGAGATCGGGCTGATCCGACTGGAAATTGTTAAGATAGTATTGGCCCCGGCGCGCGTCCCAGGTCCATGCCGATCCCATGAACACCGATTGCCAGTTGGTGGGCGGCGAGCCGTCCGGACGCGCATCAGCCCACACATACCAGTCCGCCTTCGGATTGGTCCTGTCGCGCCGGCTTTCCTGGAACCAGGGGTGCTGGATGGAAGTGTGCGAGTAGATCTGGTCGACGATGACCTTCAGTCCGAGGGCGTGCGCGCGCGCCACCAGCACGGCGAAGTCCGCAAGCGTTCCGAATACCGGATCGACATCGCAGTAGTTGGCGACGTCATATCCGAAATCACGCATCGGCGAGGTGTAGAATGGAGACAGCCAGAGCGCGTCCGCGCCAAGCGTCCGGATGTGCTCCAGGCGCCCGGTCACACCGGGTAAATCGCCGTAACCGTCGTCATTGCTGTCGGCGAAGCTCAGCGGATAAACATGATAGATTACCGCGCCGCGCCACCATTCGGCGTTGGCTGCCGTTTCCGGGCGGAACTGGGTCAGTGTGTCCATGCTCACGCGCGTCGGTCCGAAATGCACACCAGGTAATCCAGCGGGGCGAGATCGACCTCGTAACTGGCCGGCGCGAGCGCGGCGGTCGCGCACGTGCCGTGAAGCGAGCGCCAGTTCGCCGATCGTGTGTCGATCTCGACTTGCGCGTGCAGGCGCGCGCGCGAGGTGTTGATGGCCACGAGAACCTCCACACCGTCGAGCAACCGGGAGAATGCGAAAAGGCCCGGCGTGTCGGCGGCGGCGCGGGTCACCTGCGCGCCACGCCGGAGCGCCGGAATTTCCGCGCGCGTGGCCGCCATGCGCGCGATGGCCCGGTAGAGCGGGTGGGTTGTGTCGAAATTGGACTGGGCGGTCGTCGCCGTGGTTCCCACGAGGCGGTTGTCATTGTATGTGGCCACACGGCTCTCGAACATGTCCTCGCGTGCATCCCGATCGCCGCCGTCGCCGGTGAAACCCTGTTCATCGCCGTAGTAGATGACCGGCGCACCGCGCGCGAACATCATCAGGGCGTACCCAAGCTGCGTGCGGTTCAACAGTTCTTCATCGCTGACGCCTGGATTTTCTCGCAACACGAAGTGGGCGAAACGGCCCATGTCATGGTTGCTGAGGAAGGTCGGCAGTGCACGCGCGGATGCCGGCCCGCCCTCATACAGCGCATCCGATTCGAACAGCGTGGCGAGCCGTTCCGTCGGGCCGCTACGGGCGATCGAGTCAAAGGCGGCGGACTGGAACGCGAAATCCAGAACCGAGGGAAAGCGGTCGACGTGCGTGAACCGTGCCAGATGGCCGGGGTCGGGGTCGTACACCTCGCCGAAGATGTGGAAGTGCGGAATTCCGCGAGCGCGCGCGCGCTCCATCATGGCCGGCGCAAACGCTTGCCAGAACTCCGGATTGACGTGCTTGGCGGTGTCGATGCGAAACCCGTCGATCCCGTATTCATCGATCCATGAGCCGTAGAGCTCGATGAAACCCTGGACGACGCGTGGATGTTCGGTGAACAGGTCGTCGAGGCCGGCGAAGTCGCCCAATTGCGAGCTTTCGCCCCTGAACGTCGAATAGCCCCGGTTGTGGTAGTAAATCGGGTCGTTGAGCCAGGCTGGTCGCTTCACTGACCGTTCTGCGGGGGGCGCGAATATATCGTAGGCGAAGCTCGGATCGGTGAGACGCGCGAAGTTCTCCGCGGTCTGGCGCGCGGCGGCGTCACCCGCAAATCCCGGATTGATGGCTGGTCCGTTCGGTCCGCCACGCCGCTGGTAGGGATAGTCCGCGCGCGAGCGATAGGGGCACGCCTGGGCCGGACAGCCGCGATACTGGATCACATCGGCGGTGTGGTTGGTGATGATGTCCATATAGACCCGCATTTTCCGCGCGTGTGCGGCGTCGACGAACGCGCGGAACTGAGCGCGCGTGCCGACGTGGGGATCAATATCGGTGAAGTCCGTGATCCAATAACCGTGATAGCCCGCCGATTCCTGTCCGGGCGGCCCCTGCACCGTCTTGTTCCGATAGACCGGGGAAAGCCAGACCGCCGTGGCGCCGAGGCCCTGAATGTAGTCAAGCCGTGCGGTGAGACCCGCCAGGTCGCCCCCGTGGTAGTAGCCCGCGTCCGTGGGATCGAAACCTGTTCGCAGACGCTCGCCCCGGAGCCCGCCCCGGTCGTTGCGCGGATCGGCGTTCGCGAACCGGTCGGGAAGCACGAAATAGATCACTTCGTCAGCAGGGCCTCGCGCGGTGACCTCCGTCGGCTCCGCCCTCGCCGGAACGGTCGGCGCCGAGAGACCCAAGGCGACCGCGCTGAGCATCGCGGCGACGTTTATCGGGCGGCGCATCGCTTTACTCCCAATCCCCAACGCGCGGTCCGAAGGCGACAGCCACGCCACTTTCACAACATTTGCATAAATTTGCATTGCAGGTTCGTCCTGTCAACAATCGAATTGATCCTACAAACAAGGCATTATGCAAGGAGGCGATCGCATATTTCATATTGACCTAATGGAAATTTGCATTAATTTGCCAAACAAGAGGCCGACTCCGTCGAGAAGCCGGAAGTGCGGTCCAGGGGAGGATTGTGCATGAGTTTTCAGTTTCGGGGCCGCCGCATGCGGCTCTTCAGCGGAGTCGCCACGGGCGTCGCGCTTGCTCTGGTGTCTGCCGGCGTAGCAAACGCCCAGGCCCCTGACTCCGGGCAGGAAAACGAGATCATTGTCACCGGCTTTCGCGCGAGCCTGCGCAGTTCCACCGAAACCAAGCGCGAATCCGACGCGATCGTGGAGTCGGTGTCGGCGGAAGAAATCGGCAAGCTGCCGGACAATTCGATCGCCGAGTCGCTTGCGCGGCTGCCGGGGCTTTCGGCGCAACGTCTCTTTGGTCGCAGCCAGCAGATTTCTGTGCGCGGTCTGTCGCCCGATTTCACAACCGCGCTGTTGAACGGTCGCGAACAGGTGAGCGCCGGCGACAACCGCGGCGTCGAGTTCGACCAGTATCCGTCCGAACTTCTGAGTTCCGTGGTGGTCTACAAGACCCCCACCGCGTCGCTGGTCGGACAGGGCCTCGCCGGCACCGCCGACATGCGCACCGTGCGCCCGCTCTCGTATGACGAACGTGTGTTTGCTGTAAACGCGCGTTATGAATGGAATGAAGTCGGCGCGCTCAATGCCGGCTCCGATGACGACGGTTACCGGGTCACGGCGTCTTACATCGACCGCAGCGCGGACGGACGCTGGGGCTGGGCGATCGGCCTTTCAACCATGTCTTCGCCGACCCAGGCCGAACGCTTCGAGGCATGGGGCTACCCCACCACGGGCACGGGCGACTATGTCCTCGGCGGCGCGAAGCCCTATGTGCAGTCGAGCACGCTGGAACGCGACGGCGTCCTGGGCGTGCTGCAATTTGAACCGACCGATTCGTTCTCCACGCGCATCGACGCGTTCTATTCCGAGTTCGACGAAGAACAGACACTGCGCGGCATCGAGTTGCCGCTCGCATGGTCGGCGGCGACGCTGCAACCGGGGTATACCGCGCAGAACGGTTTTGTGACGGCCGGGACGTTCGCCGGCGTGGAAGGCGTGGTGCGCAACGATGTGCGTACGCGAAACTCCAAGGTCAGCGCGATCGGATGGAACATGCAGTTCGATCTGAACGACCGCTGGGCGGTGGAAACGGATCTCAGTTACTCGCACGTCGAGCGTAACGATCTCGACCTTGAAACATATGCGGGAACGGGGCCGGGATCTGGCGTTGGCGCGGCGGACACACTGGGCTTCCGTGCCGGCAATGGCAGCTTCGTATTCTCCTCGGTGCTCAACTATGCCGATCCGTCCGTCATGATGCTCACCGATCCGCAGGGATGGGGACAGGCCGGCTTTCTCAAGAAGCCGCGCACGGACGACGAACTGCGCGCGCTACGCGCCAGCGCCGAGCGCCAGCTCGAAAATGGGCCGTTCAGCTCCCTCGAATTCGGGATCAACTACAGCGAACGGCAGAAGGACAAGGCCAGCGACGAAGCGTTCGTCGACCTGATCGGCGGCAACAACCAGACCGTGGCGATCCCGGCCGCCTTCCTGCAGGGCACGACATCCCTCGGGTTCCTGGGCATTCCGGGCATGGTCAGCTACGACCCACGGGCGCTGCTTGCGCGCGGCAACGTCTATTCGTTGCGTCCGCACCAGGTCAGCGACGTCATCGTGAAGACTTGGGGCGTGGAAGAAAACGTCGCCGTCTACTACACGCAGCTCAACGTCGACTCTGAAATGTGGTCGGTGCCCGTAAAGGGCAATGTCGGCATCCAGTTCGTTGACACCGAACAGTCCTCGACCGGGGGCGTTGAAACGGCGACAGGACCGCAAACCGCCAGTGCGGGCGATTCCTATCTGGAAATGCTGCCGAGCCTGAACCTTTCGTTCCAGCTCGCGGACAACAGCTACCTGCGCGTCGGGTTGGCGCGGACACTCGCGCGTCCCCGCATGGACGATCTGAGAGCGAGCTTCCAGGTCACCTATAGCCCCGGCAACATCGCCAACACCGATCCGTCCCAGTCCTACTGGGGCGGCAACGGCGGCAATCCACGCCTGCGGCCCTGGATCGCGAACTCGTTTGACCTGTCCTACGAGCACTATCTGGGCGATACCGGATATATTTCGCTGGCCGCGTTCCACAAGGAACTGGAAAGCTATGTTTTCCCCCAAAATGTCGTGTTCGACTTCACGGGGTTCCCGACGCAGAATGCCGGCGACACGCCGGCGACACGGCTCGGTGTGGCGAGCGTGCCCGTGAACGGCAGCGGCGGCTACGTCCGCGGCCTGGAGTTCACCGCCTCGATCCCGGCGGAAGTCTTCTTCCCGGCGCTTGAGGGCTTTGGCTTTGTATTCAACGCCTCGAAGACCGACAGCAGCATCGAGCCGCCGAACACGCCTGAGAGCAAACTGCCTGGCCTTTCGGAAGAAGTGGTCAACACGACAGTCTACTTCGAGCGGGCGGGATTCGAGGCGCGTGTCAGCAACCGGTACCGCTCGGATTTCCTGGGTGAAGTCACGGGTTTCGGCGCGGGCCGCGAGTTGCGGATCGTGCAGGGCGAATCCATTCTCGATGCACAACTCGGCTACCGGTTCACCGATGGGCCGCTGGACGGTCTCGCCGTGCAGTTCCAGGCCAACAACATCACCGACGAGCCGTTCACGACGGTGATCGACGGCGATGAGCGCCGGGTGAAGGACTACCAGCGTTTTGGATCCACCTATATGGTTGGCGTGAGCTATCGCCACTAGACTCCGGGCGGTTGAACAGAGAGCGCCCCCGTCGACCCTGTCGGCGGGGGCGTCTTTTTTTGCGGCAGAGTCCGTGGGAGCGAAATTCGGGGAGCCCTCGTCATGCAAACGGGCCGTATCCGTCGGGTCGCCATCGTGGGCGGAGGATCAGCGGGCTGGATGACCGCCGCCGCGCTCTCCAAGCTTCTCGCCGGCATTGTCGAGGTCGAACTCGTGGAGTCCGACGAGATCGGCATCATTGGAGTGGGCGAGGCGACGATCCCGCAAATCCGCAATTTCAACGATGTCCTCGAACTCGATGAGGACGAATTCATCCGCACGACCCGCGCGACGTTCAAGCTCGGCATCGAGTTCCGGAACTGGCGCAGTCCGGGACACGCCTATCTCCACACCTTCGGGGACAACGGCATGCCGCTCGGCCGGACGCCGTTTCACCACTACTGGCTGAAAGCGCGCCAGCTCGGCATGCCCCACACCCTCTGGGACTTCAGTCCGAACGCGCAGGCAGCGAGGCTCGGACGGTTCTCGCGCGAGCCGTTCGAGATGGGGCGGCGCTCCACATCGCTCGCGTGGGCGTTTCACTTCGACGCGGCGCTCTATGCGCGCTATCTGCGCTCCTATGCCGAAGGGCGCGGCGTGCGCCGTACTGAAGGCACGATCACGCGCGTCGATCTGTGTCCGGAGAGCGGGTTCATCCGGTCGGTGATGCTGGAGAGCGGGCGAAGCGTCGCCGCGGATTTCTTCATCGACTGTTCGGGATTTCGCGCGTTGCTGCTCGGCGAGGCGCTGGGCGTCGGCTACGAGGACTGGTCGCACTGGCTACCCTGCAACCGGGCGCTCGCGGTTCCCAGCGCCAACGTCGGGCCGCCGCGACCGTTCACCCAGTCGATTGCACACGGCGCCGGCTGGCAGTGGCGCATTCCGCTGCAGCACCGGACCGGCAACGGGCATGTCTTCAGCAGCAGCCATGTGAGCGAGGACGAAGCCACAGCCACGCTTCTGGCGAATCTGGAAGGCGAGCCGCTCGCCGAACCGCGCCTCATCCGGTTCACGACAGGACGGCGCAAGAAATTCTGGGCAAAGAACTGCGTGGCGCTTGGATTGGCGAGCGGATTTCTCGAGCCGCTGGAATCGACCAGCATCCATCTCGTCCAGTCGGGCGTGAGCCGGTTGCTCAGCCTCTTCCCGAACTCCGGAGTGAACGCTGCGGAGATCGATGAATACAACCGCCAGTGTGGTCTGGAGTTCGCCCGCGTGCGGGATTTCATCATCCTGCACTACCTCGCCAACGAGCGGACAGATTCACCCTTCTGGACCGATTGCCGGAACATGGCGCCGCCGGAGGATCTGGTGCGCAAGATCGCGCTCTTTCGCGCCAATGGCGCGATCTATCGCGACCAGGAAGATCTGTTCGCGGAAGCAAGCTGGCTGCAGGTGATGTACGGGCAGGGCATCGAGCCGCAAGGCTACCACCCGATGGCGGACCAGATTTCCGACACCGCACTCGGCGCCTTCCTGACCGACCTGCGCGCGGTCATCGGCGGCGCAACGGCCGCGATGCCCGCGCACGAAGAGTACATCCGTTCGCACTGCGCCGCCGACCACGTTTGAGGCGCTGGCGCGCGGTCGTTTCCCGGGCGGATCGGCGGTGTTCCCGGAAGAAATATGCCTGCGATCGGCGCGGGACGTTGCCGGTTAGGCGACGCCAATCACATGCCGGCAGGTTGGGCGGCGCACGCGCGCCGAAGCCGTCTTTATGGATTTCCTATGCCAAGGCTCCCCGATCCATCTCGAAACACTATGCGCCGCGAGGATAGAAGGGGCGTTCTGAATCCAGCCGCGTGTCCCCGGGCATGCGCGTTGTCTTGAAGCGAGATCGGTGGCGACAGGTGGCTGCAGTACAGCGGGTTGCGCAGAAGAGAGACCGCCAATGCCTGATTTGATTGCAGTGGCCTTTATGGTCGTTTCGTTTGGTCTGCTTGGCCTGTTGGTGCTCGGGATCGACAGGCTTTGAGGGAAATCCGCGGACGCGGAATAAGGTCATGACATGAGTCTGGATCTCGGCATTGGCGCGGTGATCGCCGCGTTTCTTCTCATTTTCTTCCTGATCGCCTTGCTGGCCCCAGAAAAGTTCTAGGCGGAGTCTTCCGATGACAGCGAGTGGCTGGATTTTGATCGCGCTGTTCGTGGCGGCGGTGGCGGCGCTCACGCGTCCCATGGGTCTCTACATGGCGGCGGTCTTCGAGGGGCGACGCACAGTCTTGTCGCCTGTTCTGGCGCCAATAGAGAACGGCTTTTATGCGCTTGCCGGCGTCAAACCCAATCAGGAACAGAACTGGAAAGGGTACGCAGCTGCGCTGGTGATGTTCAACTTTCTGTCCGCAGTGTCGCTCTACCTGATCCTGCGATTCCAGAATCTGTTGCCGTTCAATCCGCAGGATTTCGCAGGTCTGCCGCCAGAACTCGCTCTCAACACCGCCGTCAGTTTCGTGACGAACACGAACTGGCAGTCCTATGGCGGCGAAACGACGATGAGCTATTTCTCGCAAATGGCTGGACTGACGGTGCACAACTTCCTGTCCGCCGCAACGGGCATGGCGGTCGCCGTCGCTTTCACGCGCGGCTTTGCACGCAAAAGCACAACAAGCATCGGCTCGTTCTGGATCGATATCACGCGCGCCACGCTCTACATATTGCTGCCAATCGCCATTGTATTCGCCATCTACCTGATCTGGTCTGGCATTCCGCAAACCCTTGCCGGCGGCGCGATGGCGACAACGCTGGAGGGCGTCTCTCAGGATCTGGCCATGGGGCCGATCGCCTCGCAGATTGCAATCAAGATGCTCGGCACAAACGGTGGCGGCTTTTTGAACGCCAATGCCGCGCACCCGTTTGAAAACCCGGATGCGCTCTCGAACTTCCTGCAGATGGTATCGATCTTCGCCATCGGGGCGGGGCTCACGATCACCTTCGGCAAGATGGTTGGCAATGAGCGCCAGGGCTGGGCGATCCTCGGCGCGATGGCGCTGCTGTTCGTCATCGGAGTTGGCGTCTGCTACTGGGCTGAAACCCAGACCACGCCCGCTCTCGCCGCCGCCAATGTGAACCCATTGTCCGGCAATATGGAAGGCAAGGAAGTTCGCTTCGGCATCGCGGCGTCTGCGCTCTTTGCAGTGATCACGACGGCCGCGTCCTGCGGCGCCGTCAACGCCATGCATGACAGCTTCACTGCGCTCGGCGGCATGGTTCCTCTCGTCAACATCCAGCTGGGCGAAGTCATGGTCGGCGGCGTCGGCGCGGGCTTCTACGGCATCCTGTTGTTCGTCATCCTTTCGATCTTCATCGCCGGGTTGATGGTCGGGCGAACGCCTTCGTTTCTTGGCAAGAAGATCGAGGCGAGGGAGGTGAAACTCGTCGTGCTCGCGATCTTTTCTTCGCCGCTGATCATCATGCTGCTCACGGCGGTGGCGGCGGGAACGGAGTGGGGTCGTGCAGGACCGCTGAACGCGGGGCCGCATGGATTTTCGGAGATTCTTTACGCCTACTCGTCCGGCGGTGGAAACAACGGGTCGGCGTTCGGCGGCCTGACGGCCAACACGCCGTTCTATTGCTACACCCTGGCCATCGCGATGTTTGTCGGCCGGTTTGTGATGATCGTGGCGTCCCTCGCGGTCGCGGGCGCGCTGGCGGCCAAGCCGATCACGCCCGAAACATCGGGAACGTTCCCGACGCGCGGGCCGCTTTTCATCATGCTGGTGGCGTCGGTCGTCGTTGTCGAAGCCGCGCTCACCTTCTTCCCTGCATTGGCGCTCGGCCCGCTGGCCGAAGCCGCCGCCAATACCTTGTTCTAGGAGGGGCCCATGGTCACGAAACCTTCTGATCGCAAACGGCCGGTGTCCCTGTTCGAGCCGACCATTGTCGGTCCCGCTTTCATTGCCGCGTTCGGCAAGCTCGATCCGATGAAGCTGTGGCGCAATCCCGTCGTGTTCGCGATCGAGATCATGGCCGCCTATGTCACCGTGCTTTTCATCCGGGACATCCAGTCGGGTGCGTCCGAAGCGCTGTTTTCAGGACAGATCGCATTCTGGCTGTGGGCGACCGTTCTGTTTGCGACCTTCGCCGAAGCGGTTGCTGAAGGGCGGGGCAAGGCGCAGGCCGCGAGCCTGCGGCGCGCGCGCGCGGAATTGACGGCGCGCCGGATCGTGAACGGCAAGGCGCAGCCCGCGGTCCCGGCGTCAGAGCTGAAGCTGAACGACGTCATCGAGGTCATAGCTGGTGAATTTGTGCCAGCGGATGGCGAGGTGATCGAGGGCATCGCGACGATCGATGAATCTGCGATAACTGGGGAGTCGGCGCCCGTGATCCGTGAGAGCGGCGGCGACCGGTCTGCGGTGACGGCGGGCACCCGCGTGCTTTCCGACCGCATCCTCGTGCGCGTTCTCGCAATCCAGGGCTCGACCTTCCTGGACCGCATGATCGCTCTCGTCGAGGGCGCCTCGCGCCGCAAGACGCCCAACGAGATCGCGCTCGGCGTGCTCCTTGCCGGGCTTTCCCTGATCTTCGTCCTCGCCGTCGGCACGATCCCGGCCCTGGCTTCATTTGCGCATGGCCGTGTCAGCGAGGTCGCGCTTGCGTCCTTGTTCATTGCGCTGATCCCGACGACGATCGGCGGCCTCCTGTCGGCCATCGGCATTGCGGGCATGGACCGCCTGGTGCGCTTCAACGTGCTCTCGACGTCCGGTCGCGCTGTGGAAGCGGCCGGAGACGTCGACGTGCTTCTGCTGGACAAGACCGGCACGATCACGCTGGGCGACCGCCAGGCGGTCGCGTTTCTGCCCGCGCCAGGAGTTGATGAACGCACTCTTGCAGACGCTGCTCAGCTGGCTTCGCTGTCGGACGAAACCCCCGAGGGGCGCTCGATCGTGGTTCTGGCCAAAGAGCGGTTCGGCATGCGCGGGCGAGACATGGCGGCGGCGCACGCCAGCTTCATTCCGTTCTCGGCGCAGACGCGCATGAGCGGCGTCGATCTCTCCGACGGGCAGATTCGCAAAGGAGCCGTGGACTCGATCCTCGCCTACACCGCCTCGCGGCCGGATGCGCGGCCGGCGCCTGCAGAACTCAGATCCGCCGCCGATTCCATTTCGCGGCAGGGCGGGACGCCGCTCGCCGTTTCGCGCGACGGCGCGGTGCTGGGGATTGTGCATCTCAAGGACATCGTCAAAGGGGGCGTCAAGGAACGCTTCGCGGAACTGCGCGCCATGGGTATCCGGACGGTGATGATCACCGGCGACAATCCCCTGACTGCTGCTGCGATTGCAGCAGAAGCCGGCGTCGATGATTTCCTCGCTCAAGCCACGCCCGAAGACAAGCTTGCGCTCATCCGCAAGGAGCAGGCCGAGGGCAAGCTCGTCGCCATGTGCGGAGACGGGACCAATGATGCACCCGCACTGGCGCAAGCCGACGTCGGCGTAGCCATGCAGACCGGCACGCCAGCGGCGCGCGAAGCCGGCAACATGGTTGATCTCGACAGCGATCCGACCAAGCTCATCGAGATTGTCTCGATCGGCAAGCAGTTGCTGATGACGCGCGGTTCACTGACGACGTTCTCGGTCGCGAATGACGTGGCAAAGTATTTTGCCATCATTCCGGCGATGTTCGCCGTGATCTATCCTTCGCTCAACGTGCTCAACGTCATGAACCTGTCGAGCCCGCAAAGCGCGATCCTGTCGGCGATCATCTTCAACGCCATCATCATTCCAACGCTCATTCCACTTGCACTCAAGGGGGTGGCCTGGCGTCCGGCGCCCGCCGGGCGACTGCTCTCACGCAATCTGGCGATCTACGGGCTGGGCGGCGTCATACTTCCGTTCATCGGCATCAAGGCGATCGACCTCGTCGTCTCCGCCGTTGGTCTAGCGTAAGGGTGTAAACCATGATGCAGCATTTTCGCGCCGCGGCCGTGTTGTTGGGCCTGTTCACGCTCCTGGTCGGCGTTGGCTATCCGCTTGCGATGACGGGTTTCGGACAGGTCGTGTTTCCACATCAGGCCAATGGCAGCCTCATCACCCGTGAGGGGCAGGTTGTTGGCTCGGGGCTGATTGGTCAGGCCTTTTCGCGTCCGGACTATTTCTGGGGCCGGCCCTCCGCGGCCGGGAAAGGCTATGACGGGCGCTCTTCTTCGGGGTCGAATCTCGGGCCCTCATCGCGCGCGTTGGCGGAGCGGATTCAGGCAGACGCCGCACGCTACGGCGGGGATCCGTCCCAGATACCGTCGGACTTGCTGACGGCGTCGGGCTCCGGACTGGATCCCGACATCTCGCCGGCGGCGGCGCGGTTCCAGGTTCCGCGCGTGGCTGCCGCCCGCCATCTCGACGAAGCGAAGGTTGCTCTCCTCGTTGAGCGCGCCATCGTCGCGCCGCCGCTCGGCGTGCTTGGCGATGCGCGCGTCAATGTTCTTGAGCTGAACTTGGCGCTCGATACGCTCGCACCCGCCAGTTCCACGGCCACGCCGGTAGACTAGCTGCGGCGATACCGGCGAGGGCGGCGACAGGACTGGCGTCGACGTGTTAAGTTGAAACTGCGTAGCCGGGACGGAAACCGAGTACCCAATGCCGGACCCCAGAAGCTCTCACGAAAGGCGCCCATCGCCGGATGCGCTTCTTGAGGCGGCTCGGCGTGAGGAGAGCCGCGTTGGTCGGCTACGGATTTTCGTCGGAGCGGCGCCGGGCGTCGGCAAGACGTACGAAATGCTGCAGGCGGCCGTCGCGCGGAAGAAGGATGGCTACGACGTCGTTATCGGCGTTGTGGAAACGCATGGGCGCAAGGAGACAGAAGCGCTTGTAACCGGGCTGGAAATCATTCCCCGCCGTCGCATCGAATACAAGGAGCAGGGGCTGGAGGAGATGGATCTCGACGCCATTCTCGCTCGCCATCCGCAAATCGTTCTCGTCGACGAACTGGCGCATACGAACGCGCCTGGAAGCCAGCATCCGAAGCGGTATCTCGATGTCCAGGATATCCTGGATGCAGGCATCGACGTCTACACCACAGTCAACATCCAGCACATCGAGAGTCTCAACGATGTCGTCGCGCAGATCACGCGCGTGCGTGTGCGCGAGACGGTGCCGGATTCGGTGTTTGACCGCGCCGACGCCGTCAAGCTCGTTGACGTCACCCCCGACGATCTCATCCAGCGGCTCAAGGAGGGGAAGGTCTACGTTCCCCGCCAGGCGGAACGCGCGCTGGAGCATTTTTTCTCGCCGACCAATCTCACGGCGCTGCGCGAGCTGGCGCTGCGGCGAACTGCCGAGCGGGTCGACGAGCAACTGCTCAAGCAGATGCAGGCTCACGCCATCGAGGGACCGCTTGCGGCGGGCGAACGGATTCTCGTATGCGTCAGCGAAGACCCGCGCACATCCGGCCTCGTACGCTACGCCAAGCGGCTGGCGGACCGTCTGCATGGTCCATGGACCGGCCTCTACGTGGAAACACAGCGCAGCGTGCAACTCACCGATCCGCAGCGCGACCGCATCTCCGAGTCGCTGCGCCTTTCGCGAGCGCTGGGCGGCGAAGCCGTGACCATACCGGGCGGACATCGCCGTATCGCAGACGACGTGATCGATTTCGCGCAGGCGAACAACATCACGCAGATCATTGTCGGAAAATCCGCACGCTCGCGCTGGTTCGAAATCGTACACGGCTCAGTCGTGCACGACCTGGTGCGCGGGGCGGGCAACATAAGTGTGCATGTCATCGCCGGCGAGGATGTCGCCGCCGAGACGCCGACCGGGGCGCCGACCAAAGCCCGGGGAGCGGCGCCAGGTACAAACTGGATTGGGTACGCCGCCGCTCCGGCCGCCGTCTTCACGGCTCTGGCCGCCAGCAAGCTGCTGCAGCCCCTTGTCGGGCTCGAGAGTGTCGATCTCCTGTTTCTGACGGCGATCGTTGGCGTCGCCGTGGGCTTCGGGTTGTGGCCGTCAATCCTGGCCAGCGTCGTGGCCTCGCTGAGTTACAACTTCTTTTTCATGGAGCCGCTGTATGCGTTCACGATTGCGGATCCCAGAAATGTCTCTGCATTCCTGTTCTTCCTGCTGGTCGCGGTCGTGGTCTCGAATTTGGCCGCGCGCGCGCGCGTCATGGCGATCACGGCGATCGCGCGCGCGCGCACCACACAGGCGCTCTATGCGTTCAGCCGAAAGCTCGCCGGCGTCGGGACGCTCGATGATGTGCTGTGGGCGACCGCATACCAGACGGCGTTGATGCTCAAGGTGCGCGTGGTGCTGCTGCTGCCGGAAGGCGAGTCCGTGGCG
Organism: Caulobacteraceae bacterium; assembly: GCA_009773335.1. Taxonomy (GTDB): domain Bacteria; phylum Pseudomonadota; class Alphaproteobacteria; order Caulobacterales; family Aquidulcibacteraceae; genus VFBF01. The sequence goes on from WRPF01000002.1 coordinate 184,476, forward strand.
GTGAGAGCCGGCTATCCGCCAGAGGATACGCTCGACAGCGCCGATCTGGCCGCGGCGAAATGGGCTTGGCAGAACGATCGCCCGGCCGGTCGCGGGTCCGACACTCTTCCCGGCGCAAAACGCCTGTTCCTTCCGATGCGCACCGGGCGCGGGTCTGTGGGGATGATCGGCATCGACGCCGACAAGCCCGGCGCGCTCCTGACGCCCGACGAGCGCAGGCTGCTGGATGCGCTGATTGACCAGGCGGCGTTGGCCATCGAGCGCGTCCACCTGGTGGATGACATGGACCGGGTGCAGCGGGCCGTGGAAACGGAACGGCTGCGTTCGGCGTTGCTCACCTCGTTGTCGCATGACTTGCGCACGCCCCTTGCAGCCGTGATCGGAACGGCGGTCACTCTGCGGGATGTTTCGCCGATGCTGACAGCGGAGGAGAAAGCCGACCTGCTCGGCACGATCATCGACGAAGGCGAGCGTCTCAATCGCTTCATCGGCAATCTCCTCGACATGACGAAACTGGAGTCAGGGGCCGTCGTCGCCAAGACCGCTTTGCATGATATCGGCGAGATTGTCGGCGCGACCTTGCGGCGGACGAGCAAGATGCTGGCGCTGCATCGCGTCGAACTCGATCTTGAGACCAATTTGCCCATGCTGGCGCTGGATCCGGTCCTGTTCGAGCAGGTGCTTTTCAATCTGCTCGACAACGCAGCGAAGTATGCGCCACCCGACACCGCGATCCGGATCACGGCCCGGCGAGAAGGGGACGCGGTCGCGCTTCAGGTTCTCGACGAGGGAGACGGCATTCCAACGGCCGATCTGGCCAGTATTTTCGACAAATTCTACCGCGCGCACAAGGAGGATCATGTGCGTGCGGGCACGGGTCTGGGACTCGCGATTTCGCGCGGGTTCGTGGAGGCGATGCGGGGCACGATCACTGCGGCCAACAGGAGCGATCGTTCGGGCGCCGTGTTCACAGTGATGCTTCCTGTTCCGCCGCAAGGCGCGCGCATGGATACCGCAGCATGAGCGCCGCCCCTCTCAAGGTGCTCATCGTCGATGACGAGCCGCCGATCCGCAAATTGTTGCGACTTGGACTGCATACGCAGGGTTACGAAATCCTGGAGGCGTCCAACGGCAAGATGGCGATGGACATGTTGTCGAAGGCGCCGGACCTGATCATCCTGGATCTCGGACTACCCGACATGCAAGGCCTCGATCTGTTGCGCCGTATCCGCGCCGGACTTGAGAGCGTTCCGATCGTCGTGCTGTCCAGTCGGGATGACGAGGCGGGGAAGGTGGAGGCGCTTGATAGCGGCGCCGACGACTATGTCACAAAGCCGTTCGGTCTCGATGAATTGCTGGCGCGCATGCGGGCCGCCCTGCGCCACCAGCTGCAGAGTACCGGCGAGCGGCCGATCTTTCGCGTCGATGACCTGTCGGTGGATCTTGTCCGGCGCGTCGTGAAGGTCGGCGACAAGGATGTCAGACTATCGCCCAAGGAATATGAGCTGCTGCGTCTGCTGGTGCAGCATGCTGGAAAGGTCCTGACGCACAAGTTCCTGCTCGGACATCTTTGGGATGAGCCGACCGATGCGCAGTATCTGCGGGTCTATGTGCGTCAGCTTCGCCAGAAGATCGAGAGCGATCCCGAGCGTCCCCATTATCTCCTGACCGAGACCGGGGTCGGGTACCGCTTGCGAGCGCCGGATTGAGCGATGTGCAAATCGCAAGCCTCGGGTTCGCCCGTCATTGGAGCGGTCATGAATATTGAGGAATTTCTCTCGCCGACCGACGTGCTGGTCGACATTCGAGCGTCCGACAGGGCGCGGCTCATACACGATCTCGCCTCCCGAGCCGCCGCCGCCCAAGGGTTGGACGCCGCCTCGATCACGCAGGAATTGATGAAGCGGGAGGCGCTTGGCTCGACGGGTATGGGCAGCGGCATCGCTGTTCCCCACGCACGACTCAACGAAGTGCGAAGGCCGTTCGGGCTCCTGGCGCGTCTGAAGCGGCCGATTGACTTTGACGCCATCGATGGGTGCGCGGTTGATCTCGTGTTCCTCCTGCTGCTTCCGCTGGCGCAGAGCGAAAATCTCAATGCTCTCGCCGCCGTCGCGCGCAAGCTGAGAGAGCCGGATCGGCTCGATCGCATGCGTCGCGCCGCCGACGCCGCCAGCTTGTTTCGTGAACTGACGGCGTGACAAGCCACAAATGGGCGCTCGCCTCCCGGCGTCGCCGCGCGTTCGACAATGCGTCTCGCCTCAATCACGAGCAGCAACGCGTGCCCGAGCTGATTTCTGAGGCGTTTTACACGTTACACGCGCTCCATCGAGTTCGACATGTGACGGCGCGGGCAGAACAAGGGGGGCAACGGCCCACGCATCAACGCTGCTGCGCGCGGTTGAGTGGCGGCGGCCCGCCCCCGAAGGCGCGGTATACCTGGATGGCGGCGCTGGCTTGAGATTGCTCGGCGCCTATGCGCGATACGCGTGCATCGATGAGTTGCTGTTCCGCGCGCAGACGATCCGAAAGGCTCGCGATGCCGGCGCCGAAGGAGGCCCGTACGCCGCGCGCCGTCGCTTCCGCCGCCGTCTCGGCGTTGCGCGTCGCGTCCAGTCTCTGCTGTCCCTGTGCGAGCGCGGCGAGTGCGAGCGAGGCCTCGCCGACAGCGTTGTTGACGGTAGACTGATAGGTCACGAGCGACTGCTCGAACTGCGCGTCGCGCACTTTCGTGGCGGACCAGCGCCGGCCCCAGTCGAAGAGCGGCATCGTGATGCCGGGCGTCAGTGAGCCTTGCGCAAGCCGTTCCGGCACGGCCGACCCGATGATGTTGTCGGTGATGTCGATGCTGCCAGTCAGACGGATCTGCGGCAGGAGGTCCGCGCGGGATACGCCGAGCGCTGCAGCGGCGACAAGCGTGCGTGCCTGCGCCTGTGCGATGTCGGGTCGAAGGCGCAGGAGGTCGGCAGGCGCCGCCGGCGCCGTCGAGAGGGCGTAGGACGGCACCGGCGCAATCGCGTTGAGGGTTGCGGCGACATCTTCCGGTTCCGTGCCGGGCGCGCGACCGCGTAGCACTGCCAGACGCGCCGCCGCCTGGCGCGCGGACATGACGACGTCGGGCACGCGCGCGCGCGTCGATTCAGCTAGCCTGCGCGCATCGGCGGCGTCGGCAGGCGCCGTGAACCCCGCGTCCGCGCCCGTCTGCACGATCCGCGCGAGTTGATCTGAAATCTCCGCAGCTTCCTGCAGCGCGGCTACCCGCTGCTGGCCCGCACGGAAATCCACATAGGCCTGCGCCACGTCGCCCGCGAGCGCGGCGCGCGCGCCGCGCAGGTCTTCCATCGCAACGCGCGTGTTGGCGCGTGCTCCGACAGCGGATGCCTCGATGCGCCCGAACAGCGGAATTTCCCATGACATGGTCGGCCCGTAGGAGCCGACGAACTGCTCGGACTCGCGCACGAGCGCGCCGCCGCCGACGAAGGACTGGAACGAGCCGGTGAGATCGGGGCCGTCGATGACACGCGTGTAGCCGCCGCCGGCCTGGGCGCCGATCGCGGGCAGGAAATCGCCGATGGTCTGGCGCGAGAGCGCGCGCGCTTCCTTCACGCGAAGGGCGGCGATGCGGACAGATGGGCCGCTCGCCAACCCGTCGGCGACCAGTTCATCGAGCGCGGGGTCGTTGAAGCCGGTCCACCAGTCCGTGAGAGCTTCGGCGTTCGCCTGTGTTTCCACGTCGGTCCAGCCCGCGGGCAGGTCCGGCGCGGTCGCCTTCCGGTCTGGCATGGTCGAACAGGCACCTAAGGCCATCGCGCCGACAGTAACCATAAGCAAGGGTTTGGCGTGCATCTTCATCGCGTGATCCCGAATCGTTCCCGCACCGAACCCTTGGCGCGCAAGGGCTTGCTCAGGTCGCCCGGCCATCGCCGAGACGCAACATGCGCTTGACAAGTTGGGAGGCCCTTAACATTTAAAGAACGAACGTTCGCTTTATATGCAATGCAGCATCGCCGGGGCAAGGCCCCGGTCAGAATCTGGGACCAAGTTCAGGAGTCCGCGTCGCATGGCCAGACTGGCCGATCCCGCCCTCGCCCAGCGCCGTCGCCGGGAAATCGTCGAGGCGGCGATGACGTGCTTCCGCAAGCGCGGCTTCCATCAGGCCTCGATGCACGAGATATGCGCGGCGGCGGGCATCTCCGCCGGCGCACTTTACCGCTACTTCCCGTCGAAGGCCGACATCATCCTTACCATCGCCGAGGAAGACCAGCGCGCGACGGAGGCGTTGATCGAGTCCATCGCCGCCGGCGCCGACATCACCGAAAGCCTCGTCAACATCGCGCGGGACGTGGTGTGCCGGTGCGGGGAAAACCAGCCGCTGACCGCCGACGTACTGGCCGAAGCGATGCGCGATCCCGCGCTCGCAAAGCGGTTCGCTGGACGCATACTTGAGATGCAGGAGAGGCTGGCACGCGCGATCGCCGCCGGCCAGCGGCGCGGGTCGGTGGAGCGCAGCGTCGATCCCGACACGGCGGCGCGGCTCGTCACGCTGATGATCGACGGGCTTGTCCTGCGCGCTGCCATCGTCGGCGCCGAAGGCGGCGAGCAGCTTGCTGCGGCCTTCCGCACATTTGTCGAACGCGTGCTCAAGCCGGCGCAGGCGACGTCGCCGCGCCGGACCGCGCGCCTAGTTGTTTCCCCAGAGAGCTGACCATGAACACCGACGATCCGCAGGAGCCCCCGCACGAGGTCTCGCCGCATGAAACGGGCGAGACGAGCCCGCTCGTGGTGTGGGGCGGCGCGGCGGCGATCATCGCAGCGCTTGCTGCCGTGTTCTTCCTCAGCCACGGCGGCGGCGAGAAGCCGGAGGAGAAATCCACCGCCGCGCAGAGCGTCACAGTGATGACGGTGGCCGAACAACCGTTCACGAAACGCATGTCGTTGTCCGGCGAGGCGCGCCCGAAGATAGACGTGCGCGTGTTCGCGCCGGTGACCGGCGTTCGCGTGACGGCGCTGCTGGTGGAAGAGGGCGCCACGGTACGCGAGGGCCAGCCGCTCGCGCGCCTCGATACCCGCGTCGCCAACGCGCAGGGAAGCGCGGCCGAAGCCAGCGTCGCCGAAGCCCGCGCCGCCCAGGTGCGTGCGGCCAGTGAGCTGCATCGCGCGGAATCGATCCGCGAGTCCGGCGCGCTTTCCACCGAAGCCATCGAAGCGCGCCGCGCCGCCTCGCTCGCCGCCGACGCACGCCTCGCCGCGGCACGCGCACAGCTCGCGGAAGTGAGCGCGCGCCTCGAAGGCGGATATATCCGCGCCCCGAACGCGGGCCTCGTCATTGAACGGACAGCGGAGGTCGGCCGGCTGGTCGACGGCCAACCGCTGTTCCGCATCGTCGGCGGCAACGCGCTCGAACTCGGCGCCGAGGTTGGCGAGGCGGACATGCTGCTCATGCGGCCGGGACAGTCCGCCACGTTCCAGCTCGTCGACGGCACGCCGATCGTCGCGCAGCTGCGGCGCATGCCGGCGGCGATCGACTCCAGGACCCGCACGGGTGAGGCGGTGTTCGATCTGCCCGCGAACGCCAAGCTGCGCGCCGGCATGTTCCTGCGTGGCGAGGCCGAGCTGCCGCCGCGCCAGATGATCGCGGCGCCGCAGACCGCCGTGACCTTCCAGGATCGCCAGGCGTACGTGTTCGTTCTCGGGTCCGAAAATCGCGTGAAGCGCACGGCGGTGACGGTCGGCGCGCGCGAGAACGGTCTTGTCGCCATCGAGAGCGGCCTGTCGGCGGGCGCCAGCATCGTCGCCGGGGGCGCCGCATTCCTGCAGGACGGCGACGTCATCACGCCCGTGAAGATTGGGCAGACCGCATCCGCCGCGCCGCCTCCCGCGCCGCCCGCCGCGACGCCGAAGACCGGCCTGCGCGGCCGGTCCGGCGGATAAGGCATGTCGTCCCGCCCACAAACTGAACGCCTCGTCCGCCCGTTCATGGCGGACATTTTCCTTGTTGCGCACACCGCCGGAATTCGCTGATGGCCCTCAATATCTCCGCCGGTGCGATCCGGAATCCGATCCCGCCGATCGTGCTGTTCCTGGCGCTGCTCTTCGCGGGGCTCACCGCCTACGATCGCCTGCCGATCAACCAGCTGCCGAACATCGAGTTTCCGGTCGTCATCGTCACCGTCGCCCAGCCGGGCGCAGCGCCCGGCGAACTTGAAACCCAGGTGACGCAACGCGCCGAAGCGGCGCTCACGGGAGTGCAGGGCGTCAAGCGCATCACGTCCACGGTGAGCCCCGGCGTTTCCCAGACGGTCATCGAGCTGCAGAGCGGCACGGATGTGTCGCGCGCCGTCGAGGACGCACGTGACGCGATGACACGCATCCGCAGCGAACTGCCCGCCGACGTGCAGGAGCCGGTGATCCAGCGCGACGCCGCCGCCGCCGAGCCGATCGCCTACATGGCGGTGGAGTGGGCGGGAAAGACCGACCGCGATCTCTCGTGGTTCATCGACAATGAACTCTCCCGCGAACTTCTCGCCGTGAAGGGGTTGAGCCAGATCCGCCGTCTCGGCGGCGTGAACCGCGAAGTGCGCATCGAACTCGATCCCGAACGTCTCGTCGCACTCGGCATCACTGCGGCGGACGTGAGCCGGCAGCTGCGGTCGCAGAACGCCGATCTTCCCGGCGGGCGCGCGGAAGTCGGCGGTCAGGCGCAATCCATTCGGACGCTGGGCGGCGCCGACACCGTGGAAGGCCTTGCGGACTCGCGCGTCGTTCTCGTGGACGGCCGCTCGGTGCGGCTGGCGGACCTCGGGCGCGTCGTGGATGCGCAGAGCGAACTTGCTGCAGTGTCGCGCTACAATGGTCAGCCGGTGATCTCCTTCCTCGTCCAGCGCGCCAAGGGCAGCAGCGAGGTCGATGTCTACGACGGCATGACCGCAAAGCTCGATGCGCTCGAAGAGGAAAACCCGGGCCTCAACTTCCGTGTGCTCGGTACGCCGGTGAATTTCGTCAAGGGATTGAAGGAATCCAGCGAAGCGGCGCTGATCGAAGGTGCGCTGCTCGCGGTGCTCGTCGTGCTGCTGATCCTGCGCGACTGGCGCGCGACGGTGATTGCGGCGCTGGCGATCCCGCTGGCGATCCTGCCGACGTTCGCGGCGATCGAGCCGATGGGCTTCACGCTCAACATGATCACCTTCATTGCGCTCGGCCTTGTGGCGGGGGTGCTCGTCGATGACGCGATCGTCGAGATAGAAAACATCGTGCGCCATATCAGGATGGGCAAGAGCGCCTATCAGGCAGCACTTGAGGCGGCCGACGAGATCGGGCTTGCGGTGGTGGCGACCTCGGCGACGATCATCGTCGTGTTCGTGCCCGTCAGCTTCATGACTGGAACCACGGGCCAGTTCTTCAAGGAATTCGGCATCACCGTGGCGTTCGCGGTGTTCTTCTCGCTGCTTGTCGCGCGCCTGATCACGCCGATGATGGCGGCATTTTTCCTCAAGGGCGGTCATGCGGAACGCCCACCGGGTGCGCTGACGAACACCTACCTGAAGGCGCTCGGCTGGGCGATCCGTCGTCCGTTCATCGCCGCGGCGATGGGGCTTGCGGTGTTCATCGCTTCGCTCGCGCCGGTGGTTCTTGGCCTTGTGCCGATGACCTTCATCCCGCGCCTCGACAACGGCAGCATTGCGATGAGCGTGGAGTTCCCGCCGGGCACGCCGCTTGCCAATGCCGACCGCACGCTCTCGCAGCTCGCTGCGAAGGTACGCCAGGTCAAGGAAGTGGAGGGCGTGTTCATTTCCGCGAACGCCGTCGATGGCGGCGTGAGTTCGGGGTCGCTCAACGTGCAGCTTGTGCCGCGCAATGATCGCAAACGCTCGGCGAACGAGATCGAGCAGGAATTGCGACCGCTGGTCTCCAACGCACCGGACGTGCGCGTCTCGTTCCTTCAGTTCCAGGGCGGCGGACGCGGCGCCGACATCACGCTGGAATACGTAGGCGACGATCCCGATGCCTTGCGGGTCGCCGCCGACAATCTCGTTGCGAAGATGCGGACCATGTCCGAGCTCGCGGACGTGAAATCCTCCGCGAGCCTCGTGCGGCCGGAAATCCAGATCACGCCGCGGGCGGACGCGGCGAGCCGGCTTGGCGTGTCTGCGGCCGATCTTGCGAGCGCGGTGCGCGTGGCGACCGGCGGTGACGTGGACCAGAATCTGCCGAAATTCACGCTGCCAGATCGCCAGATTCCCATCCGCGTGCTGTTGCGTCCCGATGCGCGCACTGACCTTGAAACGATCCGGGCCTTGCGCGTGCGGACCGGAACGGGCGAGGCGATCCGTCTCGACGCTGTTGCCGAAGTACGCTTCGGCGCGGGTGAAGCGGCCATCGAGCGGCGCGACCGCCAGCGCAAGGTCACGGTGTCGGCGAACGTCGTGCAGGGCGAGATCGGCGATGCGATCGAGAAGGCGATGGCGCTTCCTGAGGCGTCCAAACTGCCCGCCGGCATCAGCCTTCTTCCCGCCGGCAGCACCGAGGATCTCGCCGAACTCGTGGGTAATTTCGGCAACGCGATGCTGTGGGGCATCCTGCTGATCTACGGCGTTCTGGTGCTGCTGTTCCGCGACTTCTTCCAGCCGTTCACGATCATGACGGCGCTGCCGCTGTCCATCGGCGGCGCGTTCGTGGGGCTGCTCGTGTTCGGCCAGCCGTTGTCATTGTTCGTGTTCATCGGCTTTCTCATGCTGATGGGCATCGTGACGAAGAACTCGATCCTGCTGGTCGATTTCGCAATCGAGGAAATCCGGCGCGGCAAGTCGCGCAACCAGGCGCTGATGGAGGCCGGCGCCAAGCGGTCGCGGCCCATCGTGATGACGACCATCGCCATGTCGGCGGGCATGATCCCGGCGGCGGCGGGGTGGGGCGTCGACGGCGCGCTGCGCCAGGGCATGGGCGTGGCGGTGATCGGCGGGCTGATCCTCTCGACGCTTCTGTCGCTCGTCTTCGTGCCGGCGGTGTTCGTGCTCGTCGACCGCTTCGAGCGCGTGGTGAAGCCGTTCTTCGGCCGCGTCTCCACCCGGCAAAGCGATCCCGCCGTGCGCCACCCGGCGGAGTGATCGCGGACCCGGCGCGGCCGCTTGACGCACCGCGTGGCCCGGATCATGCTCCCCCCAAGGTCGACCGTCTCCATCAGAGAGAGGGCGGCCGGAGGAGCGACCGATGAACAGATTTCGCGTATTTGGCGAATGCGTTACGGCTGTCGGCATGGTTGCGCTGACCCTTGCGGTCGGTTTCGCCGCCTTGATGGCTGTCAGCACCCAGGCCATGCAGTTCGCCAGCCTGAACTAGGCTGAACCGGCAGGGCTGACGGCAAGCAGGACCGCGGGCCTATGGCCCGCATCGGTGTTGCGTTCACCTTCGGTCTTCGCTTCTGTCAAAGATCGTATGCGGGCCCCCATGGCACTCTGGGGCCCGCGGTCCTCCTCACGGTCTACCGAGGCGCGTTTCGACATCCGCACAAGCATCACGCTTCGCGGCCTCGCTTTTCGTTCTCCGTCGACGCAGGCGTCGCCGGTGGCCCGGCTTCACCCAAGCCGGAGGGACGGGGCGC